>JAGARR010000004.1 GCA_017622135.1 Spirochaetaceae bacterium
AGACGGCCAGGAATCTTCTTTCTATGGGACTTGAGCCAGAACAGGTAGCCCAAGGCACCGGTCTCTCTCTGGAGGTTATCCTTCAGCTCATAGACTAGACACTGCATCCAAGTCCCGTGGTGCACAGTTGCCACGACTTGGAGCAGTACGTGCAGTTCCTGGAACTCATGGAGGATGCCAAGGCAGCGGGCCACAAGCACCCGCTCAAGTGGGCCATCCAGGAGGCTGTGCGCCGCAACATACTGCGTGACTACCTTGAACGGAAGGGAGATGAGGTTTTGAGCATTTTGATGACTGAGTACGACTACGCCACTGACATGGCGGTACTGAAGGAGGAGGCCTACGAGGATGGGCTTTTCGTGAGTCGTGAGGAGGGCATCTCCATCGGGCTGGAACGTGGGCGTGAAGAAGGTATTTCCGTTGGCATTGAGCGTGGTGCCTACGAAACCAGGCTGGAGACGGCACGGGCCATGCTTGCCATTGGTATGACCAACGAGCAAGTCCAGGTCTGTACTGGTCTGCCTCTGGAGAGGGTTCTTCTGCTCCAGCAAGAACAAGGGCTCCGCTCGGAGCCTTAGCACTCCAACAGCCGCTCCAGAATCAGGTTCAGGAACAGCAGGCCCTCTCCGGTCATGGTGTAGCCTGCCACCGCCCCGCCCTGCCGCCGCTCCTGCATCCAGCCACGCCGGCAAAAGTCCTTGAAGGAGGCCGCCCTCCTCCCGTCTGCCTCCTGCCCGCCTGTTGCCGCCGCCGCCAGCTCCCGGCCGAACCGCCGCC
This sequence comes from Spirochaetaceae bacterium, assembly GCA_017622135.1. Lineage (GTDB taxonomy): Bacteria > Spirochaetota > Spirochaetia > Treponematales > Treponemataceae > Treponema_F. The sequence goes on from JAGARR010000004.1 coordinate 778, forward strand.
GGTACTCGCCGCAGTCCACCCCCTCCTTCATCCGCAGGGCCAGCATCAGGTGCTCGAATGCCAGGGTGTCCCGGTCAAGCTCCTCCCGCTGGGCGGGCATGGCTTCCAGCAGGGTGTGGCCAGAAAAAGCTTCTCCACCAGAATCAGTTCCGCTACCAGAAAAAACGCCCTGTCCGCCGCCAGCGGCGCTCCAGAAGCCGACGTACTCGTCAATGTTGGTGGTGTTGGTGTAGCGCAGGCCCCCCAGAAGCTCCCCAGAAGCCCCCCAGCGGTACAGGGTTCCCGCAGCCCCCGCCCCCGCCCCCAGGTAGGACTGCTGCCTCCAGTAGGCGCAGTTGTGGCGGCTCTCCTGCCCGGCGGGGGCAAAGTTTGACACCTCGTACTGGAGGTAGCCCGCCGCCTCCAGCAGGTCCCGCCCGGCAATCCACTGGCTGTCAGCCACCTCCGGGAACCAGTCCAGCTGACCGGACTCAATCTGGCGGTGCAGCCGGGTCCCCTCCTCCACCGTCAGGGAGTACAGCGAGACATGGCGGGGCCTGTAGGCCAGCACCTCCTCCAGCCCTGCAAGAAACTCCTGGTCCCCCTGCTCCGGAAGCCCCGCTATGAAGTCGGTGCAGAAGGCCATGCCGCTTTCCGCCAGCAGCCCCAGCGCCCGCCGGGCCTTGCCTGCGGTGCAGCGCCGTCCCACGCAGCCCAAGACCCCGTCGTCAAGGCTCTGGATGCCCAGGGAGATGCGGTCAATCCCGCACCCCCTGGCCGCCGCAAGCAGCTCCTTGGTCAGGCTCTCCGGGTTGGCCTCCAGCGTCACCTCGGCGTCTGGCTCCAGGTGGGGACGAACCTGCTCCATAATGCGGGAAAGCTGGGCGCAGGAAAGGAGGCTGGGGGTGCCGCCCCCAAAGTACACCGTCTCCAGCCGTCCCAGAAGCCCCTCCCTGCGGAAGGAGCCCAGCTGGCCCACCAGTGCATCCACATACTGGTCAGGCACGCCCGCTGACGGCAGGGAAAAGAAGTCGCAATAGGAGCACTTGGAGCCGCAGTAGGGAATGTGGATGTAGAGAGAAGGAATGGTATCAAAGGATGTCATGTTCTGAGGGGAACCTAGAGAGAACCGAAGCCTGAGAAGGGAAAGTACTGGAACAGGGCCTTGCCGCCGATGGCCTTCTTATGGACAGGCCCCCAGATGCGGGAGTCCACACCCTCAATCCTGTTGTCGCACAGCAGGAAGTATTCCCCCTCCCCCAGCGTCTGCTCCTCCATGTTGCCGGCAGCACCCATCGTCCGGTCCCAGCCTTCCGGCAGGCCGCCAATGTTGATGTCGTAGGAAATGTCCGCCAGTTCAAACTCCGTCAGGAAGTGCTGGTCTCCAGAAGGCCGCACGTACAGGATAAAATCCTTCATATATATGGTGTCCCCCGGAAGCCCCACCACCCGGCGCATCACGTTGCCGGCGGCATAGGCCCTTCCATTCGGCTCAAAGGCCTGCAGCTGCTGGAAGGTGACAAAGGAGACAAAGCGGCTGGCCAAGGCCTTGAACGCTCCCATCCGCTCCTTCAGCTGGGGCTTGAGAATCACCGTGGTCCCCCGGTCCACCGAGCCAATGGGAGAGGCCAGCACCACACCACCACGGTCAGTGCGGGGCAGCATGGAGTCGGACTTCACCACCACGGGAAACAGCAGGAACTTGGAGACAAGGGTGCTCAGCCCAAAGATGAGGAGGAACAATCCCACAAAGAAAAGAATGGTATTTCTGAGCTTCTTGCGCTCTTTGTATGAAAATTCGTAAACGGAACGGCCCATGATGGTGAGGATACCATACTTTTTCCCACAGTGCAAGGTGGGCAGAATCCACAGCCGCCCAGTAAAAAACACGTTCATCTTCTTTCATTTTTTTTTCATGATAATATACCCGAAAATACATTGAGTTTAGAGAAAAAAAAATATATTGTGTATGATAAGAGTTTTTTTACAATGAGAGGAGTCCACATGCGCAGACACAACCTTTCTACACTGTTGAGTGTTGTTTTTACCCTTGCAATCCTTGCTTTTGGGATTGGATGCAAGAACCATCTCCTGTCCCAGCCCACCTTTGGGGGTAGCCAAAATGGGACGCAGGACAACCAGCAGACTGCTGGCTCTGCCGTCTCTTTTGGAGCGCCCGCCAACCTCCAGTCCACCCAGGGCGGATCCAGGGAGATAACCCTCACATGGGATCCTGTGAAGGACGCAGCCCGCTACAATGTGTACCGCGCCAGCACCCAGTTCGACACCTTCGTGCAGGTGGGAGAAGCCGCAAGCGACAAGGCCTCCTACACCATGAAGGTGCCAGCTGGAGCCGACTTCTACTACCGGGTCACCGCCGTGAACTACGGGGGCGAGGAATCCCCCTTCAGCAGCATTGTCCGGGGAACCGCCCTGGCAACACCCCTCATCAGCGGCATAGAGGGCGTGGAGGGCAAGGAGGACAGCGATGTTACCGTGTACTGGTACATGGGCAATGTGGACGCCTACCAGGACCAGGTTCGCTACAATGTAATTTGTTACGACTCAAAGGGATCCGAGCTTGCCCGTGTCGTGGTGGACGGCAGCCGGAGCGACAAGACCGAGGCCGTCATCCCCAACCTCACCCCCAACACCGACTACCAGTACAAGGTGGAGGCATACCTCATTACCGCCCAGGACAAGGTGGAGGCCGGAGACCCCATGGATGCCGCCACAGCCCGCCGCCTGCGCCCCAACGCCCCGGAGGAGCTGAAGGTTGAGCAGGGACAGTCCAAGGACGGTATCACCCTCACCTTCAAGCTGCCCGAGCTGGTGGACGTTGCCCTCCCCGGCGGCCTCTACGAGCAGAAGCCCCTCTACTTCAAGATTTACCGCAGGGAATTTGTGGAAGGCTCCACCGACACAGAGAAGGGATGGGAGCTGGTAAAGGCCGACTTTGGAAAAACTACCGAGGCAAAGGAGGGCGAGCCCCAACTGGTGAAATTTGGAGCGGAGGACGAGGAGTACACCCCTGGTAATCTTGTCACCTGGACAGACACAGACAAGAACTTGGATCGTGGAGTAAAAGGAGTAAAAGGAGTAAAATACGAGTACAAGGTTCAGTCCTTTGCCTACGTCACCAACCGTGACATCAGCTCCGACCTCTCCACCGCCACCAACCATGGCTGGCTCATTGCAGAGGCACTCTTTGAAACAGGTACTTACACAACCTTTAAAGATAATGCAGAAAATCCAGAACAGGAGGCAACAAAGAATATTGCTGCCTCCCTAGGCTTTATCTTTGAATTTGATACCATGGGTGTAGAGTACAACTATATTCTAAGGGAAGAATATTGGAGCTTGGAAACCTACAGTGCTGACGGACAGGTTGAAACCGAATCAGTGCAAAAAAAGACAGAGGATCTGCCATTCTCAAATGTGTCTGATGTAAAGGAATACGTTAGAAACTTTGATCTGTCTCAACCTGATGCAGTCCGCGGCTATTACAAATACAGCCTGTATATTTTGACCCAGACACAGCATGAGGTTGCCGAGGCAGCGGACTGCCTGACAGTATTGGGCGACATTTTAGTTACAGACAATATTTCATTGCCAGTGATCAAGTCGTTTTCTGCTACCAGTGGTTATAACAACAAGATAGAACTTTCTTGGGAATATAATGATAAGTATATTTTTGAGATTAAGTACAAGGAAGATAATGATGAGGCCGGTGGTGAAAAGACCATAGATCATAACACATTGATTCCCCAAGCAGATACATACAGTACTGGTGATGAAGTAACATACACCGATTTAGTTGATGAGGGAAAACAAAGAACATATATCCTGTATGCAAAGGGCACGGACGGTGGACGTACATCATCTTGGCCAATTACAGCACGTTCATCCTCTACCCCTGCTCCTGAATTGGGGGACATTCAGTACGGTGAGATTACTGTAAAGTGGCCGGACGTTGTTGCAGACAGTTATACTATTTCTGCACAATATCAAGATGCTGCAGTAGCCAATGCCAACAAGATTGAATCTGGAACAATCACAAAGCGTATTCCCACAGCGTTGCAGGAAAATGGGCAGACATACACCTTTGTCAATCCCACTGGATACGACAATGCTGGTGTTTCAGGTCTTCCGATTGATGTGAAAGTGACCGCAAACATTACACCTGTTAAGACTAAACACACACTGGAAGGCGAGGAGGGTTCAAGCTACCTCATTACTGAAGAAAAGCTGACTCCCATTACCCTCGAAAAAACCCTTGTCTCACGCACCATGGGGCCTGCTGCCACTACAGTTACTGTTACTCAGGGGGGTCCTGCAAACACCGATAGTATCGACATCACATGGAACAGGGTTGAAGGTGCAACTGCCTATGCTATCATCAGAAACAGAATGCACATCACAGGCAACAAGCGCTCCAGTTTCCAGAGTACAGACATGTATATCGTCAAAGAGGTACAGAACACTCCCACAGACGGAGCAGAAACAGGCACAGGCACTCTTTCTGCAACAGTAAGCCTTTTAGGCGGTACCATTAGTGAACAAGACAAGGTAGAGGTGGCAGTAACTCCAGCTGCAGACGCCACTCCCGCAAAGTTTACCCTGACGGACACTGCGCTGACCACACTTCCGGCAGAACCTTCTGGATGGGAGACAAGCCAATCCCAAATCTCTTGGGGTGCGCCCTATGAATATCTGGTGTTGCCACTGATCAATGAGACCGATGAGCTCCAATATGACTATTCCGGCGGAGCCACAAATGTGACCTTGGCGGAAATCCACCTCAAGCAAGCTAAGTTTGCTGAAGGTGCTACTTCTGGCTACGGCTGGGACGTAAAGGCCACCAAGGGAACATACGTTGCCCAAGGCTCCACCGAGAATACCGGTGTAAAAGTAACATGGACAAATGCCTGGTTCTCTGGTGATTCCTATAGCCTGTACCGTCGCCCGGAGAATGGAGAATGGGAGTCGGCTGGTGTTTCCGGCACCAGTACTTCTGGAATAGTCGATACAACTGCCACTCCCGGCGTTGTCTATGAGTACTGTGTGCGTCCTAGCGGAAGCCCCAGCCTGACAGACACCTACTTTGCTTTTGCGGGCAAAATCATGGATGAGGTGTATCCCACAGAAAAGGCAAGTGTTGGATTCATCATGCCCAAACCCTCCATCACCTCTGCAAGCCGCAACAAGCAGAAGGACGCTGCAGGAAATTGGGGTGTGCAGATAGAATGGCCAGCCTCACACGTGGGAAGCCAGGTGAACAGAATGCTCGGCGGTTATGTGGTGGAGGTCTACAACCCCAACAAGTCCAGCCCCACCTGGGAAGTGGTGAAGAAATATACCTTCGGTGAAGGCGGTTTCAACAGGGCTGACGGCAAGTTCACCCAGGTGGTGGCAGACTATGCAAAGCTGGAGGTGAAGACCCAGTACCGCCTCTACTTCCGTGTCCGTGCATTCACCGAAAATGGAGATGTCTTGAGCAAGGCCGAAAGCTGGACATATTCCGACGGCTACAATGACACCTACGTCAAGTGGGGCGCACGAGCACTCACCCACGAGGAATTCCTGTGGTGTGCCAGCGAGGTGATGCGACGAGGCATCAACAGTGCTGTTGGTTCTTGGACTACCCAATCATTAAAATGGTTCGAAAAATCTCCCTCCGATATGACCGGAAAGATTTACTCCACAAGTTCTTCCGGAGTCGGAAGGTGGGGTTTTGTGTTCAACGATATAAGTTGCAATTTCATGACCATAAGGGGAAGGCTTGGAGCAGACACACCTGCAAGTTTCCAGCCGCCGAACTGGTATTTCACCAATATGACGGGGTCGGTCAACGGACAGAAAAAGGAGGATTGGTTCGATGATAATCCGAACTGGTATAATCACAACATCTTTGGATCAAATTATGGTACAAACTATTACATGAACCAGAACACCTACAATGAGCTTGTCGAAGGGGATGACCTCACTGTAACTGGCACACCAACCGATGTAGAGTCTGGAATGTACAACGGAAACATCCAGTTCATCGATGTTGGTACTACCAGTGGTGGCCACATCATAGTAGAGGTCAATGGAGAGACAAGAACCCTTTACGGTGGCTTCAAGAAGTATACCACCCTGCCATCCCAATAAAGGAGAATGTGGATTATGATGAAAAGATGCTTTTACCTGTATCTTATTTTTGTCTTCCTCCTCACCGGCTGCGCCGAGATGTTCCAGGGGAAGGTGGACATGCCCGTGGGAAGCGGTGGCGGCACCCTCTCCGGGATGCTCTCGGAAAAGGTGGCCATCACGGAGCTGGCTGCCCCCGCCCAGCTCAACGTCTCCAAGGGAGACTCCTCCACCTCCATCGACCTGAACTGGTCTGCGGTGGAGGGTGCGGTCTCCTATCTGGTGCAGCGGGCGGAGGTCCTGCCCAATGCCCAGGGGGGCTACGACGAGCCTACAGAGGAGCTGTTTGAGGACTTGGAAAAGATGGTCTACGGTACCACCTACCGGGACACCACCGCCACCAAGGTCAATGCCCGCTACTACTACCGTGTTTCTGCGGAGAACAACCGGGACAAGCTGGAGTCAAGCCCTTTCACAAAGCTTGACTATGGCACCCTCTTTGGTGTTCCAGGCAACCTGCGGGCAGACTTGGGATTGTACACCGACCGGGTGAACGTCTACTGGGACAAGGTTGAGTATGCCACTGCGTATGAAATTCACCGTGGCACTGATGCCAGTGGAGCAGGTTCCGTCAGGCTGGCTACTGTCACCGCAGACAGAACCAAGTACACAAATACCATCTCCACCGATGACCAGGGAAAGGAATTCTACTACACCGTCTATGCCGTGAACCGCAATGACCAGCTGTCCACCGCCAGCTCCCCCCAGCTGGGGTTTGCACTGGTGGCAGGTGCGCCCAGCCAGCCCATGAACGTCCAGGTAACCAACGGACGGGGAACAACTACCGCAAGCATCACCATCAAGTGGGATCCCGTTACCGCCGCAAGCGATACGGTCACCTACTATGTCTATCGTTCCAGCTCCGAGGACTCAGCCCTCCTGTTGGTGGGAGGCGGAAAGGACATCACAGAATATACCGACTCCCGTTCCCTCAAGACCGGAGTGTACTACTACTACCAGGTACAGGCAGCGGCTCTGGATGAGGCTGGAACAGAGTTGAAGAGCAAGTTCTCGGACTCTGGCAGGCTCACCTCCGATGGCAAGGAGAACAAGAAGGCTGCCGAGGGCTTTATCCTCAGTCCTCCCGACGAGGTCTTTGCAGAAAAGGTGTCTGACCAAGAACAGATTACCATCAAATTTTCCCCCGCCATCGGTAACGAGGCAGAGCGGGCCGCCTATGTCTACAAGGTGTATGGAGACACCTCCCAAACTGGTTCTTTCGCCACGGCGGTTGCCTCACAGAATGCCTCCGCTCTGAAATTGAATTCCGAGGGGTACTACACCATGGCGGTGGCCTCCCACAGCTACTACAAGGTTGTCACGGAGAATGGCGACACCAAGAGCAAGCCAAGCTCTGTAGTTGCTCCCACCCCCTTTGCCGCCGTCATCAAGGATGCCTCCAAGGCTGCAAATTTCAGTTTTAGGGAATCTGATGCCAATGGCTCCGGGGTGTATCCTGTCAAGGTCACTTGGAGCAAGCCTGACAATGACACACCCGCTGGCTACCACGTGTACCGATCCTCCTCCAAAGATACAGGATACCGAAAGATTACCAGTGACCCCATCTCGCCGGATGCTGTACTGGAATACCTTGATGCCAACGACACGGCCAAGGCGGGCAAAAAGTACTGGTACAAGGTGCTCTCCGTCAACTCCCTGGGCCAGGGCTCCCATTACTCAGACCCTGTGCAGGGATACGGGGCGCTTACCCACGAGCAGTACCTGGTGGAATTCTACAAGACCATCTCCTCCTCCCTCAAAAAGCTCACCCGCATGCACAAGCCCGGCAACACGGACAAGCTTGGCACGGATGACACGGTCGGCTCCATTTCAGGCACCCTCAACTACAATGCCAGCATAGCAGGTCTGGGAGCCAGAATTATCATGCGCTACGACAACTACGCCGACTTCTACATAGACGGCAACAAGGACAACGGGCCCTACTTTGTCCTCACCGGCAACACCAACACCACCGCCGACATGTCCTCCAACGGTTCCATGGACGGCACCGTAGAATGCAAGGGCATGTACCCCGGCAAGGTCTACCACGACAAAGTGGCCGTCAAGGGCGGGGCAGCCGGCGGTGGAACCTACGGTGTGGAGCCCCAGGGCTTTGGCAGGGTGGAAGTACCCTACAATAAGGTGAAATAAGGAGACAAGACGATGAATATGAGAAAGATTGGACTGATGGTTTTGGCAGGACTCCTGTTGCTGTCCTCATGCAAAATGCAGCCCAACCCACTGACGGGCACCTGGGCGGACAATGCGGGATCCACCCTCACCCTCATGGCGGACAACACCTTCCTTGCCAAGATAACCAACATATATGACCAGCCCGTGACCACCGAGGGGACGTATTCGGTGCTGCTGAATGCCATCACCTTCACCACTGCCTCCGGCCACCAGCGGGTATCTGAGTGGGACATCAGGGGAAACATCCTCTACCTCAACTGGACGGACGACACTGGAGTCTCAATGCCCCTGTCACTGTACAAGGTTCGCAACTAAAGGAGCTGGATGTGATTACCAAGCCATTGATTCTGTTGTTCATTGCGATTCTTACTGCTACTCCCCTGTTTTCCCAGCAGCAGGAGGAGCCGGTGCCAGCGGATGGTGCAGGCCAGCTGGAGGGAGGGCTGGAGGTGGTGGACTCCGTGCAGACAGACCAAACTCCGCTGCCACCACAGCCTGAGACAAGCCTGTTTGCGGAGGGTGTGGTGGAGGCTGAAGAAGAGACCTCCACACCTTCGTCAACAACAACAGCAACCACCTTTCCCCAGTTTGTGTTCCAGCCACCGGCTCCCATGTCCATGGAGGAGTTCATCGCCACCAGGAGCAATTTCTGCGTGAGCTTTGACGAGGGGGCTACCGCCAGCTGGAACACCCGCCTCATCAAGCAGTCCGGCCGCACCAACTTTGTCTTCAAGGATTTCCTGGCAGGGCTGTATTTCACGGTCCGTACCAAAAACTTTGATTCCATCGTTCCCTTCCCCCTTCCAGTGGAGCTGTTCGCCCGTGTGGCGGCCTACTACCCCCTGAGCCACACCTTCAACGACTATCCCCAGCCTCCAGTGAACATGCTGAACTTTGGTGTGGATTTTATGCTGGCACCTGTCCTCCAGATTAGCTTCCTGGACTATGTGTACCTGGACTTGGCCGCAGGGCTCCACTTCCTGTACCAGAAGTCTGACCGCTGGCATTATGTGCATCTTGGCGCCGTGGGCATGGTGGGGCTACAGCTCCCCCTTGCCCGCCGCTGGACACTACTGCTGAACGGCTTCGCCTCAATCGATAATGCCAACCTTGGCTCCAACAAGCATATGGAGCCCTACGACCTGGCTTGGCAGTATCAGGCATCCCTCGGTGTCCGCTACAGCAAGCGTTCTCCCAATCCCAAGTTCTACATCCCCTCCAAGAAGAACGACACCCACGACTATGAGAAATTCCTGCAGAAGGAGCAGAAGAAGTCCTTGCGTAAACAGCAGAAGCAGTGGAAGAAGGAAGAAAAGCAATGGCTCAAGACCTTGAGCCAAGAGGACCGGGAATCCTACCTCGAGCGCTCCAAACAGCTCAAGGCAGAAGAAAAGGAGCGCAAGAAGGAACAGAAGGCTCTGGAAAAAGCCCAAAAGGCTGCCCGCAAGGCCGCCGAAAAAGAGGAGAGGCAACGGCTAAAGTCATTGGAAAAATAAACGGAGAACATGTCATAGCTAGCCGAAACATAAGGCAGTGGGGCCAGTGTTAGGCCTCTCCCCCAACCTCCGCCCAGGCCATGGCAGCGGCCTCTGTGACGCACCAGCCACGGCGGGGGTTTCTTTTTACAAAAGGCAAACCATGCTCCAAATTTCCAGTGAATTCTATCCCGATTTCCAGTACAAAATTTGCAGGAATTCATTGGGTTTCGGCAGGAACCACACATGACCTTTCAGAATGTTAGGCTTGATACTCCAATAGACCCCGGAAGTACCGTCCATTTACAGGCTTTTCGCTAGCTGCTCCACCGTCTCTAGTGGAAGTTTGGTGCAGTCAACCACAAGTGAAATACTAATTCCGTTGTGAAGCATGGATTTTGCCGTCTCCAGTGCCTTCTGGTAAGCACCACACTCAATTCCCTGTTCAATTCCCTTCTCTATTCCACGTTTTATCCCTTGTTCAATTCCTTGTTCAATTCCTTGTTCAATCCCTTGTTCAATTCCTTTTGCCACTCCATCTTGAAAACCAACCTGAAAGCCATCCTCCCGGCCTTGCTCAAAGCCTTCCTCAAATGCGTCGTATCGTATGTCAGCCATCTTCAGTGCCAAGGTCATATAGTGCCTCCGTGCGAGGGAATTGTTTTTCAGTGTACGTATCTTGCTGGAAATCTCCTTGGTCAGGGTGGATTCAGCAGTCCCCTCCTGGAGATAATGATAAAAGGCTTGAAGCTTCTGGTCAAGGTCTAAAAGTGCCTTTGCACTGGTGTTCAGGAAAATCCGCAGGGCACCGTCCTCCAACCTGAGTTGATGCCGGGTTTCCAGGCAAGTAAACTCGAAGGTGTAGCGGGGAAGTCCCAGTAGGAAGGGATCGAAGGTGCAGATGAAGATGAGGATGTTGTCGGGCAAATTCCGGTACTTTGATCCCGTGCTGGTGGTACTGGCGTCGGCCACGCTCTGATAGTAGCGGCTTCGCTTGGGCAGCTCCTTCCTGTGGCCCGTCTGGACCTCCACATTGATGATTCGATTCTCATCCCGCAGGAACACGTCCATGATGATGCCCATGGTGTCTGGATCAGTTTTGTGCTCGTCCTGGGCGGAAAGGTAGCGAATCTCTCCAATCTGTACATCCAGAATCAACTCCACCACTTGCCGGCAGATGCTCTCGTCGTGCATCACCTGTGAAAAAATAAAGTCATCGGTGAACGTGAGGCTCTGCCATCGTCGCTCAAGCTCTTCTGTTGTCAGCATTTATTCCTCCAAAAATATATCTATACTATTTATAGTAAAAATCTGAAGGAAAAATGCGTTTTTCCGGGAAAAAAATTAAATCACTTGTTCAAGAAAAACTTGATGAAGAAAAAAAACTTCTACAGGAACGTGAACAACAGGATAAAGGCGCTTACCTAGTCCTCTCCCCCAACCTCGGCCCAGGCCATTGCCGCCGCCGCCTGCTCAGCCGCCTTCTTGTTCTTGCCGGTGGCAGGACCATAAGTCACCGTTCCCAGCTTCACCGTCACCCAGAAGGTTCGGTCGTGGTCGGGGCCGGTTCGTTTCACCAGCTGGTACTCAGGGCAGGCCTTGTAGAGCTTCTGATAATGCTCCTGCAGCAGGGTCTTGTAGTCACGGTGGTGCTTGTTCTGCAGTACCTTCTCTATCTCCGGCACGATGAGACGCAGTACCAATGCCTCCGCCGCCTGGTAGCCGGAGTCAAGGTAGTACGCCCCGATGATGGCCTCCATGGCGTCCGCAAGGATGGCCTTCTTCTCCCGGCCCCCGGAAAGGTCCTCCCCCTTCCCCAGCACCAGGCACTTGGGCACTCCAATGGCCTTGGCAATGGGAGCCAGGGTGCTCTCGGACACCACCACGGACTTTATCCGCGCCAGGTCCCCCTCAGGCTTCTCCAGCATGGACTCATACAGGTAGGTGGCCGTCGCCATGCCCAGCACCGCATCCCCCAGAAATTCCAGCCGCTCGTTGTTGTATCGCTGGCTTCCTACCCCCCCCTCATTTGAGAATGACCGGTGATGAAAGGCTAGGTCCAGCAACAGCAAATCATTGAACAGGATGGAATTCTGCCTGGAGAACTCCACCAGCTGGGCTTTTCTTTGGGGAGGAAGTTTACCGCTGTTTAGGATAAAGCTTGAAATTTTTTTTAACATGGCTTTAAAAAACAAAAAAGGGTGTTCTGCCCACACTATTGGACAAACACCCCTTCCAGTTGTTAGACCTTATGCCTGCTGGGACTTGATGAAGTCATAGGCATCCCGAACAGTCTCAAAACCATTGGCCTGGTCGTCGGGAATCTTGACGCCCATCTCTTCCTCGATAGCATACACCAACTCATAGGTATCCAAGCTATCGGCACCCAAATCCTGGCGGAAAGATGAGTCAAGGGTAATCTTTGCCTCGTCAATCTCCAGCTTCTCAGCAATCAACTTCTGAATCTTCTCAAACAACTCGTCCATGGTCTACTCCTTTTAGTTGCTCTCAGGTGTGATTACCTGGCGACCCTTGTAGAATCCACACTTGGGACATACACGGTGCTGCATTGCCAGGTTTCCGCAATTGCTGCACTCCACAAGATGGGGCGCAGTCAACTTCATGTTGATGTGCTGCCGTCTGCGGGTGCGAGCCTTTGACGTTTTCGCTCTAGGTACTGCCATATATCAACCTCTCAATATAATATGTAATTTATACCTAGTTAAGATACAACATTTTTCCCTAGGCTGTCAATCATTATACCATATAAACATCTTTTGTCAACGGTAAAATGACACTTTTTGTTCAAATGTCAAAAGAAATGCTGCAAAAAACTTTAACTGAACTTCTTGGCCAGGGCTTCTGCCACCAGGGGAGGAACCATGGTGGAGATATCACCACCAAAATGAGCCAGTTCCTTGATGGAGCTAGAACTCAGCACAAAATATTTCGGGTCGGTGGGGATAAAAACTGTCTCCACCTTAGAATCTAACCCCCGGTTCAGCAGCGCCAAGTCAAATTCATAGGAAAAGTCTCCTATATTACGCACTCCCCTCACCAATACCGAGGCCTCATGCCCCTTCGCATAGTCAACAATCAGGGTGTCCCAGGTGCTCACCCGCACATTGTCCCACTGAGAGGTCAACTCCTCCAGCATCTGTACGCGCTCCTCCGATGAGAACAGGCAGTGCTTCCCCTTGTTTATAGCCACCACCACGTGGAGCCGGCCAAAGATGGTCCTGGCACGCTCGATGATGTTCAGATGCCCGTAGGTCGGAGGATCGAAGGAACCAGGAAAAACAGCAGTTATCATAAACTCACAATATTATATTTGACCAAAAAGGTAAAGAGTGATACAGTTATACTATGAAGAGATTATCAATTCTGTCATTTTTTCTTGTTCTTCTTTTTGTTGTCGCAGGATGCTCCAGCACGGAGCCTGTCCAAGAGCAGGTTCAGGTTGTACAGCCCCAGCCACAAAAGACTGAAGTGCCCGATCCAAAGCCAGAACCCGAACCTGAGCCGGAGCCCGAGCCGGAGCCCGAGCCTGTGAAGGAACTTACCCCCGAAGAGGAGGAGTTCCTCCGTTCCACTGTTGCCCTGAATGGTGACGGAAAGGTTACCATCGACACCTTCACCAAGGACAAGCAGGATATTCTAGATACAATAGATAAACTTGCTAATATTATGAAAACCAATAATTACCGGGCGTGGTTGGGATATGTCTCCCCCAGTTCCCGTGAGTACTGGTCGAAACCTAACCACTTGCAGGAGGTGGAGGCCAAGCTTCCGGTAAAGGGGCTGAAAATCTCTGGCCTGCAGGACTACTTCAAGTACATTTTCGTGCCCGCTCGGTCCGGTCATCAGGTTGACGAGATTCGCTATGTGTCCGATTCCTTAGTTAAGGCTGTGCAGGTGCAGAAAAACAGGGATATCGTTTTTTACACTTTTGAGAAAGTGGACGATAAATGGTTGCTGAAGCTAGATACATTGTGATTTTGACGATTGTAAAGATTGATTTTTTAAATCCTATGTATTATAGTTATAGAATCTGGTTTTAGGAGGATATTGAATGAAGTCAGCAAAAATCATTTTGCTTCTTTGTGTGGGCTTGCTTTTTACCAGTTTTGCCTTCTCACAGCAGACTGTGCAGGAGGAAACAACGGTTGAAGAAGAGTACTTGAGCAGTGTTGAGGATGTAATCATCCGGGAATTGGCAGATACAGATGACAGGGACAACAAACTTGTTTCCCTTCAGTACATCAGGGGTGCCATCGAAGGTGGCAGAACCAGCCCTGATATCATTTATGCACTGGAGTCACTGGCTGGAGAGGGAATCTCGTCCCAGTCCCGGACCAATGGCCGTCTAATGAACAACTTCCCCGATGTACGTGCTGAGGCTTGCGAGTTGCTTGGACAGGTAAAGACTGAAGAGGCAAAGACTATTCTCGTAAAGACTGCCCTGGCAGACAACGAGCCTACCGTTGTTGCCGCCGCTGTCCGCAGCCTGGGAGACATTGGAATCAACGAGAAGGACGAGGTTGTGTCCACCATCATTTGGGTGCAGAAGAAGTATGCTACACTGAACCCCACCAGCAGTCTGGCCCATGAAATCCTGTTTGCCTACGAGAAGTTGGGGGATTCCGTCGAGGACAAGTCACCTATGATTCAGTCCATTTCGGCGATTGCATCCAACTACACCTTCGTGCCTGCTGTGCGCCAGAAGGCCTACGACTTGCTGCGTCAGTTGACTGGTGTGTCATCCTCTAACTCAAACAGGAGTTCTGGAGAGAAATAAGAAACAAAAAAGGACGCTTTTCAGCGTCCTTTTTTGTTGGTTGATTTGAGAGATACAGGATTCGAACCTGCCACCTTCGCCTCCGGAGGGCGACGCTCTATCCAAATGAGCTAATCTCTCGGATGGGTAGTAGAATATAGTTATTTAGCTTAAATGTCAAGGGAGGAAACATTGGAACCAATCATTTTAGCATCAGGATCACCCCGCCGGCAAGAAATCCTCAAGTCACTTGGAGTACCCTTTCAGGTCATCATCCCAGAGATTGATGAGTCTGAACTGGCTGGAGTCGAGCTGGAGAAAATATCTGAGTACTTGGCATCAAAAAAAGTTGAATATGTATCGAAGATTCTTCCTGCGAAGCAGGAGGTTCCGTGGATTTTGGGTGCCGACACCACCATGATCATGGACGGAAAAGTCTACGGAAAGCCTGCGGACATTGACGAAGCTGTCAGCTTCCTCAAGGATTTTTCTGGAAGGACCCACACTGTCTTCACCTCCATGGCCCTGTACAACGGACGGCTCAAGTACCTGTCCACCAAGACCGCCAGGACCGATGTCACCTTTGCCGCCCTCTCCCAAGATGAGATTGACTGGTACATCTCTACTGGCGAATGGCACAACGTTGCTGGTGGCTACAGAATACAGGGCTTTGGCTCCTACTTCATCCGCAAGATAGAGGGAACCAGCAGCACAGTGATAGGCTTGCCACTCTTTGAATTATATGATATGTTGAAGGAACAGGGGTATTCCTTGATTGGCTTGGAGTAAGACCTGTCTACAGACCATGGCCGTCCGTAGGTCGCCGTGGTTTGCCGAATCTTCCGGGCGTGCTTCCCTAAGAACCACGTTACGAGAAATAGAGTTTGGAGGAAGCCTCAAAAGGCTTCCGGGAAGGAGTGTCTCATGGCAGTAGTAACCATGAAGAGTCTGCTTGAGTCTGGCGTGCATTTCGGCCACCAGGTCAAGCGTTGGGATCCCCGCATGAAGAAGTACATCTTCGCAGAGCGGAATGGAATTCACATCATTGACTTGCAGAAGACCATCGTATCCATCAAGGAGGCATACGAGGCTATCCGCAAGGTAACAGTGGCTGGAAAGTCAGTGCTGTTCGTAGGAACAAAGAAGCAGGCACAGCAGGCCATCGCCAAGGAGGCCGAGCGCTGTGGCATGTACTATGTAAACAACCGCTGGCTTGGCGGTATGCTTACCAACTTCTCTACCATCAAGAAGTCACTGCTCCGCCTCAAGAAGCTTGAGAAGATGGAGGTTGACGGAACCTTTGAGAATCTCACCAAGAAAGAAATCGCTGCAATCCAGAAGGAGAAGGCAAAGCTGGAGAAGAACCTGGGCGGAATCAAGGAAATGAAGGAGCTGCCCGGCGCCATCTTCATCATTGACACCCACAAGGAACAGATTGCTGTAACCGAAGCCCGCCGCATGGGTATTCCCATCGTGGCCGTTGTTGACACCAACTGCAATCCCGAGGGAATCGACTATCCCATCCCCGGCAATGATGACGCAATCCGTGCCATCACCCTCTTCACCCAGATCATTGCCAACGCTGTTATCGATGCAGACAATGAGGCTGGACTCAAAATCATCGAGAATCTGCAAGACGAGGACGAGGAAATTACCACTGACGCAGCCAAGAAGTCCGATGAGGAAGAGATTATCGACTATAGCAACTATACTCCCACCGAGCCCAAGGAGGAGGATGTAGCCACATCCGATGACGATGATCTGGTGGACGAGGACAAGCTGTACAAATAAGACTGGAGAAAATAGATAATGGAAATTAAAGCCGCTGATGTAAAGGCACTGCGTGACAGAACCGGTGCCGGAATGATGGAGTGTAAGAAAGCCCTCACCGAGACCAACGGTGACGCCGCAGCCGCTGAGAAGCTGCTGAAAGAAAAGGGACTGGCTGCCGTTGGCAAGCGTGCCGACCGGGAGACTACCGAAGGACGTGTATTCATCAAGATTGAGGGAAATAAGGCTGCTATCTGTGAGCTCACGTGTGAGACGGACTTCGTTGCAAAGAACGAGGACTTCGTGAAGATTGGAAACGACATCGTCGCCACTGTCATTGCTAAGGGATACACCGAGATCAATCAGGAGCTGTCAGACATGCTGCTGGATCTGGCCACCAAGATTCGCGAGAACATGACTGTTCGCCGGCTGGAGCTGGTGGAGGTACCTGCAGATGCCGCAGTGTCCAGCTATGTTCACAGTGACGGAAAGACTGGTGTCATTACCGTTGTTTCTGCAGATCCCGCAGAGGCCGCAAAGAACGCCGATGTGGTTGAGTTTGCCCATGACTGCTGCCTGCACATTGCAGCCTTCACCCCCGCCTTCATTAAGCGGGATGACGTGGATGCCGCCTACATCCAGGAGCAGCGTGAGATCTTCACCAAGCAGGTGGAGAGCCTGGACAAGCCCGAAAACGTGAAGAAGGGTATTGTTGAGGGCAAGGTGAACAAGCACCTGGCAGAGATTTGTTTCATGGACCAGCCCTTTGTCAAGGACGACAAGGTTTCTGTAACAAAGAAAATGGAAGAGATTGGTAAGAACGTGGGAGCCAAGTTGGCAATCACCAAGGTTGTCTCTTACCAGCTTGGAGCATAATTTTCTATAACAAACCTTGGTAGCATGGGATTCCATCTACCAAGTTTTTTTTGAGGAGCATTTCATGTCAGTAAGTGAGGCAACAATAGCCCGCATGGACAAGACAATTGCGGCATTGAAGGATGAGTTTAAGGCCCTGCGCACTGGTCGTGCCTCGGCCTCAATTTTTGACCGGGTGAAGGTTGACTACTATGGTACCCCCACCCCCTTGAACCAGGTCTCCACCATCTCTGTTCCGGAGGCACGTTCAATCGTCATCCAACCCTTCGACAAATCCCTTATCGGCGAGATAGAGAAGGCAATCCAGAAGTCCGAGCTGGGACTAAATCCCTCCAACGACGGAAAGGTTATCCGCATCTCCATTCCGCCCCTGACAGCCGAGCGCCGCAAGGAGCTGGTGAAGCAGGCAAAAGCTACTGCAGAGAACAGCCGGGTTGCCATCCGGAACATTCGTCGGGACGGCAACGATGACCTGAAGAAGCAGCAGAAGGATGGAGTCATCACTGAGGATGAACTGAAGACTGATGAGGCTGACCTCCAGAAGTCCACGGACAAGTACATTCAAGATATCAACAAGATTCTTGAAGAAAAAGAAAAGGAAATCATGGAAGGCTGATGGCTGCCATTACTACGGATGACAAGGTTGTTCCCATCCATGTTGGCATCATCATGGATGGGAATGGCCGCTGGGCCCAGAAACGAAAGCTTCCCCGCACAGCCGGTCACAAGGAAGGCTTGGAGGTGGCAAAGCGGATTGTTTCCTGTGCCGCCGATGCAGGCGTAAAGTATGTGACTCTCTATACCTTCTCAACGGAAAATTGGAAGCGTACAGAGGAGGAGGTTGGTTTTCTCATGGGCCTTGTCACCCGTCATCTTCGTGCTGAGTATAAGTTCTACAAGCAGCATGGCATCAGGATACGTCATCTGGGTGACACCAGCAGGCTTCCCCCTGAAGTGCAGCGGGAAATGACGCTTGCCGAAACAGAGACAGCTCACTTGAACAGGATGACCGTTGTTCTGGCCATCAATTACGGTGGTAGGGATGAACTGTTGCGGGCTATGAAAAAGCTCACCCCTAAGTTTGCGTCTGGGAATGTCAGAGAGGAAGATGTCTCGGCTGCCTTTGATGTTCCAGAGCTGCCAGATGCAGACATCATTATCCGCACTGGCGGTGAAAAGCGACTCAGCAATTTCTTGTTGTGGCAGTCGGCTTACTCCGAGTTGTTTTTTTCAGATACTTTGTGGCCGGATTATACCCAGGATGAGTTCCTGACAACTTTGAGTGATTTTCAGCAACGTAACCGACGATATGGAGATGTAGAGCGTGAGGAGGAGGAGCAATGAGCAAGGTTGTAAATAGATTGTTAACTTTTTTTGTTGGCCTTCCCCTTGTGGTGTTTTTTGTGTGCTTCACTCCCCTTCACCACATTCTGTTGCATATTGCCATTGTAGTATTCGCTTCCGTTGCCTCCTGTGAGATATATAATCTGCTGTCCAAAAATATACCCATGCAGAGAAAGGCAATTGTTGTGGGATTGTCCACATTGATTCCACTGTCAACCTATATCTGTGCGCTGCTGAAGCTTGATTTCGTACTTTCCACCCTGGTCTTCATTGCCAGCTTCATGGCTCTGCTGATTATGGAGGTGTTCTGCCCCAATGCCAAAAATCCAGAGGAGCCCTTCAAGGACTCAAACCATAAGCTGGTGGGATCACTCTTTGTGCTGTTTTACGGCGGCTACCTGCTCTCGTTCCTGTCCAGAATGACAGTACTGGAGCATTCCACTGAATTTATTGTCTTGTTCTTAGTGATGGTATTCCTCTGTGATTCCGCCGCCTGGTTTTTCGGAATGCTCTTTGGAAAGGGAAACAGGGGATATGTAAAGGCCAGTCCCAACAAGAGTATCGTGGGATTTGTAGGTGGAATCCTTGGAGCCATTGCCAGCGGAATCTTATGTGCCTTTATCTGGCCCCAGGTGTTCGCAGGCTCCTTGTGGAGGATGGTCATCCTGGGACTTGCGGTTTCCATCTCCGCCATTCTCGGAGACCTTGCAGAGTCAGTATTCAAGCGTTCTGCAAAGGAAAAGGACTCCGGCAATTTTATTCCTGGCCGTGGGGGAGCCTTGGACTCCATCGATTCAGTCCTAATGGCAGCCCCCCTATTCTATTTTATTGCTACAATGCTATTTACAGACTTATGAAAAAAATACTTGTCCTCGGTTGTACTGGTTCCATCGGAACAAGTACCCTTGATATTGTCCGGGAATTTCCCGACAGGTTCCAGATTGTTGCCTTGACAGCACATTCCTCAAAAGAAAAACTGAAGGCCTTGTCTTGTGAGTTTGGTGGTGTTCCCACCTGTCTCACTGGACAGGAACCGCCAGAAGCTTTGGAGCATCTCATTTCCACCTGTGGAGCCGATATTGCAGTCAATGGAATCGCTGGTTCCCCCGGACTCATGCCTTCGGTCTACGCCTTGCAGGCGGGAATGGATCTGGCTTTGGCCAACAAGGAGACCATCGTCATGGCTGGTCCTTTGGTGTCACAGCTGGCGGAGCAGAATGGTTGCAGAATTCTGCCGGTTGACTCTGAGCATTCTGCCGTATTCACCCTTGTGCAAAAATTTGGATCTGACACCATTGGACAGATTGTACTTACTGCATCCGGTGGTCCTTTTCGGGAAAAACCACGAGATGAGCTTCCCTTTGTGAAACCTGCAGATGCCTTGAAGCATCCCACTTGGGATATGGGTACAAAGATTACTATCGATTCAGCGACTCTAGCCAACAAGGGCTTGGAGGTGATTGAGGCGTGCAGGCTTTTTAATGTGCCGCCAGAGCGGGTGAAGGTTACGGTCCATCCCCAGAGCTTGGTTCATTCACTGGTCAGAACTACCGACGGAGTCTTGTACGCACAGATTTCACCGCCGGACATGCGTCATCCCATCCTTACAGCCCTCACCTGGCCGGAATTTGTTCCCAGTAGCCTGGAGGAATGGGACATCACTGCTGGCGGTACGCTGAATTTCTATCCTCCCAGAATGGATGATTTTCCGATGTTGCCACTGGCCTACAAGGCCCTCCTCCAGAATGCTGGTCCCATTGCCTACAATGCTGCAAATGAGGTGGCGGTGGCGGCTTTCTTGGCCGAAAAGATTTCCTTCACCCAAATTGCCGCTGTCACGGAACGGGTTCTAGAGTATGACTGGCAGCGGGAGCCTGTTACTATACAGGACGTGTTTTTGTTTGACAGTCAGGCACGTCAGCTGGCACAGCAACTGGTAGAAAAGCTTTCCAGCAAAACCAATGTTGATGACGGCCATTCCGTGGAGGTTCTTCAGTGACCATAGTTTGGGGTATTCTCTGTCTCGGACTCATTGTCTTTGTTCATGAGCTGGGACATTTTATTGCCGCAAGGCTTTGTGGTGTTGAGGTGGAAAGCTTTTCCATCGGCATGGGACCGGTTCTGCTGCATAAAACCATCGGCAAGACTGACTACCGCTTGTCCTTACTGCCCTTCGGCGGCTACTGCGGCATGAAGGGAGAGCAGGCGTTTCGTGAGGCCTTGGAGCAGAATCTGCCTGAAATCCCCAAGGAACCAGGGGGATTCTATGGTGTGCATCCCTTGAAGCGGGCAATCATTGCATTTTCCGGGCCTGCTATGAACCTCATTTTTGCAGTTGTCAGTCTTTCCATCATTGCCATGACCGGCTACACCTTCTATGCCGCTGACAATCGTGTTGTTTTGGCAGATGAGGTGTACCCAGAAATGGATTCCGCCGCAAAGCATGCCGGCATCATGACTGGCGACAGAATCTTGTCCATTGCAGGTCAGCCAGTCACCGACTTTTCCCAGATTGCCCAGATTGCCGGTGTCAGGCCAGACGAGCAGCTTGACTTTGTGGTGCAGCGGGATGGGCAGGAGCTGACCATCAGCCTGACCCCTGTGATGGACCCTTCCACAGGACAGGGCAAGGTGGGGGTCATGAGCTGGATAGAGCCATTGGTTCATACCGTCACCCTGGGGGCGGCGGGATACCGGGCTGGTTTCCAGGAGGGGGACCTGATTGTTGCGGTAAATGGGGTACCTGTAGACAATACCGTTGACATACAGCGGCTCGTTCCAGCGGGAGCTTCCACGGTGGATTTCCAGGTGATGCGGGGAGACGCTTCCCAGCCCATCACCCTTTCTACTGCAATTCCAGCCAATGGGGACTTAGGATTATTATTTTCAGTTCCGGCCAGAGAGGCTCCCCGGTATTCCTTCTTCCCAGCCATCTGGCAGGGGATAAAGGAAACAGGAGAGCTGGTGGCCCTCACCTTCAAGAGCATTGGTCTCCTGTTCAAGGGAGTTGACGTGACACAGGCGGTGTCTGGCCCTGTACGCATCACAATTATGTTGGGAGACACTGTTCAAAGTGGCTTTGACGCAGGAGTTCGTTCTGGTTTGGCCAGTACCTTGAATTTTCTGGCCCTCATTAGTATTTCTTTGTTCATTATGAACTTGTTGCCCATACCAATTCTGGACGGCGGCCTCATTCTCTTCGCTCTCATCCAGATCCTAATTCGAAGGTCGGTACATCCCAAGGTGATGTACTATACCCAATTCATTGGTATCGGCTTTATTATAATCCTCTTCGGGATTGCACTCTTTAGCGATGCCCGGTATGTATTCACAGACTTATTGAGGCGGTAAATTATGTATACTACCTTGTTTACAAAAAAACAATTCATTTCTTTGCTGTTGCTTTCGATGGGACTTTCCCTCTGGGGACAGGTTCATGTATCCACTCAAGCCCACCAGGATATGGTGAACAGGATTGCCGTCACTAAGGACGGATCAATCTTTTCTGCCGGCAAGGATGGATTCCTCATCCGATGGGCTCAAGACGGGCTCGGTGAGCATTATCAGATTACAGAGCTGGACATTCCCATGATAGCGGTGCATCCCAATGGCAACGACATTGCCGTGTATGAAACCGACGGTTTTTCCATACATCGTGTGTCCGTCTGGAACTGGACCTCATTGCGCAGGAAATTTGTCAAGACCTTTACCAACTCCATCACCTCCTTGGACTTTACCGCCAAGGGAAGCCTTCTGGCGGTGGGAACTGCCACTGTAAACGGAATGGTGTTTCTGAATCCCAGCACAGGCCAGACAGTCTCCAAAATAAAGGAGTCAACGGGAATCGTCAGCATGTTCCAGGGAAGCGCCTCGGAAAAGAGTGCAGTCCTTTACTCTCCTACTGGCTCCCTTAGCTACTACAACATGACAAATGGCAGCCGCAAGGAACGTTTTTCTACGGAAACCCAACTGGAGCAGGTGGTCATGTTTGGCAACAACATGTTCTGTGCCGGAGTGAAGAACAACCAGCTCCATGTCATCGACGCGTTGTCAGGAAAGACCCTCTCCCGGATTTCAGCCAGATCGCCCATCATTGTCAATGGCAGCGACTCCACCCTGTACTACCTCGAGAATGACGGGAGAAGCTACACACTCAAGGCGATTGAAAGCCAGATAACGGAAAAGGGTGCCACTGTATCCACACCCATCACCATCAAAGCTCTCTCTGATATCAACGCTGCAAATGCCGTCACCACGGCAATCTACAGTCAGAACAAGATTGTTCTGGG
This sequence comes from Spirochaetaceae bacterium, assembly GCA_017622135.1. Taxonomy (GTDB): domain Bacteria; phylum Spirochaetota; class Spirochaetia; order Treponematales; family Treponemataceae; genus Treponema_F. The sequence continues at coordinate 23,673 of JAGARR010000004.1, forward strand.
CTCCAAGGCTGGAAACCTTTTTGAGCTGCCGCTGGCAAGTGAGACTGCACCTGTGGGACAGCTTGCAGTCATTACGGAGAACATGTATGACAAGATCTATGACATTGCCTCCATCGGTTCCGACTTCTATTTCCTCACAAAGGACACCATATTCCGGTCATCCTATGATACAGGGCAGATTGACACTGTGGGAAGCCAAAACGGGTTTACCAACATTGTGTCTTACGGACAGGATGTGATTCTGTGGTCGCGCGGCACTAAAAAGGCCATTGTCCTGATGAATTTGCAGACAAAAGAGACGCAAACGCTCTTTACCCCAAAGAATTATATCGAGAACCTTCGTCTCTTCGGAAACAAGATTGTCTATATCGAGGGAAGCACCACTGTCAAGCTGTTCGACATTGACACCAGAGCAAACTCCGAGCTGTATACAGGAACAGGCATCCAGGATGCGGTACTGTATAATGGCACCGACTTGTATGTTGCCAAGTCAGCCTCCAGCAATCCCCGCTCCCCACTCATCAGTGTTGACACCGTAACCCAAGAGACGGTGATGATGCCAGTGGATGGGAACGTGGCCTTCTCCCTGAGCCTTGACCAGGAAATGGGCTCCAACGTAATCTATGGAATCCAGGCAATTTCTCAGGAAAACAAGGCCCAGACTACAATCTTTGCCTTTTATCCTGAACGAAAAACGTCATCAGCAATCATGAAGGTTGCCGACGAGGATGTGAGTGCGTTCCTCACCCTATATGGAACCACAATCTATACAAATATTGGGAAAAGCCAGATTCGTTCCTATGACACAAAGACACGGAAGAGTATCAATATGAACCGCTCCTCCTCCTTGCCGCTGAAGCTGGCGAGAAGCAGCAGCAGGATTGCCGTATTGAATAGGGACGGCAGCATTTCCTGGTACAATCCAGGCAACGGACAGGTTATTGCAGACTGGTACATGACCACAGACAAGCAGTGGGTTGAATTCTAACTCAGCCTTCTGCCTTGTTCTCGAATTTGGCGTATTGAGGAAGAAACAGCAGGTCAACATTGCCGATGGGACCGTTGCGCTGCTTTGCCAGGATAATCTTGGCATCGATGGCGCCAGTTCCGTCATCGTCGGTGACCTTTCGTTCCCGGTGAATGAACATAACCACATCGGCATCCTGCTCGATGGAGCCTGAGTCACGAAGATTTGCCAGGGTCGGCTCCTTTCCCTCGCTGTCACGGGTAACCTGGGCAAGAGCAACAATGGGAATCTTCAGCTCACGGGCGAGACTCTTGAGGGAGCGGGATATTTCCGACACCTGCTCGTGGCGGGGAACGGCTGAATTGGCATTCTCGCTGGTAATCAAACCAAGATAGTCTATGAAGATAATCTCCACTTCGTACTGCTGGCGCATCTTTCTGGCCATGGCCCGCAGGTCAAGCATCTTCATGTTGGGAGTGTCAGCCACGTACAGGGGAGCGTCATAGCACCGGCTTGCTGCCTCCTGCAATCGTTGGAAATCGTCCATCTTCAGCATTCCTGATCGAATCTTGCTACCAGATATCCGAGATTCCTGGCTGAAAAGCCGCTGGCCAATCTGCTGAGATGCCATTTCCAAGGAGAAAAAGCCCGTGGGAATCTTCTTTGTGATAGCAATGTGCTGAATCATGGAGAGGGCCAAGGCTGTCTTTCCCATGGAGGGACGGGCACCAATGATAATCATCTCGGAACTCTGAAAGCCACTGGTCATGGAATCCAAGGCCGTGAAGCCAGAGGGAATACCGGTATAGGCATCCTTATTGTGGAAATGCTTCTCGATCAGATCAAAGGTTTCCGGAACCAATTCCTCCATGGTCATAAACCGCTGGGTCTGGTCCATCTCCGCCAGAGAAAACAGCTTGTTCTGAGCCTCCTCCAAGGTGGAACGGCTGGACTTGGTGTCGTCGTGGGAATCAGTGATGACTTGGGATGAAACTTTGATCAAATCTCGGCGAACCGACTGATCCTTCACCACTTGGGCATAATACTCAACGTTGGAGCTGGTGGGAACATGGTCCGGCAAGGATGCAACATAAGCCACTCCACCAGCAGCATCCAGCTGTCCGGTAATCCTCAACTCATCAGTAAGGGTAAGGATATCCCCCCGCTGGCCCTTGTTGTAGAGTGAAAGAATGGCTTTGTAGATGGTTTGATGTTGAAGTGAATAGAAGCGGTCTGGCCGCAGATGACCGATAACAAGACCAACCGCATCCCAGTCCAAGAGCATGGCTCCTAATGTCGCCTGCTCCGCCTCCAGATTGTGAGGCGGAATCTTGTCTCTGAGGGATGCGGTGGACATGATATTATGCCTCGGTGGACTCTGTAGCCTCAGCTTCCTTTGCCTTGGCAGCAGCCTCAGCAGCCTTTGCAGCCTCTTCCTGAGAAACTACCTCGATGGCGAGCTCTGCTGTTGCAGCCTCATAGAGACGAACTGTTGCATGATACTTACCAACACTCTTGATGGCAGTTCCAGGGATTTCGATGCGCTTGCGCTCAATGTCGAAACCATTCTTCTGAAGCTCATCAGCAACAGACTGGTTTGTAACGGCACCGTACAGCTTTCCGTTGGGACCAGCGGGCATAACCAGACTGACTGTGTAGGCTTCCAGCTTCTCCTTGAGGCTGGCTGCATCCTTGCGCTTCTCGGCCTTGCGGGCTTCAATCTCGGCCTTGCGTCCCTCAAAATAAGCCACGGTCATCTCATTGTAGGGCAATGCCAAGTTACGAGGTAGCAAGAAGTTACGGGCATATCCGTTTGCTACAACCTTTACATCACCTTCTTCACCCAGGTGCTTTACATCCTGATTTAGTATTACCTTCATTCACAAGCTCCATTATCGTGTGCGTCAATCGCACAGTTCGTTTTCATGGAAACACAGCTTCCGGGAGTCGGACTGTGCTCCATCCTGTCCGTAGGCTTACTACCTACGAACCTGTCAAAGTATTGCTCACCCTTTGTTTGCACTACAAAGGGAAGACTCCCTGTCCTCTTCTTTAGTTTGCTACGAAAGGCAGAAGACAGATGGCACGGGCACGCTTAATCTCCAGAGCCAGACGACGCTGGTGCTTTGCGCAGGTTCCGGTGATGCGGCGGGGAAGAATCTTACCCCGCTCTGTGGTGAAACGGCGCAGACCATCGGCATCCTTGTAGTCAATCTTTGCCTTCTGGGCACAGAAACGGCAAACCTTCTTGCGGAAGAAGGTCTTACCCTTAGCACGAGGTGCACGCTCATCAGCGTCACGGATTACATCCTGCATCTGTACATCAGGTGTGGTGTCAATATCTTTGATTACTTCGTCTGACATGTCAATTCTCCTTAAAATTAGCTGACTTGCAGCTTAAAATGGAATGTCCTCTGGGAATGAGTCGTTTCCCCCACCGTAGGGCGAGTCGTACTGTGGCTCATAGCCTCCAGCAGGACCTGACGGCTCCTGCATTCTGGGCTGATAGGATCCTCGTGTGGGCTGGCTATAACCCCCGGCAGGTACATTCCCACCTCCACCAGCATTTCCACCGAGAAGCTGGACATTGTTGGCCACAATAACCACCTTACTTCGGCTCTGGCCGTCCTGCTCCCATCTGTCCTGACGCAGCTCTCCGTCTATAGCCACTTGCTTACCCTTGATAAGATATGGCTTCAAGGTCTCAGCAGACTTTCCGTAGAGGCTGATTTCGAAGAAGCTCGCCTCCTCTATCCACTGATCCCCATTCTTCCGGCGGCGGTTGACGGCAATGGAAAAATTGGAGATGGCAAAGCCTGCCTGCGTATACTTTAAATCTGCATCACGGGTGAGCCGTCCAATTATTGTCACATGATTCAAATCAGTTGCCATACCTGCCTCCTGCAAAGAATTATTTACTCGTCAATCTTGACGAACATGCACTTCAACAGCTCAGGGTTCAACTTGAACTGGCGGTTGATATCAACAATCTTGGCGGGATTTGCCTTGATGTTCAGCAGCACAAAGCGTCCTCGCTTCTGCTTCTTCACCTCGTAGCAGAGATCCCGGTCTCCGAAGGGCTCTTCCTTCTCAATCTCAACACCGAATTCGCCCAAAGTGGTGCGAAGGGTATTGAGTCCTGCATTGTACTTCTCTTCCTCGATGGGGAAGATAGTCATCAACTCATACTTTCTCATGAGCATTCTCCTTATGGTCAATTTGGGAGGGTATAATCCCTCCAAGGGGTCTGAACATTGTATAGTAAAAATAAAATAAAATCAAGGAAAAAGACTTATTGTGGAAAAGTATAGGCAGAAAATACAAATCGCTACATTTTGACCTTGCAGTATATCTTTTTTTTCCTCACTGTGGTATATTTTTCTTGGAGGAAGATTATTTATGAATAGCAAGCAGTTTGAACGGGTTGTAGTGCTATACTTTAGTCCAACGGGCAATGCAAAAAAGGTTGCCGTTGAAGCAGGCACTATAATTTCCAAGGCATTGGAGCTTCCATTGGAGCAAATGAGTTTTACCCTGCCTAGACAGAGGGAAAAAGATTTTATTTTTGGAGAGGCAGATATCGTCATTTGTACTACCCCTGTCTACGCCGGTCGCCTTCCCAATAAGATTCTTCCCTTCATACAAGAAAAAATCAAGGGAAATGGATCGCTGGCCATTACAATCAATGTCTTTGGAAACCGAAACTATGACAATGCCCCCATCGAATTCTACAACGAGATGAAGAAAAATGGATTTGACGTGGTGGCCGTGGCGGCAGTTCCTACGGAACACGTTTTCTTGGAAGAAATTGGACAAGGTAGACCCAATTCCCAAGATATGTTTAATATTCAGGACTTTGCGCAAAGGGTTGGCAAAAAGATTTTATCTGGAAACTATTCCAGCGACCTGGAAATTCCCGGTGCCTACCCTGCCCCCTACTACACTCCTTTGGGCGTGGACAACCAGCCGGTGCAGTTCCTGAAGGCAAAGCCCCAGACCCATCTGGAACTTTGTGATTCCTGTGGCGCCTGCGCCCGTCGGTGTCCCATGGAAGCCATTTCCTTCGAGGATACCAGCCAGGTTCCCGGCATTTGCATCAAGTGCCAGGCCTGCGTGAAGGTATGCCATACCAAGGCAAAGCACTTTACCGACGAGAACTTCTTGTCCCATGTGCAGATGCTGGCCAACAACTACTTGCGGCCTGCTGAGGGTGTATTCGTGGTATAAATTTGATGCGGGAAGCGGTACCTTCCCGCTAGGAGGAAGATATGGTTGACTTTTTTTGGTATCCCCGCTGCGGTACCTGCCAGAAGGCGAGGAAGTGGCTTGAGGCCAATGACATCCAGTATACTGCCATGGACTTGAAGGAGGTTCATCCTGACCGTGTCCAACTGGAGGAGTTTCTGGGGAAAAGCGGCCTGACGCTAAAGAAATTCTTCAACACCAGCGGATTGCTGTACAAGGAGATGGGGCTGAAGGACAAGCTGGGAGGAATGAGCCAGGACGAGCAGCTGGATCTGCTGGCCAGCGATGGAATGCTGGTGAAGCGCCCCATTTTGATTTGTGGTGACACAGTGCTGGTGGGATTTAAAGAAGCTGAATGGGAAGAAAAGCTTAAGTAAAAAATGACGGGGAACATGAGCCTCCCCCAGACCTGCACGTGCAGGTAAAAAAATCCCTTGGAAGGGCCGCAGCCTGTTCCAAGGGATTTTCGCTTTAACTCAGTGACTTAGAAGTGGAAGCGAAGACCAGCATTAAAATCTACATCCCAATACAGACCAAAGTGATCTATCATCCACATACCAATCTGGGGTACTGCCTGGATATAGGGCTCAATTTCAACTGGGCCAGCAGCAATCATCATGTTCAATCCGATAGGAAGCCGTCCTGCCACTCGAATACCAAAGCCACCATGGTCGTCCTTGTTGTAGCTGTCATTATCCCAAAATCGGAAAGCAACACCCACACCGCCGCCAAGGAACCAACCAAAGGGACCAATTCCCGTGTCAACGATTGTGTCTTCGATAAACCAGTAATCCCCCGTAATACCAAAAGTAAAATAATTACTTCGAGCATAGAAATCTGCTGCAAAAACCAAAGGTACATTATCAAGTTTGAAAGTAATGGCAGCTCCACCATTTCCACCTACACCACCACCACCCTGGATACCAATAGCCCAGGCAAAGGCGCCACCAACACAGACTACCATCAGGAGTGCTGCAACGATAAGAATCTTCTTGTTCACATTAAACCTCCTACGTTAAATGTTTTATTTAGTATAAGACAAATTAAATAAAACTTCAATATTTTCATACCATTTTTGATTTGTTTTCATAAACGGGTAAGGCAAAAACAAAATAAAAAAGACTGGAAATCTCCTCCTTTGGAGGAAATAACCAGTCTTCTTCCAAACAAGCGAACAGTACTCAGCTTACAGGGGGATGTTGCCGTGCTTCTTCTCCACGCAGGAAGTGGACTTCTTGCTCTTCAAAAAGCGGAGGCATTGGGCTACCTTGCGGCGGGTCTCCTCGGGGTTGATGACCTCTGAGATGTAGCCCTGCTGGGCAGCAACCTTAGGTGTCATCACCGTCTCCCGATACTCCTGCAGCTTCTCCTCGATGAGCTGGGCATGGGCAGGATCCTTGGCCTCCTTGGCATAGAGAATTTGGATGGCTCCCTCTGGACCCATAACCGCAATCTCTGACTGGGGCCAGGCGAATACAAAGTCTGCCCCGATATGCTTGGAGCACATGGCAATGTAGGCTCCACCGTAGGCCTTTCTGGTGATGACGGTGATCTTGGGCACGGTGGCCTCGGAGTAGGCATAGATGAGCTTTGCTCCGTGGCGGATGATGCCCTTCTGCTCCTCCTGGGGGCCAGGGATAAAGCCGGGAATGTCCACTAGACTTAGCAGGGGGATATTGAAGGCATCGCAGTAGCGGATGAACCGGGCCGCCTTGTCGGAGGCATCGCAGTTCATGACACCACCCAGCCCCGCCGGATTGTTGGCCACAATGCCGATGGTGCGGCCCTCGATGCGGGCAAAACCAACCACCACGTTGATGGCGAATTCCTCGGCAACCTCGAAGAAGCTGTCATCGTCCACCAGACAGTCGATGACGTTACGAATGTCGTAGCCCTGGGTACTCCGCTCCGGCAGCACCTCAGCAATACGCCTTGCCTTCTTGCGGGCGTCATAGCGGACGGAGGCAGAGGGAACACGGTCACCATAATAATGGGGCACATAGTCCAAAAGCTTGCGAACCTTGGCAAAGCAGTCCTTCTCGTCAGGGCAGCGGAAATGGGTGACACCGGACTTCTGGGCATGAATGGCACCACCACCCAGATCCTCCTCGGTGATGTCCATGAACATGACGCTCTTCACCACCTTTGGACCAGTGATGAACATGTAGCTGATATCGTCAACAGTGAAGATGAAGTCCGTGATTCCAGGGGAATAGACGGCTCCTCCGGCACAGGGACCGGCGATAATGGAAATCTGGGGGATGTAGCCTGAGGCACGGACGTTCTGATAGAACAGGTTTCCGTAGCCAGCCAGAGAATTCACTCCCTCCTGAATACGGGCTCCACCGGAGTCGTTGATGCCGATGACAGGACAGCGGGCCTCGATAGCCATGTCGATGATCTGGGCAATCTTGTCACCGTGCATCTTTCCTAAGGAACCGCCCTGTACGGTAAAGTCCTGGGCATAGATGGCAACACGACGGCCGTTCACCAAACCAAAGCCAGTGATGACACCGTCATAAGGAATCTCCTTCCCTGCCATGCCAAAACTAGTACAATTGTGGTGAACGCCAGAATAAATCTCCATGAAGGAGTCCTTGTCCACCAGTGCATTTATACGTTCAATGGCATGGAGCTTTCCCTTCTCATGCTGACGTTCCAGATTATATTCCATAATAAAAACACCTCTTCAAATTTCATTTAGACAAAAATGACAATAATGTCATTTTAATGGATTGGGATAGCATCTGTCAATAATATGGGAAAAAATAATGGGAAAAAATAGCTTGTTCAGAAACAGGGATTATAAAAAAAAGACTCCCGCACATCGTGCAGAAGTCTTTCTGAGCTACATTGGATTCGAACCAATGACCCACGCCTTAAAAGGGCGTTGCTCTACCTACTGAGCTAGTAGCCCATCACCTATTCACTAGGTCTCAGAATGCTACCAGATTTTATCTGATTTGTCAAGATTGAATGCTACCAGAAATTATCCTTGCATGAAGACAATTTTGCCTACATACTGGTAGCCATGAAGAAAACAATTTTGTCATTCCTGCTTTGCATGCTGTGCTTTGCGGCCTTTGCCACGGAGCCAGCCACTGCCCCCTGCAAACCGCTGGAAAAAAAGAAACGGCCTGCCTAGATTTGGCAGCCCGTTTCTTTAATTAAACGACATGCTAGTACTGGTAGCGTGCCCCCAGATAAATCACCAGTCCCTCGTCGGACTCAAAGCCGTCGGCCATGGTCTCTCCGTTGCTGCCCTTCACAAAGGACACATTGTTCAGCATGTTCCTGATTCCGCCGTACATCAGCAGGGAGTCCTCCAGCAGGGGCTGCTCTACCCGGAAGTTTACCATCAGGTAGTCGGAGGAATAGGTCCCGTCCAGGATGTTGTTCTTTCCGCCAGGCTTGGGAGCATGCCAGGTGCCGTTGAGGCTCAGATTGGTTCCGATGGTGGGGAAGGTATAGGCAACGGATGCCATCACCTGGTGGGGGGCCTTTCCGTTGATCTCAATCCACTTGCCCTCCTCTGTCTGGCGGATAAAGAGGTTTGTGTAGGTGAGGCTTGCCCTCCAGTTTTCAAGCAAGAGTTTGGCAGAGATACTCGTATTTACCGACACAGCCTCGTTCACGTTGCGGTAGAACCGCATGATGTCCGATGTCGGCTTTCCTGACTGCTTCCAGTCAGGATTGTTGAAGCGGACAATCATATCCTTCAGATAGGCGGCGGTGGAGTCTGCGGAGAGTCCTAGGAATTCCAGGGGCAGCCACTCCACCCCCAGGCTTCCCGACCAGGAGGTTTCCGGCTTCAGGTTGGGATCGCCGTGTCCCTTGGAGGAGGTGCTGTACTTCTGGCTTGAGGAAGGAAGGCGGTAGCCGGAGCCCACCCCAAGCCGTAGGGCAAGGCCGTCGAGTATCTCCCACTTGGCGCCGAGCTTGGGCGATATGTTCCACTTCACCGTCTCCTCCACTCCCTCCAGCCCTTTGACGGGAGCCAGCAGGGTAAAGCGGAATCCAGGGGTGACCTGAATCCGCCCGAAGTCCATGATGTCCTGGGCGAACAGGGCCGTCTGGATGGAGGAGTAGTTCTCCGCACCGTTGTCATACACGATATGCATCCCGTTGAGACCCACCATCAGCTGGTTCCAGGTGTTGAAGCTGTTCACATAGAGGGCCTCCACCTCCACGTCGTTGTACCAGGAGGGCGTTCCCTCCTTCTTAGTGCCGTCCGCAAGGGCGACAGTGTTGCCGATACTCCTGTTCCAGCGCTCGGCCACAAAGGCACTCAGACTCTGCCGGTCGTCGAAGGCCCAGTCAAGGTGAACCGAGCCCATCAAGGACTGGCGGAGGTTGCCGGAGTAGGCGTCCACCTGGTCGCTGGTCTTCCAGTACTGGGTGTCGTTGGAGCTCCAGTTGAGCTTGGCGAAGAGGTCGCGATCCTCGGTGAAGCTCCAGCCCACCAGCCCGTTCATGGAGTACTTGTATGAGCGGGGCGTGCTGTACTCCTTGTAGTCATAGTCGTGCTCCCTCACGCCCGTGTCGTCCACGTAGCCGTCCTTGTCCTCCCAGGTTCCAGCCGTCACGCCATAGGAGCCGTCCACCTCCGCCCGGAAATGATCCCCGTAGTAGGATGCGCCCGCCCCGCCGTTCAGCCCCTTGCCGGACAGGTTCTTGAAGCTCATGTTGGTGTAGCCCTCCTGCTCCACATAGAAGGAGAAGGGCTGGTCAGCCTGCCCCTTCTTGGTGATGATGTTGATGACTCCGGCAATGGCGTCGGAGCCGTAGAGGGCGCTGGCAGATCCGTTCATCACCTCGATGTGGTCCACATTGTCCAGAGCCAGCATCTGGAGGGCGTTGGGGGTGCCGCCGGTGTTCACCGGAACCCCGTCAACCAGCACCTTCACGTACTCGTCGCTGAAGCCGTTCATCTGCAGGGGCTCTCCGCTGCCCTGGGCAGTGCCCGTGTAGGTGACGCCGGGAATCATGTTCAATATGTCCGACAGGTTGTGGGCACCCGCCTCCTCTATCATCTGCTCGGTGATGACCGTGACCTTCTCCACCGCCTCCGATGTGGTCTGGGCCACCTTTGCCGCCGTCACCACAATCACCTCGTCGCCGGAATATCCTGCTCCGTCCCCCGAATTCCCAGCCTCATCCTGGGCCAGAAGGGGGAAGCCAACCACTACGGCCGCCATCATGCAGCCGACAGTCCTTTTAAAGTTACTCATTGCTAACTCCTTTTCATAGGGGCATGATAGGGAAAACTCCTGTGGCAATGCAAGGGAAAATCGTCTTGTTGCGAAATATTGTCAACTGCCCTGCGACAGCAGATAAAAATGAAAAAATTTCTCAATAACAGACAAATTGTACACTACCCCCATGACACAACCGGGGTAATGGTGTAAGTTAGTTCCAGCTAATGTTAGCAACTGCTAACTAAAATCGAAACAAAGGGGAAGCCACACCAATGATAAGGGACATAGGGGAATGGCAGGATTTCACCGCGGCCCACGGCGGACGCATGACACGCCAGCGGAAGCTGCTCTATTCCATCATATTGGACAATCCCAATCTGACCGTCAAGGAAATCTATTTCCTGGCGAACAAACAGGAGACACGGGTGAGCTATGCCACCGTCTACCGGACAGTGCGGCAGCTGGAAAAGGCCGGTCTGCTGAGGGAGCGAGGAATAGCACTTATATGAAGGACTTCAACCCCAGACTCTCTACCCCCATCCTCCTGCTGGTGCTGCTGGCACTGTCCCTATGCTCCCTTTTCATAGGGGTTGTGGACATCACGCCCCACACCCTGCTCTCTGGCGACAGGGGGCAGCTCCATGTATTCCTAGCCTCCCGCCTCCCCCGGCTCCTGGCGCTGCTGTGCACGGGGACGGGAATGGCCGTGGCAGGACTTGTGATGCAGCAGCTGTGCATGAACAAATTCGTCTCCCCCACCACCGGGGCAACACTCTCCTCCGCCCAGCTGGGAATCCTCCTGTCGCTGCTGTTCATGCCGAACTCGAATCTGTGGACGAGGGCCCTGTTCGCCTTTGCCCTGGCGGTGCTGGGCACCTGGCTCTTTGTGGGAATCACCCTGCGGATACAATTCAAGGACGTGGTGATGGTTCCCCTAGTGGGCATCATGTTCGGAAACGTCATCGGGGGAGTCACCAGCTTCCTCGCCCACCGCTACGAGATGACGCAGGCCCTCTCGTCCTGGCTCACCGGCCACTTCTCGTCGGTCATCCGGGGCCGCTACGAGATTGTGTATCTAGCCCTCCCCCTGATAGTGGTGGCCTTCCTCTTCGCAAACCACTTCAACATCGTCGGCATGGGCAGGGACTTCTCCAGGAACCTGGGCCTTGGCTACACACGGATTCTTTTCATGGGGCTCACCATTGCAGCCATGATAACCGCCGCCATAGTGGTGGTGGTGGGCTCGGTCTCCTACATCGGACTCATTGTCCCCAACCTGGTGGCCCTCTACAAGGGGGACAAGATACGTGGCACCCTGGCCGATGTGGCCCTGGTGGGAGCCATTCTCGTGGTGCTCTGCGACATCATCGCCCGGCTGGCGATCCCTCCCTTCGAGCTGCCCATAGAACTGATTCTGGGAATCATAGGGAGTCTCATCTTCATCTGGCTGCTGCTGCACCGCCTCAGACACGGCAGGAAGTCCATTGGAGCCAAGGGAGGGAGAAGATGAACAGAAGGAAAATCCTTCTTCTGGCAGCAACGGCGGTCTTAGTGGCAGCCCTGTACATGATCTGGGGGGTGAATTTCTCCACCAGCAGGTTCGCCCTCTACTCCCTGGAGATTCGCCTGCCACGGCTCCTGTCCATGGTTGTGGTTGCCTTTGCCATCGGCACTGCCTCCATCGTGTTCCAGTCCATCATAAACAACACCCTGGTGACACCCTGCCTTCTGGGCATGAACTCCTTGTATACCCTGCTGCACACCGCAGTCATATTCCTGGCCGGCTCCCGGAGCCTGCTGGCTACCAACAAGGTGGTGGCCTTCATTCTGGACGCCGCCCTGATGGGAGTCACCGCCACCATCATATACAGCCACCTGTTCAAGAGGACCGGCTACAACGTGCTCTATGTGCTGCTCATAGGCACCCTCCTGACCTCGCTGTTCTCCAGCATCCAGAACACCCTGACGAGAATCATGGATCCCACGGAGTACGACAACCTCATCGTCACCCTGGTGGCCAGCTTCAACAATGGAAGCGGCGTAGTGCTAGCGGCTGCCTCCGGCCTGCTGGCAGCCATCATCCTCCTGCTCCGGCGGGACATAGCGGTGCTCGACGTGATAGCCCTGGGGCGGGCGCAGGCCATGAACCTGGGAGTTGACTATGACCGGGTCATCAAGCGGCTCCTCCTGGGGGTCGTCCTGGCCATCACGGTGGCCACGGCCCTTGCAGGCCCCCTCTCCTTCATGGGGCTGATAGTGGCGAACCTTGCCCGCCAGCTGATGGGAACCTACCGCCACAAATACCTGCTCACCGCCTCCTTCCTGTTCGCCGTCATCCTCCTTGCCGGCAGCCAGCTGGCCATAGAGCAGGTCTTCTCCTACACGGTTCCTGTCAGCGTCTTCATAACCTTGGCAGGAGGAGTCTACTTCCTCTACCTCATCATGAGACAGCAGAAAAGGAGCTGAGCGATGAACATAACGAACCTTACCAAGCGGTACAACCAGCAGCTTGTGGTGGACAGCGTTGACTTCGAGATTCCCAAGGGAAGGGTTCTGTCCCTCATAGGCCCCAACGGGGCGGGAAAGTCCACCGTAATGGGAATGATTTCACGGCTTGTGGCCAAGGACAGTGGTCTCATCCAATTTGACGGAAAGGACATATCCCAGTGGAAGAGCCGGGACTTGTCCCGCCACCTCGCCATCCTGACCCAGCACAACAACATACAGATGAAGCTGACGGTGCGGGAGCTGGTTGCCTTCGGACGCTTTCCCTGGTCAGGAGGCCGACTCACCCGGCAGGACCACAAGATCATAGACGACGCCATCGCCTACATGGAGCTCGGCCAGCTGCAGGATCAGTTCATTGACGAGCTGTCTGGAGGACAGCGGCAGCGGGCATACATAGCCATGGTCATTGCCCAGGACACCGGCTACGTGCTTCTGGACGAGCCCACCAACAACCTCGACATCTACCATGCCTCCGCAATGATGCGGACGGTGCGGCGGCTCTGCGACGACCTGGGAAAGACCATCGTCATGGTCCTCCACGAAATAAACTATGCGGCCTTCTACTCGGACTACATCTGCGCCTTTGTGGAGGGGAAAGTCCAGGCATTCGGCACTGTCCATGAGGTGATGACCCAGGAGCGGCTGCGCAAAATATACAACGTCGACTTCGAGATGATGGAGATTCAGGGAAAACCCCTGTCCATATATTACTGATGTACAAGGAGAACACTATGAAACGAAAATCACAGGACATCTTGTCCCTGGCACGGAGGGGAATCCTCCTGCTGGCCCTGCCCATGGTCATTGCCGCCACTGGCTGCCAGAAGAAGCAGGCGGCGGATTCACAGCATGGAACCGTCACTATCACCAGCCTGAACGGATCGAGGGAGGCCGTTCCCCTGGAGGTTCCCCTGAACCCCCAGCGTGTGGCCGTGCTGGACATGGCGGCCCTGGACATACTGGACAACCTCGGCCTGGGAGACCGGGTGGTGGGATGTGCCGCCACCTCGCTGGAGTATCTGGAGAAGTATCCCCAACGGCAGAGAATGGCCAACCTGGGAACAATCAAGACCGCCGACATGGAGGCCGTCATGGAGTGCCAGCCCCAACTCATCTTCATCGGCGGGAGACTTGCCTCCTCCTACGACGCCCTGAGCCGGATCGCCCCGGTGGTCTACCTGCAGACAGACCCGCAGCTGGGGGTGTTCGACTCCATCAGGGCAAATGCAGCCACCATCGCCACCATATTCGGCCTTCAGGACACCGCTTCCCAAATCATGGACGGCTACCATTCGCGGATTGCCGCCCTGCAGCAGGAAAGCCAGGGGAAGACAGCCCTCATTGCCCTGTGCACCAACGGTGGCCTCAACATCCTGGGAGACCAGGGCAGGTGCTCCATCATCGGCAGGGAGATAGGCTTCTCCAACCTTGGCAACGGCTATGCCGCCCAGCGGGAGGCCAGAAAGGACAAGGCCAACAGCTCCCACGGCAATGAAATCTCCTTCGAGTACATACTGGTTCATGACCCCGACTACCTCTTCGTCCTCGACAGGGATGCGGCCATAGGAACCAACGGTGCAAAGCTGGCAAGGGACATTCTGGAGAACGAGCTTGTAATGGACACCTCCGTCTACCGCAACGGAAACATCGTCTACCTGAACTATCCGGGAATCTGGTACACGGCGGAGGGTGGCATCACAGCCCTTGACTACATGCTCAAGGACATAGAGTCAGCCATCCTCCCTGAATGACGGGATGCTACAGATGGAAATGATTGAATTCATAGACAGGGGCGGCCCCATCAACTGGGTGCTCTTCGGACTGCTGTGCTTCTGCTTCTGCCAGTGCCTGGAGAGGGGCATCTACTTCATCTCCACCCGCCGGGGAAGCAGAAGGGACGTTCTCCTCCGGCTGGCCCAGCGGGACATCGAGCTGGAGGGCCTTGATTCGCTTCGTCGGCAGCGGGAGCTGGAAAAGACCGGCGGGCTGCTCTACCACGAGATGAACCGGGGGATGTGGTTCCTGAACTTCACCGGCTCCATAGCCCCCTCCCTAGGACTGCTGGGAACCGTCATCGGGCTCATCAGCGCCTTCGGGAAGATGGCCGAGGCAGGAGGAAACGTGAACATACAGGATCTTTCCGCAGGAATCTGGGAGGCAATGCTCACCACCGCCTTCGGCATGACCATATCCATCCCCGCCCTGCTGTGCTACCGGGCCTACCGCCGCATCATCGAGAAGCGGATGATGGCCCTGAGCATGTACGACAGCCCCGTCGGGCAGGAGGCACATGATGCTTGACCTGGGCAGATGGGACAGACAATCCGAGGAGATGGAGGTGAACATCACCTCCATGATAGATGTAATCTTCATCCTGCTGATCTTCTTCATGGTGTCAACCCAGTTCAAGCGGAACAGCCTGCCCCTGGACCTGCCACGCAGCGAGAATAGCAGCCAGCAGGAGACAGTCCTGGTGCTCTCCGTCACTGGAACCAGCCTTGAGCTGGACGGAAGCGTGTTGGCTCTGGAGGAGCTGGAGCCACGGCTGGCCGCCAGCTATGCCGAGAATCCAGAGCTTACCCTGTCGCTGGAATGCCACAAGAGCGTTGCGTTCCAGCGGGTGGTGGATGTCCTCACCAGGATACAGGCCGCAGGAATCAGCAGGATAGGAATCATCCATGAAGCGGTGGATTAGCTCAGCCTGCTGTACCCTCTGCCTGGTGGTGGCGGCCCTCCTGCTGCCGGTCTGGAGCCATCCCCAGCAGCCCTTGGGGGAGGGAGCCCCAACAGACAAAAGCACCGCCTCCACTGTAGCCCTCATCCAGCGGGTGGCCGCCCCGCCGCCGCCAGTGGTGCAGGCGCCACCCTCCCCCCCACCGCTGCCGCCACACCTTCCCACTGTTCCCAGCAGGGAGGAGGTTCCCCCGGAGCCTGTGGCGGACACGGCAGAGACGGCAGAGGAGCCGCTTCAGAAGGAACCACTTTCAGAGGATACCTCGGCCTCTGCACCGGCAGCTACAGGCAGCGCCACCACCGGCACTCACCAGGATGCAGCCCTGGACGGGAGCAGCGCCACTGACCCGGCGGCCCTCCAGTACCGGCAGTATGTCCTGGCCCGCATCGCCTCCAAGAAAGCCTACCCCAGGAATGCCCGCACCAGGGGGCAGGAGGGACGTGTCCGGCTGCAGGTTGTCATAGACCCCGACGGCAGGGTGGTGGACTGCCAGATGGTGTCCCCCAGTCCCCACTCGCTGCTGAACGAGGCGAGCCTCCTGGCGGTGGAGCGGGCAGCCCCCTTCAAGAAAATGCCTGCCGGCATGGACAGGCTCACCCTCACCTTTGCCATTGACTACAGCCTCACGGACTGACCTACCCAGGTGATACAAATGAGGAAGCTGTTCCTTGCATGAAGATACATTTACCTATATACTAGTGCCATGAAGAAAACAATTTTGTCATTCCTGCTTTGCATGCTGTGCTTTGCGGCCTTTGCCACGGAGCCAGCCACTGCTGTATTTACTGGCGAGGACTATTCCATCTACGTGACGTACTCAGAAAGCATCCAGCCAGGAGACCCCCTCTGTGTCCGCATGGACTTCACCCCCTCCCGAAAGACCATGAAGGAGCCCGGTGGTTTCACCCAGGCGGTGCTGCTCTTTGGAGAGAAGCGCAAGGCAGACTTCTTTGTGCTGAGTGGTCGACAAGATTCCAACGGTGCCATTTCCCTCTGCGGAATGGTTCCCATCTCCACTTATCAGGAGACAGGGATCTACGATGCCACCATCATGTACAGTGCCTACGGACGGGAATTCATGAAGTTCACCCTGCCCGTTTCCGTGGAGCCGAAGGATTTTATCAGCGAGACTCTGGAGTTGGACAATCGGAACACCTCCATCAAGACCGACACAAGCACCACCCGCATGAACCAGATAGACAGACTCAACGAGATCCTATACACGGTAAATACCGACGCAGTCCATCAGAAGAAGCCCTTCACTGCTCCCACCACCGCCACCCGCCGCACCTCCTTCTTTGGAGACCGCCGTGTGTACGCCTATACTGGCGGTGGCAGTTCCACCAGCCTCCACTACGGCATTGACTACGGCATTCCCACCGGCTCCCCGGTGGCAGCCTGCGGGGCAGGACGGGTGGTGATGGCGGAGGACAGGATTTCCACCGGATGGAGCGTGGTGATCGAGCACATGCCTGGGCTCTACAGCCTCTACTATCACCTTGACTCGCTGGATGTGAAGGTGGGCCAAATGGTGAAGGCTGGAGATGGAATCGGAGTGTCGGGAGCCACTGGCCTGGCCACTGGTCCCCACCTCCACTGGGAGGTACGGCTCAATGGTGAGGCCGTGAACCCCGACTTCTTTACAGAGGAAAGCTTCTTATATTTCCAGTAATTTGTTGAAGGCCGCCTCGTCAATGACGGGAATTCCCAGCTGGGCGGCCTTCTTGTTCTTTGATGAGCCGGAGCTGGTGTCGTTGGTCACCAGGTAGGACAGGCCCTTCACCACCGATGACTTGGTGGTGCCTCCCCGCTCCTTCACCAGTTGCTCCGCCTGGCTTCTCTTGATGGAAAGCTCCCCAGTAAAGCAGAAGGACAATCCTGCTAGAGAACCTCCAGATGCGGCCTCCTTCACGGTAATGAGGCCCCGGTCCACCAGGGCCAGCATCTGCTCCCTGTTGTCCGCCAAGCCCTGCACAAGATTCTCCGCCGTAATCTCCCCAAACCCATTGACTGCGCTGATGTCCTCGACTGTGGCGGCCAGCAGCTTCTCCAAGGTGGAAAAACCTGCGTCGGTGAGGCGTTCCATCAGGGTCTCACCAATTCCCTCTATATCAAGACCCGCCACAAAGGCCGCCAAGCTAATGGTGCTGTGGCTGGCCAGTGACTTGATGACCTTCTTGGCTCCCAAAGACTCCTTTTCCTTGGAGATGCTCTCCTGATTCAGGAAGAAGGGAGTCAGGTCGGCCTCCGTCAGCTGGTAGAGGGACAGGATGGAATCCACCTTGTGGGCTTGGAATAGGGAGTTCAGCAGGGTGGTACCAAAGTCCCTGATATCCAGCACGGAAATCCATTTTTCAAGCTGGTGGAGCAGCTTTTTGGGGCATTCCCTGTTGGGACAATATAGGCGGGTTCCCTCGTCCACCAGGGGGGCATGGCAGGTGCCACAACGGGTGGGGAATGCGATGTCGTGCACATCCTCCTCCACAGCCCTTCCCTCCGAAGCCGGTACCACCGCCTCAATCTTTGGGATGATCTCCCCCCGCTTGGTCACCACCACATGACTGCCAATCCGGACACCCAGACTGCGGATGGTGTTGGGATTCACCAGGCTGGCACGCTTTACCGTGGTGCCCGCCAGCTCCACCGGATCAAAGAGACCCACCGGCGTGTAGGTGGCCCCCGACTCGCTCCACTCCACCTGCCGCAGGATGGACACCGCCTCCTCCAAGCTGAACTTGAAGGCAATCTGCCGTTCGGGACGGGCACGGGTGGCATCCTCCAGATTGATGAACCGCTCCTTCACCACCAAGCCGTCAATGTCGTAGGGCAGCTGAGGCCGTTGTTCCATCACCTGACCACGATAGTCTATGACTTCCTGTACCGACCTACAGATTACCAGAGGAACGGTAAAAAAGCCGCAGGCCTTGAGCCAGGACAGCTTTTCCTCCTCGTCCACAAAGCTATGGTTTTGGAAGAGGCCGTCGTAGCAGATGACCTGCAGGTGTTGGCTGCCCTCCCCGTCCTTCCGTTTCATGAGGCCATTGGCGGCATTGCGGCAATTGGCCTTGTCGGAATAGAATTCCTGGTGGACCTGCCGCGTCATGATGACCTCACCCCGGATGCCACCGGTAAGGGGCTGGAGCCGCCCATCCAGCTCCAGCCGGGGAAGCACTCCCTGCATCCTGCGGGCATTGGCAGTGATGTCGTCCCCCACAGTACCATTGCCCCGGGTGACGGCCCGCACAAAGACGCCTCCGTCATACTGCAGCTCCAGGCTGGCACCATCCAGCTTGTACTCCACCAGATACTCGTCGTAGGGATGCTTTTCCGTCCAGGCGGTGAATTCCTCCGGGTTGGCGGCCTTGTCCTGACTGCCCATGGGAATGCGGTGGCGGGCCTTGGCAAAGCTGCCGGAATCGGCTCCCACCCGGTGGAGGATGGGATTGGCGGGATCCAGCATTTTCAGCTCGTCCCACAACTGGTCGAATGCAGCGTCGGTCACCAGGGGGTCGCCGTTGTAGTAGGCGTCCTGGTATCGCTCCACCAGCTGCTCCAGCTCTTGGATTCGAGCTGTCTCAAACAGGTCTTTCGCCATGCTCATCCTCCTGACGGACAAAGAACAATTCCCGGATCACGTGGGTTTTGTCCAGTCCCTTCTCCTCGAACCGGGTTTCCGGCCGCCACTCCTGATGGGGTGCGAATCCCTGGTACTTGTTCTTGAGGCCGGGAGTCTGCTCCAGCTGTTCCAGGGCGAATTCAGCGTAGGGCTCCCAGTCGGTAGCCATGTACAGATAGCCCCCCGGCACCAGCTTTTTGGCCAGCAGGTCGGTGCGGGGCCGCTGAACCAACCGCCGCTTGTGGTGCTTCTTTTTCTGCCAAGGATCGGGAAAGAAGATGTGGAAGGCCGCAACGGAACCATCGGGGACCATGGTCTCCAAAACCTCCAGAGCGTCGTGCTGGATGATGAAGATGTTCTCCAGATTGCGGCGGCGGATCTCGCCCAAAAGCTTTCCCACCCCCGGACGGTGCACCTCCAGCCCCAGGTAGTTTGTCTGCGGATTGGCCTCCGCAATGAGGGCCGTAGCCTTTCCCATGCCAAATCCAATCTCCACCACAACGTCGTTGGTATTACCGAAAACCTGACAGTAGTCCAGCAGGGCCTCACCGTAGGGAATGCACCAGCGGCCGGAAAGCTCCTGGTAGTCCTTCTGCTGGGTGGCAGTCATGCGGCCGGCCCGCAGCACAAAGGTCTTGATGGTGCGGTGAAAATTTGGCTGGGTGGTATCTGTGTCCATGGGTTTATTCTCCTGATTCAATGTTTTGCGGTGGCAGCAGGTAGCGGACCTGACGGCTGGGATAGTCCAAGCAGAGCCGGAGGGATTTGGCGTCGCTGTAATCCTTCTGGATGTCCGCCAGGACTTCCCAATTGGATCGTGCCTTGTCCAGGAACAAAAGCTTACCCTGACCATCCCTTCCTTCATAGACCGCTATCTTCCGAAGAGGCTCTGTAGGCTGGGCAGACTCCTCCTGCTCTCCTTTCTTTTCCAGAACAGGCTGGTCCAGTGGCAGACCATCCACAGCACTGTAATTGAGGGAAAAGCCGCCTGTAGTGGACTTGCCGGCCAAATCGTTGTAGACAACACCATACTCTCCGGTGGGAATGGGCGAGAAATAGGGAGGCAGCAGGTTTGCAGAGCCAGCCTTGACCATGGAACCGTTGTAGACCACCAGGGGGCTTTCAACCCTCCACTGGATGCCTGTCGCCTGATGAGTCACCACAAGATTCATGATCCGCTCCGTTCCCTCTGACTCCTGGACAAAGACAGCCAGCCGTTGCCGGGGAGCCTCCTGGGGATGGTCATACTCGTACACCACCGTGGTCTCCACAACAACCAAGGCAGGAGGAGCATCGGAGCATCCAGAAAAAAACAGCAGGACACAGGAAACGGAAATGCTCAGTATGAAGGGGAACCAGGCTCTCATCAAAAGTTGAACACCAAGGTAATGACCATCAGATTGCTGACAGAATATTGATTCACCAGGGACTCGAACTTGACGTTCACCTTCTTGCAGGCCTCGTCCAGGTACGATAGATAGTAGAGCCCCAGGTCAACTCCCTCGGATCCCTCCGGTAGCTCCTTGTAGAAGTCGATGAGGGAACGCTTGTTCAAGTCGGCTGACTTCTTGGTCTCGATGCTCTCCTTAACCTCCTGGAAGCTATCGTCCTTGTCATAGAGGGTAATCTGCAGACGGCCCTGCTTTCCGATGGAGGAGGAACCACCGCCCAGCCGCCAGGACAGGAAAACCATCTCGTGTTTCTTTATCATCTCAGCAATGATCTTCTTGCGGACCTCAGGGTCATAGATGAGCGTGTCCGTGTCAGGCAGCCCCTTGTACATCCTGCGGGCTTCCTGCCGCATGTTTGAATTCTCGCAGTTGAGGGCCAGCTCCATAACCATCAGGGAGATGTACTCCGCAACCTTGCTCTTTTCCATGTAATCCCGCAGCAGGGAGTGAATCCGCTGTAGAATCTCGCCAAAGCCCGGCTGGTCGTAGAATTTAGTGATGACATACCAGTTGAGCCGACTCATGCGGTCGAGGAATTTCTCCGTCATCAGCATGAACACGTTCTTTTCCTCAGGGGTCAGGCTTTCATCCTCCTTGATGGAAAGCCACAAGGGGTCAAGGATTGTCTTGCGAGCCCGGGAAACCACCCCCTCCTTGCTCGACAAGTGAAAGAGAACCTGCCGGTCGGTGATTTTTACCCGGTCGTCTATGATTTGGGAGGGATTGGCCCTGTTGTGTTTCCGTACACAGTCAGATTCAACGAGGGCTGCATAGATTTCTTTGTCGAACTTCTTGTACAGCAAGGAAAAAACCACCAGCTTGGTGAGATCCATCACATCCTGCTTGGAGGAGGAGAATTCTGGCATTGATATTTCCAGCTTGGCAATGTAGTCCACCAGGATCATCTGCTGGATTGTCTGGGGGGAGAACGAGTCTAGTGAAATGCCATATTCCTCTATTGTGTCCGCAAGTTTTATCCGCAACAATTTCTTCTTATTCTGGATAAAATGGGAAGCGCCCTCCTCTGTCAAAATAACCTTGAGAGGCAAGGTAAGAAGGGTCTTTTTCGTGGATTCACTCACATCAAAACTCCTAGAAATTCATTATACAGTAAGGGGCTTGCATTGTAAACAAGAATCAATATAATCAGATACATGAATATCGGAAGATTTTCATTGATTTCACTACTGTTCCTGTCCATATCTGGCGTTTTTTTTGCCCAGAATTCCCCGGAAATCGAAATATCCAATCGGCTGTACAATCATTTTGTGAAGGAAGGCTTTAGCCCCGTGAAGCAGCTGCTGGCAGACGAGGGGAGCTTCCCCTATTCCATCCTGCTCCACAACAACAGACAGACAGACAGACAGAACCAAGAGACAAACAGGCTGATTATCACCATGCCCCAGGATATGGCCCTGCAATATCTTCAGGAGACAATTTCTCTCCTCAAAAAGATGGAGGATGCCCCCACAATTATAACCTTGGCATTACTGGCCAACGAGAGAACACCATTTCCGAGGGAGGAAGGCTTTCCTACAGAGCAGCAGTGGCATCCCAGTGGCTCCCAAATACTGCTGGAAAACACCTCGGATACAGACTCCTGTGCCATCGTCATGCTGGAGACTCCCTCCCAGCCACCCAAGCAGGTGACGGTGGTACCCGGAGCCAGCGGCATAATGACGCCCCTGTGGCTTCTCCAGCAGCTGCCTCTACCCATACCCCACAACTCTCTCATCACCTACCGGCTGAATCTGGCGGCAGAGAACCCAATGTTTGCCACATTCTTCCAGGCGGGTATGGCGGCAGTGGCCGTCATGCTTGACCCTAGCCAAGGTGAACAGGCCCAGGAGGTCTTTTCCGCCATGGAGACCATGGTACGGGATTTCACCGCCGTGGAAAGCTCCGTTGGCTCCAGCGAGAACTACATGGTTTTCTCTTTCTTAGATAATATCTGGATTGGAGAAGAAATCTTTATATTGCTGTACCTTGCCATCACCATACTGGTATTGGCACTCCTCAGCGGATTCTCTTTCATCGGCAGGAGGGGGGCGGCAAACAGGTGGGCATTCTTCAAAATCTGGCATCTGATTCCCATTACTATCCTCCTGTCAACCCTCTTCCTGTGGTTGGGACAATTGGTGGCCACCAGTTTTGTAGAGGCAACTCCCGACAACACCTTTGCAATCATGGGGATAAAGACGATTTTCTCCTTCATCACCATATCCCTGCCATTTATCTTTCATCTGCGACTGCGGCTGAACATCTCCCAGTTTGTCTACGGCTACCTTCTGACCATTGTGGCAGCCATGAACGTATTCATTTTTGCTTCCATAGATTTGGTGCTGCTATTTATCTTCGTGATGGAATACATCGTCATCTATTTCAGCCGCTTGACACGACGGATTGTCCCCATGGTGGTGGCATCCCTAGTGATGCTGCTGCCTTTCATTCCCTATGCACTGAATATCCTGGAATACGCCTCTCGAGACAAACTCCTGGCAATGGCCTACTGCGGAATTTGGGGAAACATCCTCTATGCATGCATCCTCACACCCTTTCAAATCATGTGGCTAAGAATATTAGGCCGCATTGATTTATTTGGTACACATAGAAATATATCCCGTTTCAGGATGTTTGCCGTTGTGGGATTGACCATGGGAGCCCTAGTTGTCTCCATGACTCTGCTGGTAAGCATTGGCTCCCTGCTGCTGTACCAAACCATTCCGGGCATTCGGAATTCCGAGCCGGCACATGTACACCAGGAACATATCCTGGTGGAGAGCGAGGAGCCGTTGCCACTGGACATTTCCGTGCGCCAAACCGGCTACCTTGAGCTGCAATCCGTGACGGTGGAGATAGACTCGGATCTGCCTGTCCTTCGGTTTAATCTGGAAGTTCGTTCCCTTGGTGGTCTCCCTGTCTATGACTCCGCCCTGGACTTCCAGACAACGCAGGAGGCTGATGGGTCAGAACAAGTATTTGTGTCCCGCTTCCTAATTCCAGACTATCCTGCGGAACGGAATTCCCTCGAATACACCGCCGCCAGTAGTCTGAGCCAAACCGTCAAAGTCACCGTCTATCTGAAGGTGGGGGAGAATCAGGCTGCTGCGGTGGAAAAGCTGGTCGCCTTGCCGCCGTTGACTTCTCCAGCCTTGGGGAGACAACCCTGATGTTCCTCCATGTTGACCTGGACGCCTTCTTCGCCTCGGTGGAACAGCTGGACAATCCGGAACTGAGAGGCAAGCCAGTGATTGTAGGGGCCATGCCCGGCAGCAAGCGGGGCGTGGTGGCGGCGGCATCCTACGAGGCTCGGCAATTCGGTGTCCACTCCGCCATGCCCATAGACCGAGCCTACCGGCTCTGTCCCCAAGGAATCTACCTACGGTCAAACATGGCCCGCTACCGAGAAAAGTCCCGGGAAGTGATGGCTACCTTTGCGGAATTCTCCCCCGACGTGCAGCAAATATCCATAGACGAAGCCTTTATTGACCTGGCAGGAACCCATCGGCTCTTCGGCCCCCCTGAGGAGGCTGCCATGGCTGTAAAGCGAAGAGTACTGGAGACAACAGGGCTCACCGTATCCGTAGGCCTTGCCAGCAACCGCTATGTGGCAAAGATTGCCTCCGGCATGTCCAAGCCCGACGGCTTCTTCCACGTACCACTGGGACAGGAACAGGCCTTTATGGAGACCCTGCCCCTGCATAAGGTGTGGGGAGTGGGAGAAAAACTGCTGGAACGGCTGAAATCCCACGGCATCCACACCGTATCGGAGGGGCTTGCCCTGCCCTTGCCAACCCTGGAGCATTTTTTGGGACAAGCCAGTGCCCAGTTCCTCTATAACGCCCTGCGGGGAATGGAGGCCACCACCTTCCGTGATGCACCACAGTCCCGCTCCATCAGCGCTGAAAACACCTACGAGGATGATTTGGTGGATCGGTACACAATTGGCACCGCCCTCCTGGACCTGTGCCAGAACGTCATGCTCCGCCTCATGAAGGAGGATTGGAAGAGCAGAACCGTCTGTGTGAAAATCCGCTACAACGATTTTACCACCACCAGCATCCAAGAAACAGGGCCACGGTACATCGCCTCGGCAGATGACCTGTTCCAGCGGGCCTCCGCCCTCTTTGACAAGCGATATAACGGAGGGGGCATCCGGTTGCTGGGGGTGGGCGCTCTGAATCTGGAGCCGGGACAGGAGCCATTGCAGGCAGAACTCTTTGACTTTGGACAGGAACGCCACCACAAGCTTGAGGAGGTGGTCCTGCAGCTGAAGGCAAAGCACCCAAACCTTCCCCTCACCAAGGCCCGCCTCCTGAGGAAGTCCTCCAAGGCAAACGCCTCGGAAAAGGGAGAGGATTAACAAAAAAACTTAAAAAAAATTCAAAAGAAACTGTATTTACCTTGACACAAATACCTATTCATGGTAGTATCACCATACATTGCATTCCCCGATTGTGTAATGGTAGCACCTCAGATTCTGGTTCTGATTGTGGGGGTTCGAGTCCTCCTTGGGGAAAACACGAAAAAAAACGTGGAACTTTGGTCCCTTCGTCTATCGGTTAGGACAAAAGATTCTCAATCTTTAAAGAGGGGTTCGATTCCCCTAGGGACTGTAAAGACTTGGATAAATCCAAGTCTTTTTTTTGTCCTAACCAGACAGCCGACGCTGTGAGGGGAAAGTGAAAGAAAATCAGTCCATGGAATGTGGGGACAGGATGGACTAAATGACTCTAAAACTTCCTTGAAAACAATCCTTAGTTTTGCAGCTTACACTATAACTGCTACCAATTCGCTAAGAGAATTGAAGATGCTTCTTCTTATTCCATCAGACATTTGACGATTAGCAATAATTTCCCTCACCTTCTCAATCATCCCCTGCACGCCGTAGACTGCAACCTGTACCCTCTCAGTAGTTGCCTATCCCGCTGCAAGTCAGCATGAACGCACCAGTGCAGCTTGTCAATTTTCCATGAAACCTTCTGTATATATACACTTTATTATACCTATTAAGATAAAATATATTACATATATTATAACTATGTATTAAAAATAATACATGGTTATAATATATGTATATTTATTTATACTACATAATAAATTTTATATAGCAACTCCCCCTTCCCAGCCCTCTGGGAATCGGCTATACTGCCTGACATGAAAGTCATCATCTCCCCCGCAAAGAACATGACCACCAAGGCCGATGCCATGGAGCCCAGGGACGAGCCTGTCTTTATCCATCGTGCCCAGCAGCTGGTGGACTACCTAAAAGCCCTCCCCTACCAGGACTTGAAAAAGCTTCTGGCCTGCAACGACAAGCTCGCCCAGCTGAACTACGACCGCTACCAGACACTGAACCTGCATTCCGGCACCAATCCGGCCCTGGTCTCCTACGAGGGAATCCAGTATCAGTACATGGCGCCACGGGTCTTTACCGACGAATACTTTGACTATACCCAACAGCACCTGCGCATCCTCTCCGGGCTCTACGGCATCCTGCGGCCCCTTGACGGCATCGTGCCCTATCGTCTGGAAATGCAGGCAAAGCTCCAGACTGACTTCTGCAAGGGGCTCTACGACTTCTGGGGGGACAGCCTCTACCAGCAGCTGGTGCAGGACTCAAAGGTGATTGTAAACCTGGCCTCGGAAGAATACAGCAAGGCCATCAAAAAGCACCTGCAGCCGGAAGTGCAGTTCATTACCTGCCGTTTCTGCGAGCAGACAGCAGGCAAGCTGGTGGAAAAGGGTGTCTACGTCAAGATGGCCCGTGGGGAGATGGTCCGGTTTATGGCGGAGCGCAAGGTGTCCCAGCCGGAGCAGGTAAAGGAGTTCACCGGCATGGGCTATGGCTTCCGCCCGGACTTGTCCGACAGCAGCCTTTACACCTTTGTCCGATAGCATGCTCCGCCCGCCATCCTGTGCATTCAGCTGCCCTTGTATATAGAATGGATTTTTTGTTATAGTGGACCCATGATTTCAGTGAACTCCCTCGTGTTGTACAGGAACCAGCCCGCCCTGGTCCAAGAAATTGCAGGTGGAAAGTTCGGCATCGTCTACTGCACCGCCACGCCAAATGGAAAGTCGCCCCAGTTCGCCACGCAAAAGGTGCGGGACAAGGACATCCTCCTGCTGGTGGAAAGGACCGACGGCAGCAAGTCACTGCTGTCCCAGCTATTGGCCCAGGAGCCGGACGGGGCGGCGGCGGATGAAAGGGTTGGGCCGCTGTACCAGCTGCTTTCCGAGGAGGAGGATGCCTTTTCCACGCCGGTTCCCTTTTGCGACCTCTGCGACTACGACGGGGCAGCCACGACGCAGGAGGTATGGCGGCTCTACCGCTCGCTGAAAGTCAGCCTGCATTTTCAGGAGGCAGCCCCCCTGCACTTCATCCCCCGCCCCCAAGACGAGATCGACAGGATGCGGGAGAGGAATCTGACTAAGGGACGGGAGCAGGAGATTCGGGAGGCATTTATCCAGCGGCTCAAAAACCGACAGCTGGATTTGCCTGCCGACGCCCAGCTGATGCAGGATGTGGAGGCCCTGGCTCTGGGAAAGAGCGACAAGTCACGGACGATGCGGGAGGCGGGCCTAACGGAAAGCCCAGAAAGGGCCCACAAGCTTCTATTAGACACCGGAATCTGGACCATCTTTAAAAATCCCTACCCCGCCCGCTGGGGGCTCTCCATGCAGTCCGCTACGGAGCGGCTGGCCAGTCCTCCTGAGGAGGAGCGCACCATGGTGGACCACGTGGCCTACGCCATCGACAATGCCTGGAGTGCCGATCCCGACGATGCCATCGCCTTTGACGGCACCTACGTCTGGGTGCACATTGCAGACCCGGCCTCCAGTGTCCTGCCTGACTCAACCATAGACATCGCCGCCCGCAGCCGGGGATCAACCCTCTACATCCCGGAGGGAGCCGCCCGAATGCTGGCCGAGGAGTCGCTGGAAGACTATGCCCTGGGACTGACCGAGCCGAAGGGTGGAATGTCCCGGGCCCTCTCCTTCAAGATTCAGCTTGACGAAAAGGGTGCCATCTCCAATTGCGATGTGTTGAAAACCGTGGTGCAGGTAAAACGCTACACCTACCAGCAGGCGGACGAGGAAAAGGACAGCGAGACGCTGGCACCCCTCTTCCAGATTGCACAGCGCAACGAGGAGCGGCGGCTCCAGAATGGTGCGGTGGCCATCACCCTGCCCGAGGTCCACATTTCTGTCAGCGGGGAGCAGGTGGAGATCATTCCCTCGGTTCACTACGAGTCGGCTGACCTGGTGCGGGAGTTCATGCTGCTGGCCGGTGAGGCGGCGGCAAAATTCGCCTTCAAGCAGGGGCTGCCCTTTCCCTTCGTGAGCCAGGAACGGCCAGACCTTCCCGCCGAGGTGCCTGAGGGCCTGACGGGACAGTACAAGCTGCGCCGTTGCATGCGAAGCCGTAGTGTTGGAGTCACTCCCATGCAGCACGCCGGACTGGGACTGGGCATGTACAGCCAGGTCACCAGCCCCCTGCGACGGTACAGCGATCTGGTGGCCCACCAGCAGCTGCGCTCCTTCATTGACGGCCGCCCCTTTCTGGACAAGGACAAGGTGCTGGAACGGATTTCCGCAGGGGACGCTTCCGCCAGCGCTGCCGTCCGTGCCGAGCGCAACAGCAACCTCCACTGGATTCTGGTCTACCTGAGCCTCCATCCAGAGTGGACCGGGGATGCGGTGGTGGTGGAGCTGCGGGGAAAACAGGCCTATTGCCTCATTCCCAGCCTGGCCCAGGAAACACTGCTGACACCGAGGTCTTCCGTCCAGCTGAACCAGGTGCTGCAGGTGAAGGCGGGCAACATCAACATTCCCGCCCTGTCCGTCACCTTCCAGGAGGTCTAAAAGAAACTGCCCCTCACCGTTGCCACAGAAACGACGAGGGGTCTTCATCAAGTCCTGACTCAGCCTCTGGGGCGACCCGACGAGGCACCGCCAAAGTTGTACTGCCAGTACAAGCCCATCCTATACCCAGTAAAAGTTTCTGTATTCTTGCAGACAATCTCTATGACAGGATCCAGGCAGAAGGTGCCGATTTTTCCCCCGTTGTATGAAATGCGGGGATTGATGCTCACCTTCGATTCCCGTGCCGCATCCTTGCTTGCCAGATTGTCTCCATATTTTACCTGAATGCGGGCATGGACGGGAGGAATGATTGTCCAGCGGATGATGCCACCCACCAGCAGCGGCATGGCAGTGGCATTGTGACGTGCATACTGGCCGGTGAGCTTCTGGCTTCCTGCAAGGATTCCCATATCGGCTCCTACGGTCATCCGCAGCGGAGCGACGGTATACTGCAGCCCGGCATTTATCACCGCTGTGAAGGCCTTGCCGTACGTCGCCATGGCATCGGCGGAGCCCAGTACTGTGGCGGTGCTGCCGGTATACATGGTTGCCCCAGCGTTCACCTTCAGGCCCCTCACTGCCAGCAGCTCCCCGTAGACACCCACCACCTGGCCTGCATCCTCGGCAGTGTCAAAGCGACCTGCCACACCGATGTTGGCGACTCCCCCCAGCAGGTAGTTGGCCGCCAGCGTCGTCTCCCAAGCGCCCTTCCCCTCCGCCATCAGGCTTCCCAGCGGCAGCGCGTTCCAGCCGACAGTCAGCCCCTCCACCCCCGCCCCATCTCCACGGAACAGGACGGAAAGCCCGTTGCCGCCCGCCCACTTCCGCAGTCCGTAGCTGGCCTCCGTGGCATAGCCGTAGCCACCGGGCAGCTGGTAGCCCTCCCAAGGAAGCTCCATGCGGTCGTTGGTTCCGTAGCCGTTGCCAAGTGCCAGCTCTAGGAAGGGCAAGGGACGAAAGGCACCGCTGAACTCCATGAATTTCGTGCCGGCCTGGGCATTGTTCGTTCCCACTCCGAACACGACGCCGTCAGCCCATCCCTCCGCGCCGCCCTCCAGCACCAGCTGGAGCCGTCCGTAGAATGAAAATTTCTCATCCTCATAGCCGCCAACAACCCAGTTATACAGGTTCCCGAAATCGGGGGAGGCATCCTTTTCAGCCTTCTGACTAAGGAAGGTGCTTCCAAACCTATTGAAGAGACTAACCTCTTGGGCTACAGCCGACGCTGCCATAAGGCAAGCCAGAACCAGAGCCAGCCACCTCTTCCACACGATATACATACATTTCCTCCTTTATGTTAGACCTTACTTTAAATAATTTTTTGTTATACTGTCAACCAGCAGTGGTATATGCGAACGACGACAGTGCGCACTCTCGACAAAATGATTCTCCGACAGAAAAAGCAATTAAACACGTTTTCCAAGGAAAAACTCATGAATCGAGGTTTTCACTTGCCTTGAATTATGATAAAATTGTACTGATTACAATTCTGGAGGTTGGAAGTGCACGTCTGGCTTCAGACAAAATATATCGAGAGTTTTTTTGTAAAAGGGGTATGAAATGATAGTTTCCTGGATGACCACCAACAAGTGCAACCTGAAGTGCAGCCATTGCTATCAAGATGCTGGTGCGGCAAAGGAGCAGGAGCTCACCACGGAGGAGGGAAAGCGGCTCATAGACGGAATCGTGCGTGCGGGCTTCAAGGTGATGATTTTCAGCGGTGGGGAGCCCTTGCTCCGTCCCGACATCTACGAGCTGGTGGCCTATGCGTCCTCCAAGGGCTTGCGGCCGGTGTTCGGAACAAACGGCATGTTGATTACCAAGGAGGTGGCCCAAAAGCTGAAGGACAGCGGTGCCCAGGCCATGGGTATCAGCCTTGACAGCCTGGACGAGGCCAAGCACAACAAGTTCCGAGGTCTTCCCGACGCCTATGCGAAAACAATCCAGGGAATGAAAAACTGCCGGGAGGTGGGCCTTCCCTTCCAGATTCACACCACCGTCATGGACTGGAACAAGCACGAGGTCTGCGACGTCATCGACTTTGCCGTGGAGATGGGGGCCATCGCCTCCTACCTATTCTTCCTGATTCCAGTGGGACGGGGTGTCTTCATTGAGCAGAATGCAGTGGAGGTGCAGGAATACGAGGAGCTTTTGCGGACTATCATGACAAAGCAAAAGGAGGTCCCCATTTCCATCAAGCCCACCTGTGCCCCACAATTTACCCGGGTGGCAGTGGAGCTGGAGGTGGAGCTGAACGACCGTTTCACCAGAGGCTGCCTTGCTGGCCTCACCTACTGCATCATCAGTCCCACCGGCGTTGTCCGTCCCTGTGCTTACATGGTGGAGGAGGCAGGCAACGTCCACGACACAGCCTTCGATGAGATTTGGAAGGAAAGCCAGGTGTTCAAGACCCTGCGGACCAAGCACTACGAGGGCACCTGCGGTACCTGCGACTACAACAACATCTGTGGTGGCTGCCGCGCCCGCTCCGCCTACTATCATGACGGGAACATCCTTGCAGAAGACACCTATTGTGCCTATGGCCTTGCCAGACGGCAGGAAGCCTGACCAGATCAGTCTGCATGTCCATTGCGGTCCATCACCCGGAATGGACATGCCCCAAAATAAGGAGGAACATATATTATGGAAAGAAAAAGAAAGGGCAAGTGCCCCCTCTCACCCCAAGCTCGGATACTGTTCGTTTGCCTGTGCATCTGCGCCGTGGTGGCAGCAATCTGGTTTGTTATGGAAGGAAGGCGTGACGAAGCCAGTGCAGTTGCTCCAGCCTCGTCCTCACCAGCGCAGGATGATGCCATCGTCACCTTTACCGATGCCCTGGGTCAGGAGCTGAGCATCCCTCAGCCAAAGCGGGTGGTGTCCCTCATGGGCAGCTTTACCGAAATCTGGCTGCTGGCTGGTGGCCGGGACACTTTGGTGGGAACGGCAGTGGACGCCCAGGACAAGCGTGACCTGGGACTGCCGGAGTCCGTGGTGAACGTGGGAACCTACCAGTCCCCCAACCTGGAAGCAATCCTGGCCCAGTCCCCTGACTTGGTGCTGCTTTCCTCCGAGACGGTCCGCACCGACAACCACGTTGCCTTCAAGAACAGCCTGGCAGCCGCCGGCATTCCCGCCGCCTACTTCAGCGTCACCCACTTTGACGACTACCTGAAGATGCTGGACATCTGTTGCCAGCTGACGGGAAAACCGCAGGCATACGCTGCAAACGGTGTGGAGGTATCCACAGAAATCCAGCAGATTCTGGAGGAGTACAAGCTGGATAACAACCCCACTGCCCTGCTGATGGTCACCTTCTCCGGCGGAATCCGACCCCAGGCCTCCACCACCATGACTGGCGGCATGCTGGCCCAGCTGGGCTGCAAGAACATCATCGACGACTACCCCAGCCTGCTGAAAGACTTCAGCATGGAGTCAGTGATGGAGCTTGATCCCGACTACATCTTCGTCATTCCCATGGGCTACAGCGACGAGGATGCCCTGCGGGCCCTCACCACCAGCGTGGAGGAAAATCCTGCCTGGAACAGCCTCAGCGCCGTGAAGAACAAGCGCTACCATCCCCTGCCACCAGAAAAATTCATGTTCAAGCCCAACAACCGCTGGGCCGACAGCTATCGCTATCTGGGAGAATTCTTTCGGAACAATCCTGCAGAATAGGTACGCAATGAGCTACGGACAAGAGTTGAAAGCCAAGCTGGGACAGGCAAACTTCATCAAGGGGTGGGTTGTCCTGCTGGCAGCAATAGTGTGTACCATCTACATCGCACTTCTGGCCCTCTCCTTCGGTTCCTCCGAGGTGTCGCTCCTTGATTTTTTCAAAGCGCTGGTGGAGGGGGATACCAACAATCCCGCCTATAGAATCATCTATTTCAGCCGTCTGCCCCGAGTGCTGGGGGCTCTACTGGCGGGAAGTGCCCTGGCAGTGGCGGGAACCATCATGCAGGCGGTGCTGCAGAATCCTCTGGCCAGTCCCAACATCATCGGAATAAACAATGGAGCAGGCTTCTTTGTGCTGGCCACCTCCGTGCTGCTGCCTGGACGCCCAGCCATGCTTCCCCTGTCCGCCTTTCTCGGTGCGCTGCTGACAGCCCTGGTGATATTCGCCCTGGCCATGGGACGTGGCTCCACCAAGCTTTCCCTGGTGCTTACCGGCATCGCAATGAGCAGCATCCTGGGGGCCGGCATGAACGTCATCATGCTGCTGTTTCCTGATGCCTACATTGGAGCCAGCACCTTCCTGGTAGGCG
The DNA here is from genome assembly GCA_017622135.1 of Spirochaetaceae bacterium. Classification (GTDB taxonomy): domain Bacteria; phylum Spirochaetota; class Spirochaetia; order Treponematales; family Treponemataceae; genus Treponema_F. Next base: position 56,526 of record JAGARR010000004.1, read on the forward strand.
GCCTTAGTTCTGTCACTATGGACAGCCTGCAGTTTGCTATACTATACATCGTCTGTGGCCTGGCCATGGCCTTGCTACTCCGCCGTGAGATGAACATCATCGCACTGGGCTCCAATGCTGCAAAAGCCCTGGGTATGGCTGTGACCACCACCCGCTTCCTGCTGATTGCAACGGCGGCAGTGCTGACGGGAGCGGCAGTCAGTTTTGCAGGACTCATTGGCTTTGTGGGACTCATCGTTCCCCACGCACTGCGGTTCCTCATTGGCAGCGACCACCGTGTGCTGATTCCCGCCAGCATCTTTGCAGGAGCCGGCTTCGTCACCTTCTGCGACTTCATCTCCCGCATTGTATTTTCTCCCTACGAGGTGGCAGTGGGAATCCTGCTGTCACTTTCTGGCGGCCCATTCTTCATCTATCTGGTCATCAGAAGCAGGAGGACCCACAATGATTGAGTTACAGCAGGTCTCCTTCGCCTACCCTTCCCGACACCAGCTCTTCCATGATTTCAGCCTCACCTTTCCAGAAGGAAAAATCACCACCATCCTAGGCTCCAACGGCAGCGGGAAGAGTACCCTCCTCAAGCTTGCTGCCCGCCTCCTGACTCCCCAGCAGGGACAGGTGCTGCTGGACAAGCGGGACCTCCATTCCATGCGGCCAAAGGAGGTGGCAAAACGCATCTCCCTGTTGCACCAGAACAACTTTCCACCAGAAATCACCGTGGAGACGCTGGTGTCCTACGGCCGCTATCCCTACCAGAAGTGCGGGCAGCATCTGACAGAGCGGGATCTGGCAGCAGTGGAAAATGCCCTTGCCCAGGTGCAGCTGCAGGAGTTGCGGAACAGTCTCCTCACCAGATTGTCCGGCGGGCAGCGGCAGCGGGCCTTCATCGCCATGGCCCTCGCCCAGGACACGGACATTGTCTTTCTGGACGAGCCCACCACCTACCTTGACATAAACATCAAGCTGGAGCTGATGAACCTGGTTGAATTCCTCAACGAGCAGGGCAAGACCATCATCATGGTGCTCCACGACCTGAACCTCGCCCTGGAGCATTCCCACCACATCGTCCTGCTTGAGCACGGCAAGCTCTATGCGGAGGGCACACCGCAGCAGGTCATTGAGACGGGAATGCTGGACAAGGTGTTCAACATCAAAACCCACGTGTTCCATGAGGAGGGAAAGACCTTCCACCACTTTACCCGCCAGCAATCATAGCACAATCACTGGAACAAAAAATAATTCGTAATCACCAATGCATCAACTGACGAGCTGATTTGCTCCAGCCCGTCAGTTGGACAGGGCACCGATGGCCGTACCGAAGGTGATGTCGTTGTCCATGGCCGCGATGTCAAAGTACAGGTGGCGCTGCTCCGACAGGTACTTGTCCAGGTAGCTGTGGATGCGGGAGCGCAGGTTGTGGGTCTTGAAGAAGGTGGTTCCGTTGCACAGGACGCAGACGGGCCTGGTGGGGCTGGTTCCCTGGCCGCTCTTGATGACACAGGAGGCAATGACGGCGGCAGTGAGTCGGGCGGACCGCTCGATCATGGTGTCCAGAATCAGGTACATGGTGTCGTAGTCGTCCTGGGTTCCGGGGGCCACCACCTCCCCCAGCACCGTGTCGTGGCGGTAGGGACCGTAGAGGAACTGGTCCACATCGTAGAGGTCCGCCTTGGGCAGGGCCGCAAGATGGGAGGCTACATGCTCGGAGAACAGACCCTCCATGGCGGCAGACTTGAGGGCGAAGGTGGAAAGGGGCCCCAGGTAGGCACCGGAGCACATCTTCTCCATGACGTAGCGGTTCGGGGTGTTGGTGCTGGAGTCAAAGGCGATGTCAAAGGAGGAGCGGGGCAGCTTGTCGAACATGCCGGACTCGCAGACCACAATCTGGGCTGGCGGTGGATTGTCCACCTGTCCGTCAATCTTCATAATCTTCTTGTACTCGATGTAGGCGGCGTTCATGCCGGTTCCCAGAATCAGCCCCACGTAGGAGCTGTACTTCATGCCGGGAACATTGCGGGAGGCTCCTGCCAGCAGGGCGGCAGTGGTGTCATTCATAAGAACAATTCTCTCTGGTCTCTCCCAGCCCCTCTTCACCAAGGCATCGGAAAGGCAGGCACCTACCTTGGAGCCGATGACCTCCTTGGCGTTGATCTCCTTGGAGAAGGACAAGACTTCTCCGTCACCATCAGGAAGGATTTTCATGGCGTAGGAAAAGCAGAAGCCGATTCTCTTGCCTTTGTTTTTCAAATGGTCAAGATTAGCAGCAATTTGGTCAAAAAACTCCTCCTTCGACAGCTCCCTCTCAATTCCAGGCATGGAGCACTTCTCTAGGTCAGAGATGGAGGGCCGTCCGTCCTTGTCGAAGGTCACCAGGCAGGAGCGGAAGTTCGTCCCGCCGGCATCGATGACGATGACGCTGGTGTTCCGGGGTGTCTTTTCCGGGGGCATCCCCCAGGTGGGAATCATGGGCTGGCGGGCGTCCATGGGGCCGTCGCCACTTCCCACATCAAGGCCCTGCTGCATGTCGTACAAGAGACCGGCAATGACGGAATTTATGTCGGGCCCACCGATGGGAAAGCCGTTGCGTCCCAAAAAGGCGGAAACATTCTGAAAAACACTCATAAAAAACCTCCCGATTGGCAGGACTCGGCAGCATCGTGCCCACCTGCTTTCCTTCTAGTATACAACATGAAACCTGCCCTTGCAACAGAAAAGTATTTTCCATAAAATCGTTGTCATGCTGGAAAGACTACGACAGGAATTAAATCAGAAACAGTTCGAGGCGGTCACCACCACCGAGGGGCCGCTGCTCATCATCGCAGGGGCGGGAAGCGGCAAGACCAGGGTCATCACCTACCGCATCGCCCATATGCTGGACAAGGGCATCCCCCAGAGCCAGATCCTTGCCCTCACCTTCACCAACAAGGCGGCCAAGGAGATGGAGGAGCGGGTGAAGGAGAAGACGGGAAGGAAGCTCCAGAACCTCACCGTGTCCACCTTCCACGCCTTTGGGGTGAAGGTCCTGCGGCAGGACATAGAAAGGCTGGGATGGCGGAGCAATTTCTCCATCTACGACGAGACCGACAGAAACCAGCTCATCAAGGAGACAGGACGGGAGCTGGGCTTTACCACCGATGCTCTGGACGTGTACGCCGTGGGCAATCTTTTTTCCAATATAAAGACAGGAAGATGGACCTGGGACGACCCAAATCCAAAGATGAGGGGCAACAGCCAGTACCAGCAGCTGTACCAGGAGTACCAGCGGGGACTGCAGCTGTACAATGCCGTGGACTTTGACGACCTGATCACCCTGCCAATCCGCCTGTTCCGGGAGCATCCCGACGTGCTGGAGCAGTACCGCAGCCGCTACAAGTACATCATGGTGGACGAATTCCAGGACACCTCCATCCAGCAGTACCAGATGATGCACCTGCTGGCGGACAGGAACGTGGCGGTGGTGGGCGATGACGACCAGTCCATCTATTCCTGGCGGGGAGCCAACTACGAGAACATCCGCATGTTCGAGCGGGACTTTCCCGACGTGCGGGAAATCCGGCTGGAGCAGAACTATCGCTCCACGGAAACGATTCTGGCCGCCGCCAACGGGGTCATCTCCCACAACACAAACAGAAAGGACAAGGCCCTGTGGTCTGGAAATGGCTCCGGCCGCCCCATCGAAATCTTCCTGCCGGAGAACGAGGCGGCGGAGGCGGACTTCATCGCGGAGGCCATCCAGGGGATCTGCATGTCGGAGCGGCGCAGCTACGACGACTTCGGGGTGCTGATGCGGGCCAACACCCAGAGCCGCGCCATCGAGGAGGCCTTCCTTGCGGCCAACATCCCCTACACCATCAGCGGCGGCTCCAGCTTTTTCCAGCGCAAGGAGATAAAGGATGTCATCAGCTACCTGCGAGTCTGCGCCAACCACGACGACGACATCAACCTGCTGCGCATCCTGAACACCCCCCGCCGTGGCATCGGGCGGAAGACACTGGAGACCCTGAACCAGCTGGCAAGGGAGCACAGCTGCTCCCTGTGGCAGGCCATCCAGAAGACCTTGCAGCTGGAGGGCATCCACAGCCAAGCCGATGCCCACCACGAGCTCCAGCCAGCTGGCTCCAACGACTTCCAGCTGCTGGACGACGGCGGCATGGCGGAGGAGCACTCTGGTCTGGGCATAGCCCGCAGCACCCTGGTGGAGCTGGCTTCCTTTGTGGAGCTGATTTCCCGCTGGCGGGGAACCCTCCTTTCCGGCCATGGCCTTGCCAAGAAGGTGCGGGACATGGTGCAGGAAATCAACTACTGGGACTACCTCATCAGCGAGTACCAGAAGAACGAGAAGGCCGCCCGGTTCAAGTTCCTGAACATCGAAAGCCTGCTGCAGTCGCTGGAAAGCTGGGAGAACGGGGAGGCGGCCAATGGTGGCGACGCCAGCCTGTTCAGCTACCTGAACCGCATCACCCTCCTTTCACGGGACGACATGGAGGACGACACCCTGAAGGGCAAGGTGAACCTGATGACCATCCACGCCTCCAAGGGCCTGGAGTTTCCTGTGGTGTTCATTGCGGGAGCCGAGGACGGCATCATTCCCCACGCACGCAGCATAGAAGAAAGCGAGGAGAACATCGAGGAGGAGCGGCGGCTCTTCTACGTGGCCATCACCCGTGCCCAGCACAAGCTCTATATCTCCGCCTGCCGCCGCCGCAAGAAGATGCAGTCAGTGGTGGAAGCGGAGCCATCACGGTTCTTGGACGAGATTCCCGCCGAGCTGGTGGAATACCACGAGCCAGCCGCTGCTGTGGACACGGAGACCGCCCTCAGCATGATGGCGGCTATGAAGTCCATGTTCCAGAGGAAGTGAGGGGGGATCGCCCCTCCCCGCAACCAATTATTTTCCAAAAAAACACAACCTTTTCCCGAAAAAGTGCATATTTTCGCCTGATTCATACAATAATATATATATACGACACATATGGAGGTTATAGTGCTGACAACAAGCAAACGGAAAGAACGACGCTTAGACATAACCTTGGCCATGCGGATGGTGGATGCTCGCCATGGAACCTGCCAGAAGGCCAGCTACAATGACTTCATCATTGGACTGCAACAGGGTCAGGAGGAGGGCTTTGCCCTAGGTGCCTACCAAAAGGCCCTGGAAACAACCAGGGCACTGCTGATTCTAGGACTCTCCCCAGAGCAGATCCAGTTTTGTACCAGTCTGCCCATGGAGACCATCCAAACAATGGCTCAGGAAGTCTAGCCCTCCTAACCCCTTACTCCTCCTCCGACTCGAAGGTGGGATAGCGGGTGAGGTAGTCCTTGGTGTAGCGGGCCGCAAGGCCGCTGAGTACAATCAGTGACACGCAGTTGGGGATGGCCATAAGACCGTTGGTGATGTCGGCGATGGTCCAGACTGCGCTGATGGTCATGTAGGGACCGATGGCTATGGCCACGATGTACAGCAGGCGGAAGACTCCCACTGCCTTCATTTTTCCACCGGTAAGGTATTCCAAGCAGCGCTCGCTGTAGTAGTCCCAGCCCAGGATGGTAGTAAAGGCAAAGAACACCAGGCAGAGCATCAGCAGGAACTGGACGCTCACCCCGTCACCTCCCAGCACCTTGGAAAAGGCCGCCGTGGTGAGGGCAATACCCTGCAATTCAGGATTGCCCCAAATATCTTCTCCGGCGATAACGATGGAAAGTCCGGTCATGGTACAGATAATCAGTGTATCGATGACAGTTCCAGTCATGCTCACCAAGCCCTGTTCAACAGGATCCTTCATCTGGGCGGAGCTGGCGGCTATGGGAGCGGAGCCAAGTCCGGCCTCGTTGGAGAAGATTCCCCGGGCAACACCCTTCTGCATGGCGTCAGTCATTTGCTTAAAGACAAACCCCACCGTACCACCGGCAAGGGCCTGCAGACCAAAGGCACTTTGGAAGATGGTGGCAAAGGCGGCAGGAATCTTTGTGGCATTCATTACCACTACACTCAATCCCAAGAATACGTAGACAACGGCCATAAAGGGAACAACAACTTCAGAAACCTTGGCAATCCGCTTGAGTCCACCAAGAATTACCAGGGCAGCAAAGATTGTTACAAGGGCTCCACCAATTACTGTAGCCCAGGAATAGTGGTGGCCAAACAAGCTGAAGGCGATGTTCGAGTTGGTGGGGTCAAAGGCATTGTTGATGGCGCTGGTAATGCCGTTGATTTGGGTCATGGTACCAATTCCCAAGATTCCCGCTGTCACCGCAAAGAAGGCAAAGACCTTTGCCAGCCACCTCCACTTGGGGCCCATTCCCCGCTCTATGGTATAGAAGGGACCGCCCAGGATGTGGCCGTCCTCCTTCACCTCACGGAACTTACTGGCAAGCATACACTCGGTGAACTTGGTGGCGGTTCCCAGGATAGCGGCAATCCACATCCAGAACAGGGCACCGGGACCGCCAGCGGCAATGGCAGTGGCAACACCCACGATGTTTCCTGTACCAATGGTGGCAGAAAGGGCGGTACAAAGAGCTGCAAAGGCAGAAACCTCACCCTCAGTCCCCTCCTGCTTGCGGAAGATGGAGCGGAAGCCCCGCCCCAACTGGGTGAACTGAATCCCCCGCAGCCGGATGGACAGAATCAGGCCGGTGGCCAGAATCAGCACAATGGTGGGAATTCCCCACACCACATCATTAATGGAAGAAAGAATTGAGTTGAAAGACATGTCAATTCCTGTAGGAACGGGTGGCAGGGCAGGAAGTGCCGGCAGACTGCCAGCAGAAAGTACCGCACCCACGTGTTCCTTTTAAAAAAGATAAGAGCCTTGCTTCCGAAACGTGCTCCAGAAACGGCAGGCTCTCCAAAGAGTGGTTTGAACAGGTTTTGATTTAGCTCCGTCCACTTTGCCTGAGATATCGGCTCGAATAGCCTTAACCCTTCGGCGCCCCGTCCAGAAGCCTCATACGCTCCGATTCCGGGAACTCTCCAGAGAATCGCCGCCACAAAACACGTTGCCACGACGACGGAAACATCCTAGCATGAATAAAAAAAAAACGCAAGGGAATGAAAAAAGTTATATATTACACTACAGTATACAATTACACGAATTTCTCTAAAAATGTAAAACGCTTTACTTTTTTCAGCTATAGATATATAATTGAATAAGAGATTGAAGTTCGCTCAAAGATTCATGGGTGGACTCTAACGTGTTCTATGGAAACCAACGTACATTGTACCATTCCAGATGAGCCAGGTCGCTGCTTTTCCATACTACAGATCATCACTACTTGTCAGGAGGTTTTTATGAAACTATCTGTACGTACATCCCTGCTCATCAGATTCGGGATTTTGGTACTCCTCACCATCATTGCCACCTACATCGGCTTTTTGGGATTGCGACGGCTGAACAATGCCAACGACCATCTGTCCCTCATTACCGTGCCGGCAGTGCGGGTATCCGCCAACATCAACCTGAACCTGTCTGACTTCCGTGTGGCGGAGCTGCGCTACCTCTACGCCATCACCCCCGACATCGAAAGCCGCTACCTCGTGCGAATCTCCGACCTACAGAAGCTGATGGAGCAGTTGTTCAAGGAATATGACGCGCTCATTGAGACACCGGAAGACCAGGCACTGCTGAAGGAAATCGAGGACGGCTGGAAGGAGTACCTCGACACCCATAACGAGATCATGCGGGTTGCACGCACAAATCTGACCCGTGCCGGAGAGCTGCTGAACGAATCCACCGCCCTCTTCGATGACCTGACAGACAAGTGCACCAGCCTGGAGGACTATAACGAGCAGCTGATGGCCATGGCCCAGGCCGACAGCACTGACATGTATCATGAGTCAGCCCTCACCATCATGTGCGTCTGTCTTACCAGCATCATTCTGGCAGTGGCAGTCTCCATTATCTACAGCAATTCCCTCATTTCCGGATTGACCCTCATCAAGAAATCCATCCAGGACTTGTCCATGGGAGAGCTTGCCCTTCCCAGCACCACCGAGGAGGAGCAGGAGAAGTGTCTGAACCGAAAGGACGAGATCGGCGACATGGGCCACACCCTCAAGAAGCTGAGAACCCAGCTCATGGATATTTCCGTCTCCCTCCACAGCATCTCCAGCCAGGTGAAGGACGGTGCTGCCCAAATCAGCTCCACAAGCCAGCAGGTTGCCACCGGCGCCTCTCAGCAGGCAGCCTCCACCGAGCAGATGTCCTCCACCATGGAGCAGATGGCCTCCAACATCCGGCAGAATGCCGACAATGCGACAAAGACCGGCAGCATCTCCCAGCGCACCACCGATGACGGCAAGCGGGGTGGCCAGGCTGTTGACCAGGCATTGGTGGCCATCCATGAGATTGCCCAGAAGATCAGTATCATCGAGGACATCGCCAGCCAGACAAACCTCCTGTCGCTGAATGCCGCCATCGAGGCAGCCCGAGCCGGCGAGGCTGGAAAGGGATTCTCCGTGGTTGCCAGCGAGGTCCGCAAGCTTGCAGAGCGCAGCTCCGTGGCAGCTGGTGAAATCAGCGAGATTTCCGCCACCACCGTCAGCTCCGTGGAGCAGGCCCACGAGATTGTCTCGGAAGTAGTGCGGAGTATCGAAGAGACAAATATGCTGGTGGAGGAGATTGCCACCGCCAGCCGTGAGCAGGATTCCGGCGCCCAGCAGGTGAACAAGGCCATCGTCCAGCTGGACAGCGTGGTCCAGCAGAATGCCGCCGCCTCCGAGGAGCTGGCAGCCATGGCAGAGGAGCTCACCGCCCACTCCCAGGTTCTCATCGACACCATCAGCTTCTTCAAGGTTGACAGCCGGACCCTGGCTTCCACCGAGACAAGGCGGGCCATGAATTCCAAGAAAAGGACGGTGCCGCACCCGGTAGCCAAGCCCATGTCAGCCCAGCCCGCCACGGTGGCCAAGGCAGCCCCTACACCAGTTCCCACCGGAGCCACAGCCTTCCAGTCCAGCGATGATTTCGACGACATGGACTTTGAAGAATTCTAGGATTTAGAATAGCTTTCAGACAGCCAGAATAATTTCTGGCTGTCTTTTTTTGTTCATCCGTATGTTTTTTAACAAAAGAATATAAATTTTCAGAAAAAAAATATAAAAAAAACTTGAATCACTAATCTTCATGATTTATAATATTTCCTATTCCTCTTTTTTTGCAAAGAATTATTTGTAGCATTGAATTGAGGGAAAAAGTATTTTCATTTTTGACCAAAGAAAGGAAGAAACATGGATTTATTGGTTATTGTGCCACCAGTACTGGGTGGTGTGGCGTTGCTCTTTGCCGCCTTTTTGGCGGCCCGTGTGGCAAAGCAGGATGCGGGTACAGACCGCATGAAGGAGATTTCGGCCTTCATTCACGAGGGGGCGCAGGCCTTCCTCATGGCCGAATACAAGATTCTGCTGGTTTTCGTGGCAGTATTGTTTGTGCTGATTGGATTCGGAATCAGCTGGATCACCTCAGTGGCATTCCTGGTGGGAGCAGTATTCTCCACCTTGGCTGGCTACTGTGGCATGAACGTGGCCACCAAGGCCAACGTCCGCACTGCTGCAGGTGCCATGAACGGTGGCATGAACCGGGCCTTGTCTGTGGCCTTCTCCGGTGGAGCCGTCATGGGAATGAGTGTGGTGGGGCTGGGGCTCCTGGGAGCCAGCGTCATCTACATGATTACTGGTAATGCCAGCGTTCTTTCCGGCTTCTCTTTGGGAGCCTCCTCCATCGCCCTCTTTGCCCGTGTGGGTGGCGGCATCTACACCAAGGCAGCTGACGTTGGCGCCGACCTGGTGGGTAAGGTTGAGGCCGGTATCCCGGAGGACGACCCCCGCAACCCTGCTGTTATCGCCGACAATGTGGGCGACAACGTGGGTGATGTTGCTGGCATGGGCGCCGACCTCTTCGAGTCCTATGTGGGCTCCATCGTGTCCGCCATCACCCTGGGTGTGGTGTTCCACCAGGCCAACGGTGCCATGTATCCTTTGGTGCTCTCCGCCATCGGAATCCTGGCCTCCATCCTGGGAACCTTCTTTGTCCGTGGCGACGAGAAAGCCAGCCCCCACAAGGCCCTGAAGATGGGCAGCTACGTTTCCAGCGCCATCGTCATTGTGGCCTCTCTGGTTTTGAGCAAGTACAGCTTCGGCAACTTCAACTCCGCCATCGCCATCATCTTCGGCCTGATTGTGGGTCTGCTGATTGGAACAGTAACGGAAATATACACCTCCGGGGACTACCGCTTTGTAAAGAAGATTGCCCTCCAGTCCGAGACTGGTCCTGCCACCACCGTCATCAGTGGTATCGCTGTGGGCATGAGCTCCACCGCCGTGCCCATCCTGCTGATTGCCGTGGGCATTATCGGTGCCTACATGGCTGACGGACTCTACGGAATCGCCCTGGCAGCGGTGGGAATGCTTTCCACCACGGGAATCACCGTTGCGGTGGATGCCTACGGCCCCATCGCCGACAATGCCGGTGGTATCGCCGAGATGTCCGGCCTGCCTCCCCAGGTTCGCAACATCACCGACAAGCTGGACGCAGTGGGAAACACCACCGCTGCCATGGGAAAGGGCTTCGCCATCGGATCCGCAGCCCTCACCGCATTGGCCCTCTTCGTGTCTTATGCCGAGGCTGTGGGCCTGAACGCCGCCGGAATCAACCTGCTGGACTACAAGGTCATCGTGGGATTGTTCATCGGTGGAATGCTGCCCTTCCTCTTCTCCGCCATGACCATGGACTCCGTGTCCAAGGCCGCCTACAAGATGATTGAGGAGGTTCGCCGCCAGTTCCGCACCATTCCCGGCATCCTTGAAGGAACTGGCAAGCCCGACTATACCTCCTGCGTTGCCATCTCCACCCAGGCGGCGCTCAAGGAGATGCTGGTGCCCGGCATCATGGCGGTCATCTCTCCCCTTGCCATCGGAATCCTTTTGGGAACAGGCGCCCTGGGCGGTCTTTTGGCAGGAAGCCTGGTGACTGGCGTGCTCACCGCCATCTTCATGTCAAATGCTGGTGGAGCCTGGGACAACTCCAAGAAATACATCGAGGAGGGCCACCACGGAGGAAAGGGAAGCGACGCCCACCGGGCAGCCGTCGTCGGCGACACCGTGGGAGACCCCTTCAAGGACACCTCCGGCCCCTCCATCAACATCCTCATCAAGCTGATGACGGTTGTTGCCCTGGTATTCGCGCCCCTGTTCCTGCTGATCAACGGCGGTACGGGACTGATTAAGTGATAGGAGGAAAGAATGAACGTATTCGAGAAGGAATTCGACGTTATTCTGGACAAGGCCAAGAGTCTTTCCAAGCCCATGCGGGTTGTGGTGGCCGGTGCCGATGCCGAGCACCTGCTGCAGGCCGTCTTCGAGGCTGAGGCCAGGGGCTTCGCAATCCCTGTGCTGGTGGGCAACGAGGATCGCATCCGCACCATGCTGAAGGAGCTGAAGCTGGAGGATCGCAAGTACGAGATCTGCGGTGTGGTTGCCGACGACAACGTGGTGCAGGATGCCATCGATGTGGTGCGCAACGGCGGCGGAGACGTGCTGATGCGGGGAAACACCTCCACCAGAGGTTTTTTGATGCCCCTGCTGAACAAGGGAAACAAGCTCATCAAGAATGATGTTCTCACCTACGTCTCCCTGATGAAGCTTCCTCATTATGACCGGCTGCTGGCACTCTCCGATGCGGCCGTCATCATCCAGCCCTCCGTGGAGCGCCGCAAGCAGATCATTCGCAACATGGTGGAGCTGCTGAACAAGCTGGGCATCAGCCATCCCAACGTGGCGGTGCTCTCCCTGGTGGAGAAGCCCAGCTTCCACATGCGGGATACGGTTGAGGCCCAGACCATCGCCCGTGACCACGCTGCCAGTCCCATTGCCGACTGCGAGGTGGTGGGACCCATCACCTGGGACCTGGTGGTGAGCAAGGAGGCCGCACGGTTGAAGGGCTTTGACTGCCCCCTGTGCGGAGAGTTCGACGCAGTCTGTGTGCCCGACGTGATGGCCGGAAACATCCTGATGAAGGCGCTGATGATGTCCGCACAAGTGAACAGCTGCGGCATTGTGGCCGGTGCCACCATCCCCATCGCACTGAATTCCCGCAGCAACTCCGTGGAGCAGGCCTACCTCTCTCTGGCAACCTGCGCCGCACTCCTGCAGGCAAAGCAGTAAGAAGCAGCCTCCCTTTTACACCCTGTCGAAGGGAGGGTTTCAGACTACACTGCATCATGTCCTCTGGCGTGGTTCCAGGGCGGGATGCAGTTTTTTTGTCCTTGATTCTTCTTTACCAGACCTTTAGAATGGCGGGATGGAGGTAGGTGACATGAAAAAGTTTCTGCTGGTACTGGTGCTTTCCAGCTGCATGGTTCCCGTTCTGGCCCGTGGAGCCATGTCTGGGGAACAGGACCTGCGGGTTATCAAGACGGAGTGGTTCGACATCATCTTTCCCGCCCGCTCGGAGCCCCAAGCCCAGCGGCTGGCTTCCCAGGCTGACTCCATCTACCAGAAAATCGCTCAGGACTACGGGATGGCCCCCCAGTTCAGGCTGCCGGTGGTGATTACACCTGCGGTAGAGCAGCACAACGGCTACTTTTCCCAAGCCTTCTATAACCACATCGTCCTGTACGATGCGCCCCCCAGCACCGACATGGATATTTTTTCCGACTCGCTGCTCTCCACCTTCACCCATGAGCTGACCCACGCCTACACCTACAACATGAAGAACGGTTTCTGGAAGGGAGTGGGAACCATCTTCGGAGACACAGTGAATCCCGGACACCTGCTGATTACCAGAGGCTGGGCGGAGGGAGCCACCCTCACCATGGAAAGCAGCCGGGGAGAGGGCAGGATGAATTCGGGCTATTCCCTGCAGATGGTGCGGCAGGCGGCCATCGAGGACAAGTTCCCCGCCTACGCAGACGTTCAGGGAGCCAGAGACACCTATCCCGCCGGCTCCTTCTACAACTTCAACGGGGGCTTCAACCAGTGGCTCCAGGACACCTACGGCATGGAAAAATACGCCCGGTTCTGGTACAACTGCATCAACCTGAAGGCACTGACGGTGGGATGGGCTTTCAAGAAAACCTACGGCATATCCCTGAACGGTGCCTGGAAGGAATTCCAGCGGCAGGTACAGCAGGAATGGAGCAGGATTCCGCCCCAGCCCCTGAAGGAAGCGGACGAAAGTGAGCCACCAGCTGCCAGTGACTTCTTTGAGCCGGCAATCCCCGAGTTTTCCAGCAGGAACAGGGCTGGCGCCCTCTACAGCTCCCTGGTGGTCTCCCACCGCTGGCTGGCCTGGATTGACAGGTCCACCAGCACCATCTACCGCAGTCCCCTTCCCGTCACCGAGCCAGATTCCGGCCCTCAGGTGCAGCGGGTAGCAACCTTTCAAGGAATCCAGGACATACGCCTTTCCCAGGACGGCAGATTTCTGGTGGCCACCGTCCTTTCCCAAAATTCCGCCGCCGCCAAGATGCAGCTGTGGCTTCTTGACTTTGACACCAACCGCTGGCAGCAGCTTTCCTCCAGCGGCAGGGAAAACGGCATGGTCGTCAGGAGCGAGTCCGAGGACGGCTACCTGCTGCTTTCCACGGAATACAAGAACGGTGCCACCAGCATCCACATCCAGCGGCTGCTGGAGGACGGCCGGAGCTTCCGGCTGGAGCACCGGTATCAGGGTGATTTTCAGGAACACACCCAGTACCGTGATATTGTGGATCTGGGAGGCGGAAGGATTGCCTTCATCAAGAGCCATGGGGGCAGACAGCAGCTGGTTCTGGCACAGCTGAATGCCACCGACGGGAAGGAGCCGCCGCTGCAGGTGCTGGAGGAGCTGGATCTGGAGGATTTCATTCGAGTGGCAGGACTGGAAGCAAGTTCCGGGTCGGAAACAAGTTCCGGGGTGGGACTCAGCATCAGGAACCTGTCCGCCAGCCCAAGGGGAGACCAGCTGCTCTTTTCCTGGGCTACCAAGGACACCCTACCCCGGCTGGGCGTGCTGGAGCTGCACCCAGAGCAATCAGCAGGACAAGGCACCTCAGGCTACACTGTAGGGCGGCTCTCATTGCAGACCACCGACATTTCCGGCGGAGTCCACTTTCCGGTAAGCCTGCCCGCTGGTGAGGCAGCACAGGGGGACCACCAGCTGGCCTTCATCGGCACCTTCTATCTGGAGAACCGCCTCCTCACCAGCAGCCCCTCCCGGCTGGCCATGGAGGCATCCCTGCCCCCACAGGAACGGGAGGAGTCGTACCAGCGGGACGCAGCACCCCAGCCAGCGGAATATGCGATGGAAACCGCATCGGAACGTTCCCGGCAAGAGACAGCTCCCCTCCCCTCGTCCAGCTACAATCCGCTGCGCTACTATGGCCGTGGAGTCTTCCTGCCCCTGGCCCTGGGACTGGCCACACCCCATTACGGCAGCACCCGTGACCCCATGGCCCTGCCTCTGGGCGTCACCTGGATGACCTCGAACCCCTGGCTCATGGGTGTCATGACAGCATCCCTGGGCTATGGGGTGGACAGCAGGTCGGTGGCCTACAACCTTTCCTATCAGAACGGCACCGACACCAGCCTCTTCCAGTACAGACTGGAACATGGCAGCGAATTCGACGTGACAGGAGCAGGCTGGCTCCATTCCACCGTGACGGCGGAAGGCACCACCAGCCTTCTTTTGGGAAGGATTTCCCGGCTGAGTCTGGGAAACATCACCCGGCTGCAATTCGGCCAGGAGCTGCTGGAGCAGAAGGCTGCAACGGGACAGCAGAATCCCGCCGTCATCGCCACCGGGACACCCTACCTCCACCTCATCAATGCCACCACCGCCAGCTGGTCCTGCATCCAGCACTGGGGGCCGGGAATTCATGAAAGGCTGGGAATTTCTCTGGGTACAGAAGTCTACTACACCATGAACACCACCCTGTCCACCAGGCAGCTGAACATGAGCGCAGGAAACATAGGCTTGTCCGCCAATATCTTCATCCCCAAGCTACTGCCCCTCAGAACAGTACAGAACCACACCTACAACCTGCCCACCACCATCACCGCCGCCGTATTTCCCTCCGGCCTTGCCACAGGTACGGAGTCATCCCTCCTGTCCTACAGCTGGGGACGCACCCCAAGCATGGCGGCAATGGTGGAGGCAAAGACCATCCTCTACAGCATCAACATCCAGAAGGCCCTGCCGGTGGTGACGGCAGTCTACATCAATGACTTCGACCTTTCCTTGCGGGCATCGGTTGGATTTGAGGACAGACTCTATCTGAGCGACAAGGATGTGGCATCCGGGAACGTCGTGATTCCCAGGGGAGACGACTCATGGCGGCTTTTCAGGCTGAACAAGTATTTTTCCCGGCTGGGAAGCCAGCAGGTACCGGTGGTGGCCAACATAGCGCTGCGGGCATCCCTGGGATTGACCCCAAACGTGGGTTTTTCCGCCTACCCGCTCCTTGGAGGCAGCCTGTACTTTGAGTTCACCACGGCGGGACTGACAAGGCCCTTTGCCCCGGTGTTCCGGCTGGGACTTACCAGCAGGTGGTAGCATCCTCAGAGTGCATTCGGCAGGTCTTGCCTCACGTTTTTTCTGGCAAGGCATGCCTCATACTCGTTCCAGTCGGCTCACGTTATGTTCTTTCCGGCAAGGTGGCGAAGTTGTACCGCTCCACAAAGGCAGTCAGCTCCCGTTGCCGCTCTGCCGTCCAGTCGCACTGGTACACCTCCACCAGCCGTCCTGAGCGCTGGCCGTAGAGTGCCAAGCTGTACTCGATGGTGTTCCAGGCGTTGGTGCTGGTCTGATGGCGGGCGTTGAGGCTCACCGCCACCTTGGAGCGCGCTCCCGGCCGCAGGGTGTACACGTTGGTGTAGAATTTCCGCAGCACCAGGCTGTGGTAGCCCGCCTGCCGCAGCTGCTCCTCCGCCAGCTGATCCTCCACCACATTGACATAATTCCTGCGGTTCCTGAGATACATGGCGCTGGGAATCACCAGACAAATCAACAAGACCACCGATACCATTGCCGCAGTAGGCACTACCATATCCAACCTCCAGGGGGTCACTTTGCCTGACGGTGAAGTATGACCAACCAGTGCCCCACGTATTTCTACGATAATTGTAACATAGGAAACCGGGCTGCCGCAAGGTGATTCGTTGGGCAGGCACATATCCGAGGGCAAGGCTGTCCGTTCCTTTAGTTTATACTATACATTTGACATTGTTTTATATGTATAGTATACTGATGTCAAGATGAACAGGGAAAGAATCTATGCAGCCATCGATCTCAAGAGCTTCTATGCCAGTGTGGAGTGTGTCCAGCGGGGGCTGGATCCCCTTACAACACGACTGGTAGTAGCCGATCCGCAAAGGGGTAGGAACACCATCTGCCTTGCAGTGACCCCTGGGCTAAAGAAATACGGGCTGAAGGGCCGCTGCCGGATGTTCCAGGTGCTGCAAATAGTGCGGGAAATAGAAGCACGGACAGGCAAGCGGCTGGACTACATCACCGCCCCGCCCCGCATGGCCCTGTACCTGCAATATTCCGCCGACATCTACCAGATCTACCTCAAGTATTTCTCTCCCGATGACATCCACGTGTATTCCATAGACGAGGTGTTCATTGACCTCACCTCCTACCTGCCCCTCTACAAGACTGATGCCCAGAGCCTGTGCCGCCAAGTCATCCGTGATGTGCTGGAAACTACTGGCATCACCGCCACCGTAGGCATAGGCACCAACCTATTTCTGTGCAAGGTGGCCATGGACATTCTGGCAAAGCAGACAGCTCCCGACCAATGGGGAGTACGGATGGCGGTGCTGGACGAGATGAAATTCCGCCGCCAGCTGTGGGACCACCGGCCCCTCACCGACTTCTGGCGCATAGGCCACGGAATCGCCCGCCGACTTGAAAAAAACTGCATCTTCACACTGGGTGAACTTGCCCACCGCTCCCTCCAGCCAGCCGGCCAACGCAAGCTCTACCGGATGTTTGGTGTGGACGCAGAGATTCTCATTGACCATGCCTGGGGCTACGAGCCCTGCACCATGGCCCACATCAAGGCATATCGGCCAGAGAACAGGAGCATTGTCTCCGGGCAGGTGCTCCACTCCCCCTACTCCTTCCAGAAGGCGTGGCTGGTGGTGCAGGAGATGACGGAGCTTTTGGCGCTGGAACTGGCGGAACAATTCCTGGTGGCCTCCCGATTCAGCCTTGCCGTAGGATACGAGGCCTGCCGAACAAGCCCAGCCGGGGAAGGGAACTGCGGTGACACCGCAGAATATCACGGCCCCATGAGAATCGACCACTACGGCAGGCTGGTGCCACGCTCCGCCCACGGCACCATCTCCACCGGTGAGCCCACCAACCTCTGCTCCCCCATTCTTGCCGGCATGATGGAACTGTACCACAAGATTGTGGATCCTACCCTACAGGTCAGGAGAATCCACCTGTGCGCACTGGATGTAGTGGCAAAGGCATCGGTGCAGCCGGACCTCTTCGGCGACTCGGAAGCCCAACGGAAGGAAGAAAGCCTCCAATCGGCTCTGCTGGGAATCATGGGAAAATTCGGAAAGAACTCGGTGGTAAAGGCCCACGACCTGGTAGAGGGAGGCACCAAGCTGGACCGCAACTGCCAGATAGGAGGCCACCGGGCATGAATCAGAGCTATCAGGACATTGTGGACACACCCTGGCCCCAGCCCTCACTGCGGGGAAGGATGCCCCTGGAAAGCCGAGCCAAGATATTCATGCCCTTCTCGGCACTAAAGGGCCTCACCCAGGAGCTCCAGAAACGAATCAATTCCCCGGAACCCCTTCCCCGGCCTATTCCCCTGCGGGCTCCCCCTCGCTGCCGCCCCACTGAATCCCCCCGATGTGGGAGGTGAGCCGCCGGGTGAGCTCGGCGGGGTCCAGCTGGCACTGGACGAAGTGCTCCGCCTCCACCCGGCCGAAGACCACATCGGAGACAGGGCAGGCCAGGGTGATGCTGCCGCTCATGTTCTTGAGCATCGCCAGGAAAATCCTGGAGTCCGTCTCCCGCAGCTGCTGGACCGTCTCGTCGCTGAAGTATTCCCGCACGTCAAGGCGGCCACCCTCCTGGTCCAGCACCTGCTCCCCCAGGAACTGGCAGAAGATGTCCAGGAAGAGCTTGCCCAGAAAGAAGTCGGCGTAGTCGGCCAGCAGGGGAATCCGCACCACCAGGAAGTCCCCCTCCTTGTACACCTCCACGCCCCGGGTGGACTGACCCTCGATGTAATACCGGCCGCCGTACTCCTCCTCCCGCAGCCTGAGGCACAGCCGCGCCTGCCTGCCCAAGTGCTTCTGCACCAGCTCCTGGAAGGCCTCCAAATCCAAATAGTCCTCGCACGCAATGCGGTAGCACCTGCCCATCCGCACCTCCCCGAAATGATTTTCCAAATCATACCATATCGGGACGGGAAAGTCACCACACCACCAGCTTGGGGGAATGGGGGGGAGATGGATCAAAGGGGCTGCGAGAGGAGTGTTTCGATGGAAGACAAAATCGAGATGTCAGCCGGAAGCCAATCAACAGAATACAGCGTGTCCTTGCTCAACCAAGCGGAGCTAGAGTGCTCGGTAAGCTTCAGGTGGCCCGATTCAATGGAACAATAAAAACAGTCCATTGTCAGGTGGAAATTAGGATAGTCGTATTCGATCGTACCGATCAGAGAGCCCACATGAATAAGGGTGGTCAATTCCTCTTGAATCTCACGTTTCAAGGCAGTTTCCGGTGTTTCCCCTGCTTCTATCTTTCCACCGGGAAATTCCCAGCCCCCCTTGAATTCTCCATAGCCCCTTTGGGTTGCAAAAACCTGACGAACACCTTCAGAATTCGTGCGGAAAATTACTGCAGCAACTACATGTATTGTTTTCACTGAAAATATTCTCCCTATTCGATATTTGTAAGATCCACTTTTGTCAAAAAATCCTCATATAAAGTTGTAGGAATTTCATGAATTGCAAATTCCATAGAAACTGGACTTTGTAATTCAATTGGAACAGTTTCCTTAAATATTACACCATCACCAATATAAATATAATCTTGTGGAATCATTTCTACTTCTTTGAATTTTCGAATAAAAAAGTGAATTTTTATTCCCTTTTCAAAATGGTTGATGATATTTTTCATAATTTTATGAACCTGATTCCAATTATCAGGACCTGTCCAATGAAAACATCTCGGTGAAATGAATCTATCATCATAATTAAATTCGGCTTTTTTCAAATCCTCTTTGTACAAATCAACAAAGATAAAATAATCAGTAGAGATATTATACAACACTCCACTCCCACGAAATGAACTATGAATTTTTTCATAATTACTTAGAGGAGCCAATGACCGCATAGAATATTTTTGATAGGGTTTTAAAAATGGAAAACCATAATCTTCTCGACCAAATTCCTCATCATAACGCAATATTGCATATTCGACAAAATCAAAAATCCAATTTTTAATTAACGAAGAAGATTTTTCATCATTAAATAGTGCTTTTACATTTTCATGTAATGAAATTGTGTTTTTTGAAAACCTAAATCTAATCTCATTGTAATTTCTAATTTCATTTGAATCCCAGAAATCTCCAGAAAGTAACCGACATGCATGTACAATATTTTTATTATTTTGATAATCAACGTATTTCTTGATATGCTCAAGCAACTCAGGAATGGTAAATTCTTTTTCTGGATAATTAAATAATAAACTTAGAATACACCACTCTTCAATTCTTTTTGCAGGCATAAGTGTGTCTAAGAATTTCAGCAAAGAAACAAAAATATTGTTTTGTGATAAAATATTTAAGTTAATTGATTCCTCTGATTTTAATTCATTTTCAGCACTTGTGACAAATTCAAAATAAGAGTGATACAGAATTTTTCCTTTTTTAATTTTACTAAATAAACAGGGATCTAAATCAGAACATCTTTTTATATAATCAGTAAGCATTGGAATTCTATTCCCATTGTCTTTTCTAAAAAGAAAATATGCCTTTTTTTGATTAGCATCAGACATAAACTTCTCTTGATCAATTTGTCGTAGAATTTGCTCTTTTACAATTTCATCAAAATGAATAAAAGTATCACCAGGAATATCTCTAAAATCTGTTGAAACCTCTCTTAGACGAGTTTTTTTATCTGGATTTGGCTCTTTTGAAAAGACACTTGTAACTAAAAAAGATTTTTGATAGTTTCCAATAAAATCTAAGACTGTTAAGAATTCCTTCCCTTTGATCTTTCTGAGACCACGGCCAAGCTGTTGGGTAAAAACAATTGAGGATTGTGTGGGCCGTAACATCAAAACAAGATTTATATCTTGGATATCAATCCCTTCGTTAAAAATATCTCTTGTAAAAATATAATTCAATTTTGTATCATCAGACTCCAAAGACTTTAAATACTTTTGCCTCTCCTCTACAGAGTTTCCACCTGAAAGTGAAATTGCAGTCCCCTCACCTAAAATACGATTGAATTCCTGTGCCATATATTCAGCATGTTTAACGGTTGCACAAAATCCCAATGCCTTTGTTTTGTCTCCATCATGTTTATAAAAATTAATTTTTTCTAAAATGTAGTCAACACGAGACGATTTCATCAATAGAGAAGTCACTTCATCTAAATATTTTTCTCCATCCTCAGGAGTATATTTTAAAATAGAATAATCGATTCCTTCCACTTCTTTTATTCCAAAATAATGGAAAGGACAAACGAGATCCTTCTCCAATGAATCTCTTAACCTAATATTCACCGCTCTATTAAAATCAAAAATACTGAAAATATCTTTTCCATCTGTCCGTTCTGGGGTAGCAGTCAATCCTAATAGAAAATTTGGCTTAAAATAATTAATGATTTTTGAATAGCTGTTATCAGCAGCATGATGCGCTTCATCAATTATGATATAATCAAAATCATCAGGTGTAAAATCTCCTAAATGCTTTGCCAACATTGATTCAGTAACAAACAAATACTTGTAGTTTTTACTTTCCAATTTACCGTCATATATTCCTGATGAATACTCTTTTACTGTTTTAGAAATTATTTTATCAAAAGATTCCTTTGCTTTAATCAAAATATCACCACGATGAACTACAAACAGAACTCTTTTAGGATTTACTTGCATTACATCAAAAACAGACATATATGTTTTACCAGTTCCTGTGGCTGCAACTGCAAGAGCCCTACATTCATTCATTTTTCGTAGTGTATTAAGTTTTGCTATAGCCTCACTTTGCATCTCATTTGGACAAATAACCTCTTCTTCAAAAGAGAAAATTTCCTTATTTGATTTTTGAACCTTCTTGATTTTTGACAAATAATCACGATATGAAATTAGAAAATCATTTGAAAAATCTTTTGAATGAGGACTTTCCCACAATTTATCAAATTCTTCTAGAATTGTTTTTGAAAAATTACCAGGCTCTTTATTCTTCTCCAAGCCCTCGTCATTTAAAACATTCCATTCTACATTCTTCTTAAAGGCAGCCCCTGAAATATTTGATGAGCCAATTATTATGGTCCATTTTTCTTCTTGATTTTGATAACTATAAAAAAGATACCCCTTTGCATGAAACCCATCATCAGACTTTGGTGTATAAATTCTCAAATGAATATTATCAAAAGAATTCAGCATTTCCAAAGCATCTGGCTGAGTAACATTCATGTAAGTTGATGTAAGAATTTTCCCTTTTATGTTTCGTTTATTCAACTCCTTCAAAATATCAACAAGCAATTGGACACCACTGACCCGTATAAAAGAAACACAAATTTTAAACTCCGAACAAGAGGAAAGCTTATCTTTTAACGTGTCAAAAAAACACTGTGTCTCTTCATTTCTGATAAACGCTTGTTCTGCCATGCTTGTATAACCCTATCACAAATTACAGATTATAAAAATATAAGTTTCTTTAAGATAACAGTAAAAAACACCGTTATTTCAAAATTTCTTTACACCTTTGTAGAAAAATATTCCTTTCTAATTTATATATTTCACTTACTATATTCCAGTTTGTTTTTCTGCCAGTTCGCCCAGTTGATAATCCAGTTAATGGAAAAACAGAATCATAGTTAAATCTTTCTATTTTGTTTTCATCAAGCATTGACGCTATATTCATTATTTTCATTTTTATTGAATCTAAACTCCTATTCTGCAATGACTGAATTTTATTTATTCCACCGAAGTCATTTACCGAGTACATCTCGGCATAAGTACAAAGAATTACTTCCTCTTCTGTATATAGATGTCCCCTCATGTAAATCCCCCATCAATTAGTGATTATAATTTACTAATATAATCTCCTACATCAAACTATAGTCTAGAACAATACATCCTGATTTTCAAAAGAATTATAGGCGATAATCGTAAATATTACAAGTAAATTACCACCCGCAGAAGGCCCAAGATTGCAGGGGAGCCTCGTACAACGAACCTCTACTCACCCAGCTTCAAATAGTTGCACTTATTTGCTAAAATATAATCCATGACAGACCTATCCATTCCAGCCATTAACGACTCCCTACAAGGAGATAAAGTATTCTGCAAATTTATATCTGCATTAGAAACAGGTGAAAATCCACAAGGAGAACGTAGTATTCTGGTTCCACCCGGATCATCTTCCATACTCTTTTCACCCGTCCATCTATCCTCTCATATTCAGTCACGTACTATTCAAATTATTCTGCAAGGTGAAATTAATTCAACAGCACATTTTAAATGGAGCATCCACAATCAAAGGAAACAATATTCCATTCATCCCGATTCAGACTGGCAAGAACTACTAGCACCAGAATATACTGGAGCTTTGTTCATTCTCATCAGTTATGCAAATGATCATTATAAGGCGTACATCCTCAATACTGACCAAGAAATTGAGGCTTTCCTAGGAATCCATGCGCTTACACCTGCGGAGACAAATAGAAATATCATCCAGAAGGAATTAGAAAACAATTAAGCTGTTGCAGATGATATGAGTCATCTGTAACAGCTTCAGACTAAAACCATGCTGCAGTTCCTTACGCAGGGAGTAAGTCTTTAGTACAGTCGTAGATTACCTCCTTCTGGTGGCATGGATTTCGGAAAATATAATCCATGAAGACATTGTTTTGTTCTGGTGTCATCAGAGATATCCCCAGTTCATTTGCAAATGCAATACTATTGCCCCCAACCATAGAAAAAGCAAGTTCTTTTCTACCTGAAACGTCTTCAACAATATGGACAGTCAACAAAGACAAGTTATGTTTTTTCGCTATCCTTTTGACATGCTTTTTAACAGCATAATCAGTCTGTATTTCTGGATGTTGCAGTTTTACTATTTTCCGTAATAGCTCAATTATTTCACTCCCTAAATCGATACAATCTGTTATTTTCCGAATTTGCTTCTTAGTTTCATCGGAAACACAAAATACTTCTGAGCTAATCTTCATCATTGTTGTTACAGTTTTTATGGTATTCATTCAACCCTATCTCCTTCAAAGATTACCTTGTCAATCCTCTATAATAAATATTCTGACATTACCATTCAAAATGCAATTTTCTCCACTTAAATCTTTCTTAAATCCTCCCCCCAATCTTACACACTGTAAGATTGGGCTCTTACACACTGTAAGATTGCCTTCTTACACACTGTAAGATTAGACTCTTACACACTGTAAGATTGC
Organism: Spirochaetaceae bacterium; assembly: GCA_017622135.1. Lineage (GTDB taxonomy): Bacteria > Spirochaetota > Spirochaetia > Treponematales > Treponemataceae > Treponema_F. Next base: position 80,173 of record JAGARR010000004.1, read on the forward strand.
CTTCTTACACAGTGTAAGATTGGACTCTTACATACTGTAAGATTGGACTCTTACACACTGTAAGATTGAGCTCTTACACACGGTAAGATGTCCGGTGCAGTGCCCCTCGGCGGCTCATGGCCGTGCAGGTAAAATGATAATCAAAACGGAAACTAATTATCAATAAACTTGACAAAATGATAATAAATTACTAGTATGATGGAAAGGAGACACTATGAACGGCAATCTTGGTGACAGACTGGAAAGAATGCTCAAGAAAAGAAAGATGAGCCAAAAGGAACTGGCCCAGAAGGCCGACATCACCGAGGCGGCAGTCTCCCACTACATCAAGGGGGACCGCGTCCCCCGCAGCACCACCCTGGGGCTCATTGCAGGGGCCCTGGGCGTGACGGCAGGCTTTCTGCTGGGGGCGGGAATCACCTCTGCCACTGCGGAAAAGAGAAAGCAGACCTTTGAGGAAGCAAGGGACATGCTGGAAAGGAACAGCGGCCTCTTCACCCAGGAGCAGCGGCTGGAGCTTATCGGCATATTGTCACAAGGAGGGCAGGAATGAAAGACAGATCATAGGGCCGCTCCCAAATTCGGAATGGAGTGGCCGAAGGCTGGTGCAAGCCAGAGAGAGCGGGATGCGGTGGCGTTCGTCGAACACACGGCCTCTTGCGGCTGCCGAAAGCAAAGGGCATCCCAAAAGAACGGTGCCTTACATCTTGCAGGGCGAAGAAGCCCGAAGGAGCAAACAATGATTTGCTTTAGTGAGTGCCAGAGCAAGAGCCTGGCTCATAGTACAAGGAGATATTTTTATGAATACGAACACCATAGAGAAGGTTGGCGGTTCCGTCAACGTAACCATCCACAAGAATTACTTTAAGCAGGACGACACAAATCATGCCCGGGTCCAGCGCACCACCGCTGGCATGGACAATGTGATTGCCCTCGTCTGCGACAAGTCCACCCTTTTTGACAAGGCATCCTTGGTTGCAGCCCAAATGCTGTTCAAAGAGGCAGTCCTGGAGCTCCTGCAGCAGGGGATGGCCGTAAACCTTTTTGAGCTTGGCACCCTCTATCCCTGCGCCCAGGGAAGCATCAGCTCGGCAAACCCCAGTCCCACAGAGGTTCCTCCCCTCACCCTGGGATTCACCCCGGCGCAAGCGGCGCTGGAGGCCGTCGGCAAGGCGAGCGTATCCATGTCACAGGTGGCCCAGACAAATCCTGTCATCAACCTCATTGAAGACCTTTCCACCCACAAGACAGACAACTCCCTCACCCCAGCCAAGCCAGTGCGCATCACCGGCAGGAGGCTCAAGATTGCAGGAGAGCAAAGTGCCACGGGACTGTACTTCGCGCCACAGGATGACCAAGGGCTCATCGACGAGACAGGAGCAGACTGGATTAGGCTTGAGGACGAGGCTTTTTTCAAGAATACGGACACCTTCCTGGAGTTCATCCTGCCTGCCACCCTGGGTGCAGACAAGCGGTACTCCATCGTCATCAAAACGGCGGCAGGCCGGGGCAAGGCGGTAAACAAGACAGTCCGCAGGCTTGTCCATGACAAGGCCATAACCATCAACTGAATCTAAAAAAATCCCGCCCCTGTCTCCCACTCCAAGGAAGCCGGGAACAGGGGCCTTCCTAAAGAAAACGCCGTGCCGTCTCCAGATTGCTTTGGTAGGCTCCTTTTTCCATGCCTTGCTCAAACCCCTCGTCAAAACCAGCATATCGTGCATCTGCCATTTTCAATGCCCTGGTCATGTAGTGCCTCCTTGTAATAGTATCCTCACTTCAGGGTGGCGATTGCGTTGCAGATGCTTCTTGTCAGCTCAGATTCCACCGCTCCCTGCCCTTGGGAAAATCTCCCCTCCATGATACACTGTAGTCTGGAGGAAGAAATGCCTTTCAGGATTGAACGGAACGACATCACATTGGTACACTCTGACGCCATTGTAAACACGGCCAACCCGCAGCCCACCATTGGGAGCGGCACGGACTCGGCCGTCTACACGGCGGCGGGGGCGGAACAGCTGCTGGAGGCTCGGAAAGCCATCGGCAAAATACCTCGGGGACAGGCACGCCACACGCCGGCCTACAACCTCAGCCGGAACGGGGTGCAGCACATCATCCATACGGTGGGAATCACCTACAAGGACGGCCGGCAGGGCGAGGTGGACATCCTACGTGGCTGCTACCGGAACTCCCTCCGACTGGCCCGGATGCTTGGCTGCAGCACTGTGGCCATCCCCTTCCTGGCCACCGGCAACTATCGCTTTCCCAAGGAACTGGCGTTCCAGGTTGCCATAGAGGAAATCAGCGGCTTCCTGATGGAAAGCGAGGACGATGCGGAAATGGATGTGATACTGGTGGTGTACGACCAGGATTCCCTGCTGATTTCCAAGCGGCTGTTCAGCGACATCGAAAGCTTCATCGACCAGAACTACATTCAGGAAAACCAGAGCGCCCTTCTGGGACAGCAGCTCCACGACACGGAATGGAGCAAGCGGCTGGTGGCAGCCCACACCAAGCCACAGGAGGTCAATCCCCCTGCCACGCCTCCCATCACGGAGCCTGGCCCAGCGTCTGCACAGGAACCTGCAGGAAGGTCAGCCCAAACAAAAGCCAAAATCCTGCAGAACATTTCCGTCAAGGAATTCCTGCAGCAGGAGGTGGAGCAGATGAATTTCCAGAACCTGCTGCAAAAGCTCATTGCAGACCGCAACCAGCCCAACAAGACAATCTACAAGAAGGCAAAGATCAACGGGAAATTCTTCTCCAAGATTATCTCCGTCCCCGACTACATCCCCGGCAAGGACACGGTGATGGCCCTGGGCCTGGCACTGGAGCTGTCAATGGAGGCATACGAGGACTTTCTGACCAGGGCGGGCTACAGCCTCATCCCCGCAGAGAAGCGGGACATGGTGATAAAATACTGCGTCCTGCACAGAATCTACAATCTCATCGAGGTGAACTGCATCCTCTTTTCCTGCGGGCAGCCCCTTTTTGTATGCAAGGACTAGCAGACAAGGGGAAACTGGCGCCACCTTGTCTTTTGTGGGAAAAGGTGCTACCCTTTCAGCCTATCGCACCAAAAGGAGAACCCCATGCCCAGTGAATCAGACCTGCTGCAGCGAATCAACCGTCCCCACCTATTCAATTCCTTCAACGGCATCACCGTCACCTCCGTCGGCGGCGCCGCCAGCGGACAGGCCCAGGGGGAGCTGGAGGCAACTGAAAACAGCCTGAATCCCCACGGTACCATCCACGGCGGCTGCCTCTACACCCTGGCGGACACCGTGGCAGGCTCCGCCGTTGCAGCCAGCTGTGGAAGGCCCTGCGTCACCGTCAGCGGAACACTGGAGTTCCTGCGTCCCGCCACCGGTCCCAGAATCCTCTGCACCGCACGGCCCAAGAAGCTGGGGGGCACCATCTGTACCATGCAGGTGGAGGTCACCGACCAGCACCACAAGACCGTGGCCACCGGCACCTTCATCTTCATGCTCACCGGCTCCTCCTCAGACACCGCCGCTAAGACAGCATCAACTTCACCCACCGACAGCTGAGCCAGTACAATCCCCATCAGAAGAAGATTCACGATGGGCTGCCCCCTGTCTTGTTCTATTTCTGTTGTTCCTATAAGAAAGGCGGGGAAACAGTGTTTTACTTGTTACCCCATCAAGCGAACTTTCACAGTATTCATTGACAAATGGATATACCCATGCTAGAATTTTTCCAACTTATTCATTCTCCCAAATGAGGTTACAATGAAAAGAATACTGATAACATTTGCTCTTATATCGTGTTACATCCAACTCTTTGCCGGTGGCTCTATAGAAGGAGGCGGTTCCAACCGAGGAAGCTATCTTTCCAGTGGAGGATTTATCATCCTCCCTCATGATATCCAAGTTGAAGCATATCTCTCTGAGCGGGACTACAACTATCCTCCTCCAACTGCAGAGGCTGTGTCCATAACTACTGGCACTGGCTCAAAGGATGGTTTTCAGTATCTCCTTCTAGGATTGAAAGGAAAGAAAGAGCCCTTCAACGATGTTCCTCCACTGAACATTTCTTTCTGTATCGACAGAAGCGGCTCAATGTCGGGTGTCATGCCTTGGGTGAAAGACAGCTTCTACATTTTCATAGACAGTATCCGAAATGGAGATGTGGTTTCTTTGGTGGATATGAATTCTGTTGCACAGGTACTCGTCCCACCCACAAAAATCAATAGCAAGCGTGACAGAGAACATTTCAAACGACAAGTGGACAAAATTCAGGCCAACGGCTCCACCGATGTATACAGCGGAATCAAAAAGAGCTACGAGCAGATTCAGGAATATAATGGGAAAGGATATATAAGCCGTGTCATTATTATGACAGACGGAATGCATAATTTTGGGGAAATGATCAACAAGGATATTGTAGAGCTAGCTCAGAAAAAGAGCGACGATGGAGTCAACATCTCCACTATCCTCCTTGGCATCCAAACTGGAACCGGACTCATGACCGATGTAGCTATCCAAGGGGGAGGCAGCTCTCGCTTTGTATCGAATCATGATGAGATGGTACGAATATTCAATACGGAGTTGGACAGACTGCTTGTTCCTGTAGTGAGAAATATGGAGATTACCCTTGAACTGGCAGATGGAGTCAAGCTCGATGACACTTGGGGGTACCAACATTCCACGAACGGAAGCACTATACAGTACAAGTTACCTACCCTGCACAATGGAGATTATGAGACTGTCCTTGCAAGGGTAAAAGTTGACAAGACATTACACGACAATGAAATAGGAACATTCAACATAGTCTATTCAGATTTGTTCGGACAAACAAAGAAGACTGGCCCCCATCGTCTGCTGCTACCACCCCATGACAATGACATGATTCAAGACATCCGTGTCAGGGAAGTCGAGGGTATTGTCGCCTACACGGATACACTCAGAAACATTGCCGAAAAGGCACAGAAAATCAACGCATTGGAGCACTCCCTCTTCCAGTATCAAAAGTCATCTCCGCAGTATGACGATGTAGTGGAACAAATCAAGGTGGAGAGCAGCCAATGCAGGTTTCTTATCAAGACAGTGCGTGACTACCTGACAAAAATAGAGGATTCGTTGGGTAGAGAAAGCTACCAAAGATATTATGATGTCCTAGAATCCTACGAGGACAGTTTCCTCAAGCTTGAAGAAGCATATCCCTAGCAGAATCCCAGTCAGCAGTGCTATTCTCTACCTTCCAGCCGCTGGCTGGCCACCTTGCTTCCCAGGGCGGCGGCCTTCTGGTAGAGCCTGCGGGCCTTCTTGGGATCTGGGCTGCCGCCATAGCCCTCGGCGTACCAGTCCCCCAGCTGCACCATGGCGTCAGGATAGCCTGCGGTGGCGGCGGCCTTCATCTTCTTGAGCGCCAGCTGGCTTTCGGCCTTGTTGTAGTAGTAGAGGGCCAGCTCGAACTTTGCCTTGGCATTCCGTCCCCGCTCCGCCTTGGTGAAGTAGCCGAACATCATCTGCTCAGCGCTCGTTCCGCTGGCCGGCACCGCCGAGGGATTGTGCTTGATGTGGAGGCCGTGGAGGTAGTCCTGCAAGGCCTGGATTTCTTTCAGGTCAGCCGCCGAAAGACTCACGATGGCGGCAAGGCCAATGTCGTCCCCGCTGCCCCCCTTGGACAGGGCCGGCAGATAGCGGCGGATTTCCTGGCCCACCAGGGAAGCCTTGCAGCCGATGTCGCACTTGTCCTGGTTCTGGCACTGCAGCTGCTGGCACTGGGGAAACTCCGACGTAGTCAGCAGGTTGAACATGGAGCGGTAGAAATTCTTCAGCTGGCTCTCCGTCTTGAAGGAGTTTGCCACCCCGTCGGTGGAGCACAGGGCCACCTTGGGCAGCTGGGTTCCCGCCACAGAACGGAATTCCTTGGCGGCGGCATCATCGCACAACGAGGTGGTCTGGTTCAGAAAGCAGTCCTCGTCGGCAGGCATGGGCAGGGCAAATTCCTTCCCGTCCAGGGAGAGGGCAAAGTCACCGTCCCCAATCTGGATGGCAAACCAAAAGCGCTCCGTGGCGATGTAGCTTACGAGGGTGCAGCCGTAAACCGAGTACAAGTCACGGCCCTCCCGGTAGGCGGCGGCTACCAGGGGCTTTTCACGCTCCAGAAATTCCAGCTCCGCCGCCGTGATGGGACCTTCCGACAAATCCTGGTCAATCAGCTTGTGCCAGTCCTTCACAATGGCCAGGGCCAGCTGGGAACGGATGGTGTCAAAATCTCCTGCCGCAGCCAGCTCCCCGATCCGGTCCATTCTGCGGACCACAATGTCCTGCACAACCTGCAGGGCAAATTCGGCTCCCCTGTGGCTGCGGAAATAGGGGGCACCGCCGTGACCGTCGCTTACCCCCATAAAGCTGAACCGAGTGCCATCAGCCGCCACCAGGGAACAGTTGGCCACCGCCCGGTCCTGGCAGGGAAAGCGCCTTCCCGCCAGCAGATTTTCCCGTTCCAGCTCCCGCTTCAGGTGGCTCTCACCCTGCACCGCCGCCGAGAACACCATCCTAGGTGTCCCTCCCTTTGGAAAAGTCAGCTCCATGGGAACTACCAGCCCTCGTCCACGCTGTCCTCAGCGTCCAGCTCCGCCATCTTCTCCTGAATGGCGGCGGCCACCTCCTCCTGCCGGGTCCGCGCGGCGTCGGGACCGGTGCGCTTGCTGCCAATCTTTGAGGAGGTGACGGAGACAAAGCGGATGAGTTTTTTCAGCATGTTCTTGTCCGCCAGGTAGATGGCAGTCTCGGTGCTGCCGGTGAACTCCTTCAGCACGCTCAGGTCAGCCCCCTCCACGCCCAAGGCAATCTTGATGGCGGAGTTGAACCACTTGTTCTCCCTCAGCCTCTGGATGCCCGCCTTGAAGTTGTCCGTGGGCTCCCCGTCGCTGATGAGGATGATGACCGGGGCGTAGTTGCCCACCGCATCCTGCAGGAAGGCACTCCGGTCCAGCTTGGAGTCCAGCTCAAGGCAGGCCTCCCCCAAATCCGTAACGCCCTCGGCGGCCAGGTTGGTCCACTTGTACTTGTCCAGGTCCTCCGGCATCGGGGTAAGCCACTCGCAGCCGGAGGCAAAGCTCAAGACGGCAATCTTTATCTTGGCATCGGCGTTGGTGTCGGAAATCTCCTTCAGGTCGGGCAGCACCTCCCGCATGGCATCGTTCACCTGGCCGATATTGGAGCCGCTCATGCTTCCCGACGTGTCAATCAGAAAGAAAAGCGCCATCGTCTTGCGGGGAATCTCAACTACCTCATCCAACAATCCCATATTGTCCTCCAAATCATCGTATCGTGCCCTCGCTCAGGGTGCCGAATTTTATGCTGTTGCTCCTGATGACGGGAATCACCTCCCCCTGCCGGCGCAGCTCCTCCTTGCCGCCGGGACTGCGGCGGTACCAGGGCAGGTCGGAGAGGTTCTTCAACCCCCAAATCCGGGAATCCTTCTGGTTCTGCACCACCAGGCCAATCTCTTCCTTTATGTTCTCCACCGTAAGGTCGCTGGTAGAATCAATGTCATAGCGATACAGGCGCAATCCCGGCTGCAGGGGAATCTGTTGCCCCAGCACCTCCAGGATGGCGGGCCGCTCCACCGGCTGGCGGCAGTTCATGCACACCGCCTCGTCCTCCTCCCTGGGATAGAAGGTCAGCTCCCCGCAGGCAGGACAAAAGAACAGATCCCGCCGCAGCTGCACCAGGGCCTTGAGCCACTCCCGCTCGATGATCCGCTCCTCCCGGTTGGCTCCGTCACTGCGCATCAAGTCCTTGTGGAAGGCCCGCTGGAACAGCTGCCGGATGTAGGAGGGGAACACCGGCCAGAATTTCGGCGCGTTCACGTGGATTCCCGCCTTGGGACGGTTGGAGTCGTCCTCCGGGTCAAAGATGAACAGGGGATTCCTGCAGTACAGGTTCAGCTCGTTGCCGTCGGGATCGTCGCCGTCCTCATCCCGCATTCCCGCCAAAGGATGATTGCGGAACAGCAGCAGGAAGAGAATCACCGCCAGGGAAAAGCGGTCGCTGAAGGTGTCGGGCTTGTGCCGTCCCATCACCACCTCCGGCGCCACATAGCGGGGCTTTCCCTGTATGCCCAGATTCTCCCCGTCATGGGCAACATTGTCGTTGTCGCAGATGAGCACATCGCCGGTGTCAGGATTGATGAAAAAGTTGCCGTCGTTCAGGTCCTGGTAGCTCAGGCCCCGATTGTGGAGGGTCTTGAAGCTGGCGGTAATCTGGAGGGCGGCGTTCACCACGGCGGAAAAGCTGGAGAACCGCACCCGGTTCAGGATAAAGAGGGAAAAGTCCTTGTAGGCATCGGGCTTCATCCGCATCACATAGCCAAAGCCCCCCCTGCTGTCCTTTTCCGTCACCGCCAGAGGCCACAGGAAGGTCTCCGCTGGCGAGCCACGCCTCACGTTCTCCTTGAGGTTCTCGTAGAACCTGTCAGACTCCACCTTCTTGTACCACTTGAGGGCATAGTACTCCTCCCGGAACCGAATGCGGTAGATGAAGCCCTGGCCCCCCTCGCCCAGCAGATCCACTACCTGGAGGCCCTCGCCGTCAAGGGTACGCAGTGTAGCCCCCCGTCTCAGGCTGGGCATCAGTAGCCACCTCCCGACACCGTCTCCCACTGGCCGAAGACCACCTCGCTCTCGCTGCCGCACCAGGGGCATTTCACCTTGTCCTCGTCCTTGTAGCAGTAGATTTTCCTGCACTCCCCGCACTGGGCCAGCTGGTGGGCTGAGCAAAAGGGACAGCCGGGGAAGTCAGCGTCATCGATAAAATTCTCAATCTCAATCTGGGAGGAAAAGTGCTCCCGCTGGGCCACCTCCTCCTTCAGGGAAAAGCTCCAGGTCTTGACCCAGGTGTTCCCCCGCTTTTCTATGCGGATGCCGTAGAGCCGGTCAGCGCTGTAGGGGCAGCGCGGCGTAATGACGGCAGCGGTCTTTTTCATTGTGTCCTCCAATAACGACTGGTGTCGAATGTACACGTATCTATTTAGGATACCACAAAATTGCTGATTTGAGAAGTGAAATGGACGAGGCTGCCCACAACTGGGCCCCTCACTCGTCCTTGTAGACCCTGGGCACCCGCTGGTCTATACCGCAGGTTATCTCGTAGCTTATGGTACCGGCCTTGTCCGCAATGTCCTGGGCTGACTGGAGGGCTCCATGCTCCTGAGGACCAAAGATAATCACCTCATCCCAGCGGGACACACTGCTGTCTGTCCCCAAATCTATCATACACTGGTCCATGCAGATACGGCCCACCACCGGATAGAGCCTGCCGTTGATGGTTACCTGGAGGTTCTCGCCGTAGCGCCGCAAAAGGCCGTCACCGTACCCTGCGGGAATCACTCCCACCTGGCAGTCCTCCTGGGCCACCCACTGGCGGCCGTAGGAAATGCTCTCCCCCCTGCGTACCTGCTTCACCGCCACAATGCTGCTGCGGACATCCATCAGGGGCTGCAGATGGACGGCACCGGGTGCGGCTGCCCCTCCGGCAATGCTGTTGAGGTAGTCCTCGGTGATGTCCCCGGGATAGTAGCCGTAGACCACCAGCCCCGGCCGCACCATGTCGAAATGAGCCTCCGGGTACTGGAACACTGCGGCAGAATTGGCAGCGTGACAGATGCCGGGATCAATGTCCAGACGACGGATGCTGTCTATCACCTGCTGGAAGGTGTCAATCTGCCGCCGGGTATACGCCACGTCGTCGGGCAGCAGGGAGTCGGAGACGGCAAAGTGAGTGAACACACCGTCCAGATACACCCCCTGGGACTGGGCAATCAGCCGGGCAAGCTCTGGAGCCTCCGCCGCCGTGCAGCCAATGCGCCCCATGCCCGTGTCCACCTTCAGATGAACGGGAACCTTCCGCCCCATGGCAGTGGCAGTGACGTTCAGCATCCGTATCAGCTCGGAGTCGCAGAGGGAGGGAGTGAGATGGCGCTCGATAATCTCGGTGAACTCCGAAGGCTGGGGCAGACTCAGCACCAGAATGGGGATGGTAATGCCCGCCTTCCGCAGCTCAACGCCCTCGGAGACCGCCGCCACCGCCAGATAGTCAGCGCCGCATTCCACCGCCGTATGGGCCACTGGCACCGCCCCATGTCCGTAGGCATCAGCCTTCACCGGAATGCACAGCCGTACACCGGGAGCCAGACGGCGGCGAATCTGTTCTATATTATTTCTCAAATTTCCCATGTATATATTGGCAAATGTCGCTCTCATAGTGTAACCATCATACTGATTCCCCATTTTCTTATCAACAAGCATTGAAAAAATGCCATGGGAGCATTACAATGAAAAGAAGAGCCTTCTCTTCGGAATATCTGTCGATCTTCGGAATCAAGAAGGACTCAAAAAAAATTTATGATACAAGATTTTGGAGTTTGAAAGATGATTAAAACAAGTCTCGCAGTTATATTTATTTGCTTGGGACTGTGTTCCTGCCTTACCACAGGAAATACCACCGTTACTGATAGAAAACAAGAGGGGCAAACTACCCAGCAGATTGAGAAGATGGTTCAGCAGCCAGCAGAAACAACTGAGAAGGCTGTGGAGACCCCTGCCCCCCAAAAAGAGCTTCC
>JAGARR010000042.1 GCA_017622135.1 Spirochaetaceae bacterium
GGTAGAGGTAGCTTTCTGGCGGTAGCTCCTGGTTGCCGGTGTAGAAGACGATGAACTCGGGTTTGACGAGGGGAACCAAATGCCGGGAAAACTTGGCTTTTGAGTCAACGATGTTGCCGTAGATTCTGGCCACGTACTCCAGCAACCTCAGCGGCATGTATTTAGGAGGGGACACCCCCTCTACTCAGAAGCGGCGGGTTTCCCCTCCTAAAACCACCCTTTCCCCCAGCACTGCTTAGGGGCTGCCTGCCCCTAAGAACCCCGGAAGTAGAATTTTTTATTCCAGGTTCACCCGCTCCAGAACCGTGTCCGCCACCTGCAAATTTGTGCCGTGGAGGGCGTTGTAGAGGGACAGGAAATGCTGCTTCCAGTCCCGGTCCTTTGAGAAGTAGTCCACGAAGAGGGAATCCTTGTGCTTGCGGTTCTCACCGTTGGTTTTTTCGTCCTGCATCCTTGCTCCTTTTTTGATTGGGTCTCATATATATTATTGTGTAAATCTGACAAAAAAATGCGTTTTTGCGGGGAAAAGATTTGAAAAAATCACTCGGATTCGCAGGCGGCGGGAGCCGCCAATTCAAGCGCTTCCATACAGAACTGATCACAGGGGGCTTGCCTTTGGGCGGGCCCTTTTTTTGTGGGAAACTGAAAACTGAAAATTGAAAACTAAGCACCGTCACTGGTTGCCAGCTCCTCCTCCCGCCTCAGCCCGGAAAAGAACCGTGCCAGAAAGGGCAGGGCAATCAGGCCGGAAAGCAGGTTTGCCAGGGGCTGGGAAAGCTCCACACCGGTAAGGCCAAAAAGCCGTGGAAGGATGAGGATGAGGGGCAAAAAGAAGATGCCCTGCCGGCAGCTGGAAAGGAAGAGGCTCTGCCGGTTCTGGCCCGTGGCCTGGAACAGCATGTTCGTCACCACAGACAGGGGCAGAAAGGGCAGGGAGAGGGCGTAGAACCGGATGGCGGCGGAGCCAAGGTCCACTACCTCCGGTGCCTTCTGGAAGACCTGGACGGTGTGGCGGGCAAGGCAAAAGAGAGCCACCGCAAAGGCCAGCTGGAGTGCCGTGCTGACCGCCAGAGTGAACCAGTAGGCCTGCCGCACCCTGGCAAGCCGCCCAGCCCCAAAGCAAAAGCCCGCCACCGGCTGGAACCCCTGCCCAATGCCGAACATCACCGAAATCACCACCAAGAACACCCGGCTGGTGATGGCTATTCCCGCCACCGCAGCGTCGCCATAGGGGCTGGCCTGAATGTTCAGCAGCACGTTTGCCACCACCACCAGCCCCTGCCGCAGGAGGGAGGCGCTGCCGCTGAGACAAATCCTGGGCAGGAAGCGGGGCAGGGAGGCAGGCAGCAGCCTCAGCCTGATTCGTGACAAATCCTTGTGGGACAGGTACATCGCAAGGAGAACCAGCAGGCTCACCGTCTGGCTTATGCAGGTTGCCACCGCAGCCCCGCCAATTCCCATCTTGAGTCTAAAGATGAACACAGGCTCCAGAATGATGTTCAGAAGGACACCGCAGCCCATGCCAATCATGGAAAGCCTGGCCCTTCCCTGGGAGCGCAGCAGGATGTTCAGCACAAAGGCCCCGCACATCACTGGCGAGGCTATCAGAATATAGTGGGCAAAGTCTTCCGCATAGGGCAGGATGGTGTGGGTTGCCCCCAGGAGCCGCATCAGTTCCGTCTTGAAAAGGATTCCCAGCCCCATCACCACAACTCCGCCTCCCAGGGCGGAAAAGAAGGCTGTGGTGGCAAGGCTGTCCGCCTCCTCGTCTTTTCCCTCCCCCAGCCTGCGGGAAATCAGACTGCCGGCCCCCATCCCCAGCATAAAGCCCACCGCCTGAATCATGGTCATGATGGAAAGGACAATTCCCACCGCTGCGCTGGCACTGGTTCCCAGCTCGGATACAAAGAACATATCCGCCAGTCCGTATACGGAGGTCACCAGCATGGTGATGACAGTGGGAACAGCCATCCTCGCCACAAGCCGGGGAATCGGTGTTGTCAGCATGTAGGAGAGGTCCTGATGCTCTTGCCTGTCAGTTTCGGTGGAGTCCATGCTTTAAATGTAGATTCCACAGGAAGAGAATGCAAGAGGGGAGCCGCCACAGCCCCTAGAACAGCAGCAGGCCCGCTGCCGCTCCCCCTGCAATCAAGACGATGGGATGGAGCTTGGTTTTCAGCAGGAGGATAAAGGAAATCACCGCAATGGCAAGGCTGGGAATGGACCTAGCCGGGTCTGCCCCCAGCATTCCGTTTTTCAATGCCATACTGATGGCGGCGTAGAGGGTTATGCCCACCACAAAGGGCTTCAGTCCTGTCATCATCCCCCGGAAATAGACGGAATGTACCACCGCCTTGAAGAAGCAGGCCACCAGCAGCACCAGAATCAGGCTGGGAAGCATGACTCCCAGTGCCGCCGCCACCACTCCCGGCAAGCCCGCCAGTTCGTATCCAAAGGCTATGGCCAGATTTATGCCCACAGGACCCGGTGCCACACCCGCAATGGCGGCAGTATTGGCTATCACCTGGGGCGGCAGCTCAAATCCTCTGGCCAGAAGTTCCTGCTCCACCAAGGGAATCATGGTGTAGCCGCCCCCAAAGGAAAAGAATCCCAGCTTGAAGAAAATCAGGAACAGGGTCACTGCCATAGCCGCCTCCTGGCAAAGGTGATGGCCAGTCCTGTCACAATTCCCAGAGCCACCACAAGGGGCAGGGGCAGGGAGGGCAGCAGCAGGCAGAGGGCAAGACTGATTGCTGTCAGAATGAGGTAGGGGGGCGCTTGGTAGGCAGTCTTTCCGATGCGGTAGGAGGCGTAGGCAATGAGGGCCACCACCACCGGGCGGATGCCATCCATGGCTTTCTGGACTGCCGGCAAATCGCTGATGTTTGAGAAAAGGGACATAAGGGCAAAGATGATGATGAGGCAGGGGAGCACGCTGGCAACAGCCCCCGCAACGGCTCCCAGGAGACCGCCTGTGGTGTAGCCGATGAAGATGGCCACATTCAGCCCCACGGCTCCCGGCAGCCCTCCGGAAATGGACACAATGTCGGTAAAGGTCTGCTGATCCATCAGCTGGAGCCTGCCCACAATCTCCCGTTCCACCAGGGGAATCATGGAGTAGCCGCCCCCAAAGGCAATGAAGCCCAGCTTGAAAAAACACAAGAATAGCTGAAACTGTACTTTCATGGAAAAATCCTACCTTAAATCAGTGTAAAATCTTTTTGATTCTAATACAATGGCTATGGAATTAGTGGGAAAACGTGTATTTTTCTTGTGCTAAATGTTGTTTTATGGTAGAATTATGGTGTGTCAACTCTATATATAGTGGGTACACCCATAGGTAATCTTGGAGACATCACCTATCGGGCGCTGGAGACTTTCAAGGCGGTTGATGTGATTGCTTGTGAGGACACCCGGCACACCTTGCAGCTGCTGAATCATTTCGAGATCAAGAAGCCTCTGGTTTCCTGTCGTGCCCAGAATGAGCAGTCGGCTGCCCAGAAGATTGTGCGGCTGTTGGATGAAGGACAGACGGTAGCCTATGCCAGTGATGCAGGCACTCCGGGAATCAGTGACCCGGGAGCCGTGCTGGTGGATGTGGCGAGGGCGGCGGGACATGCCATTGTTCCCATTCCCGGTGCCTGTGCCTTTGTTTCCCTGGCCAGCGTGGCTGGCTCCGGGGGAAAGAGCCTCCTGTTCGAGGGCTTTCTTTCTCCAAAGCCTGGTCGCCGCCGTTCACGCTTGCGGGAGCTGATGGCTACAGGATTTGCGTTTGTTTTGTACGAATCGCCCTTCAGAATCGTTAAACTTTTGGCTGATATTGCCGATATTCAATGTGAGCGTCGCATTGTAGTGGGCAGAGAGCTTACGAAGTTGCACGAAGAAATCGTGGAGGGGACCGCGGCGGAAGTTCTTGAGAACTTTGCCGGACGCAGCAAAATACTGGGAGAATTTGCTGTGTTTGTTTCGGGCAGTAAGAATGCCCAATTTCTAGATGAAAATACCGATACGTCGGTAGAGGCAGGTCAAAGTGATTATTGATAAGCTTGGAGGAATCAATCCTCTGAACAATGTGCAGAGTTCCCAGCGTGTCTCTGCACGGTCCTCCGTTTCCTTTGGTTCGGATTCCATTTCCGTGTCAGCTGAGGCTCAGGAGTTGGCAGAAGCCCTCTATCTGTCCGAGGTTGCGGCGGAAACCCCCGATGTTCGTACAGACTTGGTGGAGCAGATTCGGATCAAGATTCAAGATCCAATGTATTTGAGCGATGCTGTCATTGATTCAACTGTAGACAATATCATGGCATCATATTTCGGAGTGTAATCCTTAGAGCGGGGATTCTGGGAGAAGACTGTCTTGGAGGTGGGAAAGAAGCCTTCTGGACAGTCTTTTTTTGTTCTGTATCAATCAAGGAGCTGCTATGGCTGACTTACTGTTTAAAGTTTCACCCAACATCGTTTTGGGTTCCTATATCTCGTCTCGTCTGGGCTTGTATGCCAAGGATTTTGGTGAGCGGTATATGGTGATTATGGATCCCGTGCTGAAGGAGGTGCGGAATACCGGAACCATTCTGGATTCCCTTTCCGTCCGCAATGTTGAATATTTTGTCTTTGACGAGATTGACTTTTCCTCCGACACGGAGACGGTGCGCCGAGCCTTGGAGCTGGCCCGCAACGCCCACATACAGGGAGTGATTGCCGTGGGAGGCTCCTCTATCTTCGGAATTGCACGGACTGTCTGCGCCCTGTTTTATCAGCGGCAGGATATCTACGGCTTTCTGGACGGAGAGCGGCTTGCTGGCGAGACGCTGCCCCTGATTGCAGTGCCCTCCACCATCAGAAGCCCCTTCCTCTTTACCGACGTGGTTCCCATCATCGATGCCCGCAGTCGGCAGCTGAAGGTGCTGAAGGTTCAGAGTGGCCTGTGCAAGCTGGCGCTCTTCGATCCGAATCTCCATGTGTCCCTGTCCGCCAACCAGGTGGGCTCCATCGCATTGGAGACGCTGGGCATTGCGGTGGAGGCATATCTATCCCAGAAGGCGAATTTTTTCTCCGATATGTTTGCTGAGAAGGCTATGGAGCTGCTGGGGGGATACATGAATGCCTCGGAAAGCGAGGTGACCACCTCCTCCCCAGAGGTGCTGCTGTCTCAAGGTGGCTGCCTAGCTTCCCTGGCCGTGTCCGCAAGCTCGGTGGGGCCGGCCACATTGGTGGGGTTGTCCGTTTGTGCCCGCTACAAGGTTGCCCGACCCCTTGTTACCTCCATCCTCTTCCCCTATGTGCTGGAGGACGTGGCCAAGTACAAGAAGGACCGGCTGGCACGAGTCGCCCAGCTGTTGGGTGTATCCGTGGAGGATCCCAATGACAAGGATCGAATGGTGAGCCTCCTGGCCGAAAAGATTCGCCACTGGATTGCCTTGGCCAATCTGCCGGCCCGCCTCAAGGATTTGTCCCTCACCATGGAGCAGCTCACCATTGCGGCGGAGGATGCCAGCCAGCTGGAGCTCATCAATGGAATGCCCCGGTCCATGGGGGCCGACGACCTGTTTGAGTTGATGAAGACCTCCTTCTGATGCAGAGACTATGATTGCCCCTGACAAGTTGAACCATCTGCGGGGTGGCCAGAAGCGACGGAAGCTGGCGCTCTGCTTTGGAGCCTTGGAGCGGGATATTGCCGGCATTGCCGAGGCTGGCTGTGGATACAGCTTTCCTTCCATGACCCGTGGCGAGTACGTGGCAAGGCTGGCCTCCATTGTGCTGGAGGATCCCCAGTTACCGGAGGAAGTGGCTGTTCAGCTGAAATCCCTTCTGGCCGCCAATCCCATTGACCAGCGGCGGGTGTGCAATTGCGCCCGCAATGCCCTGTTGGCTATCATCGGAACCTTCCCTGCAGAATGGGATTTGATTATTGCCCCCCACCGAAGGGAGCTTCCCGCCACCCGCGATTTCTATCCGGGACTGTACGTTTATGCCGAGGACATCCGTTCCCCCTTCAACTTGGGGTCCATCTTCAGGACGGCGGAGGCTATGGGAGCCCAGGGGGTCTTCCTTTCCCCCGGCTGCTGCGACCCAGCACATCCGAGGGCGGTTCGTTCTGGCATGGGCTGCATCGAGGTGATGGAGTGGCGGCGGCTGCCTTTGGAGGAGCTTCCCTGTGACCTGCCGGTTTTTGTGCTGGAAACTGGGGGCACCCCCTTGAAGGACTTTGTGTTTCCCCGTCAAGGGATTGTGATCATCGGTTCCGAGGAGCTGGGGGTGAGTCCCGCCGCCTTGGAGCGGGCTACCTATGGCCGGGTTACCATTCCCATGAAGGGGATGAAGGCCTCGCTGAACGTGGGAGTGGCCTTTGGCATCTTGATGCAGGCCTGGGTGGGAGCTGTGGAAACAGGCTTCCCGGATTCAGGCTCCCTGGCTGAGTGAAATTTCCTTTATCAGCTGCACAACCTGCTCTTCCCGGCTAATACCAAAGCAGCCCAGTGTGTGGGAGTCCATCTGGACAAAGGCCAGTGTCTTGTTCTGGTAGTGGAGGAGGGCGTTGGCCAGATACACAATGCTTACAATTCTCCGGTATCGTTCCGGTGCTGTGGCAGGACTGTGGTGGAACTGTATGGCCGCAATGATGACCTCAGGAAAATTCCATTTCTTTGTGATGAGAGCGCCGATTTCCGCATGGTTTGCCCCTGCCACAATCTTCTCAAAAATGCGGGGTGGAATTCCCTTGCGGTGAAAAAGCTCCCAGACATTTTTCAGCGTGTCGGGATGGGCTGCCTCGAAAAGGATCTTCCCGATGTCGTGGAGCAGGCCGCAGACATAGGCATCCGAGATGGTCTTCTTGTCGTTCCCATAGAATTTATGTGCCAGTGCCAGGGCATAGCTTCCTACCATGTAGGAGTGCTGCCACAGGTTTTTTTTGTTTTTTGTATCTGGGGTCAGGTTTTTGAGACTTCCGATGGCGTAGATCAGATTTCGCACTCCCCGCAGTCCCACCATCTTCACCGAATCCTCGATGTTGGTGGAAGCCTTTGGCAGCCGGAAGGAGGCACTGTTCACCAGCTTCAGCAGGTCTGTGGAAAGAGTCACGTCCTGCTGTATCAGGGAGATGATTTCACCGATCTCTGAGGAGGGATCATCCAGCAGCCTGCTGATTCTGCTGACATTTTCCGGAATCTGGGGAATGTTTTTGATGGTTTGGGCGATTTCCTTGGAAATGGCGGATATGTAATGGAACTCCTCCATATTGGTGGGCAGGTGAATCCTGACGATGGTTTGGTTATCCTGGGGGATAATCTGGAGATTTTCCTCGGAAATGCCCAGCTTCCGCAGCATACAGGTGACACTGATGAACCCCAGACCTGCTCCCTCGCTTTCATCGATATGGGAAAGAAACTGCTGAGGACTCTTTGTTTCAAGGGCCCGCATCACCCTGTCGTGGATTCTCTTGTATTCAAATACGGTGAGTTTGGTGTTGTTCTTTACCTCAAGGTAGAGCCTTTCCCCTTGCAGCCCCAGCGTCATGGTGATGCTCAGTCCCTTCTCCTCCTGACAGCTTTGATAGTGGAGCTGGTTTTCCATGAATTCCTTCCGGAAGCTTTCCATTCCGGTCTGGTAATCCGCCGGGCTGAAGATGTCTAGATTCTTTTCCTGAAAGAAGATTCGCTTGGCATTTGCCTTCTGGCTGTTGTCTATCAGCTCCGCCATAAAATAGGTGATGTATTCCTCCAGAGCCTCTTGGTGGGCCACATGGAGGAATACGGAAGTCACCCTTCTGAGGTATTGCTTTATTTCAGGGGTTAGTCGATAGGTGGTGATGGAAAGGGGAGTGTTGGTCTTGACCATTCTTTGAATGACCTTGGGATTCAACAACTGCAACTCTTGCTCGGTTAGATAGCTTTCCAAATAATATCCCCCCCCCCCTGGCCTTAGCCAAGCATGACCCTCGTCAGCCGAGGTAAAGCTAGGTCTAAATATAACAGTAGCATACCACAAAATAAAAGGGGGGTAAATAAAGGTTGTGTTACTTTTCAATTTATTTTATGATAGTTCCATGACAGATTCCGTGATGATTGAGCTGCTGGTGCTTGGCCTGCTTCTTGCGGTGAATGCCCGGCTTTTTTTTATGAATCGTGGCCAGCAGGATGGGGTGGTGCTGCTTTCACCGGTGGCCTTGCTTATATGTGTGCTGGGATATTTTGCCTGGGACATCACCCTGTTGAATGGCTGTATCTTTCTTCTGGCCCTCTTCGTTTTTCTGGAGAATCTCCACGGTGTCTGGCGATTTTGCAACAAGCTCTACGTTGACTATTTCAGTCCCCTGTTGTGGCTGGTATCGATGGTGAATATCCTGCTGATTCTCGGCCTGGGAGCCTTGGTGGTGATTTTTCGTCCTGTTCCCGATGCACCTGACGTGCAGGTGGTGGAAAGAGTTGTTCCGCTGTCTGGCTCTGTCCATTCTGGGCTCACTCCCCAGTCAAGTCTCTTTGATGCTGTGGATGTGATGCTGGTGCAGATGAAGCCGGAGTCTGACAATGCTCCCTGGACAGAACGGGGGTCCCGTGTGGCAAATTCCTTGGAGGTGGACAAGGTGGTGCCGACCCTCCCCCTGGTGCTCTGGGTGACGGATGGCCGCACCTCTGCCAGTCGTGTTCGTCCGGTGGCTGCCCGATTGGCCTCCCTGGGCTATGAGGTGGTGGTGGCAGATTTTTAGTGCGGCCTTTTCTCCTCGTTTTGGTTCCGTTTTGAGGGACTTTTCTTTCCGGAGGAATTCCAGAAGCGGATTCCAACCTTGGGGCGGGAGGCTTCCTTTCAGTATGGCGCTCTTCTGGACTATTTTGGAGGGGAACGGGCTTTGGCTGGCAGACAGGTGTTTCTGCTGGGAGAGGGCTACACAGGTCAGGGCGTCCTCGCTTCGAGCCTCATGAACACGTTCGTGCAGGGATACTTTGTGCTGAACGGTCAGGATTCCCATGGCAACATCAATGCCATTCCAGACTGGATGGATGGCTTTGGACCGGTGGGAGAGACCGCTCCCTGGATTAACTACCTGCTGGAAGGTGGAGGACTGCTGGAAAGCCGGGATGTGGTGCACTTTCAGTCCATCGCGGCAGCCCACCAGGCTCATACATTCTTTTCTGACATACGTGCTATGGGAGAAATGCCCGCAGAAGGAGACAGATAGATGACATTACATCAGCTGGATGACTATTTTCGTAGTTTTTTGAACATGGAACACTATCGGGGCGACCCCTCTCTGAATGGAATTCAGGTGGAGAACAGTCAGCCTGAGGGAAAGGAAATCAGGAAGGTGGCCTTTGCGGTGGATGCCTGCCAGGAGACCATCAGCCGAGCCGCCGCCGTGGGGGCCGACCTGCTGTTCGTCCACCATGGATTTTTCTGGGGTCAGTGCCAGACCATCACAGGTGCCCATTACCAGCGTATCCGTCAGCTGCTGGAGAAGGATATGGCCCTCTATGCCTGCCATATTCCTTTGGATGCCAATGAGCTGGTGGGGAACAATTATGGTCTGGCCAGAAGACTGGAGCTACAGGATTTGCGTCCCTTCGGGGATTGGCATGGCATGACCATTGGAGTGGGTGGCACCTTTCCCGCTCCGGCAACACTCGACTCCCTGGTACAGCGGCTCTTTCCCGGAGGAGAAAGGCCACTGCACCTGCTGCCCTTCGGCAAGAAGGAGATTTCCACTGTGGCCATTGTTTCCGGTGGTGCCGCCCGGGAGCTGAGCCAGGCCATAGAGCAGGGGTACGATGCCTTTGTCACTGGTGAGATAGGCCACGAGCAGTACCATCAGGCGATGGAGGCGGGAATCAATGTGGTGGCAGGGGGCCACTACCAGACCGAGACGGTGGGCGTGTCTCTGGTAATGGAAAAGCTTGCCCGGGAAACGGGTATAGACATAGTTTTTATCCAGGTGCCTACTGGATTGTAAGGAGTGATGATGAAGAAAAAACTGCTTCCGTTGATTTTGACTATAGTTGTATTTGTGCTGGATCAGCTGACAAAACAGTTGATTGTGCTGAATATTCCTGCCTACACCATCGGGGCCTCCTTCTTCGGGGATTTTCTGCGGATAATCCATGTGTACAATCCCGGCATTGCCTTCAGCATGGGCAATTCGCTGCCGGACGCCGCCCGGGGCATGCTCTTTGCGGTGGCTCCTCTGGTTGTGCTGATGGTTGTGCTGGTGATTTATTTCCGTAACGATGAGTTTACCTTCTTCCAGCGGTGGGCCATAGCGGGCATTGTGGGGGGCGGACTGGGAAACATCTATGACAGATTCTTCCGTTCTGAGGGGGTGGTGGATTTCATCGACGTGAAATTCTATGGCTTGTTCGGACTGGAACGGTGGCCCACCTTCAACGTGGCGGATGCCGCCGTGTTGATATGCGGTTTCCTGCTGATCATCAGCTTTGTTCGGGCCATGATACGGGAGGGCCGTGAGCAAAAGGGCATAGAAGCCACCCAGAAGGAAGCCTCTGAATGTGACGATGCCCTGAAATGAAAAAAGGTGCAGGAGAAATCCTGCACCTTTTTGTTTGGAGGCAGCTGGAATCAATAGCCGTCAGACATGGCTCTGTTCAGGTCACGCTGATATAGCTCCTGATAGACAAGGCTTCTTGTCTTGAGCTTTTCCTTTACATCCTGGGCAAAGGGCATGTGCCGCCAGAAGATTCCACGAACCTCCTTGTCCAGACGCTGCACGCCCTCGCTTTCCTTTGTCATCCACAGAACATAGTCGTCGATGAAAAAGTCCTTTACATCGCCCTTCAGCTTCTGAGATACAATCCACTGATAGTACTGACCGGTGAGTCCCTCCTCCATCCAGTAGTAGGAGGCCTTTTCCTTTGCCACCTGCCACCGCAGGTCCGCCACCGCAGTCAGCAGGGCAACCTTCAGATCCTTGGGATACATGGGGACGGCAATGCGGCCACGGCTGGTGATACGGTTGTAGCGATCAAATGGCTCCCAGCAGAATCCAGTGTCGCCATAGGTGGGAATCAGGATGACGAAGGGAACGATGCGGTTGGAGACGTTCTTGTGGATACGGCAGAATACGTTGGGATCCACAGACTCAATCCAGGCCATGGTGTCGATGACATTCTCCCGGAAACCAGTTCCCTTGGGGGTACAGTGGTAGTATTCCCGGGTGAAGATAGGGAAGTGGTTTCCCTGGCGGCCGACAGTCATCTTAGCCATCTGGCGGACGGTGTCCACCTCGGTGTTGATTTCAGAGGTGTTCACCTCGATGTTTACCGGTCCGCTGCTGATTTTGATGTCCAGAGAGTCGGAGATGTCCTTTGCCTCCTGGAACTCAGACAGATAGCCACGGATTTCCTTGTCAATCTTGGAGAGAAGCCGCAGGCGTTCTGTGATCTCGGAGAACATGCGCTTTTGAGTGTCAGTGTAGGGGGCCTTGTGGTTGCCTAGGCCAATGAGAGGGTCATGGCGGCAAATCTGCTCCACCCGTGAGATGAGCTCGGCTTCCACCATGGAACGCTGGCTTTCCTTGGAGGTCAGCAGGTTCTCGGAATTCTGTAGCTTGCCGGAATTCTTGCTTTTCAGCTGCATCAGGTGGGCGGTTTCCTCTGCGGGATTGCCGCTTTTACGGGCAGGACGGGCCTCGTCGGTGGCGGAAATGTTGATTCTGCCAGAGGCAATCTCCTGGAACCACTCATCCAGATAGTATACTGGCTCCCCAGTCCTGTTCTTAAAGAATACAGAGGAGAACAAGTCCTTCTGCTGGTCGGTGAACAGGGAGGGAAGCACCACGCCGAAGCGCATCAGGGTTCGCTTGCATTTGGGCAGACCCAAGTCTCCCATCTTGGGCGCCATGGAGCGGATGAACTCCCAGTACTTGTTCACCATTTGCTGGCGGTAGACCGTACGATCCTTGGGATCCTGACAGGTCAGGTACTTGGTCAGCAGGGTATGGAGACCTTGGGCAGAGGAATTCTCCCCGGACAGGGCCGTCTTGTAGTAGGTGGAGTCATCAAATACATCAGAAGGTGTTGATGAGAAAAATTCTGTGATGGGCTTGAATTCTCGGACGCTCAAGTCCACTTCATAGACACCACCCTTTGCGGTGTCGTCTTGGACAGAGATGTCGTCATCAAACGTAGAATATGAGCTGGGCATTGCGCTCTCTGCGGCCAACAATGCTGCGATTTCTGGATCCAATTCTTCTTCGTACATTTCTATATTATGAGTTATCTTCAATATAAAGTCAAGGTTGACATCTTGGAGTCGGGGAAAAGCCTGGATGACTTGTTTTCATGACGAATTATAGCAAGATTTTCTTGGTTTATTTTTCGCTTTATGGTAGTATATATTTAACACATTTTTGAGAAGAGAGAGATAGAATGAAATTCTTTTCATCGTATAAGTTCAAGTTTACCCTTGCTGTTGTTGCGCTGATTTTTATCGTTGCTTTGGTCATAGCCTTTGCGTCCATCAAGATGATAGAAAAGAATGCGATGGATGTTTTTCACGAGCGTTCCCATATCGCCATGCAGTCTGCCGTCCAATATATGGATGTGGAGAAGATTGCGAAGCTGGCTGTTACCCTGGACGATCAGGATCCCTACTATATCGAGACCTGTGGAGCCTTGTGGGATGTGCGGGTGACCCATGGCTGTAATTATATCTATGCCATGCTGCCAGTGCCCGGTACTAAAAATGACTTTAAATACATATTGGATGGCAGTGCGGAGCTGATTGACGGCAAGCTTGTCCCCACGGAGGATTACTCTCCCATCGGTGACATCGAGGATATCAGCAGCTACGGTGAGTATCCATGGATTTGTATGAATACCCAGGAGATGGTTACCTCCGACATGGGATATTATGACATTTGGGGATGGAACACCAGCGTCTACTACCCGCTGGTGGACAAGAGCGGCAAGTCAATTGGATTTTTGGCCTGTGATTACGATGTGACTGATCTGGCGGGGAATCTGCGGAAGACCTATCTGATTCTGGGGCTGCTGGCCTTTGGTATGGGACTGGTGGGTGTGGTGCTGCTGCTGTTGTACATCATGCACTTTTTCCGCCGGATGACTGCCGTTACTTCTGCCATGGAGAATCTGGCCGGCGGTGCCCGTGACCTTTCCGCTCGACTGCCAGTGCATGGTTCCAGCGAGCTGGATGTGCTGGCGGACGCTTGCAACCAGATGATGGGACAGCTTCAGGAGATGGTGAAGACCATCCTGGTGTCACTGTCGTCACTGACGGAAAACAGTGTGAAGCTTTCGGAGCAGAACAAGGAGACACTGGAGCTGATTGAGGATGCTGACAAGGCGGTGCACGAGATTTTCACCAAGGCAGAGCACCAGAACAGGCTGACAGAATCGGTAAACCATGGCATTGAACAGGTGAACAAGGCGGTTGTCCAGTTGGATGAGAAGATTGACCAGCAGATTTCCGCTGTCATCCAGTCCTCCGGTGCGGTGGAGGAGATTACCGCAAATATTTCTTCCGTTGACCACAGCATCGGCCGTATTTCCAAGGAATACAATGATATTGTGGCTGAGACTGCCCGAGGAAAGGAAAAGCAGGACGACGTGGCGTCTAAGATAGACCTGATTCAGCGCCAGGCGGTGGGTCTGGCAGAGGCCAACGAGGTAATCTCCCATATTGCGGAGCAGACCAACTTGCTTGCCATGAACGCCGCCATTGAGGCGGCTCATGCCGGTGATGCGGGAAAGGGCTTCTCCGTTGTTGCCGATGAAATCCGTTCTCTGGCGGAAACCTCCGCCGAGCAGACAAAGGCCATCATGTCCCTGATTTCCGACATACAGGGAGCCGTTGGCGGCATTGTGGAGGCTTCACACGGAAGCTCACAGGCCTTTAGCCAGCTGGGTGAGAAGATTACCACCTTGGATCGCTCACTGCAGGAGGTGCGGGCTGGTATGGCGGAGCAGAACCAGGGGGCACAGGATATTATGGACATGATGCGGGTGCTGAATTCTGTGGCATCGGCTCTGTCGGAGTCTTCCCAGGCGATGAAGCATGAGGCGGTGAACGTTGCAGGCCAGGTGGGCCAGCTGCGGGATTATTCCCAGGACATCTTGTCCAGTGGCAGCCACACCTCCTCCGAGCTGTCTCGTATGTCCACCTTTGCCCAGGATGCTTCTGGCCAGTCCCAGGAAAATGTCCGGCTGGTGGGTGATGTGCAGTCTCTGATTTCCAGCTTCAAGGTGGACTAATCTACCATTATTACATGTGTACATCACCTGTCGGAATGATTCTGACAGGTGATTTTTTTGTTTGTGGCTGGCAGGCGTATTCGAGCTGATGGCCTAGCCTTGTGCAGCCTCTAGCCAGCAGCGGCACCGGTGGCCACTCTGGAGCTCCCGCATGGGTGGGATGGTGTGGTGACAGTGTTCTTGCACTATGGGGCAGCGGTGGGCGAAGGGGCAGCACTGCTCCTCCTCCAGCACGGTCTTCACCTCGGTGTTGGCCTTGGTAGGCTGCCCCTGGGCTCCCTGGAACAGGAGCTGGGTGTAGGGGTGGGCCGCCTCTTGGAAGAGGTTTGCCGCCGGTGCCTCCTCCACCAGCATTCCACGG
Source organism: Spirochaetaceae bacterium (assembly GCA_017622135.1). Classification (GTDB taxonomy): domain Bacteria; phylum Spirochaetota; class Spirochaetia; order Treponematales; family Treponemataceae; genus Treponema_F. Next base: position 14,578 of record JAGARR010000042.1, read on the forward strand.
TACATGACACCAATGGTATCGCAGAAGTAGCAGGCCACCCGCAGGTCGTGGGTGATGAACAGGAGGCTCAGATTTCGCTCACGTCGTAGCTCCTGCAGCAGGTTCAGGATTTGGCCCTGTACGGAAACATCCAGGGCGGACACCACCTCATCGCAGATCAGCAGCTGGGGCTCCATGATGAGGCCGCGGGCAATGGAGATTCGCTGCCGCTGTCCGCCGGAAAACTCCGAAGGCCGACGGTGCAGGTCTGCGGTGGTGAGTCCCACCTCCTGGATGATTTTTTCTGCCCTGCTCCAAGCATCATCCCGTCCCTGCCACAGGGAGGAATAACGGAGGGCTGAGGTAAGAACCTGGAACACCGTCATGCGGGGATTCAGGGAACGGGCGGGATCCTGGAAGATGTACTTCACCTGCTCACGATACCACCGCCGCTGGTTCTTGTTCAGCTGGTGGAGCTGGAGGGGCGGGGCCTCCGAATCGGTGTGGGGCCAGAAGGTGATGGTGCCGGCAGAGGGCTGGTACATGCTCACCAGCAGGCGTGCGGTGGTGGTCTTGCCGCAGCCCGATTCTCCCACCAGTCCGTAGGTGGCGCCACGAGGAATGGACAGGCTCACGTCATTGACGGCATAAACGGTCCGCTTGTTCTTCTGGAAAAACCCTGCCTCAAGGTTGAACTGCTTGGAAAGCCCCTCCACTTGGATGATGGGCGTGTCATGGTGGTTCACATTCTGCTCCTTTTGCTACATTTGAATGGGGCCGAGGGGCTTCTTCAAAGGAATTTGCTGCTCACCATGTTTCCATCTGTTGCTGCAAGGTGAGCAATGGTTTCCGGTGGAAGTTTGGTGGCCTGGGAGATTTGCTCTGGAGACAGGCCCATAGCCAGAAGGTTTCTGGCCGTCTCCAGTTTGTTCTGGTAGGCCCCCTCCTCACGGCCCACGAAAAGCCCATCCTCGTAGGCCTCCTCCTTCAGTACTGCCATGTCGGTGGCATAGTCGTATTCTGTCATCAGGATGCTCAAGACTTCCCCTCCTTTCCGTTCAAGATAGTCACGCAAGATGTTGCGGCGCACTGCCTCCTGGATGGCCCACTTGAGCGGGTGCTTGTGGTTCGCCGCCCTGGCCTCCTCGACAAGCTGGAGGAACTGCACGTACTGCTCCAAGTCCGTGCAGCTGTGCACCACGGGACTTGGACTCTCACTCCTAATTGTACACACTTTCACCTTCAGTTCAAGTGTCAAGTCTGAATTCGGCGCTTGGTTCGGGAAGGCATCGGACAGGTAGAGGTAGCTTTCTGGCGGTAGCTCCTGGTTGCCGGTGTAGAAGACGTAGAATTCTGGCTTAGCCAAAGGCACCAGATGCCGGGAGAATTTTGCCTTTGAGTCCACGATGTTGCCGTAGATGCGGGCTACGTACTCCAGCAATCTTAATGGCATGTTGGGGTTGATGGTGGACTGGTGCTCAATCATCAGGATGAACTGGCCGTTTACCAGCACGGCGATGTCGTTGTAGTAGCTCTTGTACA
>JAGARR010000043.1 GCA_017622135.1 Spirochaetaceae bacterium
GTGGGCGGCGTTGTATTGAGGATCGAGTCCTAAATTCTTTCTAGGTTGCACTATTTTTGCTTTTGTCCATATTTAAAATGTGCAGCTGATGCGATATAATCTATTCATTGGAAATGCCTAAGTTCAGGCGGCGTGCTCCCGAACTCTACCAACGAAAGTTGGAATACGAGATTGAAGGAGGCTTGCGAATGACAGCTGAATTGGTCATTGGATTGGTGACTTGTGTTGCCACCATGATTAACACTGTTTTCGTAGCTCTTTCCTACCTTAAGGGTAAAGACAAAGAGTAAAAAAATAGCCGCCTAGTCCCTCAACTTGTGCGGCTATTGTCAAACAACTGCGGAGACGACCAAACGAGCTTGGGCGTTTCCTCTTTTTTACTATAGCACAAGCACATCCTTTCGTCAAATGCTATTACCACAGGTTTTTGTGCAAACCTAAGGGGTTGTGCTGCTTCCCCTCCGTCAACTTCTCGTACAGCTTGAACAACTGTGCCACACACTCGATTTCATCACGGCTGTATTAACCATTGCCATTCAGTCTTCTTCTTTTCCGTGACCATATTCTTGTTTTGTAGAATCTTGCAGTTCAAAGAAATTCCTTGCGTTCAATGGACTAACGACAGTTCTCCCCGTTTTGTCTTCCAATTCCTTTCGGGCAACAGCAGCAACTGCCCCACCTTCCAACGCACATTGAGCATTCTCTGTCAAATTTTGTGGATTCTTTGCCTTTGTGATGCTTGTTGTAGAAAGCTCTGCAAGCATATTGAGAACCAGCTCCTCATTTGTCATATTATCCCTTAAATTTTCCTTTTTCAATCCTTTGAATTGCTTATATTCCCTTGCCGTTTTACCGGTCCACGTCTGATAAATGATGTCTGTCAATACTGCAAATTGAATGCCATCGTTTATATTGTGTTCTTGCCATTGGTCAGTCAAATCTTTTCGAATTTCAATAGATTTAAGTCGCTGATTTATCCAATTATCTGAATATCCTAGTTTCTTATAGTCTTGCAAGGCTTGGTGTACGGAAAGTTCAGGGTCTTGAATTTGGTCTAGACGCTCCGCCCCAACTTTTGCAAGCCACTGCTTAAATGGCTCAGCCTTTTTTGATGGAATTGCCTGTATTATTCTAAAAAGCCCTCGCACTGTACTTGCTTGTATTTCCCTGCTTTTCCCATCCTTCCCCAGCATTCGAATGGGGGTACAAATTGTACCCCAGTTGGAATTCAACTCTTCATCCCTAGAACGCATTTTTTTGATATATTGTTTGGGATCCTTGCTGTCGGTAAGGATTTCTACTACATCAACAACTGAAAAATACCATTCTTCTTGTTCTTCATCCCAAATGGAACGAACCAATTTGTCTTCAAAAAGTTTAATCGCATTTTGCTTTGCCACGTACATTCCTCCTTATTTTTGCCCAGCTTCTGCACCCTCTTGGAAGCTGCGTTGCGGGAAACGGAATCTCTGAAAAAGAACACAGGTTTTCGCTTTGTTTTTGTGCGCGGCGTTGGTACTGAGGAGCGTGTCCCTAAATCCTTTCTCCTGTCAATTTCTCATACAGCTTGAACAGCTCCGCCACACACTCTGATTCTGTCATTTTGATGCTGAATCCGTAGGCAGACATTACCGCACATCTTTCTTCACAAGCTCCCAGTGCCCAGTCTTATTGCTGCCGACTCGTTGAACTAGACCTTTTTCCTGCAAAACTGTCATGTCGCGTTCTATAGTCTTGCGGCTTACGCCAAGTTTTTCTGCCAAATCATTTGAATTTAATGCGACATTTGTTGCGACATTTAATGCGACATTTTCGTTCAGAAGTTGGAGTATCTTCTGTTGCCGTTCTGTCAAAGAAGTATCGGTTTTTGAAAGTTCGCTTCCCTGATGGCTTTTGAGCGTTTCAAGGATTTTTTCCAGCATGAACTCTATAAACGAACTACACTGAGCGTCTTCTGTGCTTTTATTGATTGCGTTGTAATAATCTTGCTGGTGAGCATACACGATATTTTCCACCGGAAGCTGCAAAAAAAGCGGATGAAGTTTTCCCAAAATAAGCGACTGCCAGAGCCGTCCTATTCTGCCGTTACCGTCTTCAAAAGGATGAATAAAGTCAAACTCATAGTGGAACACACAGGATTTTATTAACAGATGGTCGTCCGCTGCTTGAAGCCATTCAAACAAATCAGAAATCAAAAACTGTACACGCTCTGCAGGTGGAGCAAGATGAATACACTGGCTTCCTTCAAACACTCCTACCCCGCCAGAACGGAATTTTCCTGCATTGTCTACAAGTGCATTCATCATAGCACCGTGGGCCTTGAGCAAATCTTTATAGTCAAAGGGATTAAGTGAACTTATCATGTCATAAGCTGCAATTGCGTTTTTGACTTCCTGAATGTCACGGGGAGGAGCAACAACATGCTTTCCGTCAATAATGTCGCTAACTTGAGATTCAGTCAGTTTATTACCTTCGATTGCAAGGGAAGAATGAATTGTTTTGATACGATTGGTTTTTTGAAGATGAAGGGCATCTTCCATTTCAAGGCGGATTGCATAGGGTTCAACCTGTGCTGAAATATCTGCAACCAGCGTAATGATTTTTGATGTAATCGTAAACGGCGGTGTGTACATCACTTCCCCTCCGCCAACTTCTCATACAGCTTGAACAGCTGTGCCACACACTCTGATTCTGTCATTTTGATGCTGAATCCGTAGGCTTGCATCACTGCCTTGTCGTTGGCTTGATGGGCCTTGCGGAGTTCCGGCGGCATGGTCAGTTCGTCATACAGGTCAGCAAGGCTTGCCTCTGGATATTTTGCCCGTGCGTCCAGAATCCCTTGGGCAGTTTGCTCGATTCTTGCTTTTTGTGCTTCCGTTGGATTGCACCACGGGAAGTTGTTGTACACGATGGTGTTTGAGTAGCTGTAATCACTCTTTAATCGTCCACAAACGGCTCTCATCCATGCCATGTGGATGTTTGATGTAAGAACGCCAAAATGAAAAAGTGTTGCATTCGGCATTTGAAAGAGTTTATTTCCTGCAATAATATTAGCAGTAAGATATTCAATAGGAATATATCTTCTTCGTTCTGATGAAACAACGGGAATTGCGACATAGTTTGTTTTGCAATCTTTGATTTCATCAAACAAAGTAGGCGTTTCTGCTTTTTGTCTTGTTGCAGCTTTAGTACTTTTCGCTCGAAAGTCTCGTACTGCTTCAATGCGCTCTATGAGGATGGGGCATTTCTTTAATTCGGAAGGATTTGTATCTACAAGCCAAAAACACCAACGGGGTTTTCGTTCGATGAAATCTTTTCCCATCATAAACGGTCTAAGGAATTTTTCTCCTTGTGGTTCTTTTTTGATATACTCTTCTTTTTCATCAACCGAAAGAATGAGATTTCCATCATCTGTAGGCTGACTACCTCTTAACATTTCAGGCACATCACAAATCGGCTTCGATTTTTTTTCAATAAAAATAGTTGGTGCATCAAGCAGATAACCGTTGATGTTCTTTGCTTCAATAAATTGTGACTCATTAAGAAAAATTTTCTTTGCAGATTGTGTCTTGTCAAAGCAGCTAAACCCAATAATTACACAATGCACATGGGCTTTCATATTCGCTTCGCTATCCCATCTGAAGGTTCGCCACGCAAAATCAAAATGCATTCCGAATTTTTCAAACATGGGCCTCCAGATTGCAGCAACCTGTTCGCCCTGAGTTATTGAATTGGTCGAAACGAGTGCAGCCTGTATATTTGTCCCCTGCATCATCTGGGCAGCTTTATAATACCAGCCTGCAACATAATCAATATTCTTACCAAAGCCTTTCATTACAGATTCAAGGTCGTCTTTTTGTTCTTTTGACTGGTAAGCATATCCCACAAAGGGAGGATTTCCCAAAATGTAATGCAGCTCATTCTTCGGAACAACGCTTTCCCAATCAATGCGCAGGGCGTTTCCCTCCACGATGTTGGCATAGGATTTCAGGGGCAAAAAATTGAGGTCCTTGTCGAGGAGCTTTGCGGTTTCCTTCAGCATCTGGCTTTCTGCAATCCACAGGGCGGTTTTTGCCACAACTGCGGCAAAATCATTTATTTCTATGCCGTAGAATTGCTGGATGGACACCTGGATCAAATCATCGTCATTGTAGGCAAGGGGAAGCTCTCCCTCTCCTATGTTCAGCTCTGCCTTGATGCATTCATTTCCCAACCTGCGGAGGCTGAGATAGGTTTCTGTCAAAAAGTTTCCTGAGCCACAGGCGGGGTCAAGGAATTTGAGGGTGCCAAGCCTTTTGTGGAACTCCTTGATTTTGCTTATGCGAGTGGTGGTTGTTTTGATTTGCGTCAGCTCCTCAAACTCCTTCCATAGCTCGTCCATAAACAGCGGGTCTATGACCTTGTGGATGTTCTCGATGCTGGTGTAGTGCATTCCGCCGGAGCGTCTGGTCTCCGGGTTCAGGGTGGACTCAAAGATTGCGCCGAAGATGGTGGGGCTGATCTCGCTCCAGTCAAACTCGCTGGAGGCGTGGCGTACCAAAAGCTCCTTGATTTCTTCGGTCAGCTGGGGGATGGTCCTGTCCGACTCGGTAAAAAGCCCGCCGTTCACGTAGGGAAAGGCAGCAAGGCCTTCTTCCAGATATTCATCCCGCTCATCCTCTTTTTGGTCCAGAACCAGAAACAGGTCCAGCAAGGCTCGCCGCAGATTTTTGGCTTCCTGCTGTTTGAGGTAGTCTCCAAACATGGATTTGTGCCCAAATATTTCTGCATCCTCGGCATACAGGCAGAACACAATGCGCACACAGAGCATATTGAGGCTTTTGAGGGTGGCAGGACTGGGATTGTCTGCATCTTTGTATTGATTCAGGATGGCATCATAGATTTCTCCAATGATGTCTCCTGCCTTCTTGGAGATTTCAAGCTCCTTTTTGAGATGAACATTGCCTGGGTCAGTTAAAAAAGAAAGCCGATAGTATTCCTTCTCAAGATTTTCCAGGAGGATTTCTTCTGGCTCCCCATTGGGATTTTCCATGTCGTACACCAGAAATGACTTGAAGTTACAGGTGACTACCCAGCGGGGATGTTGTGACAGGGGCAGTCCTGCAATATATTTCCGTGCCTGCTGGAAGGGATTCAGGAGTGAGCCGTCAGATTGCTTGATGGGGGAACGCAAGTCTTTGTCCTGACTTTTTTGCTCTATCATCACCTTGGTGGAGGGAATGTATATGTCTATGAAGTTTGTAATGGTTTTATCGGTGAACTGCTCTTTTATTTGATTCTCAAAGTAAACAAAATTGGCGAAGTCCTGCACTCCGTAGACGTTGCAAAGGAGATCCAGCCAAAACTTCTGGCTCTCTCCCTTTTCGTATCCTTTGCCCTGCCAATCTTGGCTGAACCTCTTTGCGGCCCGCTGCTGTTCTGTCTGTGTCATGGGAAAAGTATAGCATGGGTGCCCTGAATGTAAAAGTGGTGAAGGTGTCAGTAGGCCCTGCTGGAATCCTCTACAAAACTGTTAAGTCTAGTCTTCATAAAAAAAGGGAGAAGCCCCTGCTTCTCCCTTTTCTATCTTAGCTCAGCAGCATCCTGTCGTTGGCAAGGTCATCTCCGCTGACGGTGTGGAATTTCTCCAGCAGGTCGGAGACTTGAAGGTTCTTCTTCTCCTCCCCAGACACGTCGTAGACAATGTTTCCCTCCAGCATCATGATGAGGCGGTTGCCGTAGTGGATGGCGTTCCTCATGTTGTGGGTCACCATGAAGGCGGTGAGCTTGTCCCGGCCGATAATCTCGTCCGTCAGCTCCAGCACCTTGGCGGCGGTCTTGGGATCCAAGGCGGCGGTGTGCTCGTCCAGCAGCAGCAGGCGGGGCTTCTGGAGGGTGGCCATCAGCAGGGTCAGGGCCTGCCGCTGTCCGCCGGAAAGGAGTCCCACCTTGGAGTCCATGCGGTTTTCCAAGCCCAGGTCAAGGTGGGCCAGCAGATCCTTGTAAATCTTTGTTTCACTGTGGGTTACTCCCCACTTTAGGCCACGCTTCTTGCCCCGGCGGTAGGCCAGGGCAAGGTTCTCCGCAATGCTCATGTTGGCGGCAGTTCCCATCATGGGGTCCTGAAACACACGGCCCAGGAACCTGGCCCGGTTGTGCTCCTTCCAGGTGGTGACATCGATGTTGTCCAGCAGGATGGAGCCGCTATCCGGGATATGGACACCGGCAATCAGGTTCAGCAGGGTTGACTTTCCCGCCCCGTTGCCACCAATGACGGAAACAAAGTCCCCCTCCTTCAGCTCCAAGCTGATGTCCTGCAACGCCTTCTTTTCGGTGATGGTTCCCGGATTGAAGGTCTTTGATACATGGGTCAATGTCAGCATGTCTGGCCTCCCTGGGGCTGAGGTACAGCCTTTGTTTTCTTGAACTTCTTCTTCAATACGGGCAGGGCCAGTGCCAATGCCACGATGATTGCGGTCAGCAGCTTTAAGTCGGTGGACTTCAAGCCCAGCTGCAAGACTACGGCAATGATGATGCGGTAGATGATGGAGCCAAGGACAACCGCCAGAAGCTGGTACCAGAAGGAGAACCGCTTGCCAAATATCACCTCACCGATGATGATGGAGGCCAGACCGATGACGATGGTTCCCGTCCCCATTCCCACGTCGCCGTAGCCCTGGCTCTGGGCAACCATGGCACCGGAGAGGGCCACCAGTGCGTTTGAAATCATCAGTCCAATAATCTTCATATTATCTGTGTTCACGCCCTGGGCACGAACCATGCGCTCATTGTTTCCCGTGGCCCGGATGACGCTTCCCAGCTCCGTACCGAAGAACCAATACAGCACCAGGATGATGACAGCGGAGAACACTAGCCCACTGAGGAGGGAGCTGAGGGTGCGGTCAATGCCGAAGGCGACCTCCAGCTGGGACATAAGAGTGTCCACACCCAGCAGGGGCGTGTTGGCCTGTCCCATCACCCGGATATTGATAGAATACAGCGCAATCATGGTGAGGATGCCAGCAAGGATGCCGGGAATCTCCAGCTTGGTGTGGAGCAGTCCAGTAACAATACCGGAAATGCCTCCTGCTAAAAAGGCCACCAGAAGGGAGAGGAGGGGATTCCAGCCGTTGACTAGAAGCACCGCCGAGACGGCGCCACCCAAGGCAAAGCTTCCGTCAACAGTCAAGTCCGCAAAATCCAGCACCTTGAAGGTGATGTACAGTCCCAAAGCCATGATTCCCCACAGGACACCCTGGGAGGCGGCACCCTGCACGGCAAGTAAGATACCCATGCGTTATTCCTTATTGATATATGATTTGTCGTCATTCCACCCTGTAGGTCGGAGATGAAAAAACTGGCTACGATTCTATCAAATTTTGGTGATAATGTCATCGGTGGCAACGGCTGATGAAATAAAAAAGCCCAAACCCTTTGTACGACATCCGATGAATGGAGTCTCGACAGTCGGGCTTGGGCCTGATGCTATCCTCTGGGAGGATTTATTTCAGCTGTGCGGCAATCTCTTCGGGAATAGTGAGGCCGATGGCTGCGGCGTTGTCCATGTTCACATAGAGGTCGCCGTTGGCCAGGTACTCGATGGGCATTTCGGCGGGCTTCTTGCCTTCCTTCAGGATGGCCACCGCCTGCTTGGCGGTCTGCTTGCCCAGCTCATAGTAGTTGATGCCGTAGGTGGCAAGTCCACCCAGCTCAGTCATGCCCTGCTCACCGCAGAATACGGGAAGCTTTGCAGGAACGGCAACCAAGGCAACGGTGGCCATGCCAGCGGCAATCATGTTGTCAGTGGGAGCATAGATGGCATCCACCTTGCCCACCAGGCTCTGGGTCACCTGCTGAATCTCGTTGGAGTTGGACACGGTGGCATCCACGTATGCGATTCCCAGCTCATCGCACACTTTCTTTGCGATGTCAATCTGGAACTTGGAGTTCTGCTCGCTGGAGCAGTACAGGAAGCCAATGGTGCTCAGGTTGGGAACCATCTGCTTTGCCAGCTTGATCTGGGCCTCAACGGGAGTCAGGTCGGAGGTACCAGACACGTTGGTGCCGGGCAGCTCGTTGGAATTCACCAGCTTGGCAGAGGCGGGGTCAGTTACGGCAGTCACCAGAATGGGGATGTTGCGGGTCAGGTTTGCCACAGCCTGGGCAGCAGGTGTCGCAATGGCCAAAATCAAGTCGGAGCGGTCGTTCACCAGCTTCTGGGCGATGGTGACGCAGTTTGCCTGCTCACCCTGGGCATTCTGGTAGTCAATCTTGATGTTCTGTCCGTCCACCAGACCAGCCTCGGCAAGACCGTCAACAAATCCTTGGTAGGAAGCATCCAGAGCGGCGTGCTCCACCAGCTGGACAACACCAATCTTGTACACCTTCTCGCCGGAAGCGGCTTCCTTTGCGCCGCCAGCAAAAACCATGGTTGCACATGCCAAGGCTGCCAATCCAGCCACTGCACACTTAATCATTTTCATGAGAGTCTCCTTTGAATCATTCCTCGTAGCAAGGAAAAATGAAATCATACTCAATTTTCTTCACTATAATAAAAGACTTGGGACATAGTCAAGTGAGAAATGAGCTCGTTTCAATATGATTGAAGAAAATCACCTTGCAATCACTGATGGTTTCCAGTAAACTGTAGCAATCGGGGTTGAGGTGAAAAAGTTCCACATTGATCTATACAGGAATAAGAATTTTTCCCTTATTGTTGGTATTCTTCTTGTCCACGTATTTTTTCTGGCTTTTTTCTTCCTATACAATGTAAAGCCCTTGGTGATGTACAATCTGTGTAGTGTCCTGCTGTATGGCACCATCTCCCTGTGCTTTTCTCCCCAGAGGGTTTTTGCTACCTTGGTAATCATCGCCTTGGAGGTTCCCCTCTATGCCCTTGTTACTGGGATGTTGGTGGGGAGCCATTGTGGCACCGTGTTCTTTTCCTTCGCCATGATTTCTGGCGTGTACCTGTACGCCATATCCTTGGATAGGCCACTGGTACACTATATCCTGATTTCAATGCCAGCCGTGGCCACTGTTTTTATCTTGATGTCCTGGTCTCAGCCTCCTGTCTACGACATCTTCTTGGTGGACAGTGGACTGGAACTGGTGCATCGGGGCATCTGCATTGGAGTCTCGGTGTTCGTCTTGGGGTATCTGTGCATCGGCCAGCAGAAGGAGCTGGTGTCAAGCCAGCGGGCGAACAGGCGGTACATCCAGCGGCTCCAGTTCATCTCCAACCATGACCACTTGACGCAAATTCCCAACCGCCGCTTTATAATCCGGAAGATGGAGGGAATGACGGACTTTACCGTGGCCTTGCTGGATATAGACAACTTCAAGACCATAAATGACACCTACGGGCACCAGGTTGGAGACCAGGTTCTCTGCCGTCTCACCCGGCGGGTGCTTTCTATGCTGCCGAGTGATGCCCTGATGGGGCGGTGGGGTGGGGAGGAATTCCTTATTGTGTTCCCTCATACGGAGAAGAGTGTCCGACAAATAATGGAGTCCATCCGTTCCCACATTGCGGAGAAGCCCTTTGGCTTTGAGGGGTTTATCCTCAATGTCTCAATCACGGCGGGAGTCTCCTGGTTCCACAAGAATTCTTCCATTGATGGGACCATAGCGGAGGCGGACTTCCTGCTGTATCATGGGAAGAAATCGGGAAAGAACAGGATTATCTATCCCACAGACCTGGCGTAACTTCAGGAGGAAGATTTTTTCATGGTTAAATCAAAGAAAATCATTCTGTGCGGTATTTTGTTTCTGGCGGCCACCACCTGCTGGGCTGTGGACTGGCTGGCCTTGGGTGGCTCTTTCGGTACGGCTGCCGTGGTAAACAAGGACGAGTCCTTCCGTGCCGCCACCGACGACTTGAGCCGGGTGGTTCTGGAGCTGGATGCCACGGCGGAGCTGGTGCTCCATCCCAACATCCGCATTGCCCTTGGTTCCATTTTGTTGACTGACTTCAAGTTCAAGGGTGACGACAGGTACCACTCGCTGGACTACGGCTTCTACAGCGGCCTGCGGATCTATCCTGGACTGGGAGGGCTGCGGCTTGGGGTTGACTACAATCTGGGCCGCCGCACGGACTTCATCCGTATGGCAGGGCTGGAGGATACCTACTCTACCCGCTGGGGCAACGGCTTCCGCTTCCTGCTGGAATACGACTTCAAGTCCGGGAGCACAGGGCTTGCCCCCATCATCGGCGGCAGCTGGCGGCACATTCCCAGAGGTGGCTCCTCGGACCACCTCCTTTCCATCTACTTCAAGCTGCTGTACCGGTAGGCTGGCAGTGGTGCAAAGGGCAGCGGCCGTGACCTGTCGGCACGACAGCACCGGAAGCCTGAAAGACATCCATGAGGCAAGGCTCTGAACCATTGAAGCCAGCCGTTGCAAAAAGTTTCACGGCAGTTTTACCAGTGAAACCTTTTGTTTCGCAGTGCAAAACCTTTTGTTTCGCAGTGCAAAACCTTTTGTTTCGCAGTGCAAAACCTTTTGTTTCACAGTGAGAAACCTTTTGTTTCACAGTGAGAAACCTTTTGTTTCACAGTGCGAAACATCAGCAACATAACTGGTGTACTTCAATGCTATACATGCTGCCGCAAGAAACAGCAGGGAACAGGCGGCTCCTGTGCCACAGAAAACGTAAATGTATGGCGATACCTCTCCGTTATAGACAAAAAAAGTGTACCCCGAAACTTGTCTCCAAGCTTTGGGGTACACGTTCGTTTTTGCCGATGCTTGCTTCTTACCGGGCGTAGTCCACGATGCGGGTTTCCCGAATCATGGTAATCTTTATGCGACCGGGGTAGTTGACATCGGTCTCAATCTGCTTTGCAATCTTGCGGGCCAATTCCTTCACCTCATTGTCGGGAATCTTCTCGTTGTTCACCAGGATGCGCAGCTCACGGCCTGCCTGGATAGCATAAGCCTTCTGCACACCGTTGAACTGCTCCGCGATGGCCTCCAGGTTCTCCAGCCGCTTCACGTAGTTGTCCACCGTTTCTCGGCGGGCACCAGGACGGGCGGCGGATATGGCGTCGGCAATCTGTACAATGACAGACTCGATGCTGTTCTGCTCGATGTCATTGTGGTGGGAGCCGACGGCGTTCACCACAACGGGATGCTCTCCCATCTTGCGGGCCATGTCCATACCGATTTCGGCGTGGTTCTGGTCAGAATCGCTTTCCGCCCCCTTTCCAATGTCGTGGAGGAGGGCACCCCGCTTTGCCAGCTCCCGGTTGCATCCCAGCTCTCCTGCCAGCATTCCTGCAATCAGGGCCACTTCCTTGGAGTGGTACAGCACGTTCTGGCCGTAGCTGGTGCGGAAGTACAGGCGGCCAAGTGCCCTGATTCCGTTCTGGTTCATGTTGTGGATGCCCAGATCAAAGAGAACCTTCTCACCCTCCTCGTAAATCTTTTGCTGGATCTCCTTGGTGACCTTCTGAACCACCTCCTCGATGCGGGCGGGGTGAATCCGTCCGTCGGTGATGAGGCGCTCCAAGGCTACCTTCGCAATTTCCTTGCGGACTGGATCGAAGCAGGAGATGACCACTGCCTCCGGTGTGTCGTCAATGATAATGTCCACGCCAGTGAGGGTCTCCAAGGCACGGATGTTCCGTCCCTCACGTCCAATAATCCGTCCCTTCATCTCGTCGCTGGGCAGTGACACGGTGGCCACCGTCACCTCGCTGGTGGTTTCCGTGGCAATCCGCTGGATGGTAGATACCAAGATCTCCCTGGCCTTCTTCTCTGCAGAAAGCTGGGCATCCTGCTCGATTTTGTTGATGAGGGCCTGGGCATCATGGCGAGCTTCATTTTCCAGATTCTGGATGATGAGGTTCTTGGCTTCCTGGGGGGTCAGCCCAGAAATCCGTTCCAGCTCCTGCCGATAGCGCTCCTCTTCCCCGGCCAGCTCGTTCTCCCGCCGGGTAATCTTCTGCTCACGCTCCACAAAGCCCTGCTCGAACTTGTCCAAGTCAATCTTCCGCCTGTCCAGGGTCTCCTCGCGCCGTTCCAGCTTCTGCTCAATCTTGTCAAGGTTTGCACGCCGCTCCCGGTTCTCCCGATCCTGCTGCTTCTGTTCCCGAATGAGTTGGTCTTTCGCTTCCAAGAGAATTTCTTTCTTCTGTGCTTCTGCTTCTTTTATCGCATCCTGTATAATACGTTCCGCTCTTTGTTCGGACGCAGAGAGTTGAAATCTGGCATACAGCCAGCGAATAGTCCATCCAAGAACAATTCCTACAGCGGGGAGTGCGATGTACAACACGATGTTGCCCATGTTTAACTCCTTACTAAATTATAGGATTGTTTGTATACAAGTTACCATAACTCGGATATATTGTCAAACTGATAGGCTTGTTTTTCCAAGACTTAATGGGGGTAAAATACAAGTTTCTCTCTATCCGTGTGACAGGGTTGGTGATTGGGAAATATGGTATAAATGCATTAATTCCTGTGGAATTTGCTGTTTCGTTTGACGGGGAAAAATTTATCGTATATATTTAATAAGATTTATGAATTTAAACTTTTGGAGAAAACAACATGTCATTGGAACACAAAATTACCAGTTACAGTGAGGCTGCTCGCTCCAGTAGTATCATCAATTCCGACTTGTATACAAAGTACGAGGTCAAGCGGGGGCTCCGAGACATAAGCGGCAAGGGAGTGCTGGCTGGTCTTACAGAGATTTCCGAGGTGATGGCCTACAGGATAGAGGAGGGTGATTTGATTCCCTGTGAGGGCCGCCTTTTTTACCGGGGCTATGATATCCGTGACCTGGTGAAAGGTTTCTTGACGGACGGCAGGTTTGGGTATGAGGAGATCTGCTTCCTACTGATCATGGGGCATCTACCAACTCAGGCTGAATATCAGGAGTTCCGACAGATTCTGTCCAGTCTCATGACCCTGCCGGATGAATTCCTGCGGAATACCATCATGAACGCTCCGGGACAGGATATGATGAACCAGTTGGCCACCAGTGTGCTGACCTTGTACACCTACGATCCCACTCCAGAGGACATTTCCATTCCCAATGTGCTGCGGCAATGCCTCCAGCTCATTGCACAGTTTCCCAGCCTTATGGTTCACGGGTTCCAGTCCTACGCCTACTATTACAACAAGCAGAGTCTCATCATCCACACGCCGGAGCAAAGTCTCTCCGTAGCCCAGAACATCCTGCACATGCTGCGGCCAGACTCCAACTTTACGGAGCTGGAGGCTCGGATTCTTGACCTGGCATTGGTGCTTCATGCGGAGCACGGGGGCGGAAACAACTCCACCTTCACGAACCACGTGGTGACCTCTTCCGGCACCGACACCTATTCCGCCATGGCTGCCTCCTTGTGCTCGTTGAAGGGGCCTCGTCACGGCGGTGCCAACATCAAGGTGGTGCAGATGTTCGAGGATATGAAGGAGAACATCAAGGACTGGAAGGACGAGGAGGAAATCTGCCGCTATGTGGCGCGGTTGCTGGACAAGGAGGCCTTTGACCGGAGCGGCCTGGTGTACGGAATCGGCCATGCAGTGTATTCCCTGTCGGATCCCCGCTCCTTGATTCTGAGGGAGTTCGTGGAGGAGCTGGCCCAGTCCAAGGGTGCCCACGAGGAGTATGATTTCTACTCGAAGGTGGAGCGGTTGGCTCCCCAGGTCATCAGCCAGCGCCGGAAGATGTACAAGGGTGTCAGCGCCAACATCGACTTTTATTCTGGCTTTGTCTACAAGATGCTGGATTTGCCACCCGCACTGTACACACCCCTGTTTGCTACCGCCCGCATTGCGGGCTGGTCTGCCCACCGCATTGAGGAGCTGGCCAACGACGGAAAGATTATTCGTCCAGCCTACAAGGCGGTCTGTGGCCACAAGGAGTATGTGGGCATAGGGGACCGCTCGTTTCACGGCTAGCCTGCTTCCTGTGCAGGCATTCATTTGTTCAGAAGGATACAAGAAGGAGGTTCCCATGGAAGCGTTGATGGAAAAAATTCAAGCGTCTGCTCGGAAGGTGGTGGAGGAGGTGTGCCGAGTCACGGCTGGAGAGCGGGTGCTGATTATCACCAACCGGGTGGTGGAGCGTTCCCGCATTGTCTGGAACAAGCTGGAGTACTCCCTTGAGGTGGCCCAGACAGAGGTGATTTCTCAGGCCCTCCATGATGCCTGTCTGGCGGTGGGTGCCTGTCCGGTGGTGGTGGTGCAACCGCCCAAGACCTCTCTGGATGCTGCTGACAAGGCGGTGCTGGCAGCCCTGGCAACAGAGCCGTCGGTGTGCTTCTCCATTTCCCACAACATGCTGGGAAAGGATGCAGGTGCCATCGTCCAGCCCTACCAGGATGCTGAGGGGAACAGCTTTGACCATATCTTTGACTATCTGCTGTACGGAAAGAAGGTGATGCGGTCCGTGTGGACTCCCGGTGTCACACTGGAGATGTTTGCCCGCACGGTGGACATTGATTACGGGCAGCTGCAGGAGCGGTGCCGTCGTCTCTGTGAGCTCTACGAGAATGTGGTGACGGTGGAGGTGACCGCTCCTGCTGGCACCGACCTGGTGATTCCTGTTGCGGGGCGAAGGCCCTTCCGGGATGACGGTGATTTTAGCCGGCCGGGAACAGGGGGCAACATTCCTGCCGGTGAGGTCTTCATCAGTCCGGTGGTGGGGAACGGCACCGACACTGGTTGTGCGGGCCGCATTGCCTTTGACGGCTCCATGTCGGTGGCAGGAGGCTGTGTTGCCATACAGGAACCAATCCTGGTGGAGGTGGTGGGTGGTTTTGTCACCTCCATTTCCGGCGGCCCGGAGGCAGAGCAGCTGCGGGACACCATCACCAATGCGGAGGAGGAAGCGAAGGCCATGGGAGCCGACGGCCGCCTTTCACCGGAGGATGCCCAGCTGTACTGCCGCAATGCCCGGAATATCGGTGAGCTGGGAATCGGGCTGAATCCCGCCGCCCTGATTTCAGGGAAGATGCTGGAGGACGAGAAGGCATTCCGCACCTGTCACATTGCCATCGGGGAGAACTACGACAATGATGCCCATGCACTGATTCACCTTGACGGGGTGATTCGGAATCCCACCATCCACTTCGTGTATCAGGATGGAAGTCGGCGGCGGGTGCTGTCGGAAGGGGTGCTGGAATGGTAGGTGTTACTGAGAGTGAATCCTGATAGTGGTGCTGCCAGGGCTTATGTGGCGGCGGTAGATTCTGAGCGAACCAAAAAAAGGGGCTGACCTGAGGTCAGCCCCTTGCTCTTTCATGTGGAAACGCTGGACTTATTCAAACTCGGAGAAGTCGTCCCCGTAGCTGGAAGTCATCACCGTGGCGTAGCTTGATGATTGGACTGCCGATACAGAGGTGGCCGTATTGCCGTCCATCTTGAAGAAGGACATCTCCTGCATCAGACTAGTGGCATGCTGGTGTAGCAGTTGGGCGATTGAGGAAAGCTGGGAGGAGGCGGAGGTGTTCTCCTCGGCGGCGGCCTCCATCTCGTGGATTGCGTCCTGGATGCGCTGCATGCCTGCGTCCTGGTTGCGGCTGGCGGCAGCAATTTCTTCTATGAGACGGCCAGTCTTTTCAATATTGGGCACCACGTCGGCAATAAGCCTTCCAGCATGGTCAACAATGCTGACGCTCTCTGAGGTCATGCCGCTGATTTCGTTGGCGGCGATGCTGCTGCGCTCCGCCAATTTACGAACCTCTCCAGCAACAACGGCAAAGCCCTTTCCTGCCTCGCCGGCTCGGGCCGCCTCGATGGCTGCGTTCAGGGCCAGCAGGTTGGTCTGGTCAGCGATGTCCTCGATGATGCTTACCTTATGGGCAATGTCGTTCATGGCACTGACGGTGTTGCTCACTGCTTCGCCGCCTTCCTTGCTGTCTGCCACGGTCTTCTCCGCAATGAAGCGGGTTTCGCCGGCGTTGTCGGCAGTCTGGCGGGCATGGTCGGCAATGTCACGCATGTTTTCGGAAATCTTCTGGGTGGAGGCGGCCAGCCGCTCCACGCCGGAGGAAAGCTCCTCGCTGGAGGAGTACATGGTGTCGCTCTGGCTTACCACCAGAGTCAGCATGTCCATGGTCTCCTTGAAGATAGCGGCGATCTTGCCCAAGGAGGAGTTGAGGCTTCCACTGAGGCTGTTGGGGTGCTTGCAGCCAGCCATGAAGTTGACGGTCATGTCCCCGCCCTCAACCTGGGCCAGCAGTCTCTTCAGATGCTCCGGCTCGGAACCCAGTGTGGAGAGGATGTATTTCATGGAAAAGACAAGAATTGCAATGATGAATACGATGAATACGGAAAGGGCTGTCAGACCGATTTTGGTGGCGGAGCTGGCCTGCCGCTTGGCAGCAAGCTTTTCTATGTCCGCCCGGGCAAACAGGGCCTTCTCAAACTCGGTCACTGGCTTCTTGATTGCGTCAGTGTGGGAGGTGTATTCGGTGGAGAAGAGCCGTCCCTGCTGGTGAAGCACCTCTGGGTCGCCAGTCTCGCCCAGATTGACGTTGGGGTTGCGGAGTATGTAGCTGTCGATGAAGGTCATAACCTCTGTCTCCAGCACCGCCAGGTCGTTGGACAGCTCCTGGGACCGCAGGATGAGGTTGTTTTCCTCTGTGGTCAGCTCCATCTCCTTTACCTTGTCGGAGAAGGCCTTCTTCACGCCTTCGTCGTTGGCAACCTTTCCGTTTCGGACATCAAGGACCTTGTTGTAGGCGGCCCGGTAGGAGACGTCGCCCGTCATGGCGTAGAGCCGGATGTAGTTTGTCAGGTCTTCGGAGCTGCCGCTCATCTCGTCGGCCAACTGGTAGGCCTGGAGTTCGTACTGCAATGAATGCTCCAGATGTCCGTTTGAGGATACAATCATTAGGATGGTGACGAAAACAATTGCAGACATAATAATGGAAATTACAATTGTGCCAGCAAATAAGTTTTTGATTTTCATATTGACCTCCATAATTTTTTTCTCTGAATTGTTGTACTCCCTCTGGGCAATGCTCGTAATGAAGGATGATGCAATAATTTAGGGAAGGTGATGTTACGAACATTATATCGGAAAACTGGTGTTTTTTCTCTAGTATGAATAAAAAAATTAGTATATAATGAAGAAACGCCAAAGCAGTGCAAGAAAATGGAGTTTTTAAGTATATGACACGGATTTTGTTTGTGTGCCACGGGAATATCTGCCGTTCAACCATGGCGGAATTTGTTATGAAGGATTTGGTGAAGAAGGCTGGCTTGTCCGACAAGTTTTTTATCGACTCTGCAGGTACCAGCAGCGAGGAGGAGGGCCACGGGGTGCATCCTGGCACGGTGGTGAAGCTGCGGGCGGTGGGTGTGCCGGTGGGAAGCCATGTGGCCCGAAAGATTACCCAGGAGGATTTTCAGAATTTCGACTACATCATCGGTATGGATGATGCCAATATGCGGAATTTGGAGCGTATGTCAAATCCTTCAATTTGGGGGAAATTCTCAAAGCTATTGTCCTACGTGGGAATTTCCGATGATATAGCTGACCCCTGGTACACAGGAAATTTTGACGAGACCTATGAGGATGTCTCGTCGGGCTGTCGGGCGCTGCTGCAGCAGTTGAAGTACCGCAAGGATTCGTAGAATCTTGTAATTCTGTACAGATGGAGTTTTGGCTTTACATATTTTTGTAACGGCTATAAAATGAGAGTATGAGTGAACTTCTTACCAATGCTGAATTCGATTTGTTCCGTAAGGTGATTTATGCAGAGAGTGGCATAACTTTTTCCGAAACCAACCGGTCCATTCTGGACAGCCGTCTGAAGGAGCGTCTTCGTGACAAGGGAATGTCTGCTGTTCAGGATTACTACAATCTGATTACGTCCAACAAGGAGGAGATGAAGCTGCTGTTGGATTCCGTCACGACAAACCTGACCCGCTTTTTCCGCAACCAGCCTCATTTTGATGCCTTCCAGCACTATGTCATTCCCCATCTGATGGAGCAGAAGAAGAGTTCTCCTGATAAGAAGATTCGTATTTGGAGCGCCGGTTGCTCCACTGGTGAGGAGCCCTATACCA
Organism: Spirochaetaceae bacterium; assembly: GCA_017622135.1. Classification (GTDB taxonomy): domain Bacteria; phylum Spirochaetota; class Spirochaetia; order Treponematales; family Treponemataceae; genus Treponema_F. The sequence goes on from JAGARR010000043.1 coordinate 18,010, forward strand.
TCGCCATGATTCTGAAGGATATCCTTCCTCCTCCCTACAGCTTCGAGATTATGGCTTCCGACATCTCCCTGAAGTCACTGATGGTGGGAAAGCAGGGGTTCTATCCAGAGTCCCGCATTACCGGCGTGCCGGACAAGTACCTGCACCGCTTCTTTACCAAGACACCTGAGGGCTATCAGGTGAACGCTGATGTCATGAGCGCCATTCGCTTCGACTACCACAACCTGAAGCACATGCCCTCAACACGGAACCTGGACATTGTGTTCTGCCGAAACGTGCTGATTTATTTTGACGAGGCCGCACAGTTGGAGGTGATCAACCATTTCTGGGATGCCATGGCACCCCACTCCTATCTGTATATTGGACATTCTGAGTCACTGTTCGGCATGAGGACAAAATTTGAATTCCTCAAGACGGACTGGGCTTGTTTATATCAGAAAAATATTTAGTTTGATTCAATAACTTGGAGAGACCATGGATTCGTCTGATGTCAGAGTTCTTATTGTGGATGATTCTGCATTGATGCGGAATCTCATATCCAAAATCATAGAACAAACCCCCGGCCTTGTGATTGCAGGCAAGGCTATGAACGGTGAATTTGCCCTGGAGCATATTCCGGGATGCCGTCCTGATGTCATTGTGCTGGACATTGAGATGCCTGTGATGAATGGGCTGGAATTCTTGATGGAGAAGAAGCGGCGGGGCATTGATATTCCGGTTATTATGCTTTCTAGCCTTACCACGGAGGGGGCGGCTGTCACCATGCAGTGTCTCGAGCTGGGGGCCAGTGACTTTTTGACAAAGCCGGGGGGCTCCGGTCTTTCCGATTTGTCCTCCACTGCAAACCATTTGGCCGAGCTGCTGATTTCCTACGGTGGGACCTATGCTAAAAGCAAGGGGAGGAAGATTACGCCTCCAAAGAGGGTTAATGGGTTCCTTGCTTCCGCCTTAAGGAAAAATGATGAGGAAAGGGGGGCTCCCGCCGTCTCTCACGAGTCAAGGCCGGCGGCGCCTGCTGCCTACAGCTCCATATTCTCTACAGTGCGCCAGACAAAGCAGCCGGTGGTGGTCAAGCCCTTGCGGGAGCCGGGCCGGATTGAGATTATTGCCATCGGCATTTCCACTGGTGGACCCAATGCCCTACGGGAGGTGTTCAGCAAGATTGATCCCAGTCTCAAGCAGCCCATTCTTGTGGTGCAGCACATGCCCGCCGGTTTTACTGAGGAATTTGCCAACAGTCTCAACAACATCTGCCCCCTGGAGGTGAAGGAGGCAAAGGATGGAGACTTGGTGAAGGGGGGACGCATTCTCATTGCACCCGGCAATTACCATATTTATGTGGAGCGGAAGTCCTTGGCTACAGTTGTGCGTTTGTCGGACGCCCCGCAACGGAATGGCCACCGTCCCTCGGCGGACGTGCTTTTTGAGTCTGTGGCCGAGCAGTATCAGAATAGGGCGCTGGGGGTCATCATGACGGGCATGGGCAACGATGGAGCCGCCCAGCTGGCGGAGATGCGGCGGCAGGGAGCCCATACCCTTGGTCAGGATGAGCAGTCCTGCATTGTGTATGGTATGCCCAAGGTAGCCTTTGAGCTGGGGGCCGTTCAGAAGCAGGTTTCCCTGCAGGATATGGCCCATGAAATCAGCAAACTGGCAAACCAGTATCAATAACCTATAGGAGACAGCCTTCGATTTTTGGGTGATAGTCGTGGATGATGGCAGTCACCTGTGGTTTTGTCAATTTCAGCAAGGTTTTTGACAGGATGAAGATGATGAGGGTGGTGAGAATCAGCATGAGCAGGACTCCACCTGCCCGCATCGCTTCTGTGGGTTCTCTTCCCAAGGCTGTGGCCAAGGGAGCCGCCAGAAAGAAGCCTGCCACGGCTCCCAGGATGGGTAGTAGCAGGGAGAAGATGCCCTGGGCCAGCTGGATGGAGGCGCGGGCCTCGATTTTCACCACGTCTCCCGGGTGCAGGTCCAGGTTATGGGGATTCGTGGCCAGGAAGGGTGTTCCTCGCTTGGCGCAGGTGGGGCTGTTGCAGTTGATGCAGGTGTCGCTCAGCAGGGGTATGACCGAAGCAATCCCGTCCTTGTAGCTTACAATACATCCTTTGTCACGCATAGTAGTCTCCCTGTTTGATGGATTTGAGCCGTGCGTCGCATTCAGCGGCAGCGATGGTATTTCCCAGCTCCTGGTAGGTGTCCCTGAGATTGTACACCGCGTCGTAGTAGTTTGGGTCTATAGTGACTGCGTGCTCGAAAGCTTCGCAGGCACTCTCATAGTCCCCCTCTGTAAAGTATATCACTCCGCTGTTGTTCCACAAATGGGCGTTCCGCATGTTTATTTCCAAGCCCTGGGCACAGAAGGTGAGGGCCTCCTGATGCTCTCCCAAGAGAAAGCAGATGTGGGCCAGGGTTTCTATGATATCCGGATCCTCGCTGTTGATTTTGTAGGCGGTGAGCAATGCGTCCTTGGACAACTGCATCATGCCGGCATCACGGTAGGTGATGCCTAGGTTGTACCACAGTAATACATTGTCCCTGGCCATGGTGATGGCTCGTTTGAAGCAGGCTATAGCCTCCACGTACTCCCCATGGGAGGCCAGCTCGATGGCCTGATGATTCAGTGACTCAGGGTTTTCTCTCATGTTTTTTCCTTAAAACTCACCCTATGGCAGCCTTCAGCATGTTGGTGAACAGGGCAGTAATCTTTTGTGCCGCAGGGGTGCCTGGATACAGTTCCTCCACTCGCTGGCAGGCGGTGTGGATCAGCTGGTGGGCGTGCTTGGAGGCAGTCTCCAGTGCACCACTTTCTGTGACCAAGGTGATGGCCTGCTCCACTGCGGGGGAGTCCACACCCTGCAGGCGGGCACGGGTAAAGTGGTCCGTGAGACGCTCCAAGTCCTGGGGATTGTGCTGCAGGTGCAGGAGAATGGGAAGGCTTTTCTTGCCCTCCACAATGTCGTCCCCCCGCTTCTTGCCCACGTTGCCGGTGGTGAGGTTGATGACATCGTCCAGCACCTGGAATCCGATGCCGATGTCTGATGCTACCCGACCCATTTCCTGGGCCTGGGCTTCCGTACCGCCGCCTGCAATGATGCCCACCTGGGCTGCAAGAGAGGCCAGGGTGCCGGTCTTCATGCGTACCATGGCGGTGTACTCCTCTTGTGTGGGGAGGGTCTCGTTGTTCCGGTGCCAGGAGATGTCCATGGCCTGGCCAAGATGGAGGCGGCGGAGCTCCTGGTGGTAGAGCTTGTTCAGCAAAAGCTGTGTCTCCAGATTCAAGTCAGTCTTCTGAATGCAGGAGGGGGCCACAAAGTAGAGCCAGGCACCTGCGTTCAGGGCTGTGTCCAGGCCATAGGCAATGTGGGCGGCAGGGGCTCCCCGTCGGGTGTCGGCGGCATCCTCGATATCGTCATGGATGAGGCTGGCGGTGTGAACGAACTCAACCAGGGGAGTCAGCTGGAATGCGGTTTCCGGTGCTTCCTCCGTTCCTGTCACGGCCTGGGCACAGAGCACCAGCAGCAGGGGCCGCCAGCGCTTTCCACCCAAATGCATCAGGCGGGTGCAGGGGGCCAGAAGTGATTCTATATGGCTGGACTTGACAGCCGGGGAAAGCTGGCCAAAGGTAGGCTGAGACCACTCTGAGGTTGGTGTGTCAGGCAGGGCCTTCTCCAGTATCAGCTCAATTTTCTGTAGCTCATGGGTAAAATCGTATTCCATAGGAAGGAATTGTATCAGAATTTGGCTTTTCTGAAAACCATGCACGAAAGCAATGTGGTTGATTATCCTGCCCAACTCCTGTAGTATGGGGAATGTTTTTTGGTGCTGGAGATTGCAGTGGAATCTGCAATTGTTTCAGGTAATCAGAATGGTGAATTCTGCCGATAATCTGTTTCGTATGGCTGCAAACAGTTATGAAAAGCCGGATTACTGGTCAAAGAAGGCCTTTTCGGAGGGCTATCCGGCCAGATCAGTGTATAAACTCAAGGAGCTTGATGAGAAATTCGGTCTTCTGAAGAAGAATTACTCTGTCCTTGATTTGGGGGCGGCACCGGGCAGCTGGACGGTCTTTGCCCTCAGAACACTGAACGGTACCGGTCATCTCACCTCCATTGACTTGAAGCCCCTTGCAAAGGATGTAGTGGGAAGCAATCTCACCTTCATTCAGGGGGATTTGTATGATGAGGCGGTTCGTGTTCAGGCGCGGGACTTAGGTCCCTATGACTCGGTAATCTGTGACGCAGCCCCACCCACCACCGGAAACAGGACGGTGGATACGGCTCGTTCCACAGGCTTGGTGGAGCTGGCCATCTTTTACGCCCAGACGATGTTGAAGCCGGGGGGTAATTTTGTTGTGAAGATTTTTCAAGGAGGCGACCAGCAGCAGCTGCTGAAGTCCATGCGGCAGATTTTTACCACTGCCCGGGGCTTCAAGCCAGAGGCTTGTCGTACCGAGTCCTTCGAAACATACTTGGTGGGACTGGATAAAAAGGGTTAGGCGGATTGTATGAAGAATAGACTGGTGATTAAATATCTCGTGATTGGCTGTGGCCTTCTGGCAGCTTTTGGTGGAGGCGTGTTGTTGTATCCTATGGTGGAGCCTCAGATTGTGGCTGGCCAGGGTGGGTATGACAGTCCTGTTCTTCCCCTGCTGGCCAGTGCGGAGAGTTTTCCCTTTGCGGAGGAGGCCCTCGTTCCCGGTGTGGAGGAGGCTATGGAGGATGTCAGTCCGGCCCTTTCCTATACCGCCTACCGAATTAAAAAAGGTGATATGATCGGTGTCATCGCCGAGGAATTTAACCTGACCCAAGATACCCTCATCAGCGTGAACAATATCAGAAAGACACGGTTGATTCAGCCGGGCCAGTATTTGAAAATTCCCTCCATGCCTGGAATCCTCTACACCGTCCGTGAGGATGGGGAGACCTTGGGGAGCATTGCAAAGAAGTACGAGATTTCAGGGGACAAGTGTGCTCAGGTGAACAACCTTGCCTTGGAGACGGCTCTTTCTGCCGGAACCACCCTCTTCCTACCTGACGCGGAGATGGATTGGGTGACACGCCAGGAGATCAACGGCGACTTGTTCCAGAGACCAATCAAGGGCCGCTATTATTTCTCCTCATACTTTGGCTGGCGGAAGAATCCCTTTACCGGTGCCCGCACCTACCATGGCGGCATCGACATGGCAGCCAACACTGGCACTGCAGTATATGCGGCCCTGGAGGGAACGGTCATTGAGGCGGGCTACAACAACACCTACGGAAACTACGTGGTCATCCGGCACCATTCTGGCTACCAGACCCTGTACGGCCACCTGAACACCATCAATACGAAGCGGGGCCGCTATGTCTATACCAACACAAAGATTGGTACCGTGGGCAGTACCGGCATGAGTACTGGTCCCCACCTGCACTTCGCCGTCTACAAGAACGGAAAAGGGGTCAATCCTCAGAATCTATGGAATTAAGGTTGGCGTTCACCTTTTTGCTGTGATACACTGTTTCTATGAATCTAAAGCACCTGTCGTGGTTCATAGAGCTGGCTAAAAACAAGTGCTTTACCAAGACTGCCTAGCGGGAGGATTTGGCTTGAGAGGAAGTTGACTACAATCAGCACCTTCCTGCGGCTTCGCCGGAGCCTGGAGCCGCCAATTCCATCACTTCCACGCAGGACTGGTGAAAGGTAGGCGCGAGCCCAGAATCCAGGAAAACCGTGGCTTTTCCTGCGTGATGATATGATTCTCATCCCGCAGGAACACGTCCATGATGTTTTTTTAGGAGGGGACACCCCCTCTACTCGGAAGCGGTCAAGAGGCTGCGATGTCTCGCCGCTTGCTCCTCCTAAAACCTCCCCTTCGCTGGAAGCTACGCACTGCGTGCTTGCTGCGAGAACCCCAGCACTGCTTAGGGGCTGCCTGCCCCTAAGAACCCCGGTAGGTTAAGGTAGCTGGGAAGCGGCCCTGCGGGCGCTTCTTGTGGTGGTGTTTTTGGGGAGATTTTCGTCGTGCATCACCCGGGAAAAGATGAAGTCGTCGGTAAAGGTTAGGCGCTCCCACTGTTTTTGTAGCTCTGCTTCTGTCATCATTGTTCCTCCGTTGCTTGGGTCTCATATTATATTATTGTGTAAATCTGGCGAAAAAATGCGTTTTTGCGGGGAAAAGTTTGGATTTTTGAAATTCCTCGTAGATATTGTCACACGGATTCGATTTTGCTACGCAAAATCTGGGAACAAGGGAGGAATTCCCACACTTGATACGCAAGCAATCTGTACCATCCAGGAAAACCGTAGGTTTTCCCAAGACCTGTGGCAACTTTTCTCAATTCTTCCGCAGAAACTGGACAAATCGTGGATTCTTTCGTCCCCAACAAAATCCACGACAAAAAGCGAGGAACGTTAGTTCCGAGCAAATCCGCTTGTTGCTAGAAAGAGCAATCAGCTTCACAGGTGGCGGTGCGTCACAGCATAATGCGGGAGCGAGCCACAGCATGGTGCGGGACTGTGCCACAGCATAATGCAGGAGTACGTCACAGCATTAGGGTTAGCCGGACTGACCACATAAGGTCAGCCAGACTGACTGCTTGGTCTCGATTGGGGCGGGGTGGATGCGAGGAGTTGTCTTCTAGTTTCTCGCTTCTGCCTCCTAACCACTGGCAACTAAGCACTAACAACTACCCACTAACCAGGGAGTTGCACACCGTGAAATGAATCCTGTATAATGACCCAATGAGGTTTGTGCAGTGTATTCAAGACAGATGACAGCTCCACCAGAAAAGCTTGTGAAGAACGGGAAGCCTGTCTTCGGCACCTTCGACGGCATTCCCCCCGCCCTGGACATCCGTGGTGTCCGCTGTCCCTTTGGGGTGCTGCCTCTGCCCACCTTCATCACCGACCTGCGCATCCGCAGTTCCCTGGCATATATTTTCAATACAGACGAGTTTATCGGTGCCGTCTCCTTCCTGGACCTCAAGATTGTGGGCCACGGGGAGGTGCTGTTTTGGAACAAGAAGACAGGACGCAAATACGTCTACCACACCGTGACCGGTCCCCGCCGTCGCCTCATCTCCAAGAATACCGGCCATGGTGCCTGCATCTCCTTTGGCCATCGCCGCTACATTCGCCTGGGCTGGGACATGGGAAAGCAGGTGCTGAGCCTAGTGTTCAACCTCAAGGGAGATTCCGTGCGGCCCCAGGCCACGGGAGCCTTCAAGTCGGACCTGTCGGCCCCCACCTTCCATGCCTCCACGGCGGTGCTGCCGGCACCCACCATGCGGCGTTGTCGTGGCGTGTGGCTTATGGCTGCGCCCCTGGAGGGCAGCCTTTCCCTGCATCCTGCGAAGCAGCCGCAAACCTCCAGCAGTCTTGAGGGCTCTGTCCTGTTCAAGAGCGTGCGCTCCTACAACAAGCTGCGGACAAGAAGCCGTGAGGTCTGGGGGACGGGGAAAATTCGGGGGAAATCGGTAAGCTTTGCTGTCAGTTCCTCTTCACTGGATGCGGTGAATCCCGATACTTATAATGAGAACATTTTGTTTGTGGAGGGGGAGCTGACTCCGCTTCCACCAGTAAAAATCACCTTTCCCTTCGGCATAAGGGGAAAGTGGATCATTCAGGATACGGAGAATATGGTGGATTTGTCCTTCACCCCTATTTCCGACCACAATCGGACCGTAAGCCTCTTTGTCCTGCGGGCCCAGAAGCACGTGATGTACGGTGTTTTTGAGGGGATGCTGCGGACAAAGGATGGCGAGGAAATCATCATCAAGGATTTTCCGGGAGTTGTGCGAAAGCAGTTGATGCGTCTGTAAGGACAGGAGTTGCTATATGGATGGACAGGACGACAAGCCCAAAAAGCCCGTCTACAAGTATGAGCCAGGGGAGCTGGACAAGACACGGAAGAATCTCGGCTTCATAGAGGCTGACGAGGCAAAGAAGATGGTCCAGGTGCTGGGCGGCGAGGTGGGGCTGGAGAAGTCAGCCCCCGTTGACGAGAAGGCTATCCGCAGGGTGCGCTCTGCCCGCATGACCCAGGAGCTGCGGTCGGGAAATTCTTCCCACCGTGCCAGCAGGCAAGCCGACTCCGCCAACGAGAATGGAGGACGAATCATAAAGAGCACGGTGGCTCCCGCAGCCCCCTCCCAGCCTGCTACTGCCGGTACTACGGTTCTCAAGGATATCCTTCCCCGGCTGGACGGCAAGACCCGCAGCCGCATGGACAAGCTGATGATGCTGCCCGAGTATGGCATCAAGACAAACTACGGCATCTTCAATTTCCTCAATGGCTTCCGTAAGAATGGCCACGACAGGATTGCCGAGCAGTTCGTATCCGTCACCATGCAGGCCTATGTGTCCCGACTCTGTAGCTTCCAGAGCAATGTGCTGAAGCTGATTTCCGTGGCCCCAAAGCCCATCCAGGAGAGGATTGCCCGGAACCCGGCCCTTCAGTACAAGATGCTGAGAACCATCGGCGACTGGTCGGTGCATTCCTTGGACACTATGTACAAGAGCATCCTGCGGAATCCCTCCAGCGTCACCACCACAGCTCTGGTCAGTGTCACCAGGCTCATCTACAAGCTGATCCTATCCGTGTTCTTCATCGGGGAGCAGAAGTTCGTGGACTTGCTGAAGAGCGTCTACGGCGAAATAAATTCCCAGCCAAAGGTCCAGAAGGAGATGCTGCTGGCCTTATTCCAGAACATCACCTCGGACTGGATGTATGTGTATCAGCGGATTCCCCGGGGAATGTATCCCTTGCTGCTAAGGATGTGCAGCAACGAGTTTCATGAATTCTCAGAGCTGTTCACCAAACAGCTGGGAAAGGTCTTCAACTTTCTGGGCATCACCAAGTACGACATCCTTCTGCCGGAAAAGCAGCGGGATGATGGAGGAGAGGAGAGGGCTGCCGCCACGGAGGAGCAGTCGGGCAAGGGTGAGGGGCAGTCCCAGGCTGGTCGGGAGGAATTCCAGGATGCCGCCATGGGTCTCAGGATTCTGGATAGAATTTTCCCCGGAGCAGGCTGGCTTAATCTGGAGAAACTGCCCGACATGTATCCCTTCTACCAGCCCCTGTACGGCTTTCAGGACGGCTTCAACCTGATTTCTCCTGAGAATCCCCTGCAGGTGACGATAATCCTCGTAAAGATTATCGAGGATTTGTTCGAGGGCTGCCGTCATCTGGTGTTCGAGGTTGACAAGGAGAGGGGAAAGACCGAGACTGTGTCGGCAGAGTCCCTGTCCACCATCATGAACGAGTGGTCCGACTATCGGGAGATTGTGTTCGAGAAGCTGTATCTGCCGAATCTGCGGGACTTTGTGAACAACCTCTATGCCCAGCGTGACTTCCTGCGGAACCAGTACGGAAAGCGCCTCATGTCCAACCTCCAGTGGCACATCTACTATAATTTCTTGCCTTATATGCGGTTCGAGCAGCTTCTGCTGGACAAGCCCTCCAACGAGTCCAAGGTTCGCATCCTGCCCAGCCGGGTGGCTGTCCTGGTGGAGGAGCTGGCCCGGATAACTACTGCCGCCGATACCTCTGCCAACGAGGGAAAGGGGTTTGCAGAGATACCCAATATCTTTGCCCCCTATAAATTTTCCCTGCCCAATGTGGTCTCCCAGCGGGTGGGGGTTTTGCTGGGCGGCAGCAAGCAGAAGCAGGGCAGTAGGGCTACAAACCTGAACCTCTTGAAGTACACCTATGCGGTGGCCTCCGTCCTGGACTGGTGGGTCAACTGCAAGACCAGTCCCGCCTACAGCGGTGATAAGGTGCCTGTCTGCCGAATCTCCCCTGATGACGGACGGCCGATATTCTCAGTGGAGGAGCGGGATGATCAAAACCTGCTCTTTGCCAGAAGCATCAAGGCCCTGGCAGCCAAAAGTACGGACGAGGGCCAGCCGACGGAATGAGGGGAGAAACCACACTGATAACATAGAAAAAGGGCCTTGCAGAGAGAACGTCACTCCACAAGGCCTTGGATTTTCGGAAGCCCCGGCAGCTGTCGGGGCATTTTTTATTTCTGCACGCCCTGCTGCAGCTTGGCGTTGAATCGCTCCAGCTTCTTGCCAGTCAGGGGATTGTCCTTGCCCGCCAAGACCTCCTGCAGGGCGGCCAGCTCCTCCCCGGAAAAGGAGACTCCCTTCTGGATGTTGTTCTCGAAGGATGCCATGGTCAGTGGGGCAACCTTTCGGCAGATTTCCAGAATCACGGCGGCGTAGTCCCGGATTTCCTTCTGGGCATGGCCGTCCAGCCGCAGCTTCAGGAAGTGCATCAGGTTGTGGAGGTCACACTGCCAGTAGATTTCAGTGTAGAGGGACAGGGGCAGGTTGATGCGGGCGATTTCCCGCGCCAGGCCGGAATCCACCAGCTTGGTGTAGGTGTGGTAGGCCTCTTCTTGTCCTGTTGCCAGGAGGCTCCTTGTGGTGTCTACAAATTCCTGGGAAACGGACTCCGTGCTGCGGCCCTGCTTGTTGTCGGTGCTCTGGACGGCGACATCCTCCTGGGCGGGAAGGTAGAATTCATTCTGCATCACCGAATAGCGGCCGGAAATCTCGTTCAGGCGGGCGGTGCGGTGACGGACCCACTGGCGGGCCACAAAGATGGGCATCTTGATGTGGAAGGTCAGCACCACCTGCTCAAAGGGTGAGGTGTGCTGGTTCCGCAGCAGGTAGTCGATGAGCCCGGCATCCTCCCGCACCGTCTTTGTTCCCGCTCCGTAGGAGACACGGGCCGCCTGCACAATGCGGGCATCTCCACCCATATAGTCAACAAGCCTCACGAATCCCTTGTCCAGCACGGGAAATTCCTTGTCCAGAATCTCATCTGCATCGGGTACAATGCAATGGGCCATATTCACTCCTTGTAGTATTGTCTATAGGTTTCAGTGGATAGATTTTGTCTGAAGACTGGCTCCCAGTATATCAAATCGGGGGGACTACTACAAGGTTGGGAATTCCATAGGGGCAGTTGATTTTTTTGTAAACCGATTTATAATGAAGATATGAAAAGAACAGGGAGACCTACCATAAAGGAGCTGGCTGAGCAGGCTGGGGTCTCAAAGACGGCTGTTTCCTTTGCCTTCAACTCTCCTGAACGTATCTCCAAGGAAACATATGCGAGAATTATGGCAATAGCCCAGGAATTGGGCTACGTGCCGGATCCCGTGGCCCGGGGATTGGCCAGAAGGAAGACTCAGTGCATCGGAATCCTCTTGCCCCAGTCAATCGCTTCTGTGTTCCAGAACCCCTACATCACCGAACTGCTGCGGGGAGTGGGGGAGGTCTGCGAGAAGGAGAAATTCTCGATCCTTGTCTTGTCCCCCCTAGAGGGAATATTCACCCACGCAGTGTACAATGCGGTGGTGGATGGTGTCATCATTCTGGGGGCTGCCAGTGCCAGTGCGGTGCAGCAGGTGTGCCGCCAGCGAGGCTTGGCCTATGTGACGGTGGATGCAGGTTTCAGTGGGGATTGCATCAACATTGGCATTGACGAGGAGGAGGCCTCCTACCAGCTGGCCCGGATTCTGCTGGATGCCGGCCATCGTCGCCTGTGTGTCTGCACCCTCCAGCCCCTTTCTGAGACTCTGGAGTCCTCCGGCAGCTCCGAGACTATCCGCCACCGTCGGCAGGGTATCCAGCGGGCATTGGATGAATGTGGTGCTGGCGGCGAGGTCCAGTATCTGGAGGTGGGGGCTGCCTGCGAAAGTGCTTTGGCCGCTGCCCGGAGCATCCTGTCCCAAGACCAGCGTCCCACCGGCATCTTCTGCATGGCGGATGTCCATGCCTACGGTTTCTACGGGGCGGCTCGGGAGCTGGGTCTTGCAATCCCTCGGGAGCTGTCTGTCGTCACCTTTGACAACCTGCCCCAAAGCCAGCTGCTGCATCCTCGGCCAACTGCCGTGGATCAGCCTGGTTTCCAGAAGGGCTGGCTTGCGGCTACAGAGCTGTTCAAGCTACTGGAGGCTGATGAGGCTCAGTCGGTGGTGATGGACTTCCAGATTTTGAAGACAGGCTCCGTGGCGTCTCCTGCACTATAATCCTTTACCTTTTCAATCTGAGGCAGGCGGGGAAGCAACTCCTCCGTCCACAGTCGGTGCTCCAGCTTTTCTCCGCCGCTGCCATAGCCCAGCTTCCTGTCCTTGCGCAGGCCCTCTCCGTGGAAGTCGCTGCCTCCGGTGATAAAGTAGCCCAGCCTCCTTCCTATTTGATCAAAGCGGATGCCCTCTGGACGGCGGGCACCTGAGTGATAGGCCTCCAGACCTTCCACCCCCATTTCCCGAAGCTCCTGTAGCACCGGCTCAATCTTCCCCCAGGAAATGTACAACGAAAGGGGGTGGGCCAATACAGGAATGCCTCCGGAGGCCTTGATGGCTGCCACTGAGCTGCTGAGGTCTGCTCCCGCCCGATGGATGTAGTAGGGACGGCCCTTCCCAAGATACCGGTCAAAGGCCTGCTGTATGTTCTTGCAGGCTCCCACCTTCACCAAGTGGGAGGCGATGTGGGGGCGGCCTAGGGTTGACGTAGGAAATGACTCCAGCAGTGCCTCCTGGCTGATGTTGAATCCATCCTGCTGCATTTTTTCGATTATGTCACGGTTGCGGTTTTTCCGTTGGTCTCTCAAATCAGTGATGATTGTCTGCAGGTGGGGATGGGTGTGGGTGAGGCCAAGCCCCAGCAGGTGGAATTCCCCGGTGGGCCAGGTGATGTTCAGTTCAATGCCGGGAACCAGGGTAATGTTGTGCTCCAGTGCCGCTTTGGCAGCTTCCTCTAGGCCATCGGTGGTGTCATGGTCGGTGAGGGCCAACACCGAGATGCCCCGTTCCCGTGCCATTGCCACCAATTCCCGGGGAGAAAGGGTGCCATCAGATGCTCGTGAGTGGGTATGTAAGTCAATCATGAAAAAAACTATAGCATATTTTTTTATATTGTGTTATCATAAAAACAGACTTCTGGAATTTTCCTTAGAATTTATGGAGATATGTATAAATGCCAAAATTAATATCCTACACGAAAGGTTCATTGATCTATTTTGAAAATGACAAGGATGACCGTATCTTCGTCTTGCAGAAGGGTATGGTGGTTCTCACAAGCTCCGATGTGGAGACGGGAGAGCCTGTGGTTGAGTACGCTCGTGAGGGAGAGTTCTTTGGAGTCAAGTCTGCCTTTGGGCGATTTCCTCGGGAGGAGACGGCAACTGTGGTTGTGGACTCCCAGGTGATTGCCATGTCGGTGGCGGAATTCGAGCAGTTGTTCAGCAGCAACAAGCAGATCATCATGAAGATGCTGCGGGTGTTCTCCAACCAGCTGCGGGCGATTCATAAGAGGAGCGAGCAGATTCTCGGCAACTATGAGGGAGTGAATACCCAGGTTGGGATGCTTTCTGTTGCCCAGTGCTTTTCCGATGATGAGCAGTATCGTGCTTGCTGCGACATCTGCCTGAAATTCCTCAAGCTCTATCCTGATTCACCAGAGAAGGGGACAATTGCCCGGCTGTATGCAGACGCAAAGGGGCGGCTTGATCGGATGATTGCCCGAAACAACAGGATGGGTGGGGAGCAGGTTATCATGCCCACTGGTAGTGGTGGATTCTATCTGCCAGGATTCGAGCGGTTCGTCAAGACCTTTGAGCCGGGTTCCGTCATCATCTCGGAATATGAGCCCGGGGAGACCTTCTATCTGATTCAGTCTGGCTCAATCCAGCTGGTGAAGTGTGTGAACGGGGTGCGAAAGAACCTTGACATCCTGCAGCCCGGTGAATTCTTTGGGGAGATGGCCATCTTGGAGAATTCTCCCCGTTCTGCTACCTGCGTGGCTGTTGACAAGGTGGAGGTGCTGGAATTCAACAAGGCGAATTTCGAGGCTCTCATTACGGGCAATCCCCAGATGGCATTGATTCTGTTGAAGCTGTTCTGCAAGCGCATCTATGACCAGAAGCGTCGTCTCAAGATTCTGGTCATCACTGATCCCCAGTCCCGTATTGCCAATATATTCATGATGTTTGACGAGATGAACCCCAATGTGAGCCCGTTGGACAAGTCCCGCAAGTTCAACCTCACCATCTCGGATCTTTCCCACTGGTCTGGCTTGCCCGGCGATGTGGTGCGGGACGAGGTGAACAAGTTTGTGGAGAAGAACCGCATCGAGGTGTACGACACTCACATCATTGTAAACAACATCATGGACATGAAGCGGGTGGCGGAGATGAAGCGGGTGGAGGATATCCGCCGTGAAAGAGGTGCCGTCCTCTAGTTCCTGGTTGAAGGGCAATGATTGGCAAGCTGATGATTGACCCAGTAACTTTTTTTTGGTATAGTATCAAGACATTTTGCCAACTTAGCTCACCTGGCAGAGCAGCACCCTCGTAACGTGCAGGTAGTCGGTTCAAGTCCGACAGTTGGCTTTAAAAGGAAAGGGCACCCTTGGGGTGCCCTTTCCTTTTTTTATACCTTGAATTGTTCTATGCGGATGGAAATGTCCTTGATGGTGTTCTGCATCCGTTCGCTGATTTCCGACAAGATTTGTCCCCGCTCAAAAATCTTCTGGGCTTCTGTATTCATGTCGTTCATGCTGGAATCCATCTGGTCTGCAGCCACCTGTAGGTTCTTCACCTCATCCAGGATGAGTCTGTTGCCCATGGTCATTTCGGTGGAGGCGGTCCGAACCTCTAGGGTGCTGTTGTTCATGGAGTGGAGGGCGGTGGCGACCTGCTGGGAACCAGCGGCCTGTTCCTCCATGGCTCCCTTGATCTGCACTACCAGCAGGTTGGTTTCCTGAATCCTGTTGGAGACGGAATTGAAGTTTTTGCTGGATTCCTCGGATACGGAAACCATCTCCTCGATGGCTGAGTGAATCTTGGTGAGCTGGGTACCGATGTTCCAGGACTGCTCGGAGGAGGTTTCCGAAAGCTTGCGGATCTCGTCGGCAACAACGCTGAAGCCCCGTCCAGCGTCGCCGGCGTGGGCTGCCTCAATGGCGGCGTTCATGGCCAGCATGTTCGTCTGCTCGGCGATGGATGCGATGACGGCGTTGGCCTCATGGAGCATCTGGGACTGCTGCTCAATCTCCACAATGCGCTGGTTCACATCTTCCTGCTTCTCGTTTCCAATTTGGATTTCTTGTGATAGGGTTTGAAAGAGTGCGGCCATCTTTTCAATGGAGCTGGTGACGGCAGTGATGTTGGCCAGCATCTCCTCGATGGAGGCGGAGGCCTCGGTGACTTCTGCAGCCTGGTTCTGGATCATGCGTTCCAGAGACTGGATATTTGAGGAAATCTGGTTTACCGTTCCAGCTGTCTCTGACACGCTTTCAGCCTGTCTGCCCATCTGGTTGCGGACCTGGTTGATGTGTGAGGAGATCTGGTTGATGGCCTCTACCGTCTCGAAGGTGCTGCTGCTGAGCTGGTGACCTACAGACTCAAGGTGGATTTTGGAACGCTTGATGTCTCCCACTGTTCCCTGGAGCTTTTCGGTAAAGCTATTGAAGCCTTGGGTGATGGAATTCATCTCCTTGAAGGACTTGAAGTCAAGGCGCTTGGTAAGGTCGGCACTTCCTTCAGTCAGGTCGTAGATATTGGCGTCAAGGATTTTGAGGGGCTTTACGGCAATCTTCAGGATGACGATGCTGATGATGATGGCGGCCACCACCAGCATGGTGGTGCTGCTGAGGGTCATGGTCAGGAGCATGGATTGAATAGCGGCCTCATTCCCTTGCTCCGCAATGAGAATTTGCTTGTCCATGTCGTCAACATAGTTGCCGGTGGAGATGGCCCAGCCCCAGGGGGCAAAATAACCGGAGTAGGCCAGCTTGGGAGCGACGGTAACGCCGTCTGCCTTGGTGAAATAGAAGGAATTGAAGCCGCTCTGCTCTGGTCCAAGGCACTCCTCGATGATGGACTGGACAATCATGACGCCGTTCTGGTCCTCGAGGGTATAGCGATTCTGTCCTTCGTTGTGGGGGAGGATGGGATGCATCACCAGAATGTAGTCCTTGTCATCTATCCAGAAATACCCGGAGTGATCGCTGCGGTATCTCATGGTACGGATGATTTCCTTGCCCCGGGACTGTGCCTCCTCCGTAGTGAGGATGCCATCCAATTCCTGCTGGTGGAGAGATTGGAGGATGGACAGTGCCACCTGTACCTGAGACTTGATTTCCGTCCGATAACCGTCGTACATGGCAGCTTCGTAGTTCAAATTGGTGATATGGTGAAGGTCTTTGATGTGGTAGGTCGCCACACCGCCCACACTACAGACGATGACAACGGCAATTACAATGCTTGTAATGACAAGAACCGTGCTGAGGGATGTGGACTTTTTCATATTGACCATCCTAATTGTGAATATAATAAAGTATAACATTGAACAGGAATTGTAGCAAGAAATATTTCCATAACGAGAGATTTTGGGCTATACTTGGCCCATGACTTCCCGTACCGACATCCTTATCCTCCAGCCTCCCCTGGTGCAGCTGAACACGGTGTATCCTGCCGGAGCTTACCTCAAGTCCTTTTTCTCCCAGCTGAAGAAGGACTGTCCCCAGTGGAGCCTGGGGCACATCCGCTGGGTGGACTGCTGCAACCGCCTGTTCCACCGTATATTTTGCCGGCAGGGTCTGACCCATATCTTTTCTGCCACGGAAAAGCAGGCCCTAGCCCAGGCGGAGCAGTGGGAACAGGCTGGTCGTCATGAGGAAGCCTTCAATGTGCGGCGGTATTTGAGCCAACAGGAGGACTGGATCCGCTGGATTGACGCTATCGTCGCCATAGTGCAGGGACAGGGACGGGAGCTTTGCCATGCATTCGTGGCCTCGCCGGCAGTGCCTCGTGGCCAGCGGATGGAGAATTTCATGGCGGGGCTGGATGCCATGCCCACGGTGGATGAGGGGGTGATTCTGGCCTCCCTGGCCTTGGCAGACCTGGCGGACTATATTTCCGCCTTTTACGACACCTCCTTCCAGCTGGTGCGGTACGGCGAGTCTTTGGCCGCCAGCCACCGGGGATTTGAGGTGGTGGAGCAGGGGATGGAGGCACCGGTGCTGCGGGACTTCTATCAACCGGTGGTGGCAGATTTGGTACGGCAGGCAAGAGACCAATTGCAGGGAGATAGTCGGCTTCTGGTGTGTGTCAGCTGTCCCTTTCCCGGAACCTTGGCGGCGGCCCTGTACACCTGCCGCTACTTCAAGCAGGCGCTGGGAGGGCGGGCCTTTGTAGTGATGGGGGGCGGCTATGTGAACACGGAGCTGCGTCAGGTGCAGGAGCCAGCTCTGGCCGCCTATCTGGACGCGCTGAGCTATGACCGGGGCTATGGCTCCTACTGGGATTTTTTCCGCCGCCTGGAGAGGTTGGATGGGGCAGCGGGACGCTTTCCGCCTCAGGTGAAGCTGGAATCGGTGTACAAGCTTCGGTTTTTTGGCGGACAGGAGGACTCGTTCGCTGGTGGTAAAAAGGGAGCCGGTGGGTGGCAGGACTTTGTGGCGGCGGATGCCGGCAACTGGCGGCAGGAGGAATGGCGGGCGGTCCGCCGTTTGGAGGAGGGCTTCACCGCCTGCCTGATACCAGACTTTTCCGACATTGATCTGAGCCGCTACCCCCGGCTGGCGGACAGCACCAATCCCATGCACCGCCTGTGGTCCGACGGAGCCTGGCTCAAGGCATATCTCGCCCACGGCTGCTACTGGCACCAGTGTGCCTTCTGCGACACCAGCCTGGACTATGTGTGCGGCTATCAGAAAACAAATGTACTGTCCCTCCATGACAGCCTCTATCGTCAGGCCTACAGCCAGGGGGCGGCAGGCATCCATCTGGTGGATGAGGCAGCTCCTCCCGGTGCACTGCGGGATTTTGCCTTGGCGAACCTGGAAAGGGAGCGACCTCTGGTATTTTGGGGCAACATCAGGTACGAGAAGGTCTTTACCCGTGACCTGGCAGACCTTCTTTCCCATGGTGGATTGCGGGCGGTGTCCGGGGGAATTGAGATTGCCAGCGGCACGGGGCTGGATGCGGTTCACAAGGGTACCGACCTGGACAGCATCGTGTCTGCCTGTGCCGCCTTCAAGGAGGCTGGAATCCTGATCCATGCTTATATGATCTACGGCTATTGGATGGAGACGCCCCAGCTGCTCATTGACTCCATGGAAACCTTGCGTCAGCTCTTTGACGCTGGTCTTTTGGACAGCGCCTTCTGGCACAAATTCGTGCTGACCCGCCATTCACGGGTGTTCCAGGAGTGGCGGCAGGGCATGCACCCGGAGCTGGTTCCTTTGGACTGGCAGCAGGGCGCGGACAGCATCTTTGCCACCAACGACCTGCGGTTCCAGGGTGAGGAAAAAAGCCGCCGCTACGGAGGGCCGCTGAATGCCGCCCTGTCTGCCTGGATGCTGGGGCAGAATCTGGAGCGGCCGGTGCAGAAGTGGTTTCCCTTCCCCATGCCCCGTCCCTCAGTGTCGTCTCGGCTGGTGGAGGAGTCCATTGCCCGCTACGAGGCTCGCCGGGATGAAGCCTTCCGGGACTGGAAGTATTTTTCCTGCCATCAGGATGATTACTGCTGGCTGGGAGGACGCCCCTTCGTGAAGGCTGGCAAGTCGGGATTTCAGCTGTGCTGGACCTACATGGGTGAGCTGCTTGAGGCGAGCCTGCCTGCTGGAACAGGTCGGCAAGCGGCAGAAGCGTGTGCCCGGTGGATGCAGGGGTTGCGGGTGGGAGCTGGTAGGTCAGGGGACACTGGTGGAGAAGGGGAGCTGCCTGGAGTGGTGAAATCAGTGTATCGTCATCTGAGAACCGGGGGCTTGTGTCGGGTACGGTGAGGGATAGTCCACAAGCCGGGCTTGTGTCGGGTACGGTGAGGGATAGTCCACAAGCCGGGCTTGTGTCGGATACGGTAGATGGATAATCACAAACCTGGCTTGTGTCGGGTGGAAAAAAATGACCCCGGAGCTGGTTTGAGGAAACCTGTTCCGGGGCCTTGCCGTTTTGCACGGTGGCAGGTTTGTGGGATGGCTTATCTGCCGGTGAGGTAGCCCACCAGTCCGACAACCCAGCCAGCCAGCACCACGTAGAAGCCGATGTAGACGTGCTTCAGGAAGCCCTTTGCAATAACCTTGTAGATGGCATTGTCGTTGAAGCCGATGACCAGGATAACGCCACCTGCGATGGATGCCACCAAGGCCACCAGCTGCAGCGTCTTCCTGTTCTTTACGTTCAGGAAGTTCAGGACTACGCCTGCCGCTGCACCCACAAGAATCAGCAGTCCACCGATGGTGACAAAGCCGAAATTATCAAAATTCAGAAAGTCCAGTCCGTTGGGCTCAATAGGACCAGCCTTGAACATGGGGCAGAAGAATCCCACCACCACCAACGCCATTCCAATGAGATACAACATCCCTGTAGACATCTTTTTTTTCTTTGCCATAAATCACTCCTTTAAATCAATTGGTAAGGTCAGTATACCACAAATCGGGTCAATTGGGAAATCCCAGTTTCTGGACTGGAGGGCGGTTCCTGTGACGATACCCTTCATTGGTGCCGAGGGTACTGCCCTGTCCCTTGAGACGTAGCAAGGGAGCGCACAATTACAGTATCAGAACACCATGTCCCACTGCTTGCGGCGGAGTTGGTGATTTTTTTCTCAAAAAATAGTATGCTTGAGATATGAATTCGGTTATTTTTGCCTTTCTGCTGACCCTCTTCGCCGGTCTTGCCACTGGAATCGGAAGCCTGCTGGCACTGCTGACCAAGCGGACCAATACGAAATTTCTCTCCGTCTCCCTGGGTTTTTCCGCCGGGGTGATGATCTATGTCTCCATGATCGAGATTTTCGTCAAGGCACGGGAATCCCTGGTGGCGGTGCTGGGTGAGAAGGGGGGAAGCTGGCTCACCGTGGTTGGATTTTTTGCCGGCATGATGGTGATTGCCCTCATCGACCGATTCATTCCTGAGGGGGACAATCCCCATGAGATAAAGCGAGTGGAGTGCTACATCGACGAGAACGGCAACGAGGTGTGCCCGCTCCCCTCCAGGGAGTCAAAGCTGCTGCGGACGGGGCTTTTCACCGCCCTGGCCATTGCCATCCATAATTTCCCTGAGGGACTGGCCACCTTCATCTCTGGAATGCAGGAACCTACCCTGGCCATTCCCATTGCGGTGGCCATTGCCATCCACAACATCCCGGAGGGCATCGCCGTGTCCATCCCCGTGTTCTTTTCTACTGGTAGTAAGAAGAAGGCCTTTGTCTACTCCTTCCTGTCGGGCCTGAGCGAGCCTCTGGGGGCGGTGGTGGGCTTCACTCTGCTGCGGACCTTTGTAAACGACCTGACCTTCGGTGTGGTGTTCTCCATGGTGGCGGGGATCATGGTGTTCATCTCCCTGGACGAGCTTTTGCCCTCCGCCCGAGAATACGGAGAGGCCCACCTTTCCATCTATGGATTGATTTCCGGCATGATGGTGATGGCCGTGAGCCTGCTGCTGTTCATGTAATATTGTTAAAAATATGCAAAATCAAGTATTGTTTGCGAAAAATACTTCCAGATGTTAAGAAAATCAGTATACTACTGATGATTTCATACTGTCCTACTAGGAGTTGCCATGTCCACCACCTTGATTCTGATTTTCGGCCTGCTGATTGTGGCGGGAACCTTTGCCTCAAAGATTAGCAACAAGTTCGGCCTGCCTGTGCTGCTGGTATTTCTCCTCATCGGAATGCTGGCGGGAACCGACGGCCTGAACCTCATCCAGCTGGACGACTACGCCATGACCAGAGACGTGGCCAACATCGCCCTGCTGTTCATCCTCTTTGACAGTGGCTTTAACACCAAGAAGGACAGCCTGAAAAAATATGCCGGCCCCTCCATCACCCTGGCAACCCTGGGGGTTGCCATCACTGCTGTGGCTTTGGGACTGCTGCTGCACCTGCTGCTGAGGCTGGAGCTGCTGTACTCCCTGCTGATTGGAGCCATCATCTCCTCCACTGATGCCGCCGCTGTCATGAACATCATGCGGGAGCGGCCAGTGAAGGAGCACGTCTCCTCCACTTTGGAAATTGAGTCCGCCGCCAACGACCCCATGGCCATCCTCCTGACCACCTTTATGGTGAACATGGTGCTCCAGGGAGGCATTCCTGCTCCCGCCGAATTCGGGGTGCTGGTGGCCCAGCTGCTGTGGCAGTTTGGCGGCGGCATTTTGGTGGCCCTGGTGCTGAGCCGGGTGGCCATCTGGCTGTTCAACCGGTTCCGCAGCGCCAACCAGTCCATGTACTATGTGCTCTACGTGGGAACGGTGCTGTCTATCTTCGGCGTGGCGGACCTCATCAAGGCTAACGGTACTATAGCCGTCTTCTTCGCCGGCTTCTGGATGGGCAACGGCAAGTTCGTGTTCAAGCGGGGACTGAGCCACTTTATCTCCGGCATCTCCACCTTTGCCAACATGGTGGTCTTCCTCCTGCTGGGACTGCTGGTGGTGCCCAAGAGCATGGTGAGCGTCTGGGGCCCCGGCCTGATTCTGGCCGCCGTGCTGATTTTTGTGGCCCGCCCTCTGACGGTGTGGCTGTGCACCCTCTTCTTCAAGTTCTCCACAAGGGACCGGCTGTTTATCTCCTGGGGCGGCCTGAAGGGTGCGGTTCCCATCATCCTGGCCACCTATCCCGCTGCCGCCGGTCTGGACGGGGACGGCATGATTTTCAACATCGTATTCTTTGTGGTGGCCCTGTCCTGCCTCCTGCAGGGCGGCACCCTTTCCTTCCTTGCCAGCAAGCTTGGCCTTTCCATCCCGCCGAAGGTCCACTCTCCCTATTCGCTGGAGCTCTTTGCCCTGGACCACACGGACATTGACGTGGTGGACACCCTGATTCACGAAGAGAGTCCCCTGGTGGGAAAGCGGCTCATGGACCTGCAGCTGCCCCACTCCATGGTGATTTCCTCCATCGTGCGTCACGGCAAGCTGGTATCACCCCGTGGGGCTACCGTGCTGGAGAACAACGACATCGTGTTCTTCATGGGAAACCGGCGGGAGGTGGAGCAGGTCATCCTCTCCGGTGGGGCGGAGATTTTGGTGGAGGGTGCTGCCTGCATGCTGCCGGTAGAGCATGAGCCTAAGGAAGTGGTGGATGAGGCTATGGCCATTGAATGCGAAGGTATGAATCTGGAATGTGAGCGTGTGACTCTGGAGTAGAAGGCTCTGTCCTAGGCCTTGAGTCGGAAAACGAGGGATGCCGAGGAACCGGCTGGACGTTACAGTATATCCTGCAAGGTGTAATGAGAAAATTCTTTGATGAAGGCCGAGAGGGCTGTCTTGGCGATGGCGGTGAGGGGACAGCCCTGGGTAATCAGGGGACAGTCCTTGGATGAGAAGCAGTCCATGATACTCATATTTTCTTCGGTGGACTGAAGCACCGTGCCAAGGTTTATATCCTTTGGTTCCATACCAAGACGCAGCCCCCCGTTGCGCCCCTTTTGTGACTGGATGTAGCCGAGGTTTGCCAGCTTGTGAACCACCTTCTTCATGTGGTGGCCAGAGGCGTGTAGTTCCTGTGCTAGCTCCTCCACCGTGCAGAGGATGTGGGGTTTGTGTCCCAGATAAATCAATGCTCGGAAGGAATAATCCGAGAATTTTGACAATTGCATCCAGTTTCTCCTTGCAATAATCAGATAAATTGAGTATACAAAAAAAGCGAAAGAAAATAAATAGAAATAATGTGTATATTACTTGAACATTAATTTGAAATATGATATGTTCTGTACATGCAAGATTAGGTGACATCGGAAAATATCTGTCACCATGAAAGGAGTAATCATCATGTTAGATGCAAAGACAATTGAAATTGTAAAGAGTACTGTTCCTGCCCTCCGTGAGCATGGTTTGACCATCACCAAGACCTTTTACAAGAATATGTTCGAGAAGAATCCTGAGATCAAGCCCTTCTTCAACATGGCAAAGCAGGAGTCCGGTGCCCAGCCCAAGGCTCTCGCTATGACCGTACTGGCAGCTGCCGAGAACATCGAGGACTTGGGCAAGCTGATGCCCGCCGTTGAGAAGATTGCAAAGGTGCACTGTGACTGCATGGTGGTTCCCGAGCAGTATCCTATCATCGGAAAGCACCTGCTGGAGGCCATCAAGGAAGTGCTGGGAGATGCCGCCACAGACGAGATTCTGGATGCCTGGGGCAAGGCATACGGTGTTATTGCCGACATCTTCATCGAGGCTGAGAAGAAGGAGTATGCCAGCAGGGCATAGGCTATGCGAGTGCTCTTCTTTTGCTTGGCAGTGATTACGTTGGGTTTAGGCACCCTGGGCGTCTTTGTTCCCGTGCTGCCAACTACTCCCCTGGTGATGCTCAGCGCCTTTCTGTTCGGAAAGTCCTCTGAGCGATTTCACCGCTGGATTACCAGTACGAAAATCTACGAGAAGTATGCCAAGGATTTTGTGGAGAACAGATGCATGACCCTTGGAAGGAAGGTCTTCCTCCTTGCCCTTGCTTCCGTCATGCTGCTGTTTCCCCTCATTATGCTGGACCTTGTGTGGAAACTGGTGATTGTGGGAGTGTACCTCTTTATGTACTACTACTTTATCTTCAAGATAAAGACGGTTCCCAAGGAAAGGAAGGACTGAATTACTAGTCTGAAGGCCGCACTGTGAAGTGTGGCCTTTTTATTTTTGCTTATCCTTCCGTTCTAGTTTTAGGATAGTCTCTAACGGGAGATTTGTACAAACTTGGATCTGCTCTTTGGTCATGCCGAGGGAAATCATACTCTTGGCCGTCTCCAGCGCCTTTTCGTAAGCTCCTCGTTCCAAGCCTCGTTCCAGTCCGATGGAGATACCCTCCTCACGACCCACGAAAAGCCCGTCCTCGTAGGCCTCCTCCTTCAGTACCGCCATGTCGGTGGCGTAGTCGTATTCAGTCATCAAAATGCTCAAAACCTCACCTCCTTTCCGTTCAAGATAGTCACGCAAGATGTTGCGGCGCACGGCCTCCTGGATGGCCCACTTGAGCGGGTGCTTGTGGCCTGCCGCCTTGGCCTCCTCCATGAGCTCCAGGAACTGTGTGTACTGCTCCAAGTCCGTGCAGCTGTGCACTACGGGACTCGGACTCTCACTCTTAATTGTACACACTTTCACCTTCAGTTCAAGTGTCAAGTCTGAATTCGGCGCTTGGTTCGGGAAGGCATCGGACAGGTAGAGGTAGCTTTCTGGGGGCAGCTCCTGGTTGCCGGTGTAGAAGACGATGAACTCGGGTTTGGCGAGAGGAACCAGGTGCCGGGAAAACTTTGCCTTTGAGTCCACGATGTTGCCGTAGATGCGGGCTATATATTCGAGAAGCCGTAGCGGCATGTTGGGGTTGATGGTGGACTGGTGCTCAATCATGAGGATGAACTGGCCGTTTACCAGCACGGCGATGTCGTTGTAGTAGCTCTTGTA
>JAGARR010000044.1 GCA_017622135.1 Spirochaetaceae bacterium
ATAGTCCCGGAGTGTGCCACAGCAATGGAATGGACGGAGTCCCCGGTTTTGGGGAGTGAATACAGTAAAAGGAGTTTTTTATGAAGAAACGAGAAAAGAAGTTTGTGCTGGCAGCCCTTGCCCTGCTGGCAATCACCGGCTTGCTGGCATTGGCTGGCTGCAAGAACGACACGGTGCCGGAGCCGACACGGTACACGGTGAAGTTTGACAAGGGGGACAACAGCGAGTATACCGGTGATCTTCCTGCCGACATCACGGTGGTGAGCGGAACCAAGCTGACGGCTGAACAGCTGAAAGTTTTGGATAGCACCGATAACTACATCTTTGAGGGCTGGTATGACGGCGAGACCAAGGCCGAGGGCGGCACGTACACCGTCACCAAGGACGTGACCTTGGTGGCCAAGTGGCGTGACCGTGGCACAGTCGCCTCCGTCAACTTCTCCCCAGCTGGCGGCACCAAATTCTATTTGGGCGAGTCGATAGCAGTCAGCCTCACCAGCGAGGAGGGAGCCACCATCCAGTACCACCTGGGCGACGGAAGTTGGAAAGACTACGATGCGGGCGGCAAGATACAAGTCACTGGCGACACCACCATCACCGCCAAGGCCACCAAGGAGGGACTGAAGCCCAGCACCGTGACCTCCGCCACCTACACCGTGCGTAAGTTGGAAGGCATCACCGTCACCACCCCGCCCGAACGGACAGTGTACAGCGTGGGACAATCATTCGACCCCACCGGCATGGTAGTCACCGCCACCTACGAGGGCGGCAAGAAGCAGGAGGTCACCGGCTGGACAACGGACTTTGGCACGGTTGCAACTGAAAAGGGCTTGGACAAGCCCGTCACCGTCAGCTACACGGAGGAAGATACCCCAAAGACCACTACCTTTACCGTCACTGTCTTCCCCGCCGAGGTGGAGGTGCTCACTGACTACGAAAGCCCCAATAACACTGGCAACGACTGCACCTACGTGGCCTTCGGGGAGTGGCCCCAGACAGAAGCAGTATTTTTTAACCCAACAACGGCTCCTAAAAGTCATGAAATATTTGATGGCAATTATTATGTTGAAGGGAATGATAAATATGTGGAAAAAGACAGCAAGTACTACAAGGTGGAGCCGATTGTGTGGCGAGTGCTGACCACAAACTACACTGCACCCCCCGAGGGTGGCACGGTTGGTGAGATTCTGCTTCTGGCGGAGAAGATTCTCACCGGCGGGATACCCTATTACGATGTATATAATGTTGATAGAACTGTTGGAGAGGCAACCATTCACCCGAACAACTATGAGCATAGTGCGGTGCGTGCATGGCTGAATGGATTGAAATATCAGTATAAAGGGCCCGATGATGGTAGGCAAATAGAGAAAGAGGATTATTTTGGCAAGGGCTTCCTGCAGACCGCCTTCACTCAATCCGCCCGGGGTCTGATAGCAGACACCACCGTGGACAACAGTGCCGCCAGCACCAATCCTGCGTCCAATCCCAAACTCTGGGAAAATGGTGAAAACCCGTATGCCTCCGACACTCCCACCAAGGACAAGATCTTCCTGCTGAGCGAGGAGGAGGCCACCACCAGTGAGTACGGATTCGCTGAATATAATGTGTATGTGGGCACTAATGGTACGACCACCAGCACCCGCATCCGTGTCACCACGGACTACGCCTATGCCACCGGGGCAAACCAGAGCTCCACTATACCCGGCTATGGCGGCTGGTGGTGGCTGCGCTCGCCCTACTACGGCCGCGAGGACTTCGCGCGCGACATCTACCGCGATGGCGACGCCAACGACGACATCTACGTCGACTTCACTAATGGGGGCGTTGTTCCGGCTTTGTCAATTTCACTTCAGTGAAATTGACTGTCATCCTTGCGCAAGCAATAATCTGTTGAGTTCCAAGGAAAAGCGGCTGGAGTTGCTACTCCCTGCCCTTGGAACTCAACTCCGGGTAGGAGGAAGTATGGCAAGTCCCAGGCTCCTCCTGCCTCGCTCCTTCTGTCTCCTAACCGCTAACTTCTAATCACTAGCCATTCCCCCTTCCTCTCCATCTCCCTTCTTCTCTTGGCGGGCGGAGCAAACCAATAGGGAGTTTTTTAATTGAAAAATAATTGTTTTATCATTATCATATATATATGTTGCGGTGGAACGAGGAGAAAAACGAGTTGCTTAAAAACACTCGAAATATTTCATTTGAGCAAGTCGCAGAGGAGATTGCTGCAGGCCGTTATAGCAGTCCCAAAATGAATCCAACGCATCCACATCAATTCATAACAGTTGTCATGTTGAATGACTAGCCCTGTGTTGTTCCTTTTGTAAAAGAGGATGATGGGGGATGGTTTTTGAAGACAATTTATCCGTCGAGAAAAATGAAGAGGAAAGCAATGAACGAAAAGAACGATGGCCTGTTGGATGCGGAAGAGCAGTGGATAGAAGACCATCTTGATGAATTTGTTCCTGCACCAGAATGGGTGGGCGTGAAGTTGCAGGCTGCCGCTTGCAATAAGGTTGAGGAGTTGCGGGGAACAAAGCGGCAGATTTCAATAAATGTAGACGAGCGGGTCATTGCCTATTTCAAGGACTTGGCCACGGATACAGGCATTGCCTATCAAAGCCTCATCAATATGTTTTTGCTCCAGTGTGTAATGGAACGGAGGCAGCCCCGGTTCGTGTAATTCCCCCTTCCTCTCCACCTCCCTTCAAACTCCTTCCTTTTTGTTGTATATTTGTAGGGCAGGGCATCTACCGCCCTGCAAAAGGAGTTTGACATGAGAGACCCACGGATAGATACATTGGCCCGGAACCTGGTGCGCCACTCGGTGCAGGCCAAGGCGGGGGAAAAGGTTTTGGTTCAGGCAAACAACATGACCCGGCCGCTGGTACAGGCCCTGGTGCGGGAAATTTATGCGGCGGGAGCCATGCCCTTTGTCTCCCTCAAGGACAAGGCCATCGAGCGGGAAATCCTTTTGGGAGCCACCCAGGAGCAGATGGAGACCCGTGCCCAGATTGAGCTGGCGGAGATGAGCGCCGTTGACTGCTTCATCGGCTTTACCGCCCCGGAAAACCTGAACGCCTGGATTGACGTGCCGCCGGAAAAGATGGACCTGTACAACAAGTTCTACTACAAGCCCGTTCACCTGGAGCGGCGGCTGAACCATACCCGCTGGGTGGTGCTGCGTTCTCCCACTCCCGCCATGGCCCAGCTTGCCGGCATGAGCGAGGCTGCCTTCGAGGACTTCTTCTACGATGTGTGCACCCTGGACTACGCCAAGATGTCCCGTGCCATGGACTCCCTCACCAAGCTGATGGCCGCCACGGACAGGGTGCGGATTGTGGCTCCCGGCACTGACTTGAGCTTTTCCATCAAGGGAATGCCCCAAATCAAGTGCGACGGCGGCTCCAACATCCCCGACGGCGAGGTGTACACTGCCCCGGTGCGGGATTCGGTCAACGGAGTCATCAGCTATAACACCCCGTCGCTGGAGGGAGGCTTTGTCTACGAGAACATCCGCTTTGTGTTCAAGGACGGAAGGATTGTGGAGGCCACCGCCAACGACACCGAGCGCATCAACAAGCATCTGGACACCGACGAGGGGGCCCGCTACGTGGGTGAATTCGCCATCGGCGTAAATCCCTACATCCTCCATCCCATGAAGGAAACCCTCTTTGACGAAAAGATTGCCGGCTCCATCCACTTTACCCCCGGCAACGCCTACACCGACTGCGACAACGGCAACCGATCCGCCATCCACTGGGACCTGGTGCTCATCCAGCGCCCCGAATACGGCGGCGGCGAAATCTGGTTCGACGACAAGCTCATCCGCAAGGACGGCCGCTTTGTGCTGCCGGAGCTGGACTGCCTGAACCCGGAGAACCTGAAATGAGTCCAGTGGCGGCTGAGGAGGCATTTCCCGGCCGCCTTTTTATACGCATATTCACAGGCAATGAAAGCCGCTGTGAATATGCGTGTTGCTCAGTATTACTGTACGGTGCTCATGTCAAAGAATTCAACACTGTATTCTAAGTCTGTGAAATTGCCAGTTGATGTATCTTTGAGGTTTTCAAATTTTACCGTGTACACATGACCGTCTTCAAAGGTCTCGTTTTTTGTTTTTCCGTCAGTATCTACGTACTCCAAGTAAAAAATAGTGGTATTGCCGTATGTAATTTTACCACGAGCATCATTGTTATTTGCGGTAAGGTCAGCAAAATTCCATGTTCGCTGCACTTGGCCGTTAACCTTTTTGGTAACAATGACATTTGTCTTCTTTCCATCTGCTTCTGTTGTCTGCAGCTGGTATTTTGTGGTGTTAAAATAGACACTCCAGCGACTTTTATCTACACCACTATCAAAGAGGGCTGTTTTTGCAGGGAAGTAGCCGGCAGGTGGCCAAGATACTACGTCATAGTCAAAATCCTTATACTCAGGCTGTTTGTTCCAATTGAAGCGGAATGCAGTGGCCCCGGAATTTGCGGCAATGACATTGATGTCGTTCTTGTCTTTGCCAACAAGATTTGCAGATGCTACACCAAAACCAACTTGGGTGGTGTGCAGGTTCAACAGGTTGTTCCGATGCCCCAAGGTGGCATTGCCATTGTCCCCCATATAAATGTCAACGGAATTTGCAGCATGAGGTCGCAAATAAAGACACTGCGACAGCCCGGTTGCCGCTAAATTCCACATCTCATCTGTTACTCCCTCGGGCCGTTGATAAGCAGTGATTGAATGGGAACGGTCAGTCTTGTTGTACATTGCGCATAGCCATGCAGCATGTTGTGCCTCTATATGAAACTGTTCGTTGTACGTAGCCTCACTGAGCCCTGCAAGTCTGCGGATAAAATTATAGCGGGCAAGAGCCAAGTCCATAATGTCTTTTTTGGGTTCACCTACAAAATAGGGCTGGACATAACTTGGCAGCTTGGACAGGTTTTGCTCTCCGAAGTTTGTATTCTGAAGTGTTGCTAGAGTTCCTTTAGTTGCCAATGATTCAAGTCTTGTAGCTTTGGTGTCATTGAATTGTGTTTTTATTTCTTCCTTGCTTAAAAATGGTAAATCCTTATTACCTGTTTTTATGCTGAAATGCCCCCCCCCCTATATCTGTAGTACTGTCATCGCCACCACCATTTCCGTTCTCGCAACCAGCAAAAAAGAAAGTCACGAGCATCATTACCAGCAACGTCACCGCTGACATTGCATTTTTCCTTGATTTCATATCGAAATCCTCCTAGAAGTTCAGAATTTTTCTTTTGGAGGATCTCTACGAGTCTGTATCCTCCAAAATGCAAATAGGGTATCATAAAAATTGTTTTTTGTGGAGTAGCAGGGCAACCGCATTATAATTTTGAAGAACATTCGGAAGGTGTTTAGAATGATTTTCCTCGTTTCCCCGCTTGACAAAAAAAACAATCCAATATATATTGATGAAACCTTTTGGGGGTGTAGCTCATCTGGCTAGAGCGCTTGCATGGCATGCAAGAGGTAAGGGGTTCAAGTCCCCTCATCTCCATAATTGAAAGACTTCCGTTTAGGAAGTCTTTTTTATTCCCAGAATAATCGGACGGGTGAATGGGAAAATTGACTTGAACCCCTTACCGGAGGATGCGCCGAGCTAGCGAGGAAAAGCCGCCACGGATGGCGGCGACAGCATCCGGAGGCGCCCGAAAGGAGGGAACAGGAAGTTCCCGACTGGAGGGAGTGGGTTCAAGTCCCCTCATCTCCACAAAAGCGACTTCTGAAAAGAAGTCGCTTTTCTTTTTTAAACAACTTGCTCGTGGACGGGGAAGTGTGTGGTGCGAGAAAAATACGCAGAGAGGTTCCGACAGGAAGCTCGGCTGGTGAGGGGGACTTGAACCGGAGCAGCTATGCTGCGTAGGCGGGGGCGCAAGCCCAAGTCCCCTCATCTCCATAATTGAAAGACTTCCGTTTAGGAAGTCTTTTTTATTCCCAGAATAATCGGACGGGTGTCCATTACGGGCATCTCTTCAATTCCAGTATGCGTTTAATTCACCTTCAGCTCATAGATGTTCCAGTCAAAGTACAGGTTGCCGAAGATGTATTTCTTGCTGGCTGATTCCGTCATGTAGACGAGGGTGCCGTTACGCACATCTAAGTCTTCACTCATGGGTGGAGCTTGGATGATGCGGGTGGGTTCACCTAGAAAGCAGACTTCGGCACCGTGCATGGTTCTTCCGGTCATGGTTTGTTGGGCTGGCTCGTAAATCAGGAAGCGTGAGGGAGCCAGTCCGTAGCTTTGGGACAGGACGATGGTGCCGTCGGTGAGGATGGCAAAGCCCTGGATTTCGTTGCCGATGGAATAGATGAGTTCCGGAATAGCTAGGTTGCTGCTGCGGTACTTGGTGACAATGGCGGAATGGTAGGTGTCGTTGTAGGCAAAGTCATTGTGGGTCACGTATTCCTTATCGTTGTTGAATTCCCCGGTGTAGACAAAGCCGCCGGCGGCAAAGACAAAGGCGGTGTTGTTGTGGACCTGTATGGGCGTGCCGATTTCGATTGGTTCTCCGGGGGCGGGAAGGCGGCCTGAGAACTTGTAGAGGCCGGAGCCGTCGTCGGCAAGGTAGAGGGAGCCCGCCGCATATTGCAAGCCCCCAGTGTGGCCGTAGAAGGGTTGGCCGCCACTGGTGAGGGGATGGAACTGGATGGCACCGGTGTCCGGGTCAATCTGGTAGATGCGGCTGGGGCTGCCGTCGGCCATGTAGCCAGTGGTGAGGAAAACCCTGTTCTCCTGGTGCCAGGTGAGGCCCTGGGGAACCAGTCCGTCCTTCAGACCGGGATTGCTGGTGATGGTGGTGCGGCGGGAAAAGGTGTCGTCGTAGGCCAGCTTTCCGTAGGTCAGGAGGGCTATCCAGGCCAGGAAGAGGATGAAGGCGACAATCAGGATGATTCTAACAATGATTTTCAGCGGCGAGGAGCTTGTTCTCATGGCTCGATTGTATCGGGATGGTGCCACTGTGTCCAGCAAAAAATGCCGGGTATCCCAGCATAAAAATACCCCCGTACCAAGGGAGGCGATACGGGGGCGGGGGAAGGCCACCAGGAGGAGGTGGCTGGCATGAGTTTTGTTGGGGGAAGTCCGGTGTCGTCAACTAGCTGGCAACACCGAATACATCCCGAAGGCATTGGTTGAGCGGAGGCACATTCCAACACCCGCCATCATCACAGTGTATGACGGTTGAAGAATTCTGTGGTGAAAACAAACCGCTCCGGTATATTGGTTTTGTTTCTGACACCAGTCACCTCAAAGGTGTAGGTACCCAGCTCCGGCCGCCACTTGTTTGACTTGTTGAAGATGATGGTGCCGCCACCTCCGTGCTCTTCTACCCATTGTTCTCCAGTATCCACTCGAGTAACAATAATTTTTCCTGCACCAACGGTATATTTATCACCGTGGAATTGAACGTGCCAAAAGGCCGGGCTGCCGAACAGGTTTCCTTCTAGGGGAAAGTACCCTGCGGCAGGATAGGAGACAAAGTTCCAGTCGAAGTCAGCTGGCTTCAGGTTCTTAGTGGGTTTAGAAGTTCCTATTACCTTCTCGCAGTGAGAGCCGGGAACAAAGCCGATGCCCACTGTCGTTATGCCGGGTGACATTTGGTAGAGACGGTGACCAACATTAGGATTGCCTGGGTCACGGTTGTAGCCGTCAATTGCCCCAATGAGATTGTTGATGGGATAGATGTTGCTGGTGGCAGTGGCATTGTTACCCTTCTTCCAGTCATCTTCGCTCATGCCATCGGGTTTGGGGATGCCACCGTGCTTGAACTGGTTCGTCAGCTTCATGAGGAAGGCTCCATACTGGGCATTGTCGTTGTCCGTATCGGACATCTCCACTGGGTACAGGCCGGAAATTCTTCTCAGTGCATTGAGCCTCTCGACGGACAATTCCAGTGCCTCCTTCTTTACCTTCCCCACTTTGTAAGGGGGAGTGAAGCTGGGTTCTTCTGCCATGACGTTCTGGGGCAGGTGCTTTGCGTCCGTCTTGTCCAGCAAATCCTTGATGTCTTTCTTTGAGAGCATGGGGAAATTTTTCTTGTCCCCACTCTGGACGGTGTCAATGGTTGCACCGCCGCTTCCACCGCCACCTGACTCCAGAAATTCGTTGGGAAGCACCCTTCCCTGAGAAAGGCCGCCACCAACAGGTCTATTTCTTTCAGTATTTTTTGCTGGCTGGAAGTCACAGGCAGAAAAAAACAATAGAAGGGCAGCTGCGGCTCCAGTGCATGCTCGAATAATATGTTTGCTGGTCTGTGAAATATTCTTTTTCATCTCTTGTACCTCCTATGTGCTGGATGGAAGCAGTGGGACAAACTGCTTCCATCCATAGAATCGTAGCATATTATAATGCTATTGTCATTTGTGCTGAAAGCCCCAGGGACAACTCTGTATTGTTATTGACATTGAACGTCACGTCAAGCACCATATCTCTTGGCAGGATGATGCTGGTTCCCACCTTTCCGCTCCACAAAACATTTGTTGTCAGCGCCCGGCTGGCAGCCTTGTCTGTTGTTGTCGTGTTGCCGGTTGTCTTTTCCGTATGGTAGGTGGTTGAATAGAACTGCAAACTGGGGGTAACACCGCAGAACAAGACCATGGGTAGCTTTCCCAAGGGAGCGTAAATTCCTGCCGCCGCCGCAATGGTGGCTCCAAAGGTTGCAGACTTATGGTCGCCTGCCAAAATGTCAAAGTACACCATGGGCTTCATCTTGAGCTCAATGCCTCCTACGGAATGGCTCAGCAGGTTGGACATACCAATTTGGGTGGCAAATTTCAGTTTGCTATAACCGTTGGCTGTATCATCTTGCGTCGTGTAGGCTGGTTTTTCCAGCTCATCTATCTCCGCTATTTTGGAAAGCTCCATGTTTCCGATTGCAATCCAGAAGGCCGTCTCTGAGCCAAGGGGAGCGGGGAGCAGGTCCTGGATGGTGAGCTTGTCATAGAGCGTAAAGGCAACTGCGGTATCCTTGTCCTCTGAACCATTGCCTTGCTGGCCATCCGGTCCGGTTGGGTTGTTGCCAGCAATGGTGGTGGTCTGCGTGATGTGAACGATTGGACTGAAATAATTGTAGATTGAGGGCGTAAACTCCAAGCCAACAGGAATGCCCATGGTAAACTTTGCAGTATTCGTTGCAGTATTGACGGTGACTGTTTCTGTGCCGTTCTCAATTCTTGTGGATTCTATAGGTTGTGTGGTGTTTCCGTCAAAGAGAAACAACAGTCCGGCAGACAGGTTCAATGTGTCGGGAAGTCCAAGGGTAAATCGTACACCTCCGTCATATCGCTCAAAGGCAGGGTTTTTGTGTTGAACTTCTACATTACCTTCTGTGAAGTGTTCTTCCACCTTATGGTCTTCGGAGGTCAGCTTCAAGTAAGCGGCGGTGCTCCACCGGATTGCACTTGGGTGGTAATATCCCAAGAGTGCTCCGCTGTTGGAATTCCCTTCCAAGCCCATTGCATTGAACCCGCCGCCAACAATAACCTGCTTTGAGTCCACCGTGTTGAACATACTATTTGGCTTAATCACAAAGTCGTTTACATTGCGGAACAGGCCGTTTGTTGCCTCGTTCAAAAGAGAAGCCTGGCCTGTCGCCAGAGAAGATATCATTATGAGGGTCAATGCCCCTAGAAAAAATCGTTTCATGCAAAACTCCTTAGTTTTCCTATTTTTAAACACTACAGTGATACGGCCATCAAGGCGGAAAGTCCAATTGACTTGCCACTCTGATTTACATTCAAGGTGATGTCAAAGGCCATGTTCTGCGGCATCAGGACACTGATTCCCACTTTTCCTGACCAGAATGCGCTTGTCGTCAAGGCCCGGCTGGCTGATTTTGTTGTGCCAGTATCTGACTCGTCATATTTTGCTGTGTTGTAGAACTGCAGGCCAGGAGTTACACCAAAGAACAGGGCCAGCGGCAGGTCGCTCAAAGGTGCGTAGGCTCCGGCTGCTATGGCTACAGTGGCTCCAAAGGTAAAGGACTTGTGCACTCCAAAGAGGAAGTCAAAGTATGTCATGGGCTTTACCCGCAGCTGGATGGTTCCAACGGAAAAATCGATAAGGTTGGACATACCCAGCTGGGTGGCTACCTTCACCTCGTATCCGATGGACTCGAAATCCACTGAGTCATAGGCAGGTTTTTCAATTTCTTCCACACCTACGAGGGTTCCTGTTCCTGTTCCTTTGCCGACACCAACTCCCAACCAAAAAGCTGTTTCTTCTCCCAATGGTGCGGGGAATAAATCTTTCATGGTAAACTTGTCGTACAGGGCATATTCAACAAAGTTTGTGTTTTTTTCCGAACCAGCATCAGCATTGGTTGCGGTGTCGCCGCCAACAATCCTCTTGTCCTGCGAGATGAAAATGTATGGCTCAAAGAAATTGTGCATCGTAGGGGTGAACTGGATGCTTACAGGAATACCAAGTATGACATCCAATTCTTTTGTTTGCCCTTTAATTGTGGTTGTTGTTTTGTCTCCTACAGTTGTTGTTGTTTCTGCCCCGTTTTGGCTTTTTCCCTCAAAATGGGCCACAATACCGGCAGAGAGATTCATGACATCAGGAAAACCGATGGTAAACCGCAGCCCGCCTTGGTAGGTGTCAAAGGCGGGATTCTTGTACTCGATAGTACTTGTTGTGGTTCCATTAGTCTCTACTACTGTTTCTACATTATGATATGCGGATTTCATGTCCAAGGCGGCTGCAACACTCCAGGGCAGCTTGCCGGGATGGTAGTAGCCGATGAGGCCGCCGCCATTGGTGTCGCTCTTGAAGGTCAAGTCATTGAAACCGCCGCCAACAATCACTTGCTTTGTCTCCACGGTGTTGAACATCACGTTCGGCTTGATGACAAAGTCGTTCACATTGCGGAACAGGCCGTTGGTAGACTCATTCAAAAGTGATACCTGGCTGACGGCTGTGGTGCAGGCTGTTATGAGCAGTATTGCTCCCGTCAAAATTCGCTTCATTCAAGACTCCTTAAAAATGTTTGCCAGTTCAAAATTATTTTTAAAATAAAAATACCCCCCCCCCTCATATTGCGAGGAGAAGGGCAGTAGAGGTATGAAAAAGGTGATTTTTTCTCATACCAAAAAGTCAGGGAATACTAGCAAATTGTTACAAAAATATCAATATCTTGATTTATAACGAAATAGCTGTCAGAGTTGTGTTGTTTCTTACAATGTGCAAAGAAAAGAACTTCCTAATAACCCTTGAACACCACCCACCCGCCGTGGTAGGCGGCCAGCACCTTGCCCGTGAGGGTGGCTCCCTCCAGCGGGTGTCTTTTTTGAGAAAATTTTTTCTCAACGTGATACTTCTGGTACGGCAGAAATTGCAGAAGGAATGGTTTGATTCCTTCTGCAAATTTCTTCAAGCAGTCATCTTGTCTTCAGTGTAGCATCGGCTCATTTTGTGGCATCAAAAAATTCTGTTGTGTAGGAGATTGTCTCACCCTTTGGCGTCGTCAGCTCAATCTTGTAGATGTCGCCGTCGTTGTAGCGGTGAGTGGGGTCATTGATAAAGAAGACATAGCTCATGTAGGGTTCCGGTTTGTATCCGCCATTACTGGAGTCGGGGAATACAATGTCGGAAGTCCCGATGTACATATTGGGTGCAGATGTGTCGTAGGTCCAGGTCTTTTCTCCATCGGGGGCATTCACGTGAGTGATCACAACCTTTGCTTGGTTTGGTTGGCTGATAATAAAGCGATAAGTCTCCCGGTTTAGCGTGACAGACCAGCGGGGGAGCAGGCTCGGGTAGCGGTCAAAGACCCCCGCCTTTAGGGGAAAGTAGCCGGGGGCAGGCCAGGCTACAAAGTCCCAGGAACCCATGTCAGGATGCTTTGCATTTTCAAGATTGCTGTAGTTGGCAAGGGTTGCGTTTATACCGCCCGTAGGGTTTGCCGGGGCAATGCCAAATCCAAGGCTGGTAAGGCGATGGTCCAAAAATTTCATTCGATGACCCACCTTTGCATTTGCGTGGATGTTGTCGCCCGTTCCCCCGTGGTCATCTATAAAAGTTCCTATTGTGTCCACCAGGCTGCTATTGGTGGCAAGATTGCATTTTGTTGTTGCGGCTATACCTGCACTGTACAGGTCGTTGTCCATTCCTTCTGGCTTAGGCTGTTTGCCGTGGCCGGAAACACCCGTAATAGCCATGAGTGCAGCACCTTTCTGTGCAGCAGTGGTCAGATTTTCGTCCAAGGTGACAGGATGGAGACCTGCAATTCTTCGGAATACATTGGCACGCTCAAGAGCAAGCCGCAGTGCATTGGGGTCTGCTTTGCCAATGGAATAGGGTGCGGTATAGCTGACTGGCTCCACCATGAGCTTACTCACATCGTCGTCAATCAAGGAAGGAGCTGTCTTTGCCAGTCGTTCCTTGATTGCATCTTTGCTAAGGAAAGGCAGGGCTTTGTCTCCGCTCTTATTTGTTGTGAATGAAAGCTGTGGTTCCGTTCCATCGTTATAGATGAAGTCTTCATCTGTAAAGGTTATAGGGGGGGGTATTCGACTTTTCTCCATTTGTGTTGGCAGCATTATCGCATGCCATCATGATTGCTGCTGCTCCTAGTACAATGCTTACAGCAATGTTGACAAGAATTCTTTTCCTGACGCTCTTTTTCATGCAAGTCTCCTTCTATAAAGTTTGCAGATAATACATGTACAGTGGCGGGAAGTTCCCTGCCATGCCTGTCATTTTGTTGCATTTTTTATCAAATTGAAA
Organism: Spirochaetaceae bacterium; assembly: GCA_017622135.1. Classification (GTDB taxonomy): domain Bacteria; phylum Spirochaetota; class Spirochaetia; order Treponematales; family Treponemataceae; genus Treponema_F. The sequence goes on from JAGARR010000044.1 coordinate 12,737, forward strand.
AAAAATAGTCAATAGGATTTTCCATTTTTTAGATGCAGGTTTTATCCTTGTATGATAGAGGATTAAGTCCGCTGCTGCGTGGACGGCGGGCAGTTGGCGACGGGCAGTTGGCGACGGCCCTTTTTTTCGCTATACTGGAGCCGCAAAGACGCAAGGAGTTTGTTTTTTATGGAACGATATAGCACTGTGTGTGAGGAGGGAATCGACCTCCTGATGGACATTTTCTACGCCAAGATTCGTGCAGACAAAAACGGCGTGGGAGACATCTTTAACAATAAGATTGGCACCAGCGACGAAAAATGGGAGGTGCACAAGAAGAAGATTGGCGAGTTCTGGCGGGGAATGCTGCTGGGAACAGGCAGCTTTCAGGGAAACCCCATGAAGGCCCACATGGAGCTGCCAAGATTTCCCAAGGAATACTTTGACATCTGGCTGGGCCTCTTTGAGGAGAGCCTGAACCAGGTCTTTGACCCGGAGCCTGCAAATGCTGTCTTGCAGCGGGCACGGGCCATTGCCATGGGCTTCCAGTCAGTCTTGTACAGCTAGTTTGTTGAGGGAGCCACTGCGGCGCCTGTGTCGGCGGTAGGCTCCCTTTTACATTTTTCTTGACGAGTTTTTAGCTGTTCCTGACATTTTTCTTGATGACTTTATTGGTTTTGTCCAACCACCAGAAGCTTTTTGACCAGTAGCGAGGAAGCTTTTTTTTCGTTATACTGAAGGTTCATGAACATAGTCTTATTTCATTCACATGAAATTAACTCGCCCCTACCTCTTGCCGACCAGAGGGTGCAGCATTTGCAAAGGATTTTACGCAAGGAGGTGGGAGATACTTTTGAAGCAGGAATTATAAATGGTCCTTCCGGAGTGGCCCAAATTACAGCTTGGAATGAGGAAGGACTTTCCTTCGAGTTTACTCCCACAGGAAATGGAAAACCCCTGTATCCTCTGACTATGATTATCGGTTTTCCTCGCCCCATTCAGTTAAAACGACTTTTACGAGATATTGCTAGTCTGGGAGTAAGTCAGGTTCATTTATGTGGCACTGAATTGGGAGAAAAATCCTATCTAAAAGCTAGTTTATCCCAGCCGGAGGAGCTGGCCGCCATGCTCAAGGACGGTTCCATCCAGGCAAAAAGTACCCACGTGCCACAGGTCTTCGTGCATCGTGATGTAGCCGCCTGCTTGGAAGCAGCTGCCGCCACCAACAGCGTCAAGGTTGCGGGCAACACCAGTATTAGAGTTGCGGGCAACACCAGTATTAAGGTTGCCCTAGACAATGTGGAGCCTACCGTTTCACTGAACAAATTTTTAATGCAGCAAGAAGCTGAATTAAAAAGGGCTGGCGCTTCCTTGCAAGAGGTTGGCGTGGTGGCGGCCATCGGCAGCGAGCGGGGCTGGACGGCGGCGGAGCGGAGGCTGTTCTGCGAGGCTGGCTTTACCCTCTGCAGCATGGGACAGCGGGTGCTGCGGACAGAGACTGCCGCCACCACCGCCACGGCAATCATTCTTTCACAGATGGAGATACTATGAACCAGGACCAGATTAAGGCCATGCTTTTGGACATTGAGGAAAGCCAGCTGGAGTTTTCCGTCATCCTCACCGGCAAGGAGAGCAAGCGGGTAAACGGCCTGTACAAGCCGGACACCTGCGAAATCCTCCTGCACAACAGGAATTTCACCTCGGACAACCAGCTGATTTACACCGCCATCCACGAGTACGCCCACCACCTTTTGAACGAGGAGAAGCTGGAGCATTCCCTGGGGGCCAAGCCTGGCTCCTACCAGCGGGTGCACACCAACCAGTTTTGGGCCCGCTTCCACGGCCTGCTGGAGGTGGCGGAGCAGAAGGGCTACTACGTCATCGGCTTGGAGAATTCCCCGGAGCTGGCGGAGCTGACCGAGGACATCCGCAAGAACTACCTGGAGGCCAACGGGCGGCTCATGCAGGAATTCGGGCAGCTTTTGGCCAAGGCCCACAAGCTCTGCCAGGAGGCGGGCATCCGCTACGAGGACTACATCGACCGGGTGCTGCGGCTTCCCCGCACCGCTGCCATGTCAATCACCAGGGTGGCCGCCGCCAAGGTAAATCCCGCCCTAGGCTTTGACAACATGAAGCTGGTGGCCTCCATGCCCCAGGCCAAGCGGCAGGAGGCGGAGGACCAGCTTTTGGGCGGTCATAGCCCCGATTCGGTTCGCTCCATGATGAAGCGGAAGTCGGAGGAGGTGGACCAGAAGACAAAGCTGGAGCAGGAAAAGCGGCGGCTGGAAAAGACCATCCAGCAGCTGACCTCCCGCCTTGAGCTGGTGGAGGAAAGCCTTGCCAGCCTGTAGCAGGCGGGCAGATTGGCAAAGGAGGGAAACGTTATGAAAAACAACTTGCTGAAAACCAGCTTGTTTGCTGTAGCCCTGTGGGTGACGGGCGGTTTTGATGGCGGGCTCTTTGCCTCGGACTTTCCTTCCATGCCCTCCATCGACTCGCCGTCCATGCCCAGCTTGTCTAACCCCTCCTCCCGCCCGCCGGCTCCCTGGCGGGGAAGCGTCCCCTACCTCCCCAGTCAGGCGAGTCCCGCCCAGCAGCAGCCCGCCGACAAGTCCGACTCCACGGACACCAAGGACACTGCCGCCGGCCTAGCCCTCACCGCCCAGAGCATTTCCGGCCTTGGGGGACTTGAGGCCCTGGAATCCCTCGGCGGCTTGGGCGGTCTTGGGGGACTTTCCGGCTTGGGCGGACTGAATGGGCTGGATGCACTGAAAAGCCTAGAGGCCCTGAAGGGCGTGGAGGACGAGGATGACTTGAAGGAGTACCTTTCCGCCCTGTCTGGCTCCAGCGGGCTGGACACCAAGGCCTTGGAGGAGGCCCTGGAAGCGCTGCGGGATTCTGCCGACTCTGCCGATTTCACCGGCAGGGGGACTACATCCACCGAGGACAGGGGAACCGCTTCGGGCGGCCAGGGGGAAAATCAGGCTGAACCGGAGGCCACCGCCGCCACCCTTCAGCAGATTCTCCACCAGCTGGAAATCCTTGCCGCACAGAGGGATGTAGCCCAGCAGGAGTCCAGCCAGGCTGCCACCCAGGAGCCGGTAAAAACAGAAAACCTCTCCCCCTCCCGCATCCTTCGGTTCAGGGCAAACGCCACGGACCTGCTTCCCACCTGCACCACCGTGTATTTTTCCCAGCCAGACCCGGCGGGAGCCTTCCTGCTCACCGGCGACCGCCTGGTAAAGGCCGGCGGCAAGGAGCGCAACGAAACCTTCTACTTCCTGTTCACCCCTACCTTGGATGAGTCGGGTAGCCTGGTCTACACAGTGGAAGCTCAGCTGATGCAGGACTGGACCTCCGAACGCTCAGAGCTCTACCCCCTCACCGCAAGCCTTCCCCTGAGCGCCACCCGCACCGGCAACCTGGTTGCCCTCCGCCACACCTCGGCGGACTGGACCCTAGACCTGCTGTTGGACCTGCGGGAAGGGGAATAAAACTTGTTTTATGTAGTTGAATGTCTTATACTATTCATATAAATGTATTATTTTGTATTTGTATGAGAGGTGGATATGGGAGAACAGGTTCTGGTTCAGTTTAGGACTGATAAATTATTGAAGCAAGAAGTGACAGAAATTTATGAAGCCCTCGGAATGGATTTGCCTACAGCTTTCAGGATGTTTATGAAAAGAAGCGTTATGGCCAAAGGCTTGCCCTTTGAGGCCCGATTGCCGGAATATTCTGTAACAAGAAGCCAGGCACGAACAGCCTTTCAGGAGCTTCGGCAGCAAGCACAAGATGTTCCACAGATGGGCCTTGACGAAATCAATGCCGAAATCACGGCCGCTAGAATGCAGCCGGAAGAGTGAGTGCATGGCCTGCTATGCAGTTATAGATACAAATGTGCTTGTCTCGGCTTTGATTTCCAAAAACCGAGCGTCGCCTACCGTTAAAGTGATTGAAGCGGTTTTGGACGGTAGAATCATCCCTTTGTACCATGCAGATATTATTGCTGAATATGATGCTGTGCTTCGCAGAAAGAAGTTCCATTTACAGCCAGATACAATTTCCACCTTCCTGAGTGTTTTTACGCAATTTGGCCTTGAGGTTTTTCCCACACCGACAGGAGAAATTTTAGTGGATCAGGATGACTTGGTATTTTATGAGGTTGCCATGGAGAGACAACAAGATAATGCCTACCTTGTAACAGGTAACATGAAGCATTATCCTGTTAGGAAATTCATTGTCACACCAGCGCAGATGATGGAAATCTTGGACGGAAAGCCCGCTGAATGAGCCTCTCGCCTGAAAACTAATTGCTTGGTTAGAAACAGCTCAATCTGCCAGCTGGTAGCAGGAAATGTCTTTTACTTGTCGTTATAATGATTTCTGCATTGGATGATTTTGATTAAACCATCTTCAATCTTGTAAATTAATCTGTGCTTTTCATTTATGGCTCTTGACCAATAGCCACTAAAGTTTCCTTTTAGTGGCTCTGGATGTCCTATTCCATCATGTCCGTTGCGCTCAATGTCCTCAAGAAGCTGGTGTATTTTTTTGAGGATTCTTTTGTCTTGTGCTACCCAATAGGTATAATCTGCCCAAGCATCGTCTGAAAAGTCCTTGTGCATTTTTTACACCTCGACAAGGTCCCGTATTGAATGCTGCCCATTTTCCATTTGCGCCTTTGAGTGCTCCAAGGCCTTCATATTCTTTTCAGAATAGAAAGAGTCAGCCTGAACAATCTCAAAGGGAATTTTGCGTTGAATCAATGTCTGTTTTAGGAAAATGCGTATGGCTGTAGTTGTATCCATTCCGATGGATTCAAAGAAAGCATCCGCATCCTGCTTGAGGGTTGCGTCAACCCTTGTCTGTACCACTGCTGTCTTCATATATGCCTCCGTGTTTATAATGTACTACAAAAGCAATGAAAAAGCAATGTTTTTTGTAAGGCTGAGTGAGGAGATTCCCGCCCGCATCAATCTGCCAGCTGGTAGCTGCTTGCCACGACGGAAAGCTGGTCTGCTATTCCGCTGGTGGGATAGACCAGCTTGTCCTCCCCGATGATGACGCCTTCCGCATCCTCTGATTCCAGCAGCGCCAGTCCCTTCTCCCGACCCAGCAGGAACACGGAGGTGGAGAGTGCGTCCGCCAGCAGGGAGTTTTTGCTGACGATGGTGACGGACTGGATGTCGTTCCAGACTGGATAGCCTGTAGCTGGATTCAGAATGTGATGGTAGCGAATGCCCTCCTGCTCAAAGAAGCGCTCGTACATGCCGGAGGTCACCACGCTACGATCCTGGACTGCCAGGGCCAGTGCGGGGCTTCCGCCTGGTTGTGCGGGATCCTTCACTCCCACCCGCCAGGTGGAGCCGTCGGCCTTTGTTCCGAAGGCGTAGATGTTGCCCCCCAAGTCAAAGAGGCCCCGCTTTAGGCCAGCCTCCTGGACCATGGCCACCAGTTCATCAGCGGCATATCCCTTGGCAATGCCCCCGAGATCCAAGGCCATCCCCTGCTTGGGAAGGTAGACGGTTCCTTGTTCCAGATTCAGCTCCACCAGGCGGTAGTCCACGAGGGAGCGGGCGTGGTCGATGGCCTCCTGGGAGGGAACCTGGCTGTTGTCGCCACCGATGTCCCACAAATCCACCAAGGGGCCGATGGTGGGGTCAAAGGCACCGCCAGTTTTTTTTGCAATGTCCAGTGCCTGCTGCAGCACCAGCAGCACCTCCTCCGGTACTGCCACCGCCGCAATGCCCGCCGCTTGGTTCACCTGGGAGATGGTGCTGGCGGCAATCCGCACGCTGAACACCTGTTCTATCTCCTTGAGCCGCTGAAACAGTGCGGTGTACAGGTCGATGGTGCCATCATCAAACAGATTGATGGTGCAAACGGTGCCCAGATGAAGCTGGGTTTGGGGCGGCAGGGCTTCCTTCTGGCAGCTCCACAACACTAACGTCAGGATGAGGAGTACCAGGAGCGAGCGTGGTTTTAATCGTAATTTAATGTATTCCATGATATGTACAGTATAATGAAAAAAAAAGAATTATGATAGAATGAGGGAATAGGTGAACAAAGGAGTCTGCATGAAACTACATCATCCTTCGGAACATATTGGCGACGCAGAGCAATCATTGCAGCTGCTGCGGGAGGGCAACCAACGATTTGTGCAGGGTCAGCTGTGCGACAAGTCCAGCTATGCCATGGACCGGGAAATTTTACCCAGGGGACAGCATCCCTTTGCCGCAGTGCTTTCCTGCTCTGATAGCCGGGTGGTGCCGGAGATTTTCTTTGACCAGCGTATGGGTGACCTCTTTGTGATTCGTAATGCAGGAAATTTGGTGGATGACATGGTGGTGGCCTGCATGGAGTATGCGGTGGAGGTTCTCAAGTGTCCCCTGCTGGTTGTCTGCGGCCACAGCCATTGCGGTGCCATGACAGCAGCTCACGCTGGCTCCACCTCCCTGCGGAGCTTCCAGGGCGTGGTGGACGCATTGCGGCCAGCCTTCCAGGTGGGAGACACGGTAGAGATGATGACAAAGAGAAGTGTGCGGTATATGGTGACCCGACTGCAGGATGCGGTGGGAGCCTTTACGTCCAAGACTAGCGTGGTGGGGGCCTACTACGACATTGCCTCCGGTCAGGTGGAATGGCTGGCAGACAGGATTGCCAGGGACTGCCACTAGGAGTGGTACGGATTCAGCTATCCAGCCAGACGCTTGGGCGGCGAATAATTAAAGGGGGCGTTCACCGCTCAAGGTGAATGCCCCGTGCTTTTTCAGTGGACAGCCTACAGCTCGTAGGTGTGCATGATACCCTTTCCCCGGACATCTACCTCTTCTTCAAAGTCAATGGTTCCGAAGATCTGTTCCTGCAGGGCCTTCCGCACCGTGTCGGTGACTCTGATCTTGCCTGGTGTACAGAGGGATTCCATGCGGCAGGCCACATTCACCGTGTCGCCCCACACATCGTAGATGAACTTGTGGGTTCCGATGACACCCGCCACCACCGGCCCGGAATTCAAGCCGATGCGCATGGTGAAATGGATGGGGGAGTCCTTGTTGTATTCCTCCAAATCCTTCTGGATTCCCTTGGCGAATTCCACCATGGTCATCACGTGGTTGGAATTCGGGGTGGGAATGCCGCAGGCCGCCATGTAGCAGTCTCCAATGGTCTTTATCTTCTCCACACCCATGCTTAATGCCCGGTGGTCAAAGAGGGTGAACAGCTTGTTCAGGGCAGCGACCATCTTGGCTGGGCCTTCCCGCTCGGAAATCTGGGTAAAGCCCACAATGTCGGCAAAGAGGATGGTGGCCTCGTCAAAGTATTCCGCCATGGAGTCCGCCACATTCTCCGTGTTCAGCTGCTTCAGCTTGTCCGCCACCTTGTCCGGCAGGATGTTTCGCAAAAGCTTGTCGGACTTCTTCTGCTCCTGCCGCAGGTCCTCCGTCCTCAGCTGCACCATCTCCTCCAGCATCTGCTGTCGCCTTCTGTTTATCTGTTCCCGCCAGTAGACGAGGAGCAGTACAATGACCATCAGCATCAGGACGCAGCCTGTCCAGAAGGTAGGCCGCTGCCAGAAGAAGGACTCCTGGGTAAAGCTGACGATGGTGGGGGAGCTGTTCCACAGGCCATCAGAATTCATGGCGGTAATCAGCAGGCGGTAGTCTCCCGGCGGCAGGTTGGTGTAGGAGACGTTGCGGTTTTGGGTGGGCTGGCTGTAGTCCGTGTCGAATCCCACCAGCATGTGCTTGAATCGGATGCGCTCTGGAGCCACAAAGCTCAGCCCTGTGTAGGTGAAGTCCAGGCGCCGTGCTCCCGCCGGAATGCTGAAGTTGTTGCTCTTTCTGCCGAGCTCCACATTGTCCAGCACGATGGACTCCACGTGAACAAGGGGGAGGATGCCGCTGGCCTGGTTCTTCAGGGGGTCGTAGATGGCGAATCCGTCCACCATGGTGAACCAGATGCGGCCGTTTCGGTCCCGCATGCTGAGTGCGGTGGAATTCGTACCGTCGGAGCGTAGGCCGTCGTTCTGGCTGTAGAATTTTGCGTCCACCTTGGCACGCTTGTTCTGCCCGTTGGCCAGCTCGTTCAGCTCTGCCAGGGGAACGGAGGAGATGCCCCGGTTGCTCACCATCCAGGCGGTGTTGCTGTGGTCGATGATCATCTGGAACACGGAGTCCGTTCCCAAACCGTTGACGGAGTTGTAGTTGAAGAAGCTGCGCCAGGGCTTCGTCGTCTCGTCGGTGTTGTCAGTCTGCTGGTAGCGGGAGATGCCGGTGCCGGTGCAGATCCAGTAGACCCCGGAGCTGTCCTGCATGATTTTGAAGACCACGTTGCCCGCCAGTCCGTTGGCAGGGGAAATCTTGTCGAAAATCTTCTCGTCCTTCATTAGGTAGATACCGTCGCCGTCGGTGCCAATCCACACAACGCCGTCGTCATCCTGATACAGGCACATGATGTATTCGTTGGGAAAGCCGTCGTCCTTGTGGAAGGTATGGACAGAGCCATCTGGCCGCAGGATGCTCAGTCCCGTGGTGGTGCCCACGTACACGTCGCCGTTGTCCAGCTGGATGGAAACACGAGTCTTGTCTCCGGCCAGTCCATCGTCGGATGACCAGTTCTGGATGCGGCCGGTGGCAGGGCTGTAGCGGATGTGGGCGGGCTTGGTGTAGGCGCTCACCATCACGTCGCCGTTGTGGGCAATTTCCACATGGCGGATTCGCAGCTCCTTGCAGTACCTGGTGAGCTGGTTCTCCACCGGGGTGTCGTTCTGGTAGCAGTGGAGCCCGTCATCGGCCCCCACCCAGACCAGGCCGTCCAGTCCCTGGGCTATGGCGTTCACGGCAGTGCCCAGATTGGTGACGCTGAACCGGCCGGAGCTGATTTTTGTCAGGCCCTTGGAGTCCGTGGCTACCCAGATGTTGCCCTCCCGGTCCTGGATAATCTTGTTGACGGAGTTGTTGTGGTACACATGCTCCGCCCACTTGCCCTCTCGGTACAGCACCAGTCCCTGCTCTGTTCCCAGCCAGGTGGCGCCATTGGTGTCGTGGCAGATGTGATAGAGGGGCGTGTTGTCCAGGATGGTGTTGCTGACAATCTGCTCCACGCCCTCCTGGTTCACCTTCACCAGCCCTCTGTGGCCCAGTCCAATCCAGAAGGTGCCGAAATTGTCCTGGGAGATGGCGGTGGCGAAGAAGGTGCCCAGATGGTCCAGCTCCTGGTAGCGGTGGAATATGTTGTCGGAGTAATAGAAGAGACCTCGGGCATCAGTGGTGCAGATCCAGATGCGTCCGGCGGAGTCGCAGAACAGCTCCTCCACCAGACTGTTGCCGATGGGAGCATTGTCCGCCGCCTTTGGTAGGATTACCGCATCCTCAGGGGTGATGTAGCAGACTCCGCTGGCGGTGCCAATCCAGACGTTGCCCAGTTTGTCCTCTGTCATTGCCCGGATGGAGTTGTTGGGCAGGCCGTTCTCCATGGTATAGATGGTTTTGCTGCCATCGGGACTGGTCTTCTGCAGTCCCTCTCCGTTGGATCCCAGCCAGAGGTTTCCCTGGGAGTCCTGTATCATGGCACGGGCCGAGATAAAGCTGTATTCCGAGCCACTGTGCTTGTTGAGGAGGGTGAATTCAAAGCCGTTGAACCGGACCAGTCCCTCATAGGTTCCCAGGTAGATGTAGCCGTCGGCTGTCTGGATCACATCATTGATGGCATTGGCAGGCAGCCCCTCCACCGTGGACCATTCCGTGGAGATGTAGTCATTCAAGAAGGAATACTGGGCCATGACACCCTGCATCGTCAGCAGGCACAATAAGCCGGTGAAAAGCACTTTCAGGTAGTTCTTTCTCATAGCGTCTTATTATAACACACTTTTTTGAAAAAGAAGCATGGAACCAGCAAAGTTCGCTTGATGCTTGCCTGCCCTTTACATCGGGGGAGGAGTGGGGGAGAATTTACTGTGTTATTCCTGTGCTGCTGGAAGGGGAGTGAGAAGTGATCCGTAGGTGACTTCAGATAGTTTTCAGTTGCGCAAAGGGGATGAAAGGTATAGAATCGTTGGGATAAGGGGGCGATATGGTTCGTTTTAATGAGAATTTCACGTTTTCTTTCAGGGCAATCAGTGCACTTGTGCTGGTTCTACTGCTGCTGCCGGTGGGGCTTTTTTCTCAAGAAGCATTGAAGTCCGCCGAGGAGGACTACTACGGCTTCCTGTCCCTACAGGGACTGGCAAACCGTCCCGCCCTGAACTACCGAACCCTCTCGGACGGCCAGTGGCGGCTGGAGGGAGAGGCCGCAGAGGGCAGCCACGTGTGGGCCGGAAACAATCTGGGAACCACCTTCACCCTGTGGCAGGATGCAAGCCCGGCGGAAAACTGGTTTGCCCGGGGTCTGCTCCAGGGAATTGACCTGAAGGTCTACGGCCCGGAATGGTACAACAGCTACAATACCGCCGCCCCCTACGGCCAGAACGACGGAGCCCTGTGGCAGGGGAAGGGCTACAACACCAGCCTCACCGCCGGCATCCGATTCGAAAGCTACGGCTTTGAGCTCACCCTCAAGCCCCAGCTGAGCTTTAGCCAGAACCTGAGCTTTGACCTCATGCCCTCCAATACCGACAGTCCCTATGGCTACTTCTGGGGCTATGGCAAGAATGTGGGCGTGGACGCACCCCAGCGCTTCGGGGACAAGCCCTTCTTTGTGTACGACTGGGGAGACAGCGAGGTACGCTGGACGTGGCACAGTTTTACGGTGGGCTTTGGGACACAGGCCATCTGGCTGGGACCCGCCTCTATGAATCCCATCCTCCACTCCAACAATGCCCCCTCCTATCCCAAGGTGGACATCGGCCTGCGCCGCCAGCCCGTGGTGCTGCCTTGGCTTGGTTGGTATTTGGGCGATGTGGAGGCCCGCATCTGGACCGGCCGCCTCACCGAGTCCGACTACTTTGACAATGACGACAGCAACAACCACAACATGATTCACGGCCTGGCCCTTGCCTACGCACCCTCCTTTGTTCCTGGCCTCACCCTCTTTGCCAACCGGGTCTGCTTGGTGAAGTGGGACTGGGCGAACATGAAGTATATCTGGCCCCTGGCAGAAAATACCCACGTGGGAGAACAGGGGGCAGGAGAAGACCAGAAGATGAGCTTTGGCTTTGACTGGGTTTTCCCCCAGGTGGGATTCGAGGTCTACGGTGAGGTGGGAGTCGATGACTTTTTTCAAGGAGGTTTCTTAAAGGGATTTGCTAGATACCCTTTTGATTCCATGATGATTATTGCAGGTTTGAAAAAGGTATTCAACTTTGGGACCTCCTTAAAGGGGGAGTTCGTTTTAGAATATGCCAATTTTGAGTTACCAAGAAATAGACAGAGAGCAAAATATGCTTTCAATTTCCATCATCAAGTTGTTCAAGGGTATACAAACAGGGGACAGGCTGTTGGTTCTCCTTTAGGTGTTGGAGGTAATTCTCAGACGCTTGTCTTTAATCTGTATTATCCAAAAGGAATGACAGGTTTAACTATTTCAAGAAACAATCCAGATGATACATACATGTATTGGAAAGTAGGAAATGAAAATCAGTGGTATAAAGCAAACTTTATTATCTCTGTAGACTCTTTATTTTATATAACGAGAAGTTTTTCTGTGTTTGGAGGTTTGGGCTTCGATTGGATTATCAATCCGTATTACGACACTAATAAGGACATAACAGATATTTATAATTTCACCTTTAACCTCGGTGCAAAGTATAGCCTGTAGCGATGACACTCTATCACGGTTCAGAAAGAATTGTAGAGACTCCACAGTTTGGTGCTGGTAATCCTCGTAATGACTATGGCTTGGGGTTTTATTGCACCCAGCATCTGGAGCTGGCAAAGGAGTGGGCGTGCCAAAAAATACAGACGGTTATGCAAGTGATTTCCTAAGTGTGCAGGACGCCATCTATTTGGTAGATATTTTTAGAAACCCGGAGTTGTTGCATGGCATTGAGCTATGACCAGCTGTATCTGTCTGATGTGCAGAAGAACCTCGGCTTCCTGTTCCAGTTTTGCCTGCGCACCTTGGGCAAGTCGCCAGAAGAATTGCAGCAGGATTTTTTGTCGTCCATTATTCCCACCCAGATCGAATTTGGCAACCCCGATTTTCTCAGCGGTAAATCAGGGCTGGAGCTGGCGTTTTTCTTGTATCAGGATATTGAGGGGAAAGTCGAGGAGGCGCTGCAAGAGCCATATTATCCCTAGGCAGAGTATTGGGTTGGCTTTGTGGTGGCCTATGCCCAGTGGAAGCTGCAGCAGCCCTTCCGGGTGCTTTTGGAAAGCTATCCTTTGGAAAGAATATTGTCGAATTATCATCTGATGCACGAGGCCGACATCAGCAAGATGGTTGAGCTGATTCAGGAGGAGCTGTAGTGCCTCCGCTATCCTTGTTCAAGGAAAATAAAACTGCTATAGTGGCAAGCATGACACAGCCTGAGCTTTTGGAAATTGTTGCCTGCGGAGAGACGAGCCGGGTTCAATTCAAAGAGACGCTTGACAACAATGACAGCATCGCAGCAGAAATTATTGCCCTCGCAAATACAAAGGGCGGCATGATTCTTTTCGGCGTTCAGAAGGAGATGTGGCTTGGTGTATGTTGATGAGATGATTGTGCCTGATACAATAGCACAGGCATCCTGGAGATTTCGGAGGTTGCCTTGCAGGAGCTGATGCAGAACGCCTTGACCCACCGGGACTACACGAAGAATGCCCCCATCAGGATTTTCATTTTTGACAACAGGATTGAAATTATTAGCCCCGGCTGTCTTCCCAACTCCCTTACCATTGAGAATATCAAGCTGGGAAATGCAGTCATACGGAATAATCTGATTGTCTCCTATGCCTCTAAGCTCATGCGGTACCGTGGCATTGGTTCAGGCATTGCTCGTGCCCTCAAGCGGCAGCCTGATATCATCTTTCAGGATGACCGGGAGGGCGAGCAGTTCAAGGTGACAATTCCCCGCCCGCCCCGTCCATGATTTTTTGCGTAGGGCGTCCTATTCCCCAAAGGCTACAAGCGTGGTATACTGTAGCGGAGGTTGCATAATGCCAGAAAACATGACAGAGCTTTACAATTCACTCAGTTTTTCATCTCAACAAGAGGTATATGATTTTATGCTTTTTCTCCTTCAGAAGCAAGAGAAAGAGACTTTGTTGGAACAAAGATTTGTCAAGAGGGAAAAGAGAAAAGCCGCACTTGCTGAATTTGCAGGAAGCATGAAGGAGCTGTGGGAAGGCGTGGATGCCCGCGAATATCAGCAGGGGTAGCAGAAAAAGCGGCCTTTGTAAGAGCAAAATATCAGAGTATAAAACTTGCAGACGCATTACAGATAGCTGCAAGCCTGGAGTGCAATTGTGATGTGTTCTTTACTAATGACAAACAACTCAAGCAAATCACAGAAATAAAGGTTGTGTACCTAGGAGAGTTGTAGGGCTCGTTTTGTCCTATTCCCCAAGGGCTGCAAGCGTGGTATACTGGCGGCAAATTATGGCAGAAAAATCACTGAAAAAGAATGCGGCTCATTCGGATTGGAAGGCAGCTGGAGGTAACTTGGCTATGCAGGCTGACAACAAGATAGCATTCTTCTTGCCGAGCAGGGAGAACGGGCCGATCGGTGGCTACAAGATAGTCTATGAATATGCGAACCGATTTGCGGAGGCTGGGTATGATGTGTCTATCATTTATCCATTGTGTCAGGCAGAATATGTAAATGAACCATGGAGTGTGTTCACCCGCCTTAAAAGATATGCCGGTTTTTATTATCGTAGATTGCGGGGAGTTCATTCTCTCAATCATACGGCAGCTTGGTTTGATTTGAATCCAAGAATCAAGAAAGTTCTTGTGTTTGGTTTCACTGATTTCTTTGTTAGGAAGCTGAAGACAGCAAAGGTTGTCGCCACAGCTCTTCGTACCGCTTATGAATTGGCAGCAGTTACATCAATTCCAGAAAAAAATAAATTTTACTTCATCCAGGATTTTGAGGCATGGGGTGTCAGTGATGAGGTGGTGTATGAATCCTATCGGCTCCCATTGAAGAAAATAACCATAGCCCCCTGGCTTCAGGAGCGTGTGAGGTGTGTGGGACAGGATGCGGTGCTAGTGCCCAACGGATTTGACTTTGAATATTTCAAGTTGACCAATCCCATAGAGGCTCGATGTCCTACAGAGGTTGCCATGCTCTACCATAAGGATGACAGGAAACGCTGTGTTGACTCAATGGCGGCACTGGAGAGAGTGAAGGAGGAAATCCCGGAGCTTCATGTCACCATGTTTGGCACTCCTGAAAAGCCGGATACCTTGCCGGATTGGTACACCTACCATCAATGTCCTGATAGGGAAACCCATAACGCCGTCTACAACAATGCAGCTATTTTCGTTGCGGCAAGTAAAGCTGAGGGAATGGCATTGCCCCCCGCAGAGGCTATGATTTGTGGTGCTGTGCTGTGTTGTACTGATATAGGCGGGTTTGCTCTGTATGCAATACATGATAAAACAGCTCTTCTGTCTCCAGTTTTTGATGTGGAATCATTGGCACACAACATTATAACCCTGATTAAGGATGATAGCTTGCGCACTCGGCTTGCAAAGGCGGGGAATGAGTATATCCGGCAATTTACATGGGAAAAGGCATTTAGCATGTTCCGCAATGCTATAGAGGGGTGAATGGCTGAAAAATCACTGAAGAAGAATGCGTTTTATAGCGTCTTGCGTACAATAATGAGTCTGCTCTTTCCCTTGATAACCTTTCCGTATGCCTCACGAATTTTGTTACCAGAGGGAACTGGCAAGGTCAATTTTGCCAATTCAATTATAAATTATTTTGGAATGTTGGCAAGTTTGGGAATTGGAACGTATGGAATTCGAGAGGCTGCAAAAGTTCGGCATGATAAGCAACGATTGTCTCAATTCACGGTGGAACTTTTTACCATAAATCTTTTGTCAACGTTGATAGCGTATATCTTGTTGTATATTTCCATTGTTGTTGTTCCTAAGTTCCATGAGTATCGAATGCTGCTGTATATGACAAGTGTGACAATAATTTTTACGACGATGGGCATTTCTTGGTTGTATTCAGCTGTAGAGGAATACGGGTATATTGCGCTACGATCAGTTGTTTTTCAGGTTGTCAGTATCATTTTGCTCTTCACTTTTGTAAAACGTAAAGAAGATTATTTGATTTATGCGGGGATTGGTGTTATTTCCTCTGTGGGTTCTAATATTTTTAATATAATACATGCTAGGAAGTTTATTTCATTTACAGGTCTTGGTAGGCTAGAACTAAAAAAACATGTAAAGCCCATTTTTGTTTTCTTTGGTTCAACATTGGCTATTAGCGTCTTCACTATGCTCGACACGTCAATGTTGGGTTTCCTTTCAACCAATGAAGAGGTAGGCTTTTATTCTGCTGCTACAAAATTGACCCGAATGATTAGGGATTTGTTTCCGGCTGTTTTTACTGTGCTTTTTGCTCGTCTTTCTGTTTATGCAGGAAAAATCGAGGAACAAGAAAAATATGAAAATCTAATTTTTAATATGATGAATTGTATCCTTTGTTTTTCTCTTCCCATTATGGCTGGTTTGTTCCTGCTAGGAAAGCCAATTCTTATTTTGTTGTCAGGTTCTGCCTTTTTACCCGCATTGCCTGCGATGTATGTTATGGTTCCTGTCATTTTGTTCAGTTCAACAGCAGGCTTTTTGGGAGGGACGGTCCTCAATTCCCTGTCCAAGGAAAAGTGGTATCTCTATACTGTCATTGCCGGAGCCTTTGTAAATTTTGTGTTGAATTATTTTCTCATCCCACCGTATGGGGCTCTCGGGGCTGGTATCGCTACTGTTGTAACAGAGTGTATCTTGATGCTTTGTTATATTATTCAACTGCACAAATTAATTCCGTTTGGAAAGCTCGCAAAGCCTTTCGCCCAGTCATGTCTTGCTTGTACAATAATGAGTCTACTGCTTTATTTTATTAAAGATTACTTGTTCTCGGGTTTTCTCCAAATCCTTATGACGACGAGTATTGGAATAGTAATTTATTTTTTTGTGCTACTCTTGTTTAAGAATTATTTTGTGATGCAAATAGTTGAGATTATTAAAAATAAAGTAGCTAGAACTAAGTAAGACTCTGAATAAAGGTATTTATTATGAACAAATCTTTAGTTTCCATCGCCATGACAACCTACAACGGCGAAAAATATTTGAAAGAGCAAATTGGTTCCGTTTTGAATTGATTATTTTTATTGGGAGGTGTTTTATGAAACTTTGTGCTGTCGTTGTTTGGTATAATCCTTCATTGCTGGAGAATGGTAGAGATGCCGTTGCGAATATACAATCGTATGCAGGTATGATGGATTGTGTTTTTATTGTTGATAATAGCAGTTCAAACAACAGTTTGCTTGCAAAGCAAATCTCTAATGCACGATATATAGCAAATCTTGAAAATGCAGGTATTGCCAAAGCATTAAATCAGGGGTGTCAACTGGCTATAGATGAGGGATTTGAGTGGTGTATGACAATGGATCAAGATTCGTATTGGAATCCGGAGCAATTGGCTTTATTTATACATAAGATAGCTGATTTTGCACAGCAAGATTCTTGTTATGTGTCATTCGCACCCGACTCAGATCAACCAGTAATACTATCTTATGCTGCTTTGTTAAAAAGGAAAGTATTGGGAAATCATTATGAAGAGAAAATAGTTCCACCAAAGAAAATGGTAGAAGAGGCAGAGAAAGTTATAACTAGTGGAAATATTATAAAATTATCTGCTTGGCAAGATGTGGGATGTTTTTTGGAGCCTTTATTTATAGATGAGGTTGACATAGAGTTTTGCTTTCGGTTGAGAAGGAATGGATATAAGCTATTGCTACTACGGGAGGCTCATATGTATCATAACTTGGGCTCTTCTAAACGGACTATTCTCCCCAAAATAACAAAGCATTCAGGTAAGCGCTTGTATTTTATTGTTCGTAATCGATTAATTATGATGAAATTATATCCTGAATATACAAATAATTACAAAAATGATTTGAAAATTTATTTTAAGGAATGTTGTATTTTTTCTTTTGATTTTGCTAAGAACCTTTTTTATTTTATAAAAGGCTTTTTAGATTCTTCAAAGCTCTTTTCTCAAATCAAAAATAAGGAAGGGAAGATAATGTGAAATGATGTTATCATTGTGTTGCTTTCAATGATATATGTTGTAAAATCAGACAAATGCTCGTGAATTGTCATATAAAGACAGGCTAACTACCGAGTCAGTACAATAAACTGGCATACAAACAGTCCGTGTAAGCTTTACACCTTAAACCTGTGGAAATTTTGTATTGCAAAATGGCGCATTTTACATCACAGTTCAAAATGTGAACTGAGGCTTCATCTTTCTGGAGATGCAAGTCAAGAACCCTCCACAGCTTCCTCCCTACCGCCGTCCCAGCGTTTCCTCCGATAAGCCTATTTCCTCCTGATGCTCCACGTAGCGGGACATCCACTCGGCTATGGCGCAGACCTCCTCCAGCTTTACGGCGAACTGGAACCGCTCCCGGGGGCTTAGTCTGTTGCGGCTGCTGAGTCCCAAGTGGTAGCCGTTCTTGATGATTGCGCAGATGAGCTCAATCTCCTGGTCTGCTTCCTGTGGAATCTTTCTGGTGGCAGTCTGTCCCATGGTAACACCTCGCTGTCAGTTTGCTGCGAACTTGCAACGGAACCCGCAGAGGATTCCGCACATGTCCTGCCCTAAAGTATCGTGGGTGGGTGGCGGCAATGCAAGTCTTCCTCTCTTCCCCCATTCAGGGAAATCGGGTAGAATGAACGCAGGAGCTGAAATGGCATGGATGTTTCTGTAATCATTGTGAATTACAATACCAAGGATTTGCTGAGGAACTGTCTGGAGTCAGTATTCACTCAGACGCAGGGGATTCAGTTTGAGGTTATTGTATCGGACAATGGCTCTGGGGATGGCTCGCAAGATATGGTTCGGGAATTGTTTCCCCAGGTAATCCTGATAGAAAATAATGCGAATTTGGGCTTTGGCTCTGCAAACAACAGGGGGCTTGACCATGCCCAAGGGAAATACATCTTTTATTTAAATAGTGATACCGTGCTTTTGAACAATGCGGTCAAGATTTTCTTTGACTACTGGGAGAATTTTCCAGACAAGGAAAGCCTGGGGGCTTTGGGGGCAAATCTGCTGGATGCGGACATGGAGGTGATCCATTCTTATGGCACGTTTCCTGAATTGAGGAATGCCCTGTACCATTCGTCACGGGCACTGTATGGGGTGGTGAAACTATCATTGGGGAAATTCCTTTTTAGAAAGGAGATACCCTTGCTGAACGCAGCTTCTGAAAGGACAGCGTATAAGGAAGGAGATGTTGATGATATTGTTGGTGCAGATTTGTTTCTGCTGAATTCGCCCCTTGCCCGATTCGACGAAGGCTTCTTTATGTATTGCGAGGAGACGGATATGCAGGAAATCATGTGTTCCAAGGGCAAGCGTCGCATCTTGATTCCAGGACCTAAAATAATCCATCTGTGTGGAGCCTCGTCTTCTGGAGTGGGGAAGGCATCCTCCGATGCAGTGCAATATTTCGCTACATTTTCCAGTATCCATTACAACCTTTCGTTAATTTATTATTTTAGGAAACGGAGGCAATCAAAGCTGGGAATTTTTATCTTAAAGAGCTTGCTGTTCTGTATATGGATAAACCCCTTGATTTGGAAGAAAACAAGAAAATTTATTCCTCAGTTAGTGAGAAAGTAAGGAGTGGATGTTGTGGCAAGAATAATTATCAATGGAATATTTTACAATAGCAATCTGACCGGAATAGAACGATTTGCCCATGAAATAGTTCGTCAATTGGATAAAATATGTTCCGCTGATGAGGTGCTTCTCGTATTGCCTGCAAATGTCTCCCAGCCGGTTCCTGACTTTCAGAACATCAAGGTAAAAAAACTACCCAAGACACCTGGCCGGAAACAGTTTAATAATGTGAAGTTAGACATATTTCTGTTTTTTCACAGAGGGATTTGCATTGATTTTACAAATCATATTCCGCTGGTTGGTACGAGTATAGTCTTTCTTCATGACATATATTGCCGGGTATGTCCAGATGATTTTTACACTTCACAGGATAGGCGGTTGAGAAATAAAACTTGTAAAATGTATTCACGCATTGCTCGTAGAGCGAAGGTCGTTTGTACCGTCTCCGAATATAGCAAGCAGCAGATTATGAAGTATTATTTTGTACCAGAACAGAGGATACAGGTCATTTATAATGGAGCAGATCATATAAAGGATATTTTGGAAGACAGGGGGATTTTTGAAAAATATCCGCAGTTACAAAAGGGGAAATTCTTTTTTACCTTGGGAAGCCTTTCTGTTCGCAAGAATTTAAAATGGATTTTAAATCATGCCAAACTCTTTCCTAATGAATATTTTGTCATTTCTGGAGCGACATTATCCAGTGTGATTCCCCCGGAGCTGGAGAATATTCGTAGTCTAAACAATATTCTTTGCATGGGATATTTATCTGATGGGGAGGTGAAGGCTTTGATGAAGGACTGCCGGGCCTTTATCTTTCCATCTTTTTTTGAGGGGTTTGGGATTCCACCCTTGGAGGCATTGGCGTGCGGGACACCAGCAATTGTTTCCACTGCTACGTGCTTGCCAGAAATTTACGAGGATTGCGTGTATTATATTGACCCCAATAATCCTAGTATTGATTTAAATTCTTTGCTGGAAGGAGAGGTAGCTGCTCCTGATAAACTTTTTGACCGTTACTCGTACAAAAAGTCAGCGAAGAAACTGTATGACTTGGTAACACAAATGGGAGCGTGTCCATGATGCGCTACATTATTAACGGGGACTTTTTGTGCAGGAATTTAACTGGAATAGAGCGGTTTGCCTATGAAATTTGCAGTCGTTTGGATGGGCTGGTGAAGACAGGTGAGGTGGGCATTTTTATTCCTGCTAATGCACGGGTTATTCCTGAGTATAAAAATATTCAGGTTTTTATATCGGACAAACAGCTTGTCTCCTTCCCCCGCTGGATACAGTTTGTCTATGGAAATTTTTTGAAAAAGCGCAAGTCTATTGGAATTGATTTTTCAAATAATTGTCCTATCGGAAATGCTGGGGTGGTTTTTGTTCATGACATATATTGCAAGCTCTACCCGAAGGATTTTACTTCTTTCAGGGACAAGTTGGTGCGCGCTTATTCCTGCCTCATGTATCGCTATGCCACCCGCCACGCCAAGCTGCTGCTGACGGTATCCCAGTTCAGCCGGAACCAGATTGCCGCCACCTACCGCATCCCGGCAGAAAAGATTCATGTGGTACCCAACGGCTGGGAGCATTTCAAGGCAGTGATGGCGGACAACAGCATCCTCCAGCAGTTTCCTCAGCTGGAGGACAAGGGCTTTTACTTCACCCTGGGGAGCCTTTCCCTCCGTAAGAATCTCAAGTGGATTGCCGACTATGCGGAGCGTCACCCGGAGGACACCTTTGCCATTTCCGGCAAGATGCTTTCCGGTCTGGTGCCGCCGGAGCTGGAGCGTTTGCAGACCTTGCCCAACATCGTGTTGCTGGGGTATGTCACCGACGGCCAGGTAAAGGCCCTGATGCAGCGGTGCCGTGCCTTTGTCCTGCCCAGCTACTACGAGGGATTTGGCATCCCGCCTCTGGAGGCCCTGTCCTGTGGAGCAAAAATCATTGTGGCGAGGGCTGCCTCCCTGCCAGAGATTTACGGGGATGCCGCCCACTACATCGACCCGGACAATACCGACGTAGACTTGGAGGAGCTGCTGGCCCAACCAGTGGCCTCTCCCGAAAGGGTGCTGGAAACCTACACCTATGACAATGCCGCCCACCAGTTGTATGACTTGTTGAAAGCCTATATCTGAAATTCGTGTTTTGAAGGACATGTATTCGCTCTGTTCAAAATTTCATGGGCAGTGTATAATTCTAACAGAAAGGACTGTGAAGGGGATTTGTGAGAAGTGTTTGAATTTTTATATAATGTTTGTATAGCACCACTTGTCATGATTATAGAGGTATGCTATGTAGCTTTGAATGAAATTTTAGGAAGTGAAGGATGGGCTGTTGTTGGTATTTCTGTAATAGTGACAATTCTGACTCTACCCTTGTATGATGTGGCGGAGCGATGGCAACAGTTTGAGCGAGATACTCAGGCTCGGCTTAAGGGTGGAGTAGATCGAATTAAAGCAGTGTTCAAGGGGGATGAGCAATATATGATTCTGTCCACTTACTACCGTCAGAACCACTATCACCCCATGATGGCACTGCGCTCTAGTTTTGGCTTGCTGATTCAAGTGCCCTTTTTTATAGCTGCCTATAATTTTTTGTCAAATTTAGAGTCATTAAAGGGTATTTCTTTTTTGTTTATACGTAATCTGGGAGAGCCCGATTCAGTCATAACTTTATCTAACGGTTTTTCTGTCAATATCTTGCCTATTCTGATGACTACAATCAATTGTATTGCAGGTGCAATTTATACAAAAGGATTTACTCTACGAGAAAAATTACAGATTTATGGTATGGCATTGATTTTTCTGGTGCTTTTGTATAATTCTCCTTCAGCCTTGGTATTGTATTGGACTATGAACAATGTGCTTTCTTTAGTAAAGAATATTGTATATAAATTGAGACAATACATGAAGATACCTGATTTTTTGCTGTCACTGGACAAATGGAATTTTTCTGTTTTAGAGGCGAAATCAGGCCTTCGGTTCTCACTTTTTATTCTTTCTGCGATTTCTTTAGCTGTTTTAGCGGGAATTGTAATTCCTTCATTTTTAATTGAAAGTGAGGTGGTTCAGTATTGTTATATAGATGAATATTCGTCGCCACTTCCTTTTTTGATTGTTACTTTTGCTAAGGCTCTTGGTATCTTTGTGTTGTGGCCGAGTTGTTTTTATTTTTTATTTTCATCTAAGGTAAAGAGACTATTTGCTTTGATGTTCCCATCATTGGCAATAGGTGCACTCGTTAATTCTTTCATGTTTTCTGGTGATTATGGACCATTATATGCAGATTGTACTTTCATGAGCACTCCTGAGTTTATTCCATCAGTATTACAGATACTAATGAATGGAGGTATCCTATTGATGATGACTGGAGTTACTTTTATAGTTGTGAGAAGATATGCTATCGTGGTTAAGAATATGTGTGCTATGGTACTCCTTGCTTTATTACTACTTTCAGTAGTCAACATGGGAAAAATATTCTCCGCATATAATAAGATGACTGAACCTGTGATTGCAGAGTTAACCCCTGTATTACATCTTTCCAAAACAGAAAAAAACGTGGTAGTGCTGATGATAGATGGTTTTGCTTCATCATACATTCCTTCGATGTTAGAGAAAGAACCTCACTTGAAAGAATTGTTTTCAGGTTTTACATGGTATCCAAATACTGTTACATTAGGACATCTGACGATGGTTGGGATTCCTGGAGTTTTAGGGGGATACGATTTTTCTCCATACGAAGTGAATTTACGGGTGGAGGATACATTACAAAAAAAATATAATGAAGCAATTCTTTCTATGCCTGTTGTATTTAATGAAAATGGGTTTACTGTTACCCTTTGTGATATTCCGTATGAAAATTATTTAGAATATCCTATAGAACAAATGTATAATGGGTACTCCTTTGTCAATAGAGTTGTGACACATGGAACCTATAGCAAAAAATGGAAGCGCTCTAATGGATTTGAAAAATTTTTTAAATCATCAAAACAGATTCATCGTAATTTTATATGGTTCTCAATATTTAAAGTTGTTCCACCTGTATTGAGACAAATTGTGTATCATGGGGAGTATTGGCTTTCTTCTGTGAATGATAACTCTAACAGTGTTTATTTTATCAATAACTATAGTACCCTTGATTATTTGCCAGACTTAACCGCTTTTGATGCTCAAATTGCAACATATCATTTTATAGATAATGAAACATCGCATTATCCTGTTTCTTTTATAGATAATGAAAAATATATTCCGAGTGCAATACAAGTTGATTTCAAATCTAGTGGGCAAAAAAATAGATTTGATACACAGATGGCTATATTTTTACGCTTAAGTGAATGGTTTAATTATCTTCGGTCCAACGGTGTTTATGACAATACGCGAATAATTCTTGTAAGTGACCATGGTGCACATAGTGATGGACTACCAGATAGGGATGACAATGTTTCGTCGCGATTTATATCCACACTGATGGTAAAGGACTTTGATGCTACAGGTACATTAAAATCTGATTTGACTTTTATGACAAATGCTGACACTCCAGCTCTTGCAACTGCTGGCATTATAGAAGATGCCCGCAATCCATTTACATATAATTTGTTTGATGTTAGTAATAAGAAAGAATTTCTAAAAATAGCAGCACCTGATCCTGAATCAACTAGGATTAGATATAATACACAGTGGAAAATTAATCCAGAGGATTATTGGACTCTGGATGGTGATGATGTATATGATGAGTCTGCTTGGAGAAAATATTTTGAGGAGCCTACTAAATGAATCTCGGTGAGATTTTGTACACAGTGATTCTGTATCCCTTGGTACAGATAATTGAAATAGCATTTATGCTTTTTGACAAGCTGTTTGGCAACACGGGAATCGCCATCATGGGGGTGAGCTTTGTGGTGACGGTGCTGTGCCTGCCCCTGTACATTGTGGCGGAGAAGTGGCAGCAGCTGGAGCGGGACACGCAGCGGAGGCTGAAGCCTGGCGTGGACAGGATAAAGGCTGCGTTCAAGGGGGACGAGCAGTACATGATTCTGTCCACCTACTACCGGCAGAACCACTACCACCCCATGATGGCCCTGCGCTCCAGCTTCGGGCTGCTGATTCAGGTGCCCTTCTTCATGGCGGCCTACAGCTGCCTTTCCAGCCTGCCGGCGCTGCAGGGGCAGAGCTTCTTGTTCATCCGGGACATGGGTGCTCCCGATGCCCTGTTCAGTGTCGGCGGCTTTGCAGTGAACGTGCTGCCCATCGCCATGACGGTGATAAACATTGTGGCGGGGATGATTTATACCAAGGGCTTCCCCCTCAAGGAGAAGGCCCAGATTTACGGTATGGCCCTGCTGTTCCTGGTGCTGCTGTACAATTCCCCGGCGGGACTGGTGCTGTACTGGACCATGAACAACGTGTTCTCCCTGGTGAAGAACATCTTCTATAAGCTCAAGCATCCGGTGTGGGTGCTGTACATCCTGATGTGTGCTGGCATTGTGTTTGCCGGGGCCTACGTGCTGTTCATCTACGATGGTGGTGCCAGCATGGCAAAGCGGCTGGCGGCGGTGGTGCCGCTGAGCTGTCTGATGCTAGCCCCCCTGGCAGTGAGGGGTGTGGAGTGGCTGCTGGCTCATCCTTTAAAGGCTTTGATGGCGGATGGGAAGACCCGTCGCTGGCTGTTCCTGTTTTCTGCTGCGGCTTTGGTGGTTCTTTCTGGTTTGGTACTGCCCTCGTCTCTGATAGCATCCTCTGTGCAGGAGTTCTCAAACATCGGCGAGTACGGCAATCCTCGTGCTTTCCTGCTGGATTCTTGGTGGCAGGCGGTGGGGTTGTTTGTCTTTTGGCCTGTCTGCATCTTCTTCCTGTTTCGGGAAAAAATTCAGACCCTGCTGGCATCAATCTTTACGGTGGGCCTGGCATGGGCATTGCTGAATGCCTTTGTATTCACAGGAAACTATGGCTCTATGGACGTGACCTTGCGGTTTACGGATGGATTTGTAAATCCCAGCATAGGCTATATGCTGGTGAACCTGCTGGTTTTGGTGGCCGTCGCTGTGCTGATAGTATTGTTGCTCGGATGGAAAAAACAGAAATTGCTTTCGTCAATTTGCTTGGTGGCAGCAATGTCCTTCGTGATGTTTAGCCTTATCAATATTTCAAACATAAATAAGGAGTACCATGCCTTCCAAGAAATTGCCGGCAGTGGATTGGACACTATAGGAGATATTGAGCCGGTGTACCATCTGTCCAAGACTGGAAAGAATGTGGTGGTGCTGATGCTGGACCGGGCGGAAAGTGCTTACTTTGAGTACATCCTTGCAGACCAGCCAAAGATTCGGGATGCTCTTGATGGGTTTGTGTATTATAAGAATGCCTTAGCTTACAACAGCCATACCTTAATTGGTACTCCTCCCCTGTACGGTGGGTACGAGTATACACCTGATCAGATAAACTCTCGTTCCGACCAGTTGCTGAAGGACAAGCACAACGAGGCATTGTTGCTTATACCACGAATTTTGACAGAACAGGCAGGTTTTTCTGCCATCATGTCCGACACTTCCTGGGGAAATTATAGTTTTGTCGCAGATATGAGGTTTACTGAGGGATATGACAAAATTGAGGGTTTTAGTTTAAATGGTAAATATACCGTAAAGTTTAAAAAAGAGTTTGATGAGCATGGTTTAACCAATAATTTAGGGAATGGAATCAAGAGGAATCTGCTTTGGGTCAGCTTGTTCCGGGAAATGCTCAGTATAGTTCGGCCTGTGGTGTATTACAAGGGATCATGGTGGAATAGCGAGAATGTAGAGGATATTGATTCTATCATTGACTGGTATGCACCCTTTCACTATTTGAATGAATTGACAGATTTCAGTGCAGAGACAAATTCACTGCTTGTTATTACAAATGAAACGACACATAGTAATGAGGAGGTCTTATTCCTTGATTTACTTGATTCTAAATCAGTTAGCTATCCTAATTCTCCTGCATATGATGTGAATGCTCTTACTTATCAATCGCTTGCCAACTGGTTCAATTACCTCAAGGAGAATGGTGTCTACGACAACACCCGAATCATCATCGTCTCCGATCACGGTATGGGATATGGAGAGAAGGCGGCGGAGGGGTATGATGATGTGTCATTGGTGAATAACAACAAGGACCATTTTCACGCAATGTTGCTCTATAAGGATTTTGGTGCTACTGGCGAACTCAAGACGGACATGACCTTTATGACAAATGCCGATGTTCCCACGCTAGCTCTGGAAGGAATTGTGGAAAATCCCATAAATCCCTTTACCGGAAACCCAGTAAATTCTGAGCCAAAAGCTGACGGCGTTTACATCACTACCGATGATATCTTTATGCCCTATCATGGAAAAAGTGACTACATATTTACGGTAAAAGATGAGTTTTGGTATCATGTGAAGGACAACATCTTCATAGACAGCAACTGGAACCAGGAGGTGCCGCAGTGACGCAGTTTTTCTTATACATCGATCCCGGTACGGGAAGCATGCTCTTTTCCATTCTGATTGGAGCTATTGCCACCCTGTACTTTTTGGGGAGGGCGGTCATTCTCAAGGCCAAGATGATGCTTGGTGCAAAGAAGGACGGAGTTGCCCTAACGGACAACAACTACAAGCAGTACGTGGTGTACAACGAGGGTGTGCAGTACTGGAACCTGTTCAAGCCGGTCTGCGACGAGTTCGAGGGGCGGCAGCTGGAGCTCACCTACTACACCTCGGCGGAAAAGGATCCCGTCTTTGAGCAGGGCTACCAATTCGTGAGGCCGGAATTCATCGGAGAGGGGAACAGGGCCTTCGTGCGGCTGAACATGCTTTCCGCCGGGGTGGTGCTCATGACCACGCCGGGGCTCAGCGTCTACCAGCTCAAGCGTAGCAAGCGGGTCAAGCACTATTCCCATGTCCTCCATGCCACGGGAGATGCAACCATGTACCGGCTTTTTGGCATTGATTACTTTGACTCCGTGCTGTTGACAGGAGACTACCAGGCTGCCGACCTGCGTCAATTGGAGGAGCAGCGTGGACTTCCTGCCAAGGAGCTGGTGACAGTGGGCTGTCCCTACCTTGACGTGCTGCAGGAAAAGATTGCCGCCCTTCCAGCGGAAGAAAATCATCCCTTCACCGTCCTGGTCTCCCCCTCCTGGGGAGCCTCTGCCCTTCTGTCTCGCTATGGCGAAAAGCTGCTGGATCCTTTGATGGAAACTGGCTGGCGAATCATCGTGCGGCCCCATCCCCAGTCAAAGAAATCCGAGGCGGAGCTTTTGGCTCGGTTGGAAGAGCGATATAAGGATAAATCCAATGTGGAGTGGGATTATGAGCGGGACAACATTCACGCCATGAAGAAGTCAGACATCATGATTTCAGACTTTTCCGGCATTATCTATGACTACACCTTCCTGTGCGACAAGCCGGTGATGTATGTGAATGCTGACTTGGACCTGCGTCCCTACGATGCCTATGACATTGACGGCGGAAAGAATATCTGGCAGTTCAAGACATTGCGGGAAATCGGCGTTGAGCTGAAGGAGGAAGAGTTCCCCAATATCAAGCAAGTCATTGAGGCTGCCAGTGACAGTCAGGATTTGGCCAGAAGGAGGAGGGAGGCCAAGGACGCCGCCTGGATGCGTCGTGGCGAGGCTGGCAAGAAAATCGTCGATTATATGACAAGCGTTCCGTTGGGAAAATAGCTGCTGTAGATAAGGAGGAAAAATATGCAGGCATTGATTTTAGCGGCGGGAATGGGCAAGCGACTGGGGCGATATACCCAGGATGCCACTAAATGTATGGTCTCCGTCAATGGCAAGACCCTCATTGAGTATGCCATAGAGGCGCTGGTACAGAACAACATCAAGAAGCTGGTGATTGTTGTGGGATATAAAAGCCAGGTGCTCATTGACTTCATTTCTTCTAAATTTAATGAGGGGAATCTCAATGGGATGGAAATCCAATACATTGAGAATCCGATATTTGATAAAACAAACAATATTTATTCCCTCTTCCTTGCCTGCGACGAGCTTGTAAAGGACGACACCATCCTTTTGGAAAGCGATTTGATTTTCAGGCCGGAAATCATCACTCAGCTGATTGAAAATCCTGATGCAAACATTGCGGTTGTCTCTCGCTTCGAGCCTTGGATGGACGGAACCTGTGCCCTCTTGGATGAAAACAGGAATATTACCGGTATTCTTGACAAGGCACATTTTGACTGGAGGGATACCAACTCATATTTCAAGACAGTGAATATATATAAGTTCTCGTCAGATTTTTCTAAAAAGTGCTATGTTCCCTTCCTGGAGGCGTACCAGAAAGCCTTTGGAACGAATGAATACTACGAGCAGGTCCTCAAGGTGCTTTCCTTTTTGTCGGCCTCAACATTGAAGGCCATGCCTGTTCCAGGCGACGATTGGTATGAAATCGATGATCCGGCGGACTTGGCCATTGCAGAAAATCGATTTGCCAAATGCGAGGCAAAGCTTGAGATGCTGCAGAAGCGCTACGGAGGCTATTGGAGATTCCCTGAGTTGAAGGATTTTTGCTATCTGGTGAACCCCTACTTTCCGCCCCAGAAGATGGTTGACGAGCTGACGGCAAGCTTCAAGACATTGCTGACACAATATCCCAGCGGGGCTGCCCAGCAGAGCCTTTTGGCCGGAAAGATTTTCAACTTGCTGCCGGAGTATGTTGCGGTAGGGAATGGTGCCGCGGAGCTCATTTCCTCTTTGGGAAGGTGTGAGGAGTGGGGTATTTCAGGAAGGGTGCTGGTTCCGTACCCCACCTTCAACGAGTACCCGGAGCGGCTGGCAAATTGCCAGATTGTTCCTCTGGACACCTCATCCAATAATTTTGTGTATACTGCTGATGACATTCTGAAAGCTGTAATGGAAAGTCAGGCTGATGTCGTGCTGCTTATCAATCCTGACAATCCGTCTGGAAATTTTATCGGAAAGGCGGAGATGCAAGGTCTTTGCACACGATTGCGCGACTTGGACGTAAAGTTGATTTTTGACGAGTCCTTTATCGATTTTGCTGACTCTCAGATTCGCTATACTTTGCTGGATGAAAAATTCCTTGTTGAGCATCCCAATGTGATGGTGATTAAATCCATCAGCAAAAGCTACGGCGTTCCGGGTCTGAGACTGGGCATCCTTGCGTGCTCGGATGTGGAGTGCGTCAGTAAAATCAGAAAGATGAATTCCATCTGGAACATCAATTCTTTTGCGGAATATTATCTTCAGATTTATGAGAAGTATGGTAAGACCTATGCTGCGGCCTGCGATTCAATTGCCCATGAGCGGAGACGTTTTTTCCAGGCACTTTCACAAGTCAAGAATCTAAGGGCCTTTCCCAGTCAGGCGAATTTCATCATCTGCCGTTTGGAGGGCAAGGTCTTGGCAAAGGATTTGGCCATGTATCTTATGGAAAAACACAATATTTTCATCAAGGATTTGACCGGAAAGCGTTGCTTTGACAGTGGCCGTTTTATCAGGCTTGCCATTCGTGACGAAGCGGACAATGACGCATTGATTGCCGCCCTGCAGGAAATTGAATTGTAGCGCAGAGGAGAAATCCCGTCTCCTGGAAAGGTGGGTGTACTAAGACAAGGGCTGGCCGGGAATTCTCCTGGCCAGCTTTTTTATAACAAAATTGACAGTGCGCATATTTAATGCGTATAATTATGTGTGAGGAGAGCAAGTGACAGCCAAGGAGCTGATTAAGAGGCTAAAATCGGATGGTTGGGTTGAAATACGACAGATTGGAAGTCATAAGCAGTTCAAGCATCCATCAAAGCCGGGGCTTGTAACGGTTCCTTTTCATACTGGGGACATTGCAATCGGAACATTACGCAGCATCATAAAACATGCAGGCTTGCAATAGGAGGTTTTATGGACAAGGTTTCATATCTAGCAATTATGGAAAGATCTGATGAGGGGTACAGCGTTTATTTTCCAGATGTACCTGGCTGTATTTCCTGGGGGAAGGATGTGGAGGAGGCGCAAATTAAGGCACGGGAGGCACTGGACCTCCACTTGTATGGACTTGTTGCGGAAAATGAGAGGCTTCCAGAAGCCTCTGCTTCTGTTAAGATACAAAATCCCACAGATATTGTTTGCCTCATAAGCACCTACCCCAAAATATTCAAGGAGCGTTTTGAGAACAAGAAGGTAAAGGTGAATGTCACCATTCCCAATTGGCTGAAAAATCAAGCCGTGGCAGAAAAGGTGAATTTCAGCCAGGTGCTGGAGCTTTCTCTCAAAGAAATGCTTTGCTCCAGTTCCCAAGGATAAAATCAACTCAATCCCGCCTCCTGGAAAGGTGGGTGTACTAAGACAAGGGCTGGCCGGAAATTCTCCTGGCCGGCTTAATTGCATGTTCAGCTGAAGGCGTCCGTGAATCCTGTGAAATCGCCGTTCCATCGAAAAGTGCGGTAAATCGATTTATGTGGGATTTTTTTTGTGATTTGAGGGCTAGCATCTTGTTTTTATCGGGCAATTCCTGTATAAGTGGCATTTTAGGAGGAAAATTTATGGAAGCGACTGGCGCACAGCGATTGTCCGTTACACGGAAAATCGCCTTCATTGGGGTTCTGGGAGCCCTCACTGTTTTATTGGGAAGCACCCCCATCGGGCTGATTCCCACACCGTGGGGGCTGAATGTCACTATCCTGCATATTCCAACCATCCTAGGGGCATTGCTACTGGGTCCTGTCGGTGGTTTGGGAATTGGAGCCATTTTTGGCATCAGCAGTATGGTGCGGGCCATCAGCAATCCTGTGGGATTGAGCATCATGTTCACGAATCCCCTCATTTCGATTTTGCCCCGGGTTCTGTTTGGGCTGACGGCATGGCTGGTGTTCAGTGGGTTGGGGAAGGTGCGGGTGCCAAAGGTACTGGCAGCCACCATTGCGGCAGTGGTGGGAACCTTGCTGCACACCACCTACGTGTTTCTGGCCATGATTGTCTTTGCCGGTGGTCAGGTGACGAGCATTGTTGGTGGGGTGAAGGGGCTGTTCCTGCTGTTTTTGCCGAATGCGGTGGCAGAGACCATTGCTGCCGGCATCATCATCACCGCTATCATCAGTGCCGTCTACGTGACAGCCGGGCGTAAGTCAAAGTTGTCCGAGATAGATTCGGCCAAATAAGCGGCGGGCACGTCAAGGCTGGTGGGTACTCCTGCCAGCCTTTTTGTTTTAGCGGGGCAACTGGTGAGGCGGTTTTGTAGTGGCTTTCTTTTCATGTCCAGTGAAATGTGGTAGAATTGAAGGCAGGAGGGCTTATGTCATTCTCGGTTTTGGAGAAGCAGGTACAGGAGCTGCCCTTGGACTTGCAGAAGAGGATAGAAATGTATGTGTTGTTTGTTATTAACCAATACAAGAATTCCTGCCCAAGTCACAATCGCCGTCCAGTCGCTGAGGTACTGGATAGTCTGACGGGCATTATTCCCGATTCGGAATCCATGTCCCTGAGAGAAATTTGCAATGAGCGGTTGTCTGGACAAGAGATTTTATGACAGTTTTTTTAGATTCAAATATAATCCTTGACATACTATTGAAAAATAAAGTTTTTTATAAGGAAAGCCGTTCCTTGTTGGTTCTTGGTGATGGGCATGGGATAGATTACTTCGTCTCTGCAACCTCAATCACCGATATTTATTACATTGACCTTTGTCCCTGTCATAACACCCGCTGACTTTATACAATTGTTTGATGCCAGTAGTCTCTGACGAAGTTTTTTGCCGTTCAAGGCTGACAGGTACTCCTGCCAGCTTTTTTGTTTTAGCGGGGCAGCTGGTAGTAGGTGTCCCGTCCCTGTCCCAGCCGTTGGAGGCTGCCCTCGCTTGTCATCCTGGCCAATAGTCTGGCGGCAGTGGCCTGGGACACGGTCAGCAGTCTTTCAGCTTGGGGGCGGGTGATGGTGGGGTGGGTGGAAAGATAGTCCAGTACCCTTTGGTGGTGCAGCGGAGTTGGCTGGACTGTCCGGCTGGTGTGGTAGTTGGCCTCTGGCTCGCTGATTTCCAGATACTCCCCGGTAGTCGAGGTGTAGCTGGTGTTCTGGTTGGGGAGGACAATCTTGAAGGCGTTTTCCGACACATGGATTTCGGGCTTCCTTGCTGCCTTTTTGTAGGCGAGGTTGATGCGGGGAAGCCCCGTGCCAAAGGCCTCCACCAACTGGAGGCAGTAAAAGACTGAGGCGAGATTCTCGTTCCGTTGTAGGGAGATTCCCATCATGATGTCTCCTTGGGTGAGTCCGGGCATGAGTCCGCCCATGGAGACAATTTCCATTCTGTCGTCAAAGATGCTGATGAGAATACTGGAATGATAGCTGTAGTCCCGGTGGATGGCGGCGTTCAGCAGTGCTTCCCGCAGGGCTTCGTCTGGGTAGTCCCGGCGGTCGATGCGATGGAGTCCGCTGAATCGGGAGCCCAGCTGGTTGTGCTTTTCCAGATAGGCGTATGCCTGCTCCAGCTGGGCGAACAGGGAGCCGCTGAATTCTGCCCGGTCCTGAAAGATGTACTTGTCGGTGCCGGAGAATCGGGCCGCCTTGATGGTGAAGGGACATTGGTCGGAAAGGAGTAGGGCAAGGTTTGTGTAGAGGCCGTCTGCTGTCACCAGCTGGAGGCTCCGTTGTTGGGCCTCCTCCAATGGAATGCCCCGCCGCTGGAATTCCTGCTGGGCGGTCACAAAGGTGAGGCTCTGGTTCAGACTCCGGGCACACTCGAACCGCTCCCCGTCGCTTTCTTTTATCATCTTGAGTATGGCCGCCTCCGAAGCGTTGATTGTGGCTGAGCCCTGTCGCAGGTAGACTCCTGCCGGACGCAGGCCCTTTGCCGCAAGGTAGTAGGGGCGGGCGGTTCCTCTCTGCACTTGGGTTATGACAATGGGTTTCCCCTCCACCTCCTGCACCGAGTGGGACACAAACATGGTGACATCAGGACGAATTGCATTTGCGATGGAGTCAACCAGGGACAGCTGTGTCTGGTCGGGATTGTCCACGCCCACAACCGAGCCGTCGTCAGCCCGCCCGATGTGGATGGTGCCGCCGTCGGTGTTGGCGAAGGCGACGACTGTCTTTTTGATGTCGTCGGTGTAGATGGATTTGAATTCAGTGTGGGTGTCTTCGTATAGCCTCATGGTTGTCCTCTATTATCACCTTATCTTATCATTACTGTCAATGATAAGATAAGGTGATAAGAAGCAGTCCCCAAGAAACACCCCCTTTGCCCGCTAGGGCAAAGCCCTACCCCGCAGTAGAGCCGACCTAACGTACCAGTGGGGAGGGGAAGCCAGGGGGTGCCTACTGGCGGCGCCCTCTGAGCGTAGCGAAGTGTAAGCCGGCAGTGGGCTCCTGGCTTCCCCTCCCCCTTTTACTATTAGTTCCCCTATGCTATACTGCACCTCATGAGTATACACGCCATGCAGCGCCTGCAGGAGTCAGGCATCAAGAACGGTCCTTTGTGTGTGGGACTGGATACAGATCCCAGCTATCTTCCCCAGTCAGTGCTGGCTGCCTATAGTTCGGCTGCCCAGGGGGTGGTGGCCTACAACAAGGCCATCATCCAGCGGATTGCGGCTGATTCCAGCGGTGTTGCCCTGGCCGCCTGCTGCAAGGTGCAGATTGCCTACTACGAGGCCATGGGGCTGGAGGGGCTGCGGGCGTATGCCGAGACCCTGCGGGCGGTGAAGGCCGCTGGACTGCCGGTGATTGCTGACATCAAGCGTGGCGACATTGCCGACACTGCCCGTGCCTATGCCCGTGCCCATTTTAGCGGTGACTTTGAGGCTGACATCATCACCCTCAATCCCTACATGGGCTTTGACACCTTGGAGCCCTTCACCCAGTACGCCCATCCTGACAAGGGCGGCAAGGGGATGTTTGTGCTGCTGCGAACCTCCAATCCAGGCATGGCCGACGTGGAAAAATTGCCCATTGACGGAGCTGCTGCCAGGTTTGGAGGCGAGGCTGTGTTGGACCGGGTGGGAGCAGAGCTGAGCCGAATCAGTGCCAGCTTTAGGGAGCTCTATCCCGCTGCCACTTGTTCTCCCGTTGGTGCCGTGGTGGGCTGCACGGAGGAGTCCGATGCCCGCCAGCTGCGGGATGCCTATCCCGACATCTACTTTCTCATTCCCGGCTACGGTGCCCAAGGCGGTGCTGCCCGCATTGCCGCCACCCTGCTGGACAAGGCCGGTGGCACAGTGAATTCCTCCCGTGGAATTCTATGTGCTTGGAAGACTGACGAAAAATTGGCGGCAAAGGCTGCCGACAACAGGCTGACGGTGGAGGACATTGCCGACTCTGCCGCCTCCGCCGCCGCCGCATCCAAGACGGATTTGCTGAGCGCAGTCCGCCAGCTGAAGCCCTAGGAACCGATTTCCGCTCCTGATTTGTGAGGAGAAAGGCTCGTCCATTCGGGTGCGGGAATTCGTTGTATCTATCATTCAAATACCATTGCAAGGAGTCGCCATGTCCTGTTCTTCTGTGGAGCCGATTTTTGCCTCTGCCCGTACCATCAGTTGTCGTGAAATCCAGTCCAGCGTCTACGAGGTGAGGCTGGAATACCAGCCGTCAGACGGACTCTCCGAAGGAGTGCCGCACCAGGTGGAGCCCGGCCAGTTCTTTATGCTGAGGCGGGAGCCCTCCCAGGTGCTGCTGGCCCGTCCCATCAGTGTATACTGGGCAGAGCAGGTGGAAGAGGGGGCTTGGCAGGTGACTTTTCTGATTTTGCTGAAGGGGCAGGGAACAGGGGAGCTTTGTTCCCTGGCTGCTGGCGACAAGGTTTCCCTCATCGGTCCCTTGGGAAATACCTTTCTCAAGCCCGCTGACTTGGGGGTGAGGGCAAAGTCCGACGGTTCAGCCGCAATTTGCATTGTGGGAGGCGGTATTGGCGTGGCTCCTGTGGCGGGCTTTGCGGCAAACCTGCCAGCCAAAAGCTACGATTTTTACGCCGGATTCAAGACTGGCAGCTACGGATTGGAAAAATTGCAGGCCGCCCGACTGGTGGTCACTACCGATGATGGAAGCTGTGGTACCAAGGGAATGCTCCCCCAGGTGCTGGATGCCGCTGTCCTGCGTCGCTCTGGCTATCAAGCGGTGTACGCCTGTGGCCCGGAGCCGCTTTTGGCTTACTTGAAGGAAATTTGTGGTGAGGCGGCCGTCCCCTGTTTTTTGAGCATGGAGTCTGCCATGGCCTGTGGAATGGGAGCCTGCTTGGGCTGCACCATCCCCACAACGGAGGGAAACAAGCGCTGCTGTTCCGACGGTCCGGTGTTTCCCGGCGAGATTCTGCTGTTCCCGGAACGGCAGCCCACAAGAATTGTTCCCGGAGCGAATCGGCAGCCAAAAGCCGTTGGGGATTCTAGCTTGAAATTGGAGCAGACAGGGGCTGGGACTCCTGACCTGTCCGTAACCATCGCCGGTGTGCGCTTTGCCAATCCGGTGATTGCCGCCTCCGGGACCTTTGGCTACGGAACCGAATACCAGTCGATTCTGGAGGTGAACCGGCTGGGGGGCATCTGCTCCAAGGGACTGACGCTGGAGGAGCGGCCGGGCAACGGTGGAGTCAGGCTCAAGGAGACGGCTGGCGGCATCATCAATTCCATCGGCCTGGAGAATCCGGGCATCAGTCATTTTGTGGCGCACCAGCTGCCCCAGATGGTGGCCTTGGCTCCCGTCACCATCGCAAACCTCTCCGGCTCCACCATCGAGTCCTACGTGGAGGGGGCGAGACTTTTGGCCCAGGCTCAGGTTCCCATGATTGAGCTGAACATCTCCTGTCCCAACGTGAAGGCGGGAGGCATGGCCTTTGGACTGGAGTGCAGTGCCGCCGCCGCCGTTACTGCCGCCGTTCGGGAGGCGGCCCCCGGAATTCCTTTGATGGTAAAGCTTTCTCCCAACGCCCCCGACCTGATTGCCGTGGCCGATTCCGTCCGCAGAGCTGGTGCCGATGCCCTGAGCCTCATCAACACAGTGCAGGCCATGGCAATCGACATCCATCGTGGGCGGCCCCTGTTCGACAATGTGCGGGCGGGACTCTCCGGTCCTGCGGTAAAGCCCCTCGCCCTGCGGATGGTCTACGACCTGGTGCAACATCTCAACCAGCTGCCTGACTCGGAGCGGATTCCCGTGGTGGGACTGGGGGGCATCAGCTGCTGGCAGGATGCGGTGGAATTCATCATGGCAGGAGCCGCCGCCATCCAGGTGGGAACCGCCACCTTTGCCAATCCCCGCTGCATGACAGAAATCATCGATGGTTTGGCCCAGTTTATGACGGAAAAGGGCTACAGCCGCCTGGATGATTTCCGTGGGCTGGCACAGGGGTAAGTGTTTTCCATGAAGTATAGGGCTGTAGTGGAGGCGCGGTTCGTCAGCAGGCCAAATCGCTTTGTGGCGGTGGTGGAGCTTGACGGACGGCAGGAGACGGTGCACGTAAAGAATACGGGGCGCTGTAGTGAGCTTCTGGTGCCGGGAGCTAGGGTGTGGCTGGAGGACAGTGGCAACCCAAACCGCAAGACACGGTACGATCTGGTGGTGGTGCACAAGGAGGGGCTGGGGCTGGTGAACATGGACAGCCAGGCTCCCAACAAGGTGGCTCGTGAATGGCTTGAAACTCAAGGCTTCAGCCTCATTAAGGCAGAGTATTCCTATGGCAGCTCCCGCATCGACTTTTACATGGAGCGACGGCCACCTGACTTCTGGGGCGGCTTTGCGCAGTCTGCCCAGCCGGTGGAGCGATATTTGATGGAGGTGAAGGGCTGCACGCTGGAGGTGGGCGGCGCAGGATATTTCCCCGACGCTCCCACGGAACGTGGGGTGAAGCATCTGCTGGAGCTGGCCGCAGCGTCACGGCTGGGCTACCATTGCATCGCCGCCTTTGTGATTCAGATGGAAGGGGTTGCAGAGGTGCGTCCCAATGTGGCAACCCATCCCGCCTTTGGTGAGGCATTGGCGGAGGCTGAGGCAGCGGGGGTGAGGGTGCTCTTCCTCTGCTGTGCCGTGGAGAGCGACCAGCTGCGGGTGCGGGAGGCTAGGTGGGGCGGCACTGCATAACTGCTTCTGTAAATCCGCTGAGGACTCGTTTTCCCTCCTGATTGTGAATCTCAATCTGAATTTCCAGCAAGCCCTTTCCCCTGCCCAAGGGCTCCACCTTGGAAACCCAGAATCGACCGGAAAGTCTTTCTCCAGCGTAAACGGGGAGATGCCATTCCATCTTGGTGGATTTTCCCGCCACCAGCTCATCTCCAAAGGGATTGAGCTTCATGAAGGGGCTCCAGACCACTAGATAGGTGAGGGCACCCGGTGCAATAATTTCCTTAAAGCGGGTGTGCTTGGCGTACTCGTCGTCAAAGTGGATGGGATGGGGGTCATACTTCATGGTAAAGTCCACCAGCTCTTCCCGTCCGATTGTTACCGGCTCCGTCTTCCATTCCATACCGATGGTGTAGTCTTCCAGATACATACTATACTCCTTATTTCAAATCCTCCAGCCGGCCGTGGCTTTCGTAGCGAGTTATGCGAGTTGCCTTGTTGTTTTCGTCCACAAAGACAACACGGGGTGGGTTTGCCTTCAGCTCCTCCGGGCTCAGCTGGGCATAGGTGATGATGATAACCTTGTCCCCCACAGAAACGAGGCGGGCGGCCGCCCCATTGAGGCAGATGATGCCGCTGTCCCGCTCACCGGCGATGACGTAGGTTTCCAGGCGGGAGCCGTTGTCAATGTCCACCACCTGCACCTTCTCATACTCGTAGATTCCGGCCTGCTCCATCAGCGCCACGTCGATGGTAATGCTGCCGATGTA
Source organism: Spirochaetaceae bacterium (assembly GCA_017622135.1). Lineage (GTDB taxonomy): Bacteria > Spirochaetota > Spirochaetia > Treponematales > Treponemataceae > Treponema_F. The sequence goes on from JAGARR010000044.1 coordinate 50,315, forward strand.
CTGCAACTCCGCCTGAGTGACGGTTGCCCGGTGTATCTTGCTCTTCAGTCCAAAAATCTGCATTTTCTGCTCCTTATGATACGTTATACTTCCACAATAAAGTTGTCGATGAGGCGGGTCTTGCCGATAAAGACAGCCATGGCCACCAGCACCCTTCCCTGAATCGTCTCCACCGGCTGGATGGTGTCCATGCTGACAGCCTCCACATAGTCAATCCGGGCCAGTGGCTCCTGGGCGATGGCCTCTTTCATGGTCTGCACCAGCTTTCCGCTGTCCCTGACTCCCTCCTGCACCATCCGCTGTCCAAGGGCTATGGTTTTGCTCAAGACAAGGGCTGCCTGCCGCTCCTCCGGGCTCAGGTAGACATTGCGGGAGCTGCGGGCAAGGCCGTCCTCCTCCCGGACGATGGGACAGCCCACAATCTCGATGTCCATGTTCAAGTCTGTCACCATCCGCCTGATGACGGCCAGTTGCTGCGCGTCCTTCTGGCCGAAGAAGGCCTTGTTCGGTGTGACGATGTTGAACAGCTTGCTGACCACCGTGCATACCCCGCGGAAATGGATGGGGCGGGACCTGCCGCAGAGCTCCTTTGTCAGGCCGTCCATGTCCACAAAGGAGCAGAAGCCAGGAGCATACATTTCCTCTGGCTCCGGGTGAAAAATCACGTCCACACCCAAGCGCTCGCAAAGGCGGGAGTCGGCTTCCAGGTCCCGTGGATAGGTGGACAAATCCTCGTTCGCCCCAAACTGCATGGGGTTTACGAAGATGCTGACCACAACCTTCTGGCAGGACTCCCTAGCCTGGCGGATGAGACTGGCGTGGCCGTCGTGGAGGTAGCCCATGGTGGGCACCAGCCCGATGGTGAGTCCCTGGCTCCGCCATTCCTTGATGTACTTGCGTGTCTGTGCAATGGTGGTCGTAATGTCCATACCATCCTCCTCAATACAATTTTTCCAGAACGTCGTCCGCAATGGTGTATTCGTGCTCCTTGGCGGGGAAGGTTCCCCGCTGGACTTCCTGCTGGTAGGTGGCAAATGCCTCCTTCATAACAGAGCCGATGTCGGCAAAGCGACGGACGAATTTGGGGGTAAAGTCGGAATACATTCCCAGCATATCCTGGTAGACGAGAATCTGGCCGTCGCAGCAGTTGCCCGCCCCAATCCCAATGGTGGGAATGTCCAGCTCCTTGGTCACAATGTCGGCAAGCTTGGCGGGGACGCATTCCAGCACCACCGCAAAGGCGCCGGCCTCCTGCACGGCACGAGCGTCCTCCAGCAGCTTGCGGGCCGCCGCCTCGCTCTTTCCCTGCACCTTAAAGCCGCCGAAGGCATTGATGGATTGGGGAGTCAGCCCCAGATGGGCCATGACGGGAATGCTTGCTGTAGTGATGGCCTTGATGTGGGGGCACACCTCCGAGCCACCCTCAAGCTTTACCGCAGTGGCCCGTCCCTCCTTCATCAGTCGGCCTGCATTTACCACCGCATCGTAGACGCTGGTCTGGTAGGACATAAAGGGCATGTCGATGATGACCAGGGCATTTTTTGCTCCCCGTGCCACGGCCGCCCCGTGATGAATCATGTCCTCCATGGTGACGGAGATGGTATCCGGGTAGCCGAGCATCACGTTTCCCAAGGAGTCTCCCACCAGTATGCCGTTGATGCCAGCCTCGTCCATTAGCTTTGCCGTAGAGTAATCATAGGCAGTGAGTAGGGAGAGTCTTTGCCCCTTTTCCTTGGCTTCCCGGAATGAAACCACAGTGTTTTTCATAGTAAATCCTCCTTATCAGGTATGTCCGCCACCTTGTTGGTGCAGACCACGGCGGCTTCTGTGAGAAGCCTCTCCGTTGCCGAGTAGTCTCTGGATGGGTTCTTCTGCCGGGCAAGCTCCAAAAGCTGGCAGGACAATAGCCGGTACAATTCCCGCTGCTGGCCGGAAAACGAGCGCAGGTGGTCTGCGACAGTGGTGGCGTCCCCCCGCTCCACCGGGCCAGTGAGGGCAGCCACGGCTCCCTGCCGCTCAATGTTGCGGGCATTGCCCATGAACAGGGGAAGCAGGGCCTGCCGGGAAAATTCTCCGCTGAGCCCGCAGTCTGACAGGATGGCGGTTGCGTTGTGGTACAGTCCCACCACCAGGTTGCTGGCAATGACAGCCGCACTGTGATACAGCACCTTCTTTTCAGCCGGAATTGACTCAATCTGATTGCCGCACTGACGGATAATTGCGGCAATGTCCTCCACATCCTCGCCTTCGATAGTAAAGAAGGCCGTCCGCAGGGACTTGTGGCCGGTATGCTTGTGGCTGATGGCGCAGATGGGATGGAGTGAGCAGGCTCTGGCCCCACGCTCCCGTGCACCCGCAAAGACACGGGAGGACAGGGAGCCGCTACAGTGGCCCAGGCATTTTCCGGAGATGGGCAGATGGGACAAGTCTTGGTAGACCTGCTGGATGGCCTTGTCGGGGACGGTGAGGAAGATGACGGTGCTGTCCTGCAGCAGCAGCTCTGGAGAGGAATAGGATTTTGTCTGCGTAAATTCGGCCGCCTCTTGGGATGAGGCAGCATTGCGGCTGTAGTAGCCGGACAGGGACACCCCGTTGTCCCGGAGATATTTCCCCAAGGAAAAGCCGACCTTGCCGGCACCAATAAAGCCTGCTGTAATGGGAGCCTGCTGACATTGCCCAAGGGCATACATCGCTTTCTGACCCTGACTTAAACCCATGTCAAATTCCTTTTGGTATGGCTCCACAGGATGCCATCCGAGGGCAGAGTGTAGCAGATTATTGTGATAAATGCAAGGATGAATGTTTTAGGACAGACTGACACTTATGGAAGAATGTGACATAAAGCTATTCAAGAATTCATCTGGTGTCAAGAAGCCGAGAGATTTATGCGGGCGGTATGAGTGGTATTATTTGAGCCAGGAGTCGATTTCTGCTTGAGGCTTGCTGACACTCATGAGCCTCATCAGATAATCAAGCTAACATAGGTTTTGAGCTCAGGGTGTCCTATTTGTTTCGTGGAATCAACATGGGGACGGGGAGTTGGCCTCTTGTCTTGGGAAGAAAAATTGCTGGATTCCAGTGGTACTCTCCCTTTATGCCGATAATGAAACTATGGACTCTTCTGGTACTCACAAGCCTTTTTCCTCCTTTGCCCAGGCCATGAACCATCTGGGCTTGGGGAAGGTTGTCTCTGCTCGTCCCATGATTGGTGGGGACATCAATCACGCCTACAAGCTTGAGTTGGCTGACGGAGCTTCCGTCTTTATGAAGGCAAACTCCCGTGACAATGCCGATTTTTTCCGGGCAGAGGTGACGGGATTGGAGGCCATTGCCTCCCTCAAGGTTTTGTCGGTGCCAAGGATCCTTGCCTGGGGAACGGACGATGGGCAGGACAATCCCCTGCGTGGCCCCTGCTCCTTTTTGCTGCTGGAATTTCTGCCGCCTACAGCAAAGGCTCCCAACTACTGGGAGGAATTGGGCCGTAACCTCGCCCGGCTGCACCTGGCAGATTGCAGTTCCATCGTGAAGGGATTTGGTTTTCCCTCGGACAATTACATCGGGGCCACGCCGCAACGGAATCAAGTGGCTGCTTCTTGGGTTGATTTTTTTCGGGAGTGCAGGCTGCGGCCACAGTTCCAGATGGCGGCGGGTCACTTTACCCGGGGTCAGCTGGAGACTGCGGAAAATGTGATGGGCCGCCTGGAGGAATTCCTTCCTGAGCCGGAAAAGCCCTCTCTACTCCATGGAGACCTGTGGGGTGGAAATGTCCATACCGGCGGCGACGGACAGGCCTGGCTCATCGACCCAGCTGCCTATTGCGGCCACTGGGAGGCAGACTTGGCCATGACCCGGCTTTTTGGCGGCTTTCCCCGGAAATTCTACGAAGGCTACCATCAGGTGAACCCCATCCCTTCAGGCTTTTCCCGCCGCTTGGACTTGTACAACCTCTACCATCTGCTGAATCACTTGAACCTGTTCGGGTCAAGTTATCTCGGTCAGGTGCTGGACATACTGGTGACCTACAAATAAAGACGGGGAATCTCACCGCCTGGTGGGACTCCCCGTTTTTCCCATAGCTTCAGGGCAACAATGACTTCAGTGCTGGAGTTAATTCAGCTTGAACTTTGCCAGCACCGTGTCCAGTCGCTGGATGGCGGCTCTGGCGTGTTCAACCTGGTTTTCCACCGTCTGGTCCGTGGCATCAATTTCCCGGATGCTCTTGTCCATGCGGATCATGCTGGCAGAGACGCTGGTGGCAATGTTGTCAAAGTTGCTGGAAGAACGCTGCAGCTCTTCCATGTCGTTGTTGATTTCAGCGGAGGTCTGCTGGAGCCGGGAGCTGTTGTTGTTGATGTCCTGCAATGCCACCAGCACCTGCTTTGAGGCTTCCTGCTGCTCTGCCATGGCGCAGGATACCTCCTGTACAATGGTGTTAGTGCTGGAAACCTTTTGGGTAATCTGGGTGAATTCCTGCTGGGATTTGGCGGAGGTGGACACAACCTGCTGGATGATTTCGGAAATGTCCTTCAGCTCGGCGGATATGGCCTTGGACTGGTCTGCAGCATCCTCCGCCAGCTTGCGGATTTCATCGGCAACCACGGAAAATCCCTTTCCCGCTTCGCCGGCGTGGGCAGCCTCGATGGCGGCATTCATGGCCAGAAGGTTTGTCTGGTCTGCAATCTGGGCAATCACCTCGTTGGCCTCCGCCAGATGCTGTGACTGCCGGGCCATGTTGTCCACCTGCTGGGAAACCTCGTCCTGACGGGTGCGCCCCGTTTCAGTGATGGAGATGAGCTGCTGGTATTCCCGAGTCATCTTTTGCATGGAGTTGGATACGGAGCTGATGTTCCCCACCATTTCCTCGATAGCGGAGGAGGACTCCAGAATTCCAGCGGTCTGCTGGTTGATGAGGTCGTCCAGTCCGCCTATTTTCTTTACACTGTCTTCGATGATTTGAACCACGTGGTGCAGGGCTGTGTTCTGCTTTTCCACCTGGCTGTTGACGTTGGAGATGTCCACTGCAATGAGCTGGGTGGCACTGGTGGCATTACGGCTGGAGGAGGTGAGGGTGTGGGTGATATGGTCGATGGCATTGCTGGAATTCTTCACGTCCATGAGGATGCTCTGCTGGGTGTCGATGAAGTTATTCACGTAGCCGCAGAGCTGGCTCACCTCGTCCTTGCTTTTGATTTTCACGCGGTAGGTCAAGTCGGCCTTGCCTTCCTCTCCCTGAAGCTTCTTGAAGGCAGTGATGGCTCTATTGATGGGCAGCAGAATGTAGGTTTGCAGGATAATGATGGAGGTGATTCCCACCAGTCCTAAGACAAAGATGGTGGAGCCCACGGACAACAGGAGCACCTTTGTGGCCACTCCATCGCCTAAGTTCATGCCGTTCAGCTGGCTGGAAAGGAAGATGGCTAGGGCGATGATGCTGCTGCCGATGACGACGCAGACTGAAAATATAATCTTGAAGAGGATTTTATGCCTCAATTCCAAAAGCTTCACAAGCTACCCCAAACATATTTGCTCATCTATCTCAGCTAGATAGAAAAAATATCGTATTATTATAAATTGTATAAGCAATGAATAGGTACGTCAATCAAAACATAGGGATTATTGACAAACCCATTCCCCTACTATACCATCGGAAAATCAAAGACAACTATTCAGTTTTTTGGAGGATTTATGCTGCAAGTTGGAGATAAAGTGCCGGAATTCAGCCTTCCCAATCAGGAGGGAGCCATGATTTCGCCGTCCCAGTTCGCTGGAAAGAAAATCGTGATTTACTTCTATCCCAAGGACAATACTCCTGGCTGCACCACGGAGGCATGTGGCTTCCGTGATGTGTATGACGACATTTTGGCCAAGGGAGCGGTAGTGCTGGGAATCAGCAAGGATTCACAGGCCTCTCACACCAAGTTCCGGGACAAGTTTGGTTTGCCCTTCCACCTGCTGTCCGACGTGGAGACCACCACCATCCAGGCCTTCGGTGCTTGGGGCGAGAAGAAGATGTGCGGCAAGGCCTACATGGGCATCATCCGCTCCACCTTTGTGGTGGACGAGAAGGGCGTGATTTCCCACGTCTTCCCAAAGGTGAACACCAAGACCCACGCCGCAGAGATTCTTTCTCTGTTGTGACGGTCGCCGCCCAGAAGCGAGGAGTGAACAACTGGTGTCTCGCTCCTCATTCCTAGCGTCTATTTCCTTGCAAGCCAGTCCAGGATTTTTTCCTTGGTTTCGCTGGCAGCTTCGATGGAGTATGACTTGTCGTTGTCCATGTGTATTTTGACAAAGGTATACTTTATCCCCTTGGAGCGCAGGTTCAGCTCCTGGGCATCCTGGATATGGCTTGTTGGAATCAAGAGCAGCTTTCCCCTGGTTCGACAAACGAGATGGCTTTCCAGCAGATGGATTTCTCCCTGGTAGACCTTGTAGACAGGATGCTCCTGTAGATACTCACGCTCCAATGTGAAGCGCCCGCTGTCATCGAGTTCTGAGCAGGCCGCTCTCACTGCCAGCAGGGAGCGGGCAATGCCAAGGGAAATGACTGCAACCACACCCACAACCACATGCAGCATTTTGACCGTGCCGGAATTCCATGAAAGGTATCCTAGGCACACAAGGAGGGCAAGGGCAAGCAAAAGATATTTCCCCAGCTCTCTTTTCAAGAAATCACTTTTTATCTTTTCCACGAAGTACACTCCTCGGTACAGACGCTGCACCGACAACTTAAGATGATTTGTCCATTCTATGTAAATCATGTTGGACTGTCAACATTGCGGAAAAGCCCGTGTCCTGTACCAGACGCAACCTCGGTATACCCTCCCACATCTTCCACATTCAGGGCCATTACAGTCATGCCAAGTACCGCAGTGACTTGGGAATATGCTTCGGATTAATCGATACTGAGACCTGTCTCAGAAAAAGTGAACCGGAGTGTTTCTGTTTTACTATATGGTCTCATGAGTTCGACAAATCGCTCCTGACTGACTTCATACAAAACAGTCCCAGTTTCATTGAGAACAGCACAATCGACAATCTTTTTGTAGTAACTCCATTCCCACGGCCATATACCCAGGTCTCCTATTCTTATCCACAACTCTTGGTTTGCCTCCAAAAACACCTTCTCTTCTTGTATATTCTCCGAGCCTTCCTTATATCTAAAAATTACTGTAATTGGCTCTGGAAACCCATTTGCAACGTATGTATTTCCACTTGGGTCACAAGATATGAAAAAAAATATTAGTCATGAACACAAACAGATAAATCTTCCTCCACATTGTTATTTTCTCCTTGTTCCTGGTATTTCGGCATAATCATCCGCCGCCATGCCATCGGGTATTTCGGGCCTGTTGCTATCTCGATTTCTTCCATCTCTTGTGTTTTTGGGTTTATTATTTTCTTAATTTCTAATTGCTGCCAAATATATTTATTATCTCTTTGGCAAAAATAGGGAACTGGTAAATTAATCATCTATATCTCCAAACAGCCAATCAGATTCTTCTGGTTTCAATTCTGCATAAAAATCTTTAACAGCTTTCATATTCAATTCTGCTATACATGTATCTGAATACTTTAAGCCTTTATAAAAATCTTTAACAACAAGTTTAGTATCTCCTTGCCCTTTGATAAATTGATAGTTTAATGTGCCATCAGATAAATTATAATTATAATTGAAGAGTTTTACACGATTATTATCCATATAAAGTTTTTCATTCTGTGCATATCCATTAATTATTGCAAATAATGGATGATATTTAGCGTCATAAATCTTAATTTCAAATAAATCATCCTCGGTGTTCTCCACGTAGCTTGTGGCAGGGTTGCCGTCAAAGGCGTTCTGCAGGCCATATTTCAATGGATCATTCAAATCCCACAAAAAATCTGATGCATATATATTTATAAAATCCCAATTTTTTAATGCAAATCCAGGCAAATACTCAGAGTACTCCGTTTCTGCAGGTTCTTCTTCAAACAGATAATAGTGGGCGGCTGTAATGAAGCCAACGGGCTGACCCTTTACTTTGCGAACATCATTGAATTTTGTTCCTGGCACTTCTTTTGTATCAAATCTAAAGCGGTTTTCATAGTATATTATCCCCTTGTTCCTGTCTTTCCCTTTTATTATTTGATAAGTTCTTACAGCATAGTAAAATGATCTTCCATCTGTATCAATATTCAAGGTGGGATGAAGAAATAACAGCCTGTCTCTGCCATCTTCTACCCTGACCAGTCCAAGAAAATAATGCTTTTCCGGGACCCATGACACTCCCTCCATCATTTCTTTTGTGTCATTCATTCTGTTTCCCGGCACAAGCACCCAATAGAATGTGTCCCCATTGACAGCCTCCTTGAAGACCTTCGTTTCCTCAAGACACACGTTCTGTTCGGGAAAGTGCCTTCCTTCCAAATGACTAAAACTTATCTTCTCACAGTAGTCAAATATTTCCTTGTGATTTTCCATGAACTTTTTTGTTTCTGCTTCTGTCAGCTCATTCATCAACTCCCATTCCGTCGGCACGAGGGCTTTCATTGTCGGCGCCTGGGCGTGCAGGCTGCTGCCAATCAAAATTGTCAGTAAAAAGAATGTAAGTTTATTCATAATCTATGTCTCCCATTTGAACATTCAAGAATGATAATTCGTCTGTAGTATAGATAAGCTCCTTGATTTTTACTAGCGGATAAACGTCTATTGACTTGTAATCAATAAATCGTCTCCTCCTGATTTTCCATCTGTCGAATCAACTCAATGTTCTTCCGCTCAATTTCCGTAAAATCTGACTCGGAAAAGTTTGGGTTTGGCTTGTACCAGCTGAACCCAGAGAAATATTCCTTCAAATCCTGGGACTTGAAATCA
>JAGARR010000045.1 GCA_017622135.1 Spirochaetaceae bacterium
CCCCGGATACCGCCGCCCTCACCGCCTCTGGTGCCGACTACCAGCTGGTGAACCCGGCCACCGGAGAACTGATGGACTGGGTATGCCACGGCCACCCCTGCCTCATCTACACACACCTGCCCTTGTCGCAGGGAATGCTGGCGCGGTGCAGGGTATAGTCCCTGCACTATGAGCGGTACTGATTGAAACACAAACTCCAATCAGTACCGCTCACTCCTCCCTGTCTCACTCCACCCTGTCCCACTCCACCTCCAGCGTCCGCTCCTGACGGTTGGGAATCAGGCTAAAGACGTGGCAATCCTCCCGGTGAATGATGATTCCCCGGCCGCAGGACACGTAGCCCACAATCGCATCTCCAAACTGAGGCTCGCAGCAGCGGGCACGTGACACAAGGAAGTTGGTGGTGTTTCCAATCCGAATCTTTCCACTGCCACTGGCAATATCCAGCGGTGGCGTTCCGCTGGGCTTCCCCGATCCCTTCTTGTGGGCACGATGAACAGCCGCTGCCTCGCCAGTGGAGTCCGAATCCAGCCTTGATCCCTGCTCTGACGGCGACTTGGCAAAGGGATTGTCAAAGGTGGGGTCGTTCTGGGTGAGCCAGCTACGAATCTTGCTGCGAGCCTTAGCTGTTCGCACCAATTGCAACTGGTTTTGGGTGGGATGGGCCTTGGGAGAGGTTATGATGTCCACAATCTGGGTATTCTTCAGCGGCCGAGACAGGGGAATGATGTGACCGTCAGCCTTGGCTCCCACAATCTTCTCTCCCACTGCCGAGTGGATCTGGTAGGCAAAGTCCACCGCCGTAGAGCCAGCCGGCAGCTCCACCACATCGCCCTTTGGGGTAAACACAAAGATGGAGTCCCCCAGCAGTTCCTCTCGAATCTCGCTGAACAGAACCTCATCCGCCAGCTGCTCCGGCTGCAATTGCTTCAACTGATTGATGATGGACAAATTCTCCAGGCCCACCCTGTCGGAACCGCCCAATTTCTGCTTGTACAGCAGGTGGCTTGCCACACCATATTCAGCCACAGAATGCATCTCGGTCGTCCGAATCTGTATTTCCAAAGGGCGTCCCTCGCACATCACTGTCGTGTGGAGACTCTGGTAACCGTTAGCTTTGGGCATGGCAATATAGTCCTTGAACCGTCCATCCAAGGGCTTCCACAAGCCGTGGACAAGTCCCACCAACACATAGCAATCTCCACTGTTTTCACAGAGCACCCGCAGGGCCAGCAGGTCAAAAAGCTCCTCCACACCCTTGTTCCGCTTGCGCATCTTCTGATAAATCGAATAAAAATGCTTTGCCCGGCTGGAAATGCTCACCTCAATTCCTGCACGGCTGGCAGCCTTGTAAATTTCCTGCTGGGCCTTGGCCAGATAATCAGAGCGCTCCTGCTTCTTGGCCGCCACCACCTTCTTGATCTGGGCATACACATCGGGATTTGAGTATTTCAGGCTCAAATCTTCCAGCTCAGACTTCACCGAAGACATCCCCAAGCGATTTGCCAGAGGTGCCCAAATATCAATTGCCTCCTGAGCCACCTGCTTCTGCACCTGCTTAGTATCTTTCGAAAGATTTCTGATGCGATCCAGCCGATCAGCCAACATCACCAGAATCACCCGGATATCCTCCACCATGGCAAAGAGCATCTTGCGGATGGAATCTGCCTGGTGCTGGGTCTTATTCTTGATTTGCAGATTGGTGATGCGGGTTGTTCCATCAATAAGCCTGAGAATTACCGGCCCGAATTTCTCATTAATCTCTTCCGGACTCACCCTTTCAAATGACAGGACATTGTGCAAAAAACCGGCCATGACACATTGGTAATCGAGCTTCCGTTCTGCAAGGATGGCCGCCACTCGCATTCCATGAATGCAGTATGGCTGATTCTGGGAGTCTACCCTCCCCTCAGCCACCTGACAAAGATAAGACCATGCAGAGGTGATTGCGGCAGCCTCTGTTCCTTGAAATTGGCTGTATTCATCCAGAAACAATTCCAGCAGCTCGTCCTGTGACTTTCCTACAGCCTCATCTACAAAGGATGTATAACTCATGGCTATTTTCTCCCCTCAACTACCCTGGGCTGGCCTGACAAATCACAATGGATTGCTACATCCTTAAAACCATGCTCCAGCATAATTTCTGCCCCACGAGCCGCATTGTACTCCCCCGTCTCCATGAGAAACCAGCCACCCTCCTTCAAGGCCTCAAAGCCTTGTGGAACAAGCCGGGCGATGACACCAGTTCCATCTGTGCTTCCATCACAATCGCCGTCAAGAGCCAACAGCGGCTCCGCTCGTCCATCTTTCAGCAACTCACGTGCCATCCCAGAGGGAATATAAGGCGGATTGGACACCACAACATCAAGTTTCGGCAAATCGATTTCGGAAAGCAAATCTCCCTGCAGAAGCTGAATGCGACAATCATGGATTTCACAATTTTTCCCAGCCACCTTGAGAGCCTCAGGAGAAATGTCTGTGGCAAAAAAATCCATTTCAAAATTGATTCCTGCCAGTTCCTTCCACAGGGATACGGCAATACAGCCACTACCGGTGCAGACATCCACAACAGTCAACTTGTTTCTCCCTGCAAAATGGGAAGAAACAAGTTGAATCGTCCGCTCCACCAGAATCTCTGTGTCGGGCTTTGGAATCAGAACAGACTCATTAACAAAAAAATCCCTGCCATAAAATTCCTTCTTACCGATGATATACGCCACGGGGAGTCCGGTACAACGCCTTTCTATCGCAGACAGGAATTTCTCAATCTGGTACGCCTCCATCGCTTCATCGGAATGGGACAAGATAAAGGAACGACTGCATCCCAACACATCCGCCAGGATACAGTCGCAATCAAGAGAAGGCGTTTGAATCAGAGGAAGCAAAGAAGCACCCCCAATTGACGGAGCAACGGTTATATTTGCTCGAATCTCAACGTCACCGACAAAGGATTGTCTGGCATCCACCTTACCGGAAGCTGCCTTCAAACGAGTGATAGCAATCCTTCGTAGCTCTCCAATGGTAATGATTCCCTCCTATTCAGCTACAGGAACAGCCCCTTTCAAGGCAGCTTCCTTTGCTGAAATGTTGAGGGCCTCCACCATCTCCTCAATATTTCCCTGCATAAATTGATCCAATTTGTACAAGGTCAAGTTGATACGATGGTCTGTCACACGATTCTGGGGGAAATTGTAGGTTCTGATTCGCTCAGAACGATCACCAGATCCTACCATGCTCTTTCTGGCAGCCGACCTTTCCGCATGCTTCTTTGACTCCTCCAAATCGAAGAGCCGGGCACGCAGAACCCTCATCGCCTTCTCCTTGTTCCGCAGCTGACTCTTTTCATCCTGCTGGATAACAACCAATCCAGTAGGAATATGGGTCAAACGAACAGCTGAGTCTGTTGTATTAACACACTGACCGCCACATCCTCCGGCACGCATCACGTCAATGCGCAAATCCTCCTGTCGGATTTCAATTTCAGTTTCCTCAGCCTCTGGCAACACAGCCACAGTCACCGCACTGGTATGAATGCGTCCCTGAGCCTCAGTCTCCGGCACACGCTGCACCCGGTGCACACCTGCTTCCCAACGCAAGCTGCCATACACGAATTTCCCACTGATTGAAAGGGAGATTTCCTTATAGCCTCCAACCTCAGTTTCACTGGCATCCATAACCTCATATCTCCAGCCCTTTGTCTCTGCATACCGAGTATACATTCTGAACAAATCGGCGGCAAAGAGAGAGGCCTCATCACCACCAGTTCCACCACGAATCTCCATGATAATATTCTTTTCTTCCAATGGGTCAGGAGGAATCAACATCAATTTGAGTTTTGACTCCATCTCTGGCTGCTTCACCTCAAGCTCTTTAAGCTCCTCCTTAGCCATTTCCTTCATATCTGGATCGTCTTCCTCAGCAATTATTTCCTGATTACCCTTTATATCCTGTAATAATTTTTTATATTCCTGATAAGCAGCCATCAAATCAGTCAAATATGAATGCTCCCGCATAACTTCTTTGTATTTTTTAGGATCCTTGACAAGATCTGGCTCCTGAACCATTTCCTCCACAACAACAAAACGCTGTGACAATTCTTCTAATCTCTTTAACATGACTCTAGCATATCAGAATAAGGGAGAAAGCACAACAACGATTTAATTGCAACATATTATAACAAAGTAAGTTGAAAACACTATGGAAGGAATTTGCCCTTTCCGACTATTGCCAGTCCGTCCCCCCTTGAACAGAAGCTAAAAGCTGGTAAAATCAAGGGTATCAGGAGAAACCATTTCTTCTGCCATCAAATTGCACGAGGAGAAATCATGGAATACGAGGGAATTGTCTACCGTCCGCCCAGCGAGGCTCAGAGCCTCATCATTCAGGCCACCATCGGGTGCGCCCATAACACCTGCCTGTTCTGTGCCATGTACCGGGGAAAGCAGTTCCGGGTGCGGGCCCTGGAAGACATCAAGGCGGACATTGACGAGGGAGCCAGGCTCTACGGCAAGTACGTCACCAAGGTCTTTCTGGCGGACGGCGATGCCCTGGCCATGGACACCGATCAAATGGTGGAAATCCTTTCCTTCATTCGCCAAAGGCTGCCCCATGTCAGCCAAATTTCCTCCTACGCCACCACCCAGGACCTGCTGGCCAAGTCTCCCGCAGAGCTTCAGACCATCAGGGGGGCGGGGCTGGAGCTGCTGTACATCGGTGCGGAGTCCGGGGACGACCAGGTGCTGCACGCCATGGCAAAGGGAGTCACCGCCCAGCAGCTGGCAGAGGCGGGAGTCAAGGCGCACCAGGCGGGCTTCCGCACCTCCGTCACCCTGATTTCAGGGCTGGGAAGCCGCCAGAGACTCAGGGAGCACGCCGTTGAGTCCGCCCGCCTCATCTCCCGGATGAAGCCCGATTTCCTTGGCTTTCTGACCCTGATGGTGGAGGAGCAGGCACCCCTGTTCAAGCTGGTGCAGCAGGGAAAATTCCAGCTGCTGGAGCCGGACGAGGTGATGGAGGAGATGGAGCTCTTTTTGCAGGAGGTTGACTCCGAGGGAACCGTGTTCCGGGCAAACCACGCCTCCAACTACGTGAACCTGCGGGGAACCCTGAACCAAGACAGGGAGCGGCTGCTGGACCAAATCCGCCATGCCAGGAGCAGCACCAGCTACAAGCCGGAGTATTTCCGGGGGCTGTAGGTGCGGGGTAACAGGAGAGAGAGCCCAGCGCTACTTCTCCACCTCTGGCTGAGTTGCTAGCCACCGCATCACAGGGATTGTCCAGTCCTCCTCGTTGCAGCCCTCCAGCACCAGTCGGTCGAACATATAGTGGATGTGATCTTGAATCTCCTGACGGTGCTGGGGAGCAATGTCTGAGGCGGTGGCAAAGAGACAATCGATGAATTCGGTGGCCCGTTGGATGGTAAACTGTTCCTTCAGCAGGTGGGTCATCATGTAGAGGGCCGCCGGGATGCAGTTGACGCTGTGTTGCTTTACATAGAGTATCGTCTCGCCAATTTCCACCGCCCCTTGCCACAATTCCTCGGCATACATAGCCTGTTCTTCTTGAGAAAGGTTTTCCTGACGAAAAACATCAGTAAAGAAGCAGTAGGTTAATACAATCACCGCTATATGGAGACTTGGAACACAGTGCAGGTGCGGATCTACCCGATGAATTGTCTTCATATTCTTGTTGTTTCCCGCCGGGGGACGAATGGTGGTGGACATTCTAAATCTGTAAACTCTGGAGGCTTCTGCATAGGCAGTACCAATCAGTGCTACAAAACCAGCTAAATAAGGCAGAGCCCTCTTCCGGCCTAAGCGTAAAATAATAAAATTTAACGGGCGAATCCAAAAATTGATGAAATCCAGGTAGGTGTCGCTCACCTCCGGTCTGTAGGGAACAAAATCGTCTATGGAACTAGAAACCTGCACTATGGGAATCTTTTTCCAGCCCCATTTCACTCGAAACTGGATAAAAAAGAAATCCATAATTACTGTCCTCAGAAAGAAAACAAGAGGTTTGAAGGTGAGTCTATGAGTGGGAATGATAAGGTAGGGCCAGAAAATACCCATTTCCTTCAAGGTCTTTCCCTTCAGCTTATTCTTACGAAAATTATCCCTTTGTTGACTTTTAGTAGAATCTCCCGTTCCCTTCATCTTTCAAATATAATTAAATTTAATTTTAAATCCAAGATGCAATCCACTTCACCAACAAAATATCAGCGGTTTTTCCTCCGTGTTGCCCACCTTCCATTTTTTTACTATTATATTCACATGAAAGACAAACTTATTCCCGTCACCCTGCTCACCGGCTATCTGGGAGCGGGCAAGACAACCCTGATGAACTACATCCTGAACAACCAGACTGGCTACAAGGTGGCTGTCATCGTCAACGACATTGGCGAGGTGAATATCGATGCCGCCCTCATCGAAAAGGGAGCCGGCATTGTGGAAGAGGACAAGGACAGCATCGTCCCCCTTCAGAACGGCTGCATCTGCTGCTCCCTGAAAACCGACTTGATGGAGCAAATCATCAGTCTCACCAAGCAAAACAAATTCGACTATATCCTGATTGAGGCCAGCGGTATCTGTGAGCCCCAGCCCATTGCCGAGACTATCGACGCCCTATCTGGCCCCCCCGAGGGCTATCAGGAAATGCTGGCTGCCGGGGAGGTGGAGGAATGGGATCTCCCGGTGGTGGCAAAGTTGGACACCATTGTGGCCGTCGTGGATGCAGCCCGGATGGTGAGCGAATTTGGTGGCGGCAACTCCTTGTTGAAGAAGGACTTGGAGGAGCATGACATTGAGGCTCTCCTGGTGCAGCAGATTGAGTTCTGCAACACGGTGCTCATCAACAAGACCGACCTGGTGACACCAGAGGAACTGGAGCAGGTTCGGCAGGTGGTGCGGGCCCTGCAGCCAAAGGCACGGCTCATCGAAACTAGCCGCTCCCAGGTGGACCTCTCCCTGATTCTGGGAACCAATTCCTTCAGCTTTGACAACGTGTTCACTTCTGCCGGCTGGCTCAACGCCCTCACCCAGTTCGAGGAGGAACAAAAGCACCACCACGAGCACCACCATGACGAGGAGTGTGGCTGTGGTCACCACCACCATGACCACAACGAGGAGTGCGGCTGTGGCCACCATCACCACCATGACCATGGCGAGGAGTGCGACTGCGGTCACCACCATGACCATGACGAGAAATGCTGCTGTGGCCATGACCACCACCATAGCCATACCGAGGAATTTGGCATCAGTACCTTCGTCTACTTCCGGCGGCGGCCCTTTGACCGCATGAAGCTGGACGACTTTGCCCAGAACTGGCCCAAAACCATCATCCGCACCAAGGGCATCATGTGGCTCAGTGACGACAATGCCAGTGCCTTTGTGCTGGAGCAGGCAGGCCACCAGATTGACGCTGGCTACTCCGGCGACTGGATGGCCACTGGAACCAAGGCCCAGATCAAGGCCACCATGGAGGCGGATCCAGAGTTCAAGCGGAACTGGGACGAAAGGGTGGGTGACCGCATGATCAAGCTGGTGTTCATCGGCAAGGACATGAACAAAGACAAGATCATAGCCGACCTGGATGCCTGTCTGGTGGAGCCCCGGCTGTAAAGAGCCTACCGGGTGGTGTGCTTCAGCTGAACCGCCACCCAGGCTCCAACCTTAACATAGGGAAACTGAATGTTCCAGCTGGCCTTGGCCTCCGTGGTGGCGGAATACAATCCATCCAGCCGCCTGAACACCATCTCGGTGGAGACCGTCAAATCTGGAACCAGGGAGAACCATTGGTTTTTTCTGCCACTGGTCTGCCGAAGATTCAGATTGCCGGCCGCCACGATCCGATCCTTTTCGGAGCCGCCACGATTCTCGTAGTGCCCTGAGCCTGAAATCCGCACCGTACAGTGAGGAATCAGCTGGTGCAGGGCGAGACTCAGCTCCCCGCCGTATTTTTCCAAGCTTCGCAGGCTCGCCTTCAACTCAAGATTGCTGAGCCTGATTCCCGTCCATTCTCCCACCAGCTGCAGCTTCCATTGGGGAAAGATGGCGGCCACCCCACCACGCAGCTTTCCGTCGGCAAAGCACTCCGGCTGCAATTGGTTGGTATTCTTGAAGCTTGCACCAAAGGCAACGCCCAACTGAAGCCGCCCCTCCTCCAGCACTTCTGCCAGTTCTCCCAGCTCCACCGTCACCTGGGGATTTACGTAAAACTGCAAGGTTTCCCGCAGCACCGAGCCGTCGGCGGTAATGGACTCAGGCCGACCGCCATGGATTCCTGCCAGCAGCCGCAGGGGCACCTTTCCCGCCGTCACATCGACACTGCCCCGTAGCCGTCCCCAGTAGCCGAATCCACCCCTTGGCTGCTCCGCCACCACCCCAGCGCCGTAAAGCCTGAGCCACCGCCAAGTAAGCCGTCCCTCCAACGCAACTCCTTTGAGCCAGACGTCATCATAAACGGGAGCCGAGGCAAACCAGCTGTCCCCAAGGCTGGGCAGTTTTCCCTCCAAGAACCAGACTCCTGCCGTTGTGGAAAGGGAAAGCTCCACCGCCGCCACTTGGAAGGGAACGGTTGCCCCGGCAAAGAACCGTTTCCGCTGGGAGCCGGTGGCCCACAGCCGTACCCTGTCCTTGGCAAACCCCTTGCCCAGGCTGGCCATCACCGCTCCGCCGTAGGCTGCCGTGCTGCCGCTGAATCCCGGCATTCCCACAGACACAGTGGTGGCGGGGAAGGCAAAGCCAGCCAGAGGATTCAGGGACATAGTAGGAGCCGCCGTGGTGAACAGGGAGGTTGGGCCGCCAAAGGAGAGCTGGCCGCCATACACCATCAGCCTGTTCCCCCAATGAAGCCGACCTGCCACCGCCACTTCATCTAGAGCAGGCTCCTTCCAGGGATGCAGCTCCAGGGGCAGGGATGCCCTCACGGTGACACCCGGCAGGAAATCCAGATAGCCGTAGGGCAAACTGAATTCAATTCCCCCGCCCGCCGTAGCAGAAGCCTGCTGTTCTAGGGGGGAATTCCCACCGAAGGCTGCGGGGGCCAGCAGCATCCCAAAGACAATCATTAAGAGCATTCTTCTCATACATAGTAATTATGGTAAGAATCAGCATGGTTTTTGACATTTTCGTAAAAAAAAATTTGAGAATTTCTCAATTATAAATTTTTCTTGAGGTCAGGCCCCATCTCTGATACAATGAAAAGTGGAGGACAACATGAATGTATGCATTTTGAAGGGCAGCCCCCGAAAGAACGGAAACACCAACAGCCTGCTGGTTCCCTTTGCAGAAGCCCTGAAGGAGGCCGGCTGCTCCTGCAGGGAGCTGGATCTCCACACCATGAGCCTGGAGCCCTGCGTGGCCTGCCGCTGCTGCCAGGAAAACTGGCACTCCTTCAACTGCTCCCGCCGGGATGACATGCAGCAGGTCTTTGACGCCGTGCTGGAAAGCGACCTGATTGTCCTGGCAACCCCCATCTACAGCTGGTTCTGCACCCCCGCCATGAAGATAGCCCTGGACCGTCTGGTCTACGGCATGAACAAGATCTACAGCATGTCCCCTGGCCCCAGGCTCTGGGCGGGAAAATCGGTGGCAATGGTGATTACCTGCGGCTACAAGCCTGAGAAGGGGGCGGATCTCTTTGAGGAGGCCATGGTCCGCTACTGCAAGCACTCCCGCCTGGAATACAAGGGAATGCTGGCGGAACGGCATCTGGGCTACCACACGGAATTTATGGACGAGGAAAAGGCCCAGCACGCCAGGGACTTTGCCAAACAATTGCTGGAGCCAGCCCAGGAATAGCTTGCCGGCAAAGCGATTCCTTAGCAAGAAAAACGCTTTCGTTAAAGAGCTTGGCAATGGTAAAGCTCATTTCTCACAACAAAAAATACAAGCCCATTCCTTTGAAGCTGGATGACAGCATCTTCTGCTGTGGTCGAGTTCTCGATGTGGTGGAGAGTAAAACTCATCGAAAAATAAGAATTTGTAGGGATGATTGAGATGATTATTTTAATTACCGGAGCATCACATACAGGCAAAACCGCACTTGCTCAAAAGTTGCTCGAAAAATATCACTATCCTTATCTGTCCATAGACCATTTGAAAATGGGGCTGATTCGCAGCGGTAATACAGAACTTACTCCTATGAGTGATGATAAGAATTTGACCGCATACTTATGGCCCATCGTCCGTGAAATGGTTAAAACTGCTATCGAAAACAAGCAGAACTTAATTGTTGAAGGCTGCTATATTCCATTCGATTGGCAGAAAGATTTTGACTCCAAATATCTTGAAAGCATCAATTATTACTGTCTGGTAATGAGTGAGGAATATATCAGAAATCACTTTGCCGACATAAAGAAATATGCAAATGTCATTGAAAAACGTTTGGATGATGAATGGTGTACCATTGAGAGCCTTTTGACAGATAATGCGGAAGTCCTCGCCCTTGCGAAAAAGCATAATGCAAACTATATTCTCATTGATGGCCAATACGAGATTAACATTGATTTAGATTGATAAAGCCCAATTTGACGAACAGTTGGGAAAAATAAGAATTTAACGGAGGTTTGTATGAACACTCGAAACAGTTGTTATACATATTTTAAGATAGTTGGAAATTTTAACCCTGACGATGTTTCTGAACTGCTGAATCTTATTCCCGAAAAGACTTGGAAAATTGGTGATTTACGGCGCAACGGTACTAAATACGATTTTGCTCATTGGGAAATTGGAAGATGTGCAGAATACGATGTTGAAGTCGAAAATCAAATGAGAAAAACTCTCGCATTGCTGTGGGATAAAATCCCTTTGTTAAATCAAGTTAGAGAACAAAATGAGGTTCATTTGGTTCTGGAAGTTGTCCCTAAAATTTACGTAGGTGATACAAATCCATGTCTTGCGCCTCCTCTCGATGTAATTGATTTTTGCCATGCCACAAGAACGGAAATAGATATAGATATGTACATTTATGGCTCAGAGGATGAATGACTTAACAAATTCCGATATGTCGGTGACAGCAACAGCGGGTTGCTTTTCAATGCCAACAGTCAGTGATATAATATAACCACAAAAATGCAGGTGGTGAGCCGTTGGGAAAACGGTGAGAACTCAGGCAGGCAGCAAGGAGGTCGCCATCACTGAAGGGCCCTGACGAGCCACCAGCACCCCTCCACGCATCCTACCGCAGCAGCAGGTCCAGCAGCCTGCCGTAGAGTCCACGGTTGTAGGGCTGGTAGCGGACGGGCAGATCAATCCAGGTCTTCTTGTCCACCATGCTCTTGGTGTGGCTGAAGGTGTCGAAGCCAGCCTTGCCGTGGTAGCCGCCCATGCCGCTCTCCCCCACCCCGCCAAAGGCCATCTCGCTGGTGGCCAGGTGGATGACGGTGTCGTTGACGCAGCCGCCGCCGTAGGAAATCCTGCTGGTGACGGCGTTGATGGCGGCACGGTTCTCCGAAAAGATGTAGAGGGCCAGGGGCTTGGGCCAGTCCTGCAGTCTGGCTATCAGTTGGTCAAGGTGCTCGTAGGTGAGGATGGGCATGATGGGGCCGAAAATCTCCTCCTGCATCACCCCGTCCTCCCAGGAAACACTGTCCATCACCGTGGGCTCTATCCGGCAGGTGGCGGCATCGGAGCGGCCCCCCACCACCACCTTCTCCGGCTGGATGAGGGACAGCAGGCGGCGGAAGTGCTTCTCATTGATGATCTTGCCGTAATCCTTGCTGGACAGGGGATTGTCTCCGTACTGAGCCGTAATCTCATCCTTCACCGCCGCCACGAACTGGTCCTTCACGCTGGCATGGCAGAGGATAAAGTCCGGCGCAACACAGGTTTGGCCGCAGTTCAGGTATTTGCCGAATACAATGCGCCGCGCCGCCAGCCTGATTTTTGCCGTCTCGTCCACAATGCAGGGACTCTTGCCCCCCAGCTCCAGCACGGCGGGGGTCAGGTTTTCTGCGGCGGAACGCAGCACCTCCCGTCCCACCGCCTGGCTGCCGGTAAAGAAAATCAGGTCGAATTTCTGCTTCAGTAGGGCGGCATTCTCCTGCCGTCCCCCCGTGACCACCGCCACCAGCTCCGGCGGGAAGGTTTCCTCCACCAGCCGGGCGATGACAGCGCTGGTGGCCGGAGAATAGGCGCTGGGCTTCAGCACCACCGTGTTCCCCGCCGCCAGAGCGTTTGCCAAGGGCTCCACCGCCAGCAAAAAGGGATAGTTCCAGGGGCTCATCACCAGCACGGTTCCGTAGGGCACCGGCTTCTGGTAGCTGCGGGAGGCGAACTGGGCCAGGGGAGTCCGCACGGTCTTCTCGGCGGCAAATTTCTTGACATGGCGAATCATGTAGGAAATCTCGGTAAGGCTCAGCCCCACCTCGCACATAAAGCCCTCGTAGCCGCTCTTGCCCAGGTCGGCAGTGAGGGCGGCCAGAATCTCATCCCTGCGACTCTGGACGGCGGCATACAGCCTTTTCAGCATGGCGATGCGGAAGGCCACCGGCAGGGTAGCTCCCATCTGAAAATAGGCACGCTGGCTCGCCAGCACCTGTTGTATTTCTCCTGGATTCATCAGTCCCTCCTTGTACAGCCTTGCCATACAACAATCTCCCAACAAGCTTTCCGTTGACTCTCTTCATTCAAAAGTATACCAGATTTTCTTTTATGGTGATAGTATTTGCTGGAAGGAACAATGGGTAATCCTCCAAGAGAAACCTTGACCCCTACACACAGCATTGTGTAAAATTACAACAAGAGGAGGTAAATATGGCATCAAATCTGGCAATCAACAAGACCCTTTTGAACGCAGCCTTTGAGCTTGGAGGCTACAGCTCGAAAAAGGAAACGGCAAATACTACCCCTCAGGAATTCATCCAAAGAAGAAGGTCGGAGGAATTGATACAGATCTTTGGTGCCGACAGATGTTGTTCCGTAAGCATTCCTTGAACAGCACCCCCCCCCGCTGGAGACCGTAGAGCAACTAACGAAATGACAGAACCACTTCCCTCCGTCAGCAAAAAATCTTTTCCTTGCGGATTTACGCATTCGAGTTTATCATATAATTATGGCGATTACACTGTATTCTTTGGGAGCAGCCCAGGAAGTGACTGGCTCCAAGCACATTTTCGAGATTGACGGCAGGGCCTTCATGGTGGACTGCGGAGCATTCCAAGGCAAGCGGAAGGAGTCCGATGAGAAGAACAGGAACTTCGAGGTGCCGGTGGACAAGGTGGAGTCGGTGATCATCACCCACGGCCACTACGACCACTGCGGACTGCTGCCCCTGATGACAAAGAACGGCTACAAGGGCAACATCTACGCCACACCGGCCACCCGCGACCTGGCAAACCTCATCATGATGGACAGCGCCCGCATCCAGGCCCGCGATGCGGAGTACCTTCGCAAGCAGGCCGCCAAGAAGGGGGAGAAATTCACTTGGAAGCCCCTGTTCACCGAGGCGGATGTGGTGACCGCCACCAACCAGATTGTCACCCTCTCCTACGACCGCAGGATGTACATTGCCCCTGACGTGCAGCTGGAATTCTTCGATGCCGGCCACATCCTGGGCTCAGCCTACGCCTACATCACCATCACCGGCCAGCAGGCCGGCCAACAAGCAGGCCCAAAGGCTGCACAAGGGAATGCCTCCCAGGAACGGCCTGCCACCTCGAATCTCTGGAACCGACTGCTGGGCAGGAAGGCCAGCGACCTGACGGCAGGCCCCGCCACCAACAGCGACAATGAGGTGCGCATCCTGTACACCGGTGATTTGGGCCGCTGCAACAAGCCAATTATCCGAAACCCCGCCACCAACGTGCCGGCCCCAGACTACATCGTTTTGGAGAGCACCTACGGAGACCGCCGCCACGAGGACACCCAGATTGCCATGGACGAGCTGGTGCGCATTGTGCGGAAGGCCGTAAACAAGAAGGGCAAGATCATCATCCCCTCCTTCGCCATCGAGCGGACCCAGGAATTGGTTTACTATCTCCACCTCTTGTTGGATAAAAAAAAGATTCCGCCCATCCCCATCTACGTGGACTCCCCCATGGCCACCAATGCCACCAGCATCTTCCGTGTCCACCCCGAATGCTACGACGATGACACCCAGGAGGCCTTCCTTGACCACCACAAGAATCCCTTCGGCTTCAACGCCCTCACCTTCGTCCAGAGCGTGGAGGAGTCCAAGGCCCTCAACGAAAAGAAGGGACCCATGATTATCATCAGCGCAGACGGCATGTGCGAGGCGGGCCGCATCCTGCACCATCTGGCGAACAATGTGGGAAACCCCAACAACCAGGTGCTGCTGGTGGGCTACATGGCAGAGAACACCTTGGGCCGCCGCCTCAAGAACGGGGAGAAGGAGGTCCGCATCATGGGCGACTGGTACAAGGTGCAGGCAGAGGTGCAGCAGATCAATGCCTTCAGCGCCCACGCCGACTACCAGGAATGCCTGGACTGGCTCAACACCATCGACACCTCCCGGCTGAAAAAAATCTTTTTGGTCCACGGGGAGCCTGACGCCCAAGCCACCTTCGTGCAGTTCCTGGCGGACAACGGCTTCCCCCAAACGGAAATCGTCAAGTACGGGGAAAGCTACGACTTATAGCCTCTCCCAACATAACAAGACCCTGCCGGTAAAAGGCTTTACCAGCAGGGCTGCTTTTTTCCTTCCACCTATTGCTCGTGGTGGAACCGCTCCTTGTCATTCACCATCAGAACGGGCTGGCCGGTGGAATCCATGGCATCACGCCACAAGGAACCGTCGGGGTTCACCGTGTTGCGCCGGGCGATGACCAGACGCATTGGCAGGTGCACGTACTTGTCATGGACAAGACCGATGACGAGCTTCGTCTTCCCCGCCATGGCCGCATGGACGGCATTGTTGCCCAGGCGCTCGCAGTAGATGGAGTCCGTGGGGGCTGCGGGGGCGGAGCGAATCTGGTAGCTGGGGTCAATGTACTTCAAGTTAATGTGAATATTTTTCTCCTTAAAATACTCATTGATTTTATCCCGCAGGAAGACACCGATGTCCCCCAGCTTCTTGTTGCCGGAAGCGTCCTTCTCGTTAGTGGCGTTCAAGTGGTCCTGGCCGGCTCCCTCTGCAACAATAATTACTGCATGGTGGCTCTTTTTGATTCTTGCCTCCAAATGAGCCAACAGACCCTCAGGACCATCCAAATCAAAGGGAACCTCTGGAATGAGACAAAAATTTGCCTCGTGGCTGGCCAGGGCAGTGGCGGTAGCGATAAATCCTGATTCCCGTCCCATGAGCTTGATGAGTCCAATACCATTGATGTGGGAGCGGGCCTCCATGTGGGCGGCGGACACAGCCTCGGTGGCCTTCTGGACGGCAGTGTCAAAGCCAAAGGAGCGCTGGATGAACACCAGGTCATTGTCAACGGTCTTGGGAACACCAACAATGGCAACCTTCAGCCCCCGCCTTTCAATTTCTTCGGCCACCTCAAGAGCTCCACGCTGGGTTCCATCACCACCAATGATGAACAACATGTTCATGTTCAGAGCCTCGATGGCATCCACAATGTCCATAACCCGGTCGCCACCGCCACGGCTTGTCCCCAAGAAGGAACCTCCTGTCTTGTGGATGTCGTCCACCATCCAGGGGGTCAAATCCAGGGTATCAAATCCCATGTCCGGGAAAAATCCCTTGAAGCCAAAGCGAATTCCCCGGATACGGCGGACTCCGTAACGGTTGTACAAGCAGCGGACGATGGCACGCACCACGTCATTCAACCCGGGGCACAGACCACCGCAGGTACAGATTCCAGCATTCACGTGCTTGGGGTTGAAATAGATGTACTCCCTGGGGCCAGCCTTTTGAATCAGATTTTTTTGGCAATCCAACTCGTCCTCGCCGTCTATTCTATCAATGTCATACTGGATGCGCTCCCCATCCCTTACATAATTGGCTTGATAATCCTCCTTCTCCTTAGACAGATGGATAGGAGACAAAACCTTGCAAGAACCTAATTCCTCAACAGTAAAATCATAGCATCCTTTCATGACACAGCTCCTTTCTTATGGTATAATTCGAGGATAGTACGATTCCATGTTTTTTGCAAGGGAAATTGATTCCCTGACGGGAACATCAAAGGAGCACACATGTTCGACAGAAAAGCCTTCAAGGCAGCCGCATTACACAGCCTTCGCGGCAAGTGGAAGACTTCCCTGCTGGTATCAGTTCTCGGACTGGCAATCCAGGGGATAGCCACCCTTCCCTTCACCCGTATCTATTTCGGCGAGGCGAGCTACCACCACTCCTTCCACCTGGACCTCACCTCCCTCCTGTTTCTGCTGCCCCTGGCCATCACCGGTGTCAGCACCATAGGACAAACCTTCTTCTTCACCAGACTTGCCAGGGACAAGGACAGCACCAGCTTTTCCACCTTCATAGACGGACTGAACCTCTGGCTCAGAGGAGCCCTGGCGTCCCTGTGGACCACCCTCTGGTGCTTCCTCTGGTCATTGCTCTTTGTAATCCCCGGAATCGTGAAGCTCTATGCCTATTCCCAGATCTACTTCATTCTGTCGGAGCATCCCAATCTGACGGTGCGGAAGGCAATGCAGCTCAGCAAGCATATCACTCGGGGATACAAGGGGGAGCTCTTCATACTGGATCTGAGCTTCCTAGGATGGATTATTCTTTGCTATCTAACCGGCGGTCTGGGCTTCATTGCGCTGCTTCCCTATATGACGGAAACCAAGGTGCAGGCCTATCGCTTCCTGAAAAGCCAGGCTGTCACCATCGGCATCCTAAAAAAAGAGGACTTTGACCCAGATTCCACCCACAATTTCTAGGAGATACCATGATTTTTGAAAAGGACTCACAAACAGAAGACCAAGAGAAGGGTTTCATCCTCGTACCGGAACCACCTTTGGCTGACAGTCAAGCCGACGACCGGCAGACGGCACAGGAGATGGAACCAGCAGAGCCAGAGTCGGCCACTCAGACGGCAGAGCAGCCTCAACCGGAAGCCATGGCCCAGCACAACCACAACCAGCAAGGCTCAGTTGCACACGACCAGCGTCAGCACAACGAAACAAACCAGTCCAACCACGCTCAAGGCCCCAAGCACGCAAAAGTCAAAAAGACTGGACTGCTGGTGCTGCTGGTGCTTTGTGGCCTCTCCGTATTTGCCGGCCTCAAAGGACTCCTTTCAGAACATGACATCTCAAGAAGCGACGGTATCCTCAAGGAATTCACCGGCTTCTCCACCCCCTCCAGCAAGGCACATATCGCTGTCCTCCATATCGAAGGCACCATCCAGGACAAAAACGACACCTACGACCAGGAATGGCTGCTCACCACCATTCGGGATCTGTCCTACGACCGGAATGTGCAGGCAATCCTCCTGGACATCAACTCCCCCGGCGGCGGCGTGTACCAGTCCGACGAGGTGTATCTGGAGCTGCTGGACTACAAGGAGACCAGCGGCAATCCAGTCTACGCCTTCTTTGGCCCCCTGGCAGCCTCCGGTGGCTACTACATCGCCTGCGCCGCCGACTACATCGTGGCCAACAGGAATACCATGACCGGCTCCATCGGCGTCATTGCAGGCCAGTCTGTGGATCTTTCCCAATTCATGGAAAAGCATGGAGTCAGAGTGAACACCTTTACCGCCGGCCGCAACAAGGATATGCTGGGCATCAGTACGCCTGTGACACCGGAGCATCGGGAAATCATGCAGTCCCTGGCCGACGAATGCTACTATCAGTTTGTGGAGATTGTGGCGGAAAGCCGTGGCCTCACCATGGAGGAGACCCTGGAGCTTGCGGACGGCCGCATCTACACCGCCTGGCAGGCACTGGACAGAGGCCTGATAGACGTGGTGGGACGTTTTGACGATGCCCTCTACTATCTGCGGGAAAAACTGGACGATTTTAGCTTGGAGCCCGTCCATTACTCCCCTGAGGAGGACTATGCCTTCATGGACTATGTGTTCAAGAACATGCAGGCCCTGGCCTCACGATTCGTTCCGACGGCCAACGCCTCGGACCATCTCCTATTGGAAGCCAAGGAAAGGATGCTGCCGGACATCTCCTATCCCGCCTACTACTACCAGCCCTAAAATAAGAAAGCCTGCAACAGTGAAGTGTTCTCCACTATTGCAGGCTTTACTCATCTCTGAAAGATGACACGCCCGTATATCACTACCACCTATTTGCCGACCTTGCCCAAAGCACTCTTGATGGCCTGTGTCAATTCCTCCAGCACCACAGGCTTGCGGAAGAAGGCCACGACATTCATCTCGCTGACCTTGTCCTCAATGCTGGAGTCCTGCAATGCAGTGATAACAATGACGGCAGGGCGGCCAAAATCATCGCTGGAATTGATCTTCTTGCACAGCTCGAATCCGTCCACACCTGGAAGGTTCAGGTCCAGCACCACCACGTCGGGCTTCTTTCCTGTCATGATGGAGCCGGCCTCAAAGCCGTCAAAGGCCTGATAAATCGTGGAATCGGAGAATTCCTTGGACAGATACTGATGCAACACAGAATTCAGCCCCACATCATCCTCTACGATGAGAATACCACGGCCTGCCGTCTTCTGGCACAGGGAGACAAGGTTCTCTGGAACACGCATGTTCCGCTCGCTCATAAAACGAACCAAATCGTCCGCATATACACGATACTGCCCGCCTGGGGTGCTATACGCCTTCAAATATCCATTGCGAATCCAGTTGATGGCAGTCTGGTTTGCCACACCACAAATATTTGCCACTTCCAATGCTGAATAGACGATAGTCTTCTCGAATTCCTTTGACATAGTTACCTCGCTCTATAAACAACGCAAATCGTGTTTTGTTTCAAATCAACTATACTAAACTTTAATGCCATACGTCAAAAATAACAAGCAATATTGTATTTTCTTGATATGAAAATGAGACTACCCCACCCTCACCTTCATATATTTGACATTTTTAACTTAATTTCCTTGTATGAAAACCCCTTCCGCAAAAGGTATTTCTCGGTGGCCTCCACAGTTTTTCCCAAACGGCGGCACTTTTCCAACGCCCTGTCCAGCAGGTCATCCTGATCCACCACCTCGAAGTACTGGTCCAGGGACTGGATGGCAGTGGATCTGTCCACTCCCTTTGCCAGCAATCCGCTAAGTAGCTTTGTCCTGCCTTCCGCATGGTTAATGGACCTGTTCCTGAGCCAAGCCTCCGCAAAACGACTGTCGCACAGGAAATTCCGCACCTCCAGATAATCCAAGGCACGGGCAACGGCCACCTCACCATGGCCCTTTTTCCGTAGCTTCATGGCCAGTAGGTGCCGACTTTGCTCCGCTCGACCTAGATAGGCCATCGCCGCCTTCTCCGCACTGAAGGCAAGGCCCGCATCAGCCAAATCCTCCAGCTCCAACTCCGACAAAGTTTCCTGGGGAACAAGACGCTCCGCCGGCAACTCCTGCAGATAACAGCTGCGGACAAAAAAAGAAGACCCCATGGAAAGGGTGACCTGCACACAATCCCATGAGATCTGCTTTGTTGCGGTAATCTGAACCACTAGCGCTTGCTGAACTGGAAGCGGCGGCGAGCTCCACGCTGACCGAACTTCTTGCGCTCAACCATGCGGGAGTCACGGGTCAGGTAACCGTTGGCCTTCAAGGAGGCATAGTTACCCTGGTCAACCTGGGTCAAGGCCCGGGACAGACCATGAAGACAGGCACCAGCCTGTCCATTGAGACCACCGCCGGTAACATTGATGAGAACGTCAAACTTGTTCTCGCTGGCTGTCACCATCAGGGGCTGGCGCACCACACGAACCTGGTCGGCGGTGGCAAAATAATCATTCACATCCTTGCCGTTCACCACAATCTTTCCGGTGCCTTCCCGCAGGAATACACGGGCAACGGCAGTCTTTCTTCTTCCTGTACCAATTCCGATATTCTTAACCACAATATACTCCTGTTAGATTTCCAGCGGCTGGGGATTCTGGGCAGTATGGGGATGCTCTGTTCCAGCATATACCTTCACGTTCTTCAACATGGCACGTCCCAGGGGCCCCTTGGGCAGCATTCCCTTGATGGCCAGCATCAGGGGAGCGTCGGGGTGGCGCTGAATCTTCTTCTCGAAGGTGAATGTCTTGAGTCCACCCACATAGCCAGTATGATGGTGATACAACTTGTCGTTGAACTTTGCACCAGTGACGGCAACCTTGTCGGCATTGATAATCACAACATAATCACCCATCTCCTGGTTCCGGGCAAACGTAGCCTTGTGCTTTCCTCTCAGGACACTTGCAACCTTTGCCGCAACCCGTCCCAGAGGCTTGCCAGCTGCATCCACAACATACCAGTTGCGTACAGCATCGCGTTCATTCACAAAAATAGTCTTCATGCATATACCTTAATCTACTAAGAATTCTAAAGTTGCCTTGACCTTCCAGCATCGGAAAGCTTCAGCTCCGAGTCGGGTGAGCGGCCCAACTGGATACGCCTTCGCGCAGATATACGGGAGACTTATTTTACCACACGAAACTTGTTAGTGTCAATGCTCAAATCTCCAGAAACTGCACCATCCACCCAACAGGTCCTTACTTTGCCAGCACCAGGTTGGGGATGGCGGGAGCTACCGGCCGCAGGTGCAGATATTTCAGGGGATGGATGTCCAAGGCATTCAGCTGCCAGCCCTTCACGGCGTTCAGGTCGATGACGTTGAGAGTCACCGGATGGGAGATGGGCAGGATCAGGCCGTCGGAAAGCAGCAGATCCTCGGCGGCGGACAAAAGCTCCTGTCGCTTCTCGCCGGTGGCAAAGGAGGCGGCCTCCAGCAGCTGGTCGTACTCAGGGCTGGCCCATTGCGACTCATTGAGGGTGGAGTCAGAGCGGAACAGCTCCAGGAAGGCCAGGGGGTCGGCGAAGTCGCCAATCCAAGTGTAGCTGAACAGGTCCGCATCCCAGCTGGGAATGCTGTCCAGATAGCGGGTCATGGGTGTGTTACTGATGTTCACGGTGATGCCCAACTGACTCCAGCTCTGTCGGAGAATCTCCGCCTGGCTCATGGAGTATTCGGTGTCGGAGATGGCGATGGTGATTTCCAGAGGAACATCGGCAGCCATTCCCGCCGCCTCCTTGGCTTGGGCCAAAAGCAGCCGGGCCTCCTCCATATCGTAGTCCGCCAAGGCGGCAGGGGCCACATAGGTGCCAATGGGATAGATCAAGGTGCTGGCAGGAACGAAGCTGTTGCCCCGCAACGCCTCCCACGGCACTGCCGCCAGCAGCGCATTCCGGAAGGTGGCCTGATTCCAAGGAGCCTTGTGGCTTTTAAAGAACAGATATTCCGTGGCGAATTCCGCATTCACCAGCACGGCGTTGTAGTCGATGACGGCGGCAATATCCGCAACGGAAAGGACCCAGTCCGCCTGCCCCGTGTTGAACAGGTGGGCATTCTCCCTGGTGTCGTCGGACTGAATCACCAGTATCTCCTCCAAGGCCACGGTGGAGGCATCATGGTACAGGGGATTCTTCTTCATCACCAGGCGGCTACCGTCGTAGGACTCCAGCACAAAGGGGCCGCTGAAAACCCTGCGGTCAGGATGGACGGCGGAGAAGGAGTGGTGGCACAGGATGCTGGGAAGATGCTCCGTGGGAGCCGTCAGTCTGAGAACCAGCTGGTGCTTCCCCTGGACGGAAATGCCCACATCGGCGGCAGCTCCCCGGCCACTTCGGTATTCCGCCGCACCCCTGATGCAATCCAGCAGGGAGGCGAAGGGGGCCTGGGTGGCGGGATTCAGCAGGGCAAGCCAGCTGTCCTTGATGGTCTGGGCGGTAATCTCCTCCCCATTGCTGAATGTGGCCCCCTCCTTCAGGGTGAAGGTCCACCGCAGCCGGTCCCGGGAAACCTTGTATTCGGCCACCAATGCGGGCAATGGCTCCAGGGAGAATGGGTCGTAGGAGAAGAGCCCCTCGTACAGCCCCGTCAGCATCTGGGCCTCGGAGCTGTAGTTGGCAGTATGGGGGTCAAGGTTGTAGTGATGAACTGAGTCAATGATGGTGAAGGGACGGCCAAACAGAAGTGATGCACTGAAAAGTACAAGCAGGGAAAGGGCGGTCTTACTCTTCATCCAAAATCCCCAGCTTCTTCATCTGGCTTTGCTCCTCCACATAGGCCGCATACTCGGCCTTCCGCTGATTAGTCTTGACCATGGTGTTCTTGATGGCAGTTGTTTCCATTGCAAGTCCCTTTACCTTTGACTTGTTGGGGCTT
Organism: Spirochaetaceae bacterium; assembly: GCA_017622135.1. Classification (GTDB taxonomy): domain Bacteria; phylum Spirochaetota; class Spirochaetia; order Treponematales; family Treponemataceae; genus Treponema_F. Next base: position 22,223 of record JAGARR010000045.1, read on the forward strand.
TCCACCTCATTCTTGAAGAACTTGTCGTAGGCCATCAAGAGGGTCAGCATCTGCTGGCACTCGGACAGCTGCTTGGTGAGGAAGGAATAGATTTCCGGCTCTCCTTGGGCCTCCATCTTCTGGTAGGTGGGGCTTTCCCGGGAGGCAAGAGCTTCATAAAAGTTCATCCTCTTTGAAATATCGCTGAGACTCTTGCGAAAGTCAACCTTTTCGTTCTTCACGGTCTTTGTCATGGCATCGGCGACCGGCACAGTGTACTCGATTACCGGCGGCTTCAGGCCAAAAGCCTTTCGCAGAGCCCGCTTGAATTTCTCCCAGGGAGTGTTGTACTGGTCCTGCAGCAAGGAGTTGTTCTCCCGCAGCTTGGACACCACCAGCTCCAGCTGGGGCGCCATACTGGCCAGATTGCGCACCGCATCCATAATCAGGGTCTTGGTGTTGATCTGAACCTTCTTCCGCTCCTTTGTCTGCTGGACAATCTTGAGCCGATCCAGCAAGTCCTGCTGCTTCTGGATAGCGGCAGGACCGATGGATTCCTGGGCAATCTCCTCCACCAGCTCAGGATAGAAGGGCTGGCGCCCCATGGTTGAGGGGAAGAGCTTCTTTATTTGCTGCACCACATCGGGAATAGCCCCGCCCTTTTCCCAAGAAAAGGAAGGGTTGGCGATGACATTGCGACGGACATCCATCTTGTAGACTTCCCTCCGCAGGTCGGACACCTGCTTCAGTACGCCGTTTATTTCCACAATGGACTTGGAGGCGGCAGAAATCGCTCCATTGATGGAACTGGTAGCCACGGAGTCAGATCCCTGGCGGATGGTGGTGACAAGCTCCGCCAAAACCCTGGTGTTCTGGTGGCGACAGGCAACGGTGAGACTTCCCCATTGGAAATAATTATTCAGGCCGATGAGCTTCTTGATTCTCGGCAGGGTGAGATTCTGGACAGAGAACTTGAAATAATTGGACAAGAAATCCAGCATCCGCTCGTAATCAGAAATGCGGACCCCCAGTACCTTGCTCCTCTCCGTCTCGACAAACTCCACTTCCTCTGGAATCGCCACATCGGAAATCTTCTTGTCAAGCTTGTAGGGGTCAGCGGTAATGAGGCCCTTCTGCAAAAGGAGTGCCTGGACGTTGTTTGCCGCGGCATAGAGAACACGATAATTATCCAGCAACTCCACCATAACATTGGAGTCAAACCAAGCGACTTTTTCCTCGACAGCCTTAGTCAAGGCCTGCTCAAAATTAAATTCTTCTGCCATAATTCTAGTATCGGTACTAAAAAAAAAATCTCAAGTCAAAGACTCCGAATCCCTCCTCCCCGAGGGATAAAACCTTAGACTCAACCACTACTACGGGCCTCCTCCAGCAGCTGGTCGTAGAAGCGGGGTTCGACGGCCTCCTCCCCGATGCCGCACTGCTCCAGAACCTCCCGTAGCTGCCTCTGGCAGTCGGCAACCTCCTGCCCGTCCGCCGAATCCCTGATGATCTCCAGCTCCAGGAAGTCCCCCAGCTCCGGGATGTGGCACAGCTCGATGCCGCAGTCGCCCCACATCCAGGTGGCAGACAGCTTCTCCTTCCGCAGCACCACGGAAAATCCCGCGTCCTGAAGGAATGCCTCCAGCGGCTCCCCCTTGTCCACCCGGAACTCCTGCTCCTGGTTCACCTCGCAGGAATCATCTACCACCTGCTTCTTCTTATAGGTGGCGAAAATCTTTTCCGTTCCACAGGGCCCCCGCACCAGCGGACGCAGAACCTCACCGTCGCCCATCCCGGCCACCCCGCAGAAGGGCCACAGCCACTCCTCCGTCCCGAAGACCTCCGCCAGGGTGAACAGCAGCCGCTCCCGCCGGACACGGAGCTGCACCTGCCGCCGGGAGTCCCCCCAATACACATCGCTCTTGAGGCAGCACCTTTTGAAGTCCGCCCAGAGCTCCAGATTCTGCACCAAGGCCTGCGGGTCCGCAACCCGTGCCTTCAACTCAATCTCTACCATAAGGTAACAGTATATCACAAATCGAGCCGACCATCTCACTATTATGATTTTTTTAATGGAAAAAAAACATCCGATTCGTATACTATATGGAATGATTCCATCTAGAGGAGCTTTCATGGCAGAACTGCTACTACAAAAATATAATGAAAAGACGGACAGCACCCTTCCCCCTATCAGTCAGCCTGATACAAGCCACTGGGAGGCCAGCTGGATTTCCACCATGCTGGACACCCGCCCCCTCACCAGCCAAGAAATAGGGCGGCTGGAGGCCCAGGGCAACACCTCCTTCCGGCAGGACTGGGAGAACGTCCGTGTACGCCTGTCCGCACAGGAATTCGAGCCCGGCCTCATCCAAAACTGCCGCTTCCAGGGGCCGGTGGTGCTGGGAAGGCTGCGGCGTGCCAGGCTGAAGTTCCACGACCTGGAGCTGGACTGCGGCCTGTACAACTCCTACCTGGACCGGGTGGTGCTGGAGGATGATGTGTGCATCCGCAACGTGGCCTACCTGGTGAACTACCACATCAGGTCACGGGTTATCCTGTTTAACATCGGTGAGATGAGCTGCACCTGCCACTCAAAGTTTGGCAACGGCTGGGTAAAGGCGGGGGAGGACGAGGGCGTGCGGGTAACGGTGGCGGTGGGCAATGAGAACGACGGACGGGCCATCCTCCCCTTCGAGGGAATCCTCCCCGCCGACGCCTATCTTTGGAGCCGCTACCGGGAGGACACACAGCTGATGGAGCGGTTCGTGGAGCTGACGGAGGCGGGCAACAATCAGGAGGAGCCCACCCACGGCCTGGTGGAGGAGGACGCCGTGGTAAAGAACACCGTCCTCATCAAGGACGCAAAGATTGGCAGCCACGCCTACATCAAGGGAGCCCTTAAACTGAAGAACATCACCGTCTGCTCCAGCCAGGAGGAGCCCTCCCAAATCGGGGAGGGGGTGGAGCTGGTAAACGGCATCATGGGCTACGGCAGCAAGGTCTTTTACCAGGCGGTGGCAGTGCGGTTCATCATCGGGCGGAACTGCCAGCTCAAATACGGCGCCCGCCTGCTGAACTCATTCCTGGGGGACAACTCCACCGTGTCCTGCTGCGAGCTTTTGAACAACCTCATCTTTCCCTTCCACGAGCAGCACCACAACACCTCCTTCCTCATCGCCACCACCATCCTGGGCCAGTCCAACATTGCGGCGGCGGCCACCATCGGCTCCAACCACAACTCCCGCTCCCCCGACGGGGAGATTCTTGCGGGCCGCGGCTTCTGGCCGGGGCTGGCCTCCGACTTCAAGCACAACAGCCGCTTTGCCTCCTTCTGCCTGGTGGCCAAGGGCTCCTACCAGCAGGAGCTGTGCATCAACTATCCCTTCTCCCTGGTTTCGGTGGGAGACATCACAAAGGAAGTCCGCATTATGCCGGCCTACTGGTTTTTGTACAACATGTTCGCCATCGCCCGCAACAACTCCAAGTTCAAGAAGCGGGACAAGCGGGTGGTGAAGGAGCAGCACATAGAGACCAATCCCCTGGCACCGGACACCATCCAGGAGGTGCTGGCGGCACTGAACCGGCTGGTGGAGCTCACCGGCCGTACCCTGCGGCTAAAAACCCTTCAGGACGCAAAGGACTTCCTCCACCAAAATCCCGACTCGGACCTGGTGCTGCAGGATCCCCAGGTGCAGAAAAAATACGGCGGCCGCATCTACAAGGGCGCACAGGGCTACAAGGAGTACCGCAAGATTGTGAAGTACTTTGCCGTGCAGTCCCTGATGGAGTACTGCCATGGAAATGGGCAGGAGGAGCTGACACAGGCCAGCATCATCCAAATCCAGTCCCTCCCCCTCTACACCGAATGGGAAAATCTGGGCGGACAGATTGTCCCCAGCCAGCAGGTGCAGCAACTGTTCCGCCACATCAAGGAGGGGGAAATCAAGCGCTGGGAGGAGGTCCACAGCTTTTACAATTCCTGCCAGGCCCAGTACGTCAGCTGGAAGGCCCGCTATAGCCTGTACCTGCTGGAATGGCTCTACAGCAGGGAAATCCATCAGTTTGACCAGGCCATCTTCCAGGACATCCACGACGACGTGCTGATTGTCTCCAACTACATGTACGAGAGCTCCCGCAGCTCCCGCCAGAAGGACTTTGAGGACTACTTCCGCTCCATCACCTACCGCAACCAGCAGGAGCAGGAGGCCGTCATCGGCACACTGGAGGACACCGACTTTTTGAAGGAGCTGGAGGTGGAGACGACACGGTTCAACCAAAAGCTGGAGCGGCTGCTTTCGCCGCTGATGGGAAGTGAGGGATAAGCTGGGAGGCTTTAGGAGTGGGGGAATGCAACACGAGGAAGAAGCAAGCAGGCATTCACTCCTAGCCCCACCCTTGCCCCACAGCCCCCTCTGTGCTATCATTGGGAACATGAAACGACTTGCCATTATCCTAGCCCTGAGCGGACTCCTGATTGCCATTTTTGGTTGTGAGGCAGGAAAATCCGGCCCCTTCACCTTCACCAATAGTACTGGTGACACTGTACATGTCCTGATTGACCAAGACGGTATTCTAGAAAAAACCTTCACCTCTGGAGAAAAATATCAAGGCAAGGACTACTACAGCCCTCAGATTACCTTTGTGAAGGGACTCAGCGGCAGCGACAAGAATGTTACCGACAACAGGTTTGCAGCTACCACCGACAACGGCTTCGACTACAACTTTGCAAAGGCAGAAGGAACGAAGATACTCATCACCGTCACTCTGCCCACTGACTTTGAGACAACGGTGGCATCCCTCAAGGACTGCTACCTAGGAGAGGCTGAGGGCAAGCTCAGCGACTACAGCGACACCTCCGCCGACTTCAAGCTGACGGCACTCGCCTCCGAAACAAGCTCCACTGGAACAGCAGCTTCTTCCACCTCGACAACTTCTTCTGGAGCCGCTGGAACAGCACCAACAAAAGAGACACTCCTCTACACGGAGGAGCCTGATTTTAGGATTTATCAGAACAAGACGGTGGACGGAAAGACCGAAAGGGAGGATTTGACCAGCCTCTTCTCCCTGTCCCTGGGCAAGAGCGAGATTCCACCCGCAGCGGACACAACGGACGCAAAGCCTACCATCCAGTGGAACCTGGAAATAACGTATCCCAAGATGGAGCCGGTGGACTGAGGATGGCAAATCGTCCTGTAGCACCACTGCAAAGATTCAATCCGATTGAAAAACCTTGCATTTATCTGCTAAAAATGCCATAATTCCACGGTTTGCTTCCATGCGCTCGGTGATTCGGCCAGTGGTGGAGGCGACACAATCCTAGAAAATCACGAGGCGACTTATGGCAAAGCTGCGTGGTGCCTTCACGGCACTCATTACCCCCATGCATGCTGATGGGGCCATCGACTACGAGGGATTCCGTTCCCTCCTGCGCTATCAGCTCGACAACGGCATTACCGGTGTACTTCCCTTGGGAACAACCGCAGAAACTCCCACGCTGGAGGAGGTCGGGGAAGAGGATACCCTCATCGACATTGCGGTGGAGGAGGTTGCCGCCTACCGCAAGAAGCAGAACCGGGAGATTCCCCTCATCATCGGAGCGGGAAGCAACAACACGGCGGAGGCCATCCGCTATGTCACCCGTGCCAAAAATAAGGGTGCTGACTATGCGCTGGTGGTTTCGCCCTACTACAACAAGCCCTCCGACGAGGGGATCTTCCGTCACTACGAGGCCATCTCCAAAATCGGCATTCCCATCATCGTGTACAACATCGCCGGCCGCACGGGAAAGAACATCTCCACTGCCCTGCTGCAGCGGATTGTGAAGCTTCCCAACATTGCAGGAGTAAAGGAGGCCTCCGGCGACATCAACCAGATGATGGATGTCATCTCCACCATCGCCCGCAAGAAGAAGGACTTCTGCGTCTTGAGCGGCGACGACGGCCTCACCCTGCCCCTGATTGCCGCTGGTGGCGACGGTGTCATCTCCGTGGTGTCCAACCTGGCTCCCGCCGAGGTCACCAAGCTCACCATGGCCGCCCTGAATGGCGACATGGACACCGCCCGGGACCTGCACTACCGGCTGATGCCCTTCTTCAAGGCCGCCTTCTGCGACGGCAACCCCACCTCCATCAAGTATGCCATGAACTACAAGGGTCTCCCTGCCGGCGGCCTGAGACTGCCCCTGGTGGAGGCAAACGAAAACGCAAAGAAAACTATCCAGGCGGCCCTGGCTGAGTGCGGCCTGTAAGGAGATTCCGAGAATGAGTGGAAACAAGATTGCAGTCGGTGTGCTGGGTGCCACCGGCATGGTTGGACAGCGGTACATTTACCTTTTGAAGGATCACCCTTGGTTCGAGGTGACATTTGTGGCGGCCTCCCCCCGGTCCGCCGGAAAGAGCTATCGTGACGCAGTGGCATCCCGCTGGCTCATCGGCAGCGACATTCCCGCCGGCGTGGCAGACCTGATGGTGGAGGATGCCAGCAATGTGGAGGCGGCCAAGGGAAAGTGCTCCTTTGTGTTCAGCGCACTGGAGATGGACAAGGATGCCATCAAGGCTCTGGAGGCTTCCTACGCTGCGGCGGGAATTCCTGTGGTGTCCAATGCCAGCGCCAACCGCTGGACTCCCGACGTGCCCATGCTGATTCCTGAAATCAACCCCCATCACACCGACATCATCGCAGCCCAAAAGCGACACCACGGCTGGGACAAGGGATTTGTGGCGGTAAAGCCCAACTGCTCCCTCCAGTCCTACATGATGCCCATATTTGCCCTGCAGCAGGCGGGCTATCCCATCAAGCGGATGATTGTCACCACCCTCCAGGCCACCAGCGGCGCAGGCTATCCTGGTGTCCCCTCCTTTGACATGATTGACAACATCGTGCCCTACATCGGCGGTGAGGAGGAGAAGACGGAGACGGAGGTGCTGAAAATCCTTGGCACAGTGCAGGATGACGAGATTGTCAACGCCGCAGGTCCCCTGGTGGCCGCCCACTGCAACCGTGTGCCGGTGATTGACGGCCACACCGCCTGCGTCAGCCTTGAGTTCGACCTGCCTGCTGACAAAAAGCCCTCCTTGGAGGAAATCGAAAGGATTTGGAGCGGGTTTACCGCCCTGCCCCAGGAGCTGAAGCTTCCTAGCGCCCCGGTACAGCCCATTATTGTGCGCCACGAGGAAAACCGGCCCCAGCCCCGCCGCGACCGGGAAAACGACAAGGGCATGGCAGTCACCATCGGACGGCTGCGGCCCTGCCCCGTCTTTGACATCCGCTTTGTGGCCCTGAGCCACAACACCAAGCGGGGCGCAGCCCTGGGCGGCATCCTGAACGCAGAGCTGCTGAAGGCACAGGGCTTCTTCGACAATCTGTAGTCAACAAAACAATCCAAGGCAAAGCCGGACCAAAACCCGGCTTTCTTCATTTGTAAGGAGTAACCATGAGTGAAAAGACATTTCCATTAAACCACAAGCAGCTGGAAAAGCTGACGGAAACACACGAGACTCCCTTCTACCTGTATGACGAAAAGGCCATCCGGGAGAACATGAGGCGGTTCACCAAGGCATTCAGCATCTTCCCTTCCTTCAAGGAATACTTTGCGGTGAAGGCCTGTCCCAATCCCTACATCCTCAAGATTCTCAAAAGCGAGGGCTGCGGGGCAGACTGCTCCAGCCTGCCGGAGCTGATTCTGGCGGAGAATGCGGGGATGCTGGGGGAGGAGGTAATGTTCACCTCCAACGAGACTCCCGCCAAGGAATATGTGTACGCCAACCTCAAGGGCAACATCATCAACCTTGACGACATCACCCACATCGACTATCTGGAGAATGCCCTGGGAGCCCTGCCAGAGCTCATCAGCTTCCGCTACAATCCCGGTCCCCTGAAGGAGGGAAATGCCCTCATCGGCAAGCCGGAGGAAGCCAAGTACGGCCTCACCAGGGAGCAGATCTTTGAGGCGTACAAAATCTGTAAGGAGCGGGGAGTCAAACGGTTCGGCCTCCACACCATGGTGGCCTCCAACGAGCTGAACCCCGACTACTTTGTGGAGACTGCGGAGCTCTTGTTCAAGCTTGCGGCGGAGCTAAAGGAAAAGCTTGGCGTATCAATCGAATTCGTAAACCTGGGAGGCGGCATCGGCATTCCCTACCGGCCGGAGCAGGTGGCAGTGGACTATGACCGCATTGCCCAGGGAATCAAGGCTGCCTACGACAGGATTGTGGTTCCCGCCGGACTTGACCCGCTGAAAATCTGCTGGGAGTGCGGCCGCCCCATCACCGGACCCTACGGCTGGCTGGTGACACGGGCGCTGCACCAAAAGCACATCTACCGGGAGTACATCGGGGTGGATGCCAGCATGGCAGATTTAATGCGGCCGGGCATGTACGGTGCCTACCACGAGGTGACGGTAAGCGGCAAGGAGCAGGCTCCCAAGACGGAGACCTACGATGTGGTGGGCTCCCTCTGCGAAAACTGCGACAAGTTCGCCGTCCAGCGGCCGCTTCCCAAGATTGACAACGGCGACCTGCTGATTATCCACGATGCGGGAGCCCACGGACGGGCCATGGGATTCAACTACAACGCAAAGCTCCGCTGCGGCGAGCTTCTGCTGCGGGAGGATGGCTCTGTGGTCCAGATCCGCCGCAAGGAGACGGTGGAGGATTACTTCTCCACCCTGGACTTTGGCGGACTGACGAATTTCTCGGCCTAGTCCCGTCCATGAAAAAACTCCCTTTCCAGCTGTTCTTTTGAGGTGAACTTCACCGTGACATCTGGTAGGGAGTTTTTTTGTCACTCTGATTGTATCAGAAACAACGACGGGTTTAATGAGCTCCGTCTACCTAGCGGAGACCGTTTCCAGCAGCTTTGCCTTCAGCTCATCCTCCATCTTCCGCAGCTCCACCTCCGCCGCTGCCCGCTGCTGCCTTCCCTCCTGCTGAATCTTCACCACCTCGTCCAAGCTTGCAAGCAGGGTCTGGTTGGTGTGCCGCAGGGTTTCCATGTCCACAATGCCCCGCTCGGTTTCCCTGGCAATGTCCACGGTGGCTGTCTTCAAGGTGTCGGCATTCCTCCTCAAAAGCTCGTTGGTGAGATCCGTGACAGCCCGCTGGGACTGCACAGCATCCTTGGAGTGGGCCACACCGAGGGCCAGCACCATCTGGCTTTTCCACAGGGGGATGGTGTTCACCAGGGTGGACTGAATCTTTTCCACCATCATGGTGTTGTTGCCCTGAATCAATCGTATCTGGGGAGCCGTCTGAATGGAGACATTGCGGGTCAAGTCCAGGTCGTGGAGCTTCTTCTCAAAGCGGTCACACTGGGACTCCAAGTCCTTTACCGCCTGTACGTCCTCCGGCAGCTTGCTAGCCTGGGCCTTTTGGAGCAGGGCTGGCAGGTTCTGGCCCCGCACCTGCTCCAGCTTCTTTTTGCCCGCCAGAATGTACATGGACAGCTCCTTAAAATAGGCCAGGTTCGCCTCGTACATCTTGTCCAGCACTGCAATGTCCTTGAGCAGCTGCACCTGATGGCCCTCCAGCCCCCGGCAGATGGTTTCCACATTGGCCTCCACCTTGTTGTAGCGGGTTTTGAGGGCGGCAATCTTGTTCTTTCCCCTGCTAAAAAGACCGAAGATGCCCTTGCTGTCCTCCGTGTCGAATTCCCGAATCTCTGTCACCATCTTGGCCAGCAGCTCGCCCACCTCGCCCAGCTCCCTTGTCTGCACCCGCTCCAGCGCCTGCTCCGAAAAGTCGGACATCTTCTTCTGCGCTCCCGCCCCGTACTGAAGTATGGCAGTGGAGTTGGACAGGTCAATCTGGGCGGCAAAGTCGTCCACCATCCGGCGCTCCTCCGGGGTGAGTTGGGTGTCCTCCGCCGCTTCAGTACTCGCTGCCGCCCCATCTTGCGGGGACTGGGCAAATGGAGTCATGGTCAGGGTGGGGCGGGTTGTCCCGTCAAATACAAAGTCCATCTTATTGCTCCTTCTCGGTTTAGTCAGTCTTTAAGCTGACAGGGTTTTTCTATCGCCTTGGAAAGTCATCCTTTGTCAGACCGTCCTGGGCCAGCATGGTCTGCAAAACAGAAATATCGGCGGAAAGGTCCAGCGTGGCATCCTGAAAGAGATTGTCCAGCAGCTTCTCAAAGGCGATGTTCAAGGTGTCCAGCACCTTCATAATTTCCTCCTTGGAGCTGGTGATGTTCTGGCCCCGCACCGGCTGTCGGTCAAGCTCCTCGTAGGCATCCAGCAGCTTGATGGCCATGGGCAGGTAGTATTCCATGAGCCGACGCAGGTCGCCGATATTCTCAGGATGCAGTTCCACCTGCTGGAAGATTTTTTCCACCAGCTGCTCCATCCGATCCATCTTCTCAGAAACCTCCACTCCGGGAATCCTGTCGTTGCTCTCCCGTATCCGCTTGATGTACTGCCGCCCCTCGTCTATCACTGCCTGGGCCTCGGCAGAAAGCGAGGACCGCCGCCGCTCCTTCTGTTCCTGGGCAGCGCTCTCCCGCCGGAATCGCTCCTCCTCCTGCTGGCGGATGCCCTTTACAGTGGCAAGGTACTGCTGGTACGCCTGGTCGCTGACCATGAGGCAGTTCTCGGTGCTGTCCAGATGACCCTGCAAAAACCAGCCCTTGGCCAGCATCCGCTTAATCTCCTTCAAGGCCACCTGATGGCTCCTACCGGTAAGTCGAGCCAAATCCTTGACATCCATAAAGTCCTTGTCTCCAAGTGCCTGGACATAGTGCTTGAATCTACCAGATAATTTCAATTGCTCCGCTCCGTTGACGAATGCAAAGGCGCTCGCAATCAAAACCGCAACAGGAGGGAGAAATTCTAGGCCACTACCATCTCGAATCTCAAATATGGCTGTCATCACAAACAGGAGAATCAAGCCAAATGGCACTAGCAAGAGACCACTAACAAATTTTCTCACACACCCCCGCAGTCGAACCTGCCTGTTGGCAAAGTACAATTCGGAATCCCTAGAGGATTTTCCCTGTCTATCCATATTGCCACCAGTGCCAGCATCCCAACCAGCGGCCTTGCGCAGCTTGCCAATGGACGCATCCACCATCCCGCTTATCTTGTCATTGAGATGGCCAAAGTTTCCCTTGCGGATGGCAGTCTCAATGATGTCCTCCAGACTGTCTCCAAGCTCACGCCAATCCTTGCCCAAAGCCCTTTCCTCTCGTATCCGTACAAGTTTTTTTGGATGTATTCCTCATCACTCTAATATACTACCAAAACAGGGAAAAAAATCAAAGAATGAGAAAAAATGCCGGCATCCTCCATCGGAATACCCTCGTCCCTCATTTCATCACGCCGGTAATCAGGTCGTGGGCAACGGAACCCCGCAGCGGAATGGCAGGCAGCTTGTCCCGGCTGAACCAGTGGAGCTCATGAATCTCGCTGGCCTCCGGCACCAAGTCCCCGCTTTCCCATTCGGCACGGAAGGCCAGCATCAGCTGGTCCGGGAAGGGCCAGCTCTTGCTGCCCACGTAGCGGATGTCCTTTACCTTGATGCCCGCCTCCTCCTCCACCTCACGGGCCACACATTCCTCCAGCGTCTCGCCAGGCTCCATGTAGCCCGCCAGACAGGTGAAGATGTCCGTATTGCGGTGCTTGTGGCGGGCCAAAAGAATCTTTCCCTCCTTTTCCACCAGCACAATCATGGCGGGGGAAAGGCTCGGATAGTAGACATTACCGCAGGACAGACAAATACGGGCCGTCTCATCGGTGGAGTCATGTAGCTGGCTGCCACACTTACCACAAAAACGGGAGCGCTTGCGCCAGTTCAGCAGGGCCAATGCTCTGGCCACCAAGGGAGCCAGCTCATGCCTAGCAAAGAAGACCTCCCGGATAAAGACCCAGTGGCAGCCAGCAGGCTCTGTAGCCGTCTCCTCCAGCAGCATGGCGGCATAGCCCTGCTCCGGCTCACAGAACCAGTCGGTGGCCAGCTGGAAGTCAAGGAATTTATAGTAGATTTCCGAAGGGGGAGGAACAAGTATGTCCTGTTTGAGGGTGAGAATCTGATTCGTCCTAAAAATAAAAAGATGGCTGAGGCCATCTACTTGGGCAGTTGTAATCATGGACATACTGTAATGATACCATGGGTTTTGCGTTGGAGCAAATTCTTTTTTCAAACACCCTATTATTTTACACCAAAGGCTCCCTTCCAGAATATCCATCAAAGAAACCGATATCTCTGCAGACAGAGAGGGGCCGACAGAAACTCCTCCACCTGCAGGTTTCCGTTGCTGCCATACGCATATTCTACACCAGCACCAGTGTCGCCGCAAGTCTTTTGGAGCCGGTTCTCGGCATCGTAGCTGTAGGTGATGGTTTACACTTAGACAGCAAGAATCCTATGACTACTTTTCCCATTTCTTTAACCAAATATACATACAAACATATTTTATCCACAGATAGAACAAGGCTAATGCTCCTGGTATTATCATTACAGTAGCTGCCCAGGAAAGAAAGTAATTACTGTACCATAATATTGGTGATACTGCTATATATTCCTCATTATGATTCTTTACATAATATGTCCTGTTTTTTACATATCCGCTTTGCGCATTGCCCCCTATAAAATAATCCGATAACCACAAGGTAATACATATAATTATAGTAACACAACATATAAGCAAACATAGTTTGTCAAAAAACTTCATTTCTTCTCCTCCCGTTCACGTGAAACAAACCCTTCTGCTCCTATTCCTATTCCAAGTTTTACTCCAATTTTCGTACCTACACTAGCTCCCAAAGCCCCCCTCCGACATAAAGCCCACCACCTATTTTCAACGTATATCTCCCAATCGTGAAATTAACTGTTCCCTTGAAACTCAGCAAGGATGCATCAACCTCTGCTCCAAAACTACTACCACTTACTCCCATATATGCCGAACCTGATATACCTGAGGCCTTTCCTGTTGCACTAACTTTAACAGAATCTCCCAAAAGTGCCCCTTGTGGAGTACTACCTTCTATCGTTGCAATTCCTGCTTCTGGATTGTGTCAAATTTAGTTCGCAATTTTGTTCCTGAAAAAAGCCGCAAATCCATCATGCTGCGTCAAACAGAATCTCCTTTTGAAGTTTTATTGAACCGGCATTCATATAGCAGCGCTCAGTCTGCCAGTCATCTGAATA
>JAGARR010000046.1 GCA_017622135.1 Spirochaetaceae bacterium
AAGAGCCTCCCCCACCCCCACCTCCGCAGCCCAACCTGAGCCTCTCCGCTGGAAAGACGCCGGCAGAAATCCGTGTTGACCAGGACTTCAAGACAGACTTCATTGTCACCGTCATGGATGCAGATGCCAATGTTCCCGTAGAAGGAGCCGAGGTCACGGTCACCTATCCCGAGACAAAGGCTGATGGAACTATACGCTTTGCCAGCATAAAACTGGAGAGTGACGCCAACGGAGTGGTTACCTTCACCGCGCCAAAGGCAACCTTTGCCTGCAAGAGCCAGGTAACCTTTTCCGTGGAAAGCCGCAATGGCGTTCAGAATGTCACCATTCCCTATCAGGTGCGTACCAACCGCCACAACAAGGGCGGCACCATCTCCATCCTGGATTACACACTGGCTGGCAACCCCGTCCGAGACAACAGCCGCTCCGCTTCCGCCCTGCTGACAGTCCTTATCCGCTACGGTTTCTCCGGCATCGGGCTGGCTGATTTTGTCAATGAAATCCATTCCGGCAGTACGGAGTCCGTTTACCGGGCGGCCCGCAACCTCATCGGCAGCTCCTCCAATTTTTTCGTATTCGGCACGGTGAAGTACAACGGAGACATTGTCCAGGAAGGAGGCAAATATTCCATCCCTCTGGTCGGCGAGATAACCTGCCTCAATATGCGTGACGGTGCAGTACTACACCACGATGTTATAGAAGTCGTTGGCACCGGCTCATCGGAGTGGGCCGCACTGGAAAATGCCCGCAAAGACCTCTACGCTCAGCAGGCAGCCACCAGCATCATCTACGGCATGTAGGTTAGCAGCATGAAACCCCTGAAAATTCCCGAACCCCTAAAGAAAATGAACGCAGTTTTCCAGGACAACGGATTTGAGGCCCACTTGGTGGGAGGAGCCGTTCGGGACATGATTCGGGGAAAGGCCGCATCAGACTGGGACCTGGCCACCAACGCCCCGCCCCAGCAGGTGGCCAAGATGTTCCGCAGGGTAATTCCCACCGGCATCGCCCACGGCACCGTCACCGTCTTGTTCCAAGGCCATTCTGTGGAGGTAACCACCTACCGCACCGAGGCGGACTACAGCGATGGCCGCCACCCTGATTCTGTCAATTACGCCGCCACCATCCAGGAGGACCTTTCCCGCCGTGACTTCACCATGAACGCCATGGCGGCCTCCTTGGACGACGGCAGCATCGTGGATCCCTTCGGCGGCCAAGATGATATACAAAACAAAATCATCCGCACGGTGGGAAATCCATTGGATCGGTTCGATGAGGACGGCCTGCGACCAGTCAGGGCCATCAGGTTCGCCACCCAGCTGGGATTCACTATAGATGAAGCCACCATGGCTGCCATTCCCGCCTCCATCCAGAAGACGGCCACCATCTCCCTGGAACGCTTCCGGGACGAATTCATCAAGATACTCAAATCTCCAGAGCCCTCCATAGGCTTGGATTTACTGGAAAGGACAGGCCTCCTCCAGCTGTTCATCCCGGAGCTGGCGGCCTGCAAGGATGTGGAGCAAGCTGACTGCCGTGGATTCCACCAGTTCGACGTGCTCCGCCACCTGTTTTACGCCTGTGACGGCGCTCCCCAGCACAAGGAGCTGGTACGGCTGGCGGCCCTCCTCCACGACATCGGCAAGCCCCGGGCAAAGAAGGCTGGCAGCCTGCCCGACGGACGGCCCACCATCACCTTCTACAACCACGAGAAGTACTCCGAGGAAATCAGCCAGAGCCTCATGACCAGACTGAAGTTCTCCAAGGCAGAGACAGCCACTGTCTGCCATCTGGTGAAAAACCACATGTTCCACTACGAGAGCAACTGGTCCGATGCCGCTGTCCGCCGTTTCCTGTACCGGGTGACCCCCGACGCTCTGGAGGATCTCTTCGACCTGCGGGTGGCCGATGTCTACGGCATGACCCGTACCCCACCCACCCTGAAGGAGGGTCCCTGGAGCGGCAACCTCCTGGAGCTGAAGGAGCGAATACAAGAAGTTTCGGCCAAGAACCAGGTGCTGGGGCTCAAGGATCTGGTGGTCAACGGCAAGGATCTGATGGCGGCAGGCATTCCCGCAGGCAGGCAGCTGGGACAGATTCTGAACCAGCTGCTGGAGACTGTGCTGGATGACCCCAGCCAGAACAACCGGGAGCAGCTGCTGACCATTGCCCACAGGCTCCAGAACAGATACTCTTGAACAAAAGCCTGGAATAAACTACATTTTTCTACTACGACCAGTCCTCCCTGCAGTGACTGGCAATCGAGGAGGAACCATGAGAATCACTGGAGGACAACTGAGAGGAAGAAGCATCAAATGTCCAGACGGAGTCATTCGTCCTGCCATGGACAGGATGCGGGAGTCCCTCTTTGCCATCCTTGGTGAGCTGGAGGGAAAATCCTTCCTGGACCTCTTCTCAGGATCGGGGACGGTGGCCATCGAGGCTGTTTCCCGGGGAGCCAGCCACGTGGAGCTGGTGGAAAAGGACAAGATAAAGGTGGGCACGGTGCTCTCCAACGTTGCCCTGACGGAAAAGGAAATGGGCAGGAAGATCCATTGCCACTTTATGGCGGTGGAGCTCTTCCTGAAGCGCTGCAAGAACAAGTATGACATCATCTTCTTGGATCCACCCTTCCCCTACAGGTACCACCAAAGTCTCATTGAGATGGTTTCCAAGGGGGAACTGCTGACTCCCGGTGGAGTGGCGTTGATCCATCGCCCCAAGGAAAAGGAGATGCCAGACTCCGTCCTCCAGCTGAAATTGGGGGATCGCCGGGAATACGGCAGGTCCATTGTTGATTTTTATGTCAATAATTCTTAATAAATATTGACAAAATAATGAAATATGTTAAAATAGACTGCATAAAAGGCTCCCTGTTATGGATAAGGATTTAGAAAAGGTATTTGAGAAGTTTCAAGGAACTGGAACTGTTGGTTTTATTAAAACCACAGAAAAGCCTGCCTCGACCCTTACGTCCGAGCAAAAAGTCACTCTTAACAGGAAGGGCAATGTCTTGTTCAACCAAGGAGATATAGAACAGGCCCGCAGGATCTTTATGACCACAGGCTATTCAGATGGCCTTACCCGCGTGGCAGATGTTTATATCACCCAGAACAGGGAATTGGATGCACTGAAGCTTTATTTGCTAGCTCACAATGAGAGGAAATCGGAGGCTCTTTTGCAAAAGATTGCAGCCTTAATTTCTAAACTTATCATAGAATAGAGGAATAGTAAAAATGGAAAATTTTTCCGCAACAACTGCTGTACCTGAAAATTTCAATGACTCATTGATGTCACATCATGAGCATTTTTCACAGGATTCAAAGGCTGCTGAGATTGCAGAGCTGTCCAAGAGGGGTTACAGTCTCCTAAAGGACAATCGCATTGAGGAGGCCAATGAAGCCTTCCGTTCCATCCTTGATTTGGAAGAAAACAACAACTATGCCTTGGTGGGATTGGGAGATGCGGAACGAAAGCAAAACCATTTCCGAGATGCCATCAAGTACTACACCCAGTGCTTGAACTACCACGCATCCAATAACTACGCCCTTTTCGGACTGGCTGACTGCTACAAGGCTCTGAACCAGTACCACAAGGCCATCGACATCTGGGAGCAGTACCTGATTCATGATGACCGCAACATCACCGTATTGACTCGTGTTGCAGATGCCTACCGCAAGATCCGTGAGTTCAAGAAGTCCAAGCAGTTGTATCTGCGAGTTCTTGACATGGAGGAAAACAATGCCTACGCTCTCATCGGACTGGGCCACCTCCACTACGATTTCAAGGAATATCGTGATGCGCTGTACTATTGGACCAGGATGCTGGAGTTGAACGAGCGCAACGCCGACATCCGTGTCCTCACCTCCATTGGAAACTGCCACCGCAAGCTCAAGACCTTCGAGAAGGGCGTCTACTACTTTGAGCGGGCCCTGGAGGTGGAGCCGGACAACTTCTATGCCCTCTTCGGTCTGGCCGACTGCTACCGTGGCATGAACCAGCAGTTCCGCTCCATCGAGTACTGGAACAAGATTCTGGAGAAGGACGCCAACAATAAGGTTATCCTCACCAGAGCTGGCGATGCCTACCGCAGCACTGGTGACTACGACAAGGCAGTGGAGTACTACAACAAGGCCTTGGACATTGAGTTTGACCTTTACGCAGTGCTGGGGCTAGCTCTTATCAGCAAGAGCACCGGCAAGTACGAGGACGCAGCCAACAGTCTCTCCCGCCTGATCCAGTCAGACCCCAGAAATTATCGGTTCTACATCGATTTGGCCGATTGCTACATGAAGATGAACCGCCGTACCCAGGCCATCGAGGTGCTGGAAAGCTTCCATCGGCAGGGAATCAGAAGCCAGTCTGTCAACGAAATGTTGGACAAGATTCTTTCCAACCAGTACTAAGCTATGAGCGAATGCCAAAGACCTGAAGGTTGCCACATGGAGAACCTGAGACAAAGCCTTCAGGCCGGCTTGGAGCTTCAAGCCCTTGCCGGATCATTGCCGGAGGAGCTGGCCCAGTTGCCGGGTGTCAGTCCCGCCTTTCGGGGAATGCAGCTGTTCAAGTGGATTTCCTCCGGCATCACCTCCTTTTCCCAAATGCAAAACATCCCCAAAGTCATGCGGCAACAGCTGGAGCAGACCTGTTGCATCCGTTCCTCCCACGTAAGTCAGAAATTGGTGGATCCTGATGGCACCGTAAAGCTTCAGCTGACCCTCCAGGACGGAAAATGTGTGGAAACAGTGCTGCTGACGGACAAGGATGGCCGAAAAACTGCCTGCGTTTCCTGCCAGGTTGGCTGCGGCATGGCCTGCGCCTTCTGTCAGACAGGGCGGCTGGGCTTTAGTCGCAATCTCAGCCCCTCAGAAATTGTGGAACAATTCAGGTTTTTGGAGGAAGAGGTGGGCAAACTAGACAATATCGTGTTCATGGGAATGGGCGAGCCTTTGCTGAACCTGGATGCCATCAGGAAGGCGGTGGCCGTTTTGACCCATCCAGAGGGCAGAAATCTTTCCGGCAGACGTATCACCCTTTCCACCTGCGGCATTATCTCCGGCATTCATGACCTGGCGGACAATGGACCTGCCCTCCGTCTCGCCGTCTCCCTCACCACTGCAGATCCAACACTCCGTGAGCAGCTGATGCCCGTCACAACAGGAAATCCACTGCCAAAATTGAAGGAGGCCATCGCCTACTACACCACGAAGACTGGTCGCCGCTGTACCCTGGAGGCAGCCCTGCTGGCAGGACAAAACACTGGTACAGAAAGCGCCCGTCGTCTGGTGGAATTCACCCAGGGATTGAACTGTCACATAAACCTGATTCCCTGGAATCCCGTGGAGGGGCTGCCTTTTCAGGAGCCTTCTTCCAAGGAATGCAAGGAATTCATTCTCCAGCTGGAGCGAGCTGGCCTCAATGTCACCCTGCGACACCGCCGTGGAAGGAAGATTGGCGGAGCGTGCGGACAGCTGGGAAAGACACAATAAGCCCTCCCCATATCCAGCCTCTGTAATGGAAACTATTCATATTTGCTTGCTATAAAACAGTATAAAAGATTTAGTAAACCGGTTGTATTTTTATCTTTTAACCTTGATGAAAAAAATAAAATGAAGTATCTTTAGTTAAAGTAAAACTACAGGAGTGACCATGCAGAAAAAAATCTACGTTGCGGGACTGATTGACGAAGGTGGAGAACAAGCCATAAACCAAGCTGTTTCCGCCATTCCTGGTGTCACCTCCTGTACCGCCAGTGCCATGAAGGCCCAAGTATTGGTTGACTTTGACGAAAGCTTTGAGGGTGTGGAGGATTCCATCAATCAGACTATTGCCGGAGCAGGACTGGAAGTGCTAACCTGACAAGCCCCCATCATAGACAAACCCCATGAGGTATTTTCCTTGCATGAAAATCACCAGCATGGGGTTTTATTTTGTCCTCCCCTACTCCTTGATGTAGCCCTTCTCTATGGCAGCTGCCACCTGGGCTTCCAGCCATGGCCACAAGGCGGGAGTGCCCACCTTCACTGGAGCCATGCGGTGGTAGACCTGCTCCTTGGTGACAGCCCCCAGCTTCCAGGTATGGCCGTCGGTGAGGACATTGTGCATAAAGGGCTGGATTCGATCCAGGCTAGCAGCAAACCGGGAATCGGCGGTATCCATGGCATCAAATTCCTCCCACAACTGGCGCAGCTGGCTCCCCTGGTCCTGGTCCAGCAAGCCGAAAAGTTTTTCCGCCGCAGCCGCTTCCCGCTGGGCCTTGTCCTGATTGGCGGCAACGTCAAAGGCGAAGGTGTCCCCGGCGTAAATCTCGATGAGGTCGTGGACAGTCACCATGGCCAGAACCCTGCCCAGATTCACCGGCTCGGCGGCATATTCCTCAAGGATGATGGCCATGAGGGCAAGATGCCAGGAATGCTCGGCATCGTTCTCCTGCCGGGAGCCATCTGTGAGAAGGGTGCGGCGGACAATGGACTTCATCTTGTCCACCTCAGCAATAAAAACCAGCTGACGCTGGAGCCGTTGGGGCAAGGCTCCTGTTCCAGAACAATTCAATGTCTGCTGAATCTCTTCCAATGAAATCATAGCTCCTCCGTGACGGTATGGATAAAGGAATGGGGCCAGCCCGCAAAGCGGAATGGCCCCCATTGAAATTGCTGCTGCCTCGCAGAACTAGTACTTGCTTTCGGCGTAGCCCAGCCAGCCATCATTCTCGATAAGGGCCTTCTCAAAGCCCGCAAGCTTGAAATGATAGCTCTTTGAGAGGCTACCGGAAATCAGCTTCACCTTGGAGGTGTCGTCCTCGTTGATGACGATGCTGCACTCGGTGTCCTTGTCGGCAAAGGTGCGGAAAATATCCTCGATGTCATTTTCAGGCAGCTCAATGGCCAGCATTCCGCAGTTGTACATGTTCTGACGGAAAATACGGGCAAAGTTGGGAGCAACCACAGCGTAGATACCGTTCACCTCCAGGGCCCAGGGAGCGTGCTCACGGGAGGAGCCACAGCCGAAATTTTCCCTGGTGATGATAACCTTCTTTCCGGGAACATCGGCCTTGGGATCAAAGCCATCCAGTTTCAGATCCTCCAGCAAGTAGGGCTTGAGGGCCTGCTTTGAAATCTCCGTCAGATACTTGGCGGGGATAATCTCGTCGGTGTTGATGTCAGATCGGTCAAGAAAAAGAACCTGTCCTCCAAACTGCTTCATCCTAGCCCTCCTTGTACATTGATGAGTTGGTGATGGTTCCAGCCACGGCGGTGGCGGCGGCACTGGCAGGGCTCATGAGATGCACCATGCCCCCCTTTCCCATGCGGCCGTTGAAGTTGCGGTTTGTGGTGGAGGCACAGACCTCGTGCTCGGCAAGCACCCCGTTGCTCATACCCAGACAGGCACCGCAGGTGGGGTTGGTGACGCAGAAGCCGAATTCCATGAAGGTGGAGATGAGCCCCTCCTCCATGGCCTTCTTGTAGATGGTGGTGGAGGCGGGAGAAAGGATTCCCCTGACCCCCACCGGCATGGTCTTTCCCTGGTCCAGTGCCTCACGAAGGACGGCGGCGGCGGCACGCAAATCCTCGATGCGGCCGTTGGTGCAGGAGCCGATGTACACCTGGTCCACCTTTGTCCCGGCGAATTCCCGGATGGGCTTCACCTGGTCGGGCTTGTAACCGAAGGTGGCCACTGGCTCCAGAGTGGACAGGTCGAAGGTATAGACCTTCTCGTACTGGGCATCTGCATCGGAGACCCACTGGCGGTACTCCTGCAGGGCAGCCTCCTTGGAGGCAAAGTCATCCTTGATGAAGGGCCACAGGTACTCCACCGTGGTCATGTCGGGCATACAGATGCCGCTGGTGGCTCCCGCCTCCACAGCCATGTTGCAGATGGTCATGCGGGCTTCCATGGACATGGCGTCCACAATGGGGCCGGCGAATTCCATAACACAGTTGGTGGCGCCGTTGACGCCAATCTGGGAGATGATGAAGAGAATCACATCCTTGGCAAAGACACCGGGAGCCAGCCTTCCTTCCAGCTGGAACTTGATGGTCTTGGGCTCCTTGAAGGAGCAGACACCCTTCAGGATGCCCACCTCCAGGTCGGTGGTTCCCACACCGGCAGCAAAGGCACCGAAGGCTCCGTGGGTGCAGGTGTGGCTGTCCCCCATGATGACAGTGTAGCCGGGACGCACATAGCCCTTCTCCGGGAAGATGGCGTGGCAGACACCATTGGCACCGATGTCGAAGAAGTCCTTGATCTTGTTGCGATGAGCCCAGTCCCGCAGCATCTTACCCTGGAGGGCAGTCTTGGAGTCCTTGGCGGGAGTGACGTGGTCGATAACCACCTTTATCTTGGACGGATCAAAGACCCGGTCCTTCTTCTTCTCCACCAGGTCAGCGATGGCCACTGGCGTGGTGATTTCGTGACAAAAAACCCGGTCCAGCTTGAGAACCCAGGTGTCAGAAAAAGGCTTTTCTGCCACGTGGGCGTCAAAAATCTTTTGGGCGATAGTCTTTCCCATACAATATCCCCTGTAAAAAATTATTATAAAATGGTTCAACAATGATAAAATTAAATCAGTCAAAAGTCAAGGTGAGAATAGAAAATCATAAAAATACACAATATATCCATTATCTTATATCTATGCAACATTACCTTCCCTGATTTTTTCTCCCCTTGTACAACTGTGAGATTTGGAGTATTATATGGAGAAGTACAATTACATTTTAATGAGGTTGACTGGTGTCTAAAATCCAGATGAAGAATGCCATCGCAGAGCTTGATGGCGATGAGATGACTCGAGTCCTGTGGCAGGTGATCAAGGACAAGCTTTTGCTGCCCTTCGTTGATTTGAAGGTTGAGTACTATGACTTAGGACTCAAGGAGCGGGATGATTCTGACGATGCGGTCACCTACAAGGCGGCGGAGGCCATCAAGCGGCTAGGTGTTGGCGTCAAATGTGCCACCATTACCTCCAACGCAGCCCGCATGGAGGAGTACCAGCTGAAGCAGTTGACCCCCAGCCCCAACGGAATCATTCGTGCCGAGCTTGACGGCACCGTGTTTCGCAAGCCCATCATTGTGAACAACATCAAGGGAACCGTCTCCTGCTGGCAGAAGCCCCTGATTCTGGGCCGTCATGCCTACGGCGACGTATACAAGAACTGCGAGATTGCCGTAGACGGGCCGGGAAAGGCCGAACTGGTGTTCACCGCCGCAGACGGCACCGAAATCCGTAAGACCATCATGGAAATGAAGGGTCCCGGCATCCTCCAGGGAATCCACAACACAGACAAATCAATTGAAAGCTTTGCCCGCTGTTGCTTCTTCTACGGCCTTTCCGAGAAGGTGGACGTGTGGTTTGCCACCAAGGACACCATCAGCAAGACATACGACGGACGCTTCAAGGAAATATTCCAGCAGGTGTATGACAAGGAATTCAAGGCTGAATTCGAGAAGGCAGGCTTGGAGTACTTCTACACCCTCATCGATGACGCTGTTGCCAGAGTCATGCAGAGTCCCGGCGGATTCCTATGGGCCTGCAAGAACTATGACGGAGATGTCATGAGCGACATGGTGGCCTCTGCCAGCGGAAGTTTGGCCATGATGACCAGCGTGCTGGTTTCTCCCGACGGAGTTTTTGAATATGAGGCAGCTCACGGAACAGTTCAGCGCCATTATTACCGATATTTAACGGGAGAAAAGACCTCCACCAACCCGGTGGCTCTTATCTTTGCCTGGACAGGAGCCCTGGCCAAGCGGGGTGAGCTGGACGGAACACCAGAATTAGTGGAGTATGCACAGAAATTGGAGAAGACCACTCTGGACACCATCCAGGACGGCATTATGACTGGCGACTTGGCGAAGATTGCCAATCCCCCTGCAAAGCAGGTGCTGGACTCATGGCAATTCATTGATGCCATTGCCCAACGGCTGTAGTCAAAAAGAAGGAATTTAGGGGAGTCAAAATGGTAAAGGATACTTTTAAAATACTCTGTGCAGACGATAGTGTTTCCATCAGAACCTATCTCACCGAGCTGCTCCAGTCCTGGGGCTATGCCGTCACTGCCTGTTCCAACGGCAAGGAGGCATGGGAAACCTATCAGAAGGATCCCTCCTTTTCCGTGTTCGTGTTGGACTGGGTGATGCCGGAGATGAACGGTCTGGAGGCATGCAAGCTGATCCGAAAGAATGAGGACACCAGCTACAAGTACATCATCATGCTCACCAGCAAGGATTCCACCGAGAACATCGTTGAGGCCCTGAATTCTGGTGCCGATGATTACCTCACCAAACCCTTCCATCCTGCCGAGTTGAAGGCCCGCATCCACACTGCCTATCGCTTCTTTGAGTACGAGAAGAAGCAGCAGTCCATAGCCGATGAGACTCGGCTAGCCTGTTACCGTGCCCTCACGGAGTTGGCAGAGGCTCGTGACTACGAGACAGGACAGCACCTGGCACGAGTTTCCGCCATGTCACGGCTTCTGGCAAAAAAATTGGGACAGAGCGAGGACTTCCTGAATCAGATTGAGATTTTCGCTCCCATGCATGACATTGGAAAGGTGGGAATCCCCGACGGAATCCTTCATCTTCCCAGAAAGCTTTCCCCCCAGGAGTTCGACATCATCAAAACCCACACCTCCATTGGCTACGAGATTCTCAAGGGCAAGCCCACCATGGAGATGGCCGCCGACATCGCCCACTACCATCACGAAAAGTGGAACGGCTGTGGTTATCCTGAAGGATTGAAGGGAGAGGAAATCCCCCTGTCCAGCCGCATTGTCTCCATCATCGACGTATACGACGCATTGCGGGCCATCCGTCCCTACAAGAAAGAGTACACCCACCAGGATTCCGTCAATCTGATCTACAAGGAAAGTGGCACCTCCTTTGACCCCAAGGTGGTGGAAGCCTTCCGTGAGATTGAACACGACATCAAGGCGCTCTTTGACAACTCCTACAAAACCTTTGCAGAGACACCTCATTAGTTGTCAAAAGGCTTCACAAAGTCCCATTGATTTTGTGACAAGCCTCTAATAGCAAGAAAGCCTGCATTCCAGAAACTGGATGCAGGCTTTTTTCATTCCAGCAGACCTCCCCAAGGGATGGAAAACTGGTGACAGAGCTGCTGGTAGTAGGCGGCCACCTGGGGAGAGGTCAACTGGCTGACGAAAAACCCCGGACCAGGAGCAGCATCTGAATCTATTGTTGGAGCTGCAGCTGGTTCCTGACAGGCTTCGGGGGCGGACTGGGAACGGATACGGAGCGCCTGACGAATCACTCCCTCACGGGAATCCACCACCAGTACCTGCTTTCCCGCCAGCAGCTGGATTTCCTGGGCAATGTGGAGGAAGTGGGTGCAGCCCAGAACGATGGTGTCCGCCCCCCGCTCCAAAAAGAACTCCACGGCAGGACGGGCCGCCTCTAGATAGAGCTCACGGTCCTGGCTCAGCAGGTGCTCTTCAATGAAGCGAATCAGCTGACCGTCACCACGGCTCACCACCCGACAGCCGGCGGCAAAATCCTCCATCAGACGGCGGGTATAGGGATGACATACCGTGGCCTCGGTAGCCAAAAGCCCCACCACCTTGTTCCTCGTTCTGGCCGCCGCCACTTTGATGGCCGGTACGGTACCGATAAACTTCACCTGGGGAAACCGTTCCCGCAAATGAGGCAGGGCGGTGACGGACATGGTGTTGCAGGCCAGTACAAAGGCCCGGGGATTGAAGCGGGAGAGCACCAGCTCCACCGCTTGGGTTGCCGCCGCCACCACCTGTCCGGGCGTCTTTTCTCCATAGGGAAAGTTTTTCGTGTCAGCAAGATAGAGGCAGGAGGCACAGGGACAGGCTTCCTTCAGATAGCCCATGTAGGGCAGGCCACCAGTACCAGAATCAAGAAAGGCAAAATCCAGGCTCATGGAAAATCCTGCCTACAGGGAAAAAAGGCTGTCAAAGGCAGTCCTGGCCGCCTGCTGCTTCTCCTGTCCTTGGGAGCTGGAAGCGGAAAACTCTGTCCTGACAGAAAAATAATCACAGAAATTAGCTCGCTCCTTGTCAGATACAGCCTCGTCGATGGTTTCGTGACAATCGTAATGGGAGCCTGGCTCGTAAAAACGGCAGTTGCGACAGCTATGAAGATCAGCTCCGCAACGGAAGCAGGTGCTGGACCTGAAAATCTCCAGTCCGGCTTCTATAGGTTCCTTGCATTTCCAACACATGAATTCATCATAACCCATTTGACTAATCCTATGCAATGCCCTACACTGTAAACATGTTTGCCATGAATATCTGTAGCCAGCCGGGATGCCACCATTCCGCCCTGTCCTTCATCAACAAAGAGGGCGCCCTTACCAATGACAATTACTTTTGCATCAAGCACGTGGAATATCCCGAGCTGGTAAAGAATTCCATCTATCAATACATCTGCAGCCACCAGAAGATTGTGGGACTCAATGCCTCTGGCCTCAATTTCACCGACATCGACTTGACGGACAAGCGGTTCTACGGCTGCAATTTTCAGAATTGCACCTTCAACAACATCCACTCAGAGTTCTTCCGGGCCAGAATGTCCATCTTTGATTTTTCCCTCTTTGTGGACTGCACCCTGCTGAAGTCAAACTTGCAGTTTTCCTCCTTTGCGGGGGCCACCTTTTCCCACGTTCTCTTTACAGGTTCTGACCTGGTTCACAACAACTTCTGTGGCATCACCGCCTATCAGTCCTCCTTTGACGACTCGGACCTGTACAACTCCCGTTTCATCAAGTCTAACCTCATCGATACTTCCATCAGAAACTGCAACATAAAGAAGACCATCTTCTACAACTCAAACCAGCAGAACATTTCCTTCAAGCAGTCAAATACCAGGGAGGCTGAATTCGAGTACCAGGAGGGAACAATCCTGTGAAAGTCTATTTTCATTTTAACATCGATGGATTTTCCAACTGCTATGTTGTCACCAATGAGAAGACAATGGAAGCCCTCATCATTGATCCGGGAAAGATTACAAAGGAAATTTTGGAGCAATTGGAGAATGGCCCCTATAATTTGACGGCAGTGCTGATTACCCACAACCACAAGAGCCATATTCGTGGACTGAACACCATCAAGAAGATTTATACTCCCAAGGTGTATGCTGCTGACTTTGACATTGCAGGCTCCGAAGAAACCATTCTGAACGGAGACGGAATTATCTATGCGGCGGGATTGCAAGTCACACATCTGGCATTGCCTGGCCACTCCTCTGACTCCATGGCATACAAAATCGGCCACATTGTCTTTACCGGAGACACCATCTTTGCCGGAATGATTTCCAACACCTCCAGCACCTATGCTCGCCGCACCTTGGTTTCAAACTTGGCCACAAAAATCATGTCCCAGCAAGATGACATCATCCTCATGCCGGGACACGGACCGCCTACAACATTGGCGGCGGAGAAAAACTTCAACGAGGCCTTCCTAAAAGGACCGATAGAAGATATTCGCTAGCGGCTCACCAGGGAAACCCTTCCCGCCTCAATGCCCCAGTTTCTGAAAACAAATCTGCTCAGCTCCTCGGAGGCAAGACGGAAGCCCTCCCCCTTGGTGGACTGAATGTAGCTACATAACTCCGGCTCTGAGCGCAGCATGGAACCACGCTGGGCCAGGTTGTCTGCAAAATAGGCTCCCGTCCGGTTGACTGGCTGCTGAAGCACGTAGGCCATGAATTCATTGTGCATCAGATAGGTGTCCTCCAGATTGTAGTTCAGCGAAGCTTGGAGCTGAAAATAGCGGTGCAGGAAGCGCAAGGATTGGGGATCCGCATTCTGGTAGACTGCCGCCACCTGACGGCGGAAATCCTCTCTCACAAAGAAGATGCCATGGAATCCCTCATGGGCCACAAAGGTGTAGCGAAGATACATGGCTGATTCCTGGGACAGGGAAATGACGGCACCATAGCCGTTTTCATAGCCAGTGGCCCCCTTCTTGATGATGCCCTTGTGCAGGAGGATGTCACGCAAAATCAGCTCCTTCTGGTTCAAGGGAAAATTGGTACGCTCAGCCAGAGTAAAAAAGGCTGCCAAGGTTTCGCTGCGGTAGTCGTGGGCATTGAAGCCGTGCTTTCCCTCCAAATCCTTGTCGGACACCAAGGTTCCGATGTAACCAGTCTTTTCAGTAAAGAAGGCCAACCGCTTGAAAAAATCATCCTGCACCTGGTAGTCCGCCGTGTCGAAAAACAGGAGACCGGGAAACTGCTGCCACTCAAAGAGCTCGTAGTCCCGGTGCCGCCAGGCCTTCTGGGGCCACAGGGGAATCATACCGGGGTCTGTCACCAGTGGCTCCAGCACCGCACCGTCACTTCTCACCGGGGCAGACACCAGCTCCATAGTGATTCCGGTGACCATGTCCCGGCCAGCCTCCACCACCAGGGGTGCATAGGGATTTTCCAGCCCCATGGAATGAAGCGTCACCTGGCGCTGACCAGGGGAACGGCGGACACGGATATCCTCACCTCCCAGATTGAGCTGCACCTGGGGCTGCTGGGAACGTGTTTCCGGCATGGCAGGACTTTCCGATAGATGCAGGTTGACGGCAGGAGTCATAGTGCCGCCAGCAGTCTGAGACAAGGTGGCAGCCTGAAAATCTGCCATGCCCTCGGAAAAATCTAAATCTGCCATGGGAGCGGTTCGATCCCACAAACCACCACCAGAGCTGAAATGATAGGAAGTGCCACCCTGAAAGCCAATCTTAATGGGCTCCAGTCCTGCAGCGGAAATAGCTACCGGTGTGTTGGAGTACACCAGGATGCCCCGCAGCTGCTCCAGCTTTTGAGCAGGAACCACCATGGAAAGGGTGAAGCTTTCCTGGGCAGGAATCCCTCCATTCACTACGGCTGTGACACAACGGGCCAAGGGACGGTCTGCCAGCTGCTTTTTCAGCTTTCCAGAGGAATCAAAGTCATCCTGATACAAAAAACCAAAGGCCACCTGTCCTTGGACAGCTTGTCCTGGGACAGCTTGTCCTTGGGCAGCCTGCCCTGGGTTCTTTTTGGCGGTTGCGTTTTGGGTGGCGTCCCCCGCAATGTGTATCCAGCAGGAAAGACCGCCCCACTGACTCTTACGCTGGCCAAACAGGGGAAGCTGCTGCTGGTCAATGGCAAGGTAGGCATAGGCCGACTTCTCAGGCTTGGTAATGAGCCCCTTCTTTCCATTGGTATTCAAGGCCACCATAGGAAGGGCATTGGTACCATCCTGAAAGAGGACCACACTCTCGCTGGAACAAGAGGCAAAAACCCCGATAAACAGAAAAACGAATAAACAAATTGGAATTTCCTTCATCATACGTCATTATACTACCTTTTTTTCCACAAAAACGCTATAGTTTGCCTATGTCCGAAGATACATTTTCTGCCATCCTGCTGCAGCCTCACGACACGCCCCTGAGCCAGATGCTGGCACAACACCGGCAGATACTGGGAAAACTGGCCGAATCCTGCCACGCCGTGCTTCCGGATCATCAGGTCTATCCCCTGGCACCCAGCCACTGTTTGGTGCAGTCTCCACTGGAAATCCAGCAGCTGAAAAAGAACCTCAGAGGCTGCACCATCATGCCACCAGTTTTTTCCCAAGGATTCCTCGTGCGACCAGTCCAGCTGGTGGGTGCGGAGTTGGCGCCACTATCCTTGCACTCACTCCTCCCCACTTTTCACCAAGGAGTGAAATGTCTGGAAAATTTTGCCACAGGAGAATTGCCCGGCGGCTTTGTCTTTGGCTGCATCAAGAATCGGCAGGAGGAAAGGATACGTGCAGAAGACAACAGAGCAGCAATTCATCATATACATGAAATAATCAACAGCTTTGCCATACAACCGCTAAAACTCAGGGTGTTTCGGCTTCATTCGGCAAAGTACCGCTGGTGTGACTGGCCGGGCCACCACCAGTCCAGTCAAGAGGAGGCCCCGGAGCACGTGGAGACACGTGCCTTGACCTGGACCTTGGGCTCCCCCCAGTGGGTAAAAATCAAATGATTGTAGAGAACAGAACCTGCAGCATCACTCGCTTTTCGTGAATTCTGCGTCGGTGGCCGCTTCCATTTCAGGAGAATCCTTCTCCCCCTCTGTTCCCGCCCCCTCCGTAGCGGCAAAATTGTTGGAGTCAGCTTTGTCACCTCCAGACTTGAGGCTTTCCTCCCGCTGGGCAATCTCCTTATCCAGCCGCTGGATTTCCGCAATGATTCCTGCAATGCTGCTGTCCTGGGCCGAGAGGCTTCCAGAAGGAGTGTCCTCAAAGAACTGACACACAGCCTGTCCCAAGGCACGGTACTCCTTGTTCTGCCGAGACACCAGCTGGTGGGTTTCAATCTTGGTGACGCCCTTGTCACTGAGATCCTGCACGACATCACCAGCCTTGGTGAGAGCCTCCTTGGAAACCTCCACTCCCTTGTCCAGGTATTCCTTCATCTTGTCAATAAAAGCCATATACGCTCCTTCAAACAGTAATCTCCACCCGAAGGTGTCCGCCAAAAGTCGTCTCTATATAATAAAACAAATTCATTGTACCAAAGGCAAGTCCATTTGTCACGGAAGAATTCCACAGCACGTCAAAATTCCAGTGAGATTCCCAGGTGGAAGATGGACAGAGGATTGTCCCCCACATACCGCCCGCTCTCTATGGTCTGCCAGGCTGCCCCCAAAGAAAAGAATCCTAAGTCAACCTCACCTCCCACCGCAGGATACCCACTGGAAAGGCCACCCCAAAACCGAATGAAGTCCGCCATCGCAAGCTCCAGTCCAAAGGCCAAGGACTTGAAGAAGGTCTGGGAGCCAGACAGCAGCTGGTTCAGAGACTTGGTCTCCGCCGACACCACCACGTCCAGGGGCAGTCGCCCTATCTGCATTGGCAGAAACAGTCCCACTCCAAGGTTGAAGGACAGCTCCCTGGGCAGCGGCTCTATGGATTGTCCCGGCACAAAGTAATCTCCGAAAAGGTTTTTCAATGTGGCGGCCAATCGCAGCTGACTGCCGTCATACAGCAGGTCGTGCCCCACCATCAGAATGCCAAGGTCGGCGGGAATGCTCAGGTAGGGCGTGGTGAGTATTCCATCCAGTAAATCATCCACATCAGTCCTGCCCGCCACAATGGCATCCACGTCACTGCCGTCAAGCATCTTGTAGAGGGCCACGCTGGGTCTCAGTCCAGCCCCCACAGAAACATCCACCAGCCTTCCCTCCACCACCCGCAGACTATAGGCCAACGGGATGGACAGATTTCCCATGACATACCCCTCCACCCCCAGAGGAAAGGGCTTCCCCTGCAGGAATGCAGAGGTGGTGAACAAAAGCCCCATCCCCCAGGAACGCCCCAGGTATCCCATGGACAAATAGGGGGTGGCCCCGATTCCACTGGAGGTAATCAGATCCTTGGCGTTCAGCAGCATCTGTCCAAGCTGGTTTTCCACATCCCACACATCCTTCAATATGGGAAAAAGATACTGGGGCTTGAAGTAGAGCTGCACCGGAATGCTCAGGATGAATTTGTCCCGGCGGCGGGGAAGTGACTCCGTAAAAGCAGCAGGATTGTGCAGCAGCATATCAAGTCCCTCTGGCACAGCGGTGATAGCACCACCCATGCCTGTATACCGCAGGGAGGATGGCTCCGCAAAGCTCAAGATGGACTCGTTCCCCCACAATGAACTGGAGGCAACAAACAGCATCAGAATCACCACAGAAAATCTCATCTTACTCTCCCCATGAGCGGATGGTGCGAGCGGTGGTCTGGGACAGCAGGCTGTATCCCGCATTAGCAGCCATGGCCTCAAAGATGTCTGCCACCAGCTCCAGCTCCAGCTTGTAGGTTTTTATGAGGTTCTCCAGCGGAACTGCCAGTTCCTGGGCTATCTTTTTCAACAGCTCCTCCAGCAATTCCTTGTCCATCGTGCTGTCATCCACCAGCTGACCGTAGGCATCACTGAGTTTTTCCGCCACCTCCCTGTAGTCCAAATACAGTTTCTCGGCTGCTTTCTGGGTGCCTTGTATCAGTCCCCCGAGAATGCCTGCCAGCACATAGGTCTGGAGGTCGCCACCGGAATAGACCCCATAGCGGGCGCTGGCCACTGCATCCTGATAATAAATGCTGATTCGGTAGAGGTTGTAGAAGGCGGTGGCCAGCTCCACCAAGGCACCTTCCACACCACGCCGTAAGAAGGCCCGTATTGCATTGGTGTACACCACGTACAGCTCATCCATGGTGATGCCGGAAAGGGACAGGGCGGAGAGAGCCGGGTCAGCCAGGTTATAAATCATGTCATACACAATGGAGTCCGTATGGATGAGCAGCTCCACGGCGGCATTTGCAGAACGCGGCAGGGTGAGAGAAAGCTCCCCCTCCTCCAAACCTGACTTCTCCCTCTGAATCATGGAGTTCAGGGTGGAAAGAATCCGTTCCCGCTGGGAAAGGGTTAAAGCACGGTAAAATGCCTCGGAGTTTTCGTTCAGCTCCAGGGTATTCAGCAGCTTCTCGTCAGTATACCGGGAGATTTTTTCGGTGTCGGGAACATCGAGGCCAGTGAAGATGCTCCTGTTGGAGCAGCCTAACAGGCAAGGCAGCGTCAGCAGCAGAAAAATGGCCACGAAGGAAAGAGGAAGCCACCCCTTCGACAGGTGATACGAAAGGACGGGACGGAATCTAGCGGTGACCCTCCAGCAGTTCATTGTGTACAGCCTCCCCGGAGGCCTCGCACTCATCACCGGCACGAATCCGGTCCAGCAGCGGCTCTCCGATTCTCACCTGGATGGAGGCTCCCTGGGGATAGCTTCCCGGCAGCTCCACGTGGATGAAGTTTTCTGTGACGGCGTGGGTCAGCTGCTTCTGGGAGCCGTCACCGTCCTGACTGGTTCTCCTGTCCTGACGGTTGCGCTCGGTGATGGCAGAAACAATCTGTCCCTTCCACAATGAAATATAGGTGCATTTCGATTCGATTGCAAATGAGGTGAGCCACTGAACTCGCTTCCCTGCCACAGACTGGGGAATCTGCCCCTTCATGGTGGCGGCTGGTGTTCCCGGACGTGGAGAGAAGGGAAAGGCATGGATCCAGGCAAAATTGCAGGTTCGGCACAGCTCCTTGGTGAGCCCAAAGTCCTCCTCCGTCTCACCGGGAAAGCCGGCGATGATGTCGCAGGCGATGAAGGGCCTGTCCTTGGCTTGACGCAACAGCTCCACCGCCCGATACACCTGCTGGGAACGGTAGGGCCGCCGCATCAGCTGCAGGATCTTATCGCTGCCGGACTGGACGGACAGGTGGAAATAAGGCTGGATGCGGGGGTGGGCGATGACAGCACACAGCTGTTGGTCCACACTTTCTGGGTAGAGGCTGGAAATCCTGATGCGGATGCTGCTGGTGTTGTCGAGAATCTGGGCCAGCAAGCCTGCCAGATTCAAGTGGGAATCCCCCCAGCCACCACGGTACTGGGACAGGTTCACGCCTGTCAGCACCACCTCCTGCTGGCCCGCAGCCTCCAGTTGGCGCACCCGCTCCACCACGGCGTCAACCTCCAGGGAGACAGCCCGCCCCCGTGCCAGATGGATCCTGCAGTAGGTACACTGGCAGTTGCAGCCATCCTGAATCTTGATGGAGGAGCGGGAATGGGCAAAGAAGGTGTCGGTGGAAAGGCGGAACACGGGACTTGGGGTGAAGGTGCTGCCATCCAGTGACCGTACCGCCAAACTTCCCAGCTCCTTTTTTGCCGAAAGCCTGCCCACATTAATTCCTGTACCAACACGTCCAGCGGCAGTGTGGTCGTGTCCGCCGGCAGAATGGTCGTGGGCTGTACCGCCAGTCCGACTCTTGATGTTGTCCGGTGCGGGCTTCTGGGCGGAAAGCCGTTCCACCAGCTCCGTCATAAAACTGGTGAGCGCAAGGCCCTCATCTGTCTCCCGCCAGCCCCACTCCGCCACATAACGGGCCAGCTCCTGGGGAATGTCCGCCAGCAGGTCCTTGCGGGAACCAGGCAGGACGCAGACACGAGGATCCAAGGCACGAATGGCCTCCACCTCAAGCTCAGCATAGCAGCCGGTCACCAGCACACAGGAGGAGGGCATCTTCCGCAGCAACAGACGAATGAGACGGCGGGCCTTCTGCTCCGCCTTTCCGGTGACAGTACAGGTGTTCACTACGGAAAGCACCGTGTTTTCAGGGACTGGAGCGGCCGCAGTGAGGGACTCCATGTCCACCGTAAAGCCAGAGTCGGCAAAAAAACGGGCGGCTGACTCAGACTCAATCTGATTCAGCCGACATCCAAGGGTTTCAAAATGAACGGTAAATTGTGGCAAGGGGCCGCACCTCACGGTTGATGAAAACTAAATTGCTGTCCCATTACAGGCGAGCCTGGGCCCTGTCACGGCCACGGGCAGCATCAGTCTGGCCAGCATTCAATGACAGGGACTTCTCGTAGGCGGCCACAGCGGAGCGATAGCTTCCAGCCATCTCACGGGCATAGCCCAGACGCATCCACCAGTAGTCCAGCAGAGGCTCCAGCCGCACTGCCATAGTGAGGGAAATGTCGGCATGCTGGTACCTTCCCTGGCGGATGTAAATCTCACCCATAAAGTAATAGGCTGAGCCAACACGGCCGCCCGTATTGGGGACGTAAGAAATATACTGTTCGAAAAGCTCCAGAGCCTCGCGGTTCTTGCCCAGGTAGAACTTGGCCTCCCCCAGAATCTCCACCAAGCGGTGGTCGTAGGCATTCACCCGCAGGCCCGCATTGGCCCACTGCTCCGCCTCGGCATACTGACGGTTCTTCACCAGGCTCCAGCACATCACCACATAGGAGTCCAGGTTGTTGGGGTTGGCCACCAGTTCCTGCTGGCACACCGCAATGGCCTGGGCATACTGGCCGTTGTAATACAACTGGAGGGCATCCTGCTTCTGCTGGCCAAAGGAAAGTCCTGCAAGGAGCAGGGTGGTAAGAGCTGTTAGAATAAATTTATGGGTGGAAAATGCAACATTCGCTTTCATCTTTCTTCCTTATCTTGTCATAGTGCATTTGCCGCTGAAACTGCATCCAGGCTCCAGAGCCACCTCGGCAGAGGAAATGTCGCCAGTGACAGAACCTGAGGAGGCCACGAAAACAATGCGCTTTGCATCGATGTTTCCCTGGACCTTGCCGCGAACCAGCACCCGGTCGGCCACAATGTCCGCCTCCACAACGGCGTTGGTGTCCACCACCAGATCACTGGTGGCATCGATATTGCCCTTCATCTTGCCCTTGATCATGAAGGGCTCGGCAAATTTAATCTGTCCGGTAAAGGAGATGTCAGAGGCCAGGACCGTGTCGAAGTCCTCCTCCTCCAAGTCAAGAATTGAAATGTCTTTTGTCTCGAACATAGCCTCAACTCTAATGGGAAAGGGCCTTTCCGTCAAGACGGAAATTTGACATCAGCATGGAAAGTGAAAATAACCCTTGCCTAAATCGGAAGATACGTCTATGCTATAAAATACCATTCTATATACATTATTGAGAGGATTGAATATGAACTTTGTTGAGGAAATGAAGAAGAAGGCCTGTGAGTACCAGAACAGCCTTGTACTTCCAGAGGGTGCCGAGGAACGCACCGTCATCGCCGCCGCCGCAATTGTGGCCGAAAAGCTGGCCAAGGAGGTTATCCTTTTGGGCAAGGAGGAGGACATCAGGAAGACTGCCGAAAGCAAGGGCGTGAAGCTCGACGGAATCACCCTGATGGATCCTGCAACCTCCCCCTGGAACCAGGAGTTTGCCAAGGAGTACTACGAGCTGCGCAAGAGCAAGGGAATGACCCCTGAGCAGGCAGCCGAGGACATCAAGCACTTCCTGCGTTTCGGTGCCATGATGGTACGCCTGGGCAAGGCCGATGCCATGATTGCCGGCGCACTGTCCTCCACTGCCGATGTGCTGCGGGCTGGACTTACCATCATCGGAACTGCCCCCGGCATGACCACCGCCTCCTCCTGTTTCGTGATGGACACCCACAATCCCAAGTGGGGCTCCAAGGGTCTGATGATCTTCTCCGACTGCGCCGTCATCCCCCTGCCCTCTGCCACCCAGCTGGCAGACATCGCCGTCTCCGCAGCAGATTCCTGCCGCCAGATGATTGGTGCCGAGCCAGTGGTGGCCATGATGTCATTTTCCACCAAGGGCTCAGGCGGCAAGGACGAGAACGTGCTGCGGGTGCAGGAGGCTGTCAAGCTGGCCAAGGAAAAGGCCCCCGACCTGCTGCTGGACGGTGAGCTCCAGGCCGATGCCGCCCTGATTCCTGACGTGACCGAGAAGAAGGCCCCCGGCAGCCCCATCACCGGCAAGGTGAACACCCTGATCTTCCCCGACCTGGGAGCAGGAAACATCGGGTACAAGCTGGTGCAGCGGCTGGCCGGTGCCGATGCCTACGGCCCCTTCCTGCAGGGATTCGCCAAGCCCATCAGCGACCTTTCCCGTGGCTGCTCCGCCGATGACATCGTCGCCACCGCCGCCGTCACCCTGGTGCAGGCCGGCAAGAAATAAGGCTTCCGCCAGCTGAGATTGCCAGTACGAAGGAATATGACAAACGCCACCCAGGTTTTCCTCGGTGGCGTTTTTTTGTGGAGTCTGGAACATGAAAAGAAAATGAGCCCCCCATTTCCTCTAAAATTCCTTTGATTCTGCGGACAAGGACAGCACATCGCCCCATCCTACTGGAAGAATTCCACTGCCGGAACAACATCCACACTCATCCCTTCATACGAAATCCTGTCCCTTTGGTTGAATGTCACGATGAGGGGATGCAGCTGGGGAAATTTCCTACAGGTTTCCACCAGCCCCCTCACCTCCCGTTCCCTGTTCTCACTGGTCAGCTCAAAGCACACCTGCAGGGCATTTTCGGGAACCGTGGATTCCCCCACAGAAAGTCGCACTCAAAGGCGGCCTCTGAATAATACCAGATGTTCCTTGTTTTCCGCCTCAACTCCAGAAAAACGACATTCTCAAAGAGTCTGCCCAAATCCTTGGAGGCAGAAAGGCCCACGCTTCGGGTCATCCCCGTATCGATGCTGTAACCCTTCTTCGGATTTACAGACTGAGCCTTTGCAGAATGATTGAATTTGGGAACAAGGAAGAAAAGATAGCTCTGCTCCAGAAATGAAAGATATTCAAGTATGGTGGCGGCGGTTTTCAGTCCCAGCTGGGAGAAAAGCCTGGAACCGGTCACCAGGTTTCCGCAGTTGGAGGCCAAATACACGGCCAAAGTCTTTATGGAGCGAACGTCCTTTATTCCATGGCGAACCACAATATCCTGCATGAGGATGGCCTCAAAGAGACACTTCAGGATTCCTGTCCTTTCGTAGAGCAGATACTCTGGAAATCCCCCTTTTGAAGGTAGACCAGAAAGGACTCCGATGATTTCCCACAATCCTTCAGACAGCAGAATTCCTCAAAGTTGAAGGGAAACAGCTCATAGTCCAGATGGCGGCCAGTGAGCCGTGTTCCCAGCTCGCAGCTCAAAAGCGAGGCGTTGGAGCCTGTTATTGTGACAAGATTCCCCCTCTCCAACTGGGCATTCACAAAGACTTCCCATCCCTCCACCACTTGGATCTCATCAAAATAAAGTTTCTTTTCACCGCTCCGCTCTTTCTGGAATTCACTGATGGCTTCCTCCAGAATGGTGAAGTCTGCCGGGGAAAAATCGTACAGGGCAGGCTCCTCAAAGTTCAGATAAAACCCATTCTCATGGGGCGAGAACAAGTCCTTGCTGACGAGGGTACTCTTACCGCAGGACGGATGCCTGTAATTATCCGGGCAAACTGGGGCAGTACAGGCTCCACCTGCACCGAGGAACGGAAAATGCTTGTTTTGCAATGCACTCAGTGATTTCCTTCCGTTGTCTTTCGGAAGTTTCCAGAATCAAGCCTTTGCTTGTCATATAAATATAATAATTTACTACCACTGAATACAAGTATTGAATAATATTAAACACTTGTATTCAGTATGAATAAAAAGATTCATTCAATCATACTGAATACTTTCTGTCAAAAAACACCTACTCCAGCTCAGCCATAATCGCAAGTCCCGCAGAGCAGCCGATTCTACTGGCTCCAGCCTCCACCATGGCCAGCACATCCCTGGAGGTTCGGATTCCCCCTGCCGCCTTCACGCCGATGTCCGGCCCCACGGTCTTTCGCATCAGGGAGACTGCCTCCACCGTGGCACCGCCGTCACCAAAGCCCGTGGAGGTCTTCACGAAGTGGGCTCCGGCCCTCACCGCAGCCTGGCAGCAGGCCACAATCTCTGCGTCAGTCAGATAGCACACCTCAAGGATGACCTTCACCAGGGCATCCTTGCTGGCCTGAACCACGGCGGTAATGTCAGCCTCCACATCATCAAAGCGGCCCTCCTTGGCGGCCCCGATGTCAATCACCATGTCCACCTCGGTAGCACCCTGGGCTACCGTCCAGGCAGCCTCCGCCGCCTTAATCGGGGAGCTAGTGGCCCCCAGGGGAAAGCCCACCACCGTACAAACCGCCACCTCAGAACCGGCCAAAAGTCGGGCCGCCAGCGGCACATGGACCGGGTTCACGCAGACTGAGGCAAAGCCATGGCTCTTGGCCTCGGCACAAAGCCTCTCTATGTCCTCCCGACGGGCCACCGCCTTCAGAATCGTGTGGTCGATGAGGGCCGCCACTGCTGTCTTTTCCATACTACATCTCCTTGCTGAATTTGAAGCTGTGGCCAGTCAAAAGAAACCGGCTATAGCCAAATTCACGAAAAATCACTATATTATACACCATGAAAGGAATTAAATCATCATGCAATCCCAAGGGAAGAGCCCGCAAGGGAATTTCCATCTCCAGATCCGCCACCCTGCTGGCCCTCCTGATGCTGACCTGCATTGTTTTCGGAGGCTGTACCAAAAAGGCTGACACCACAGAGACCAGTGTCCCCCCAGCTGAATCCGACCAGCCGCTCACCATTACCGCCAGCTTCTATCCATTGTATGTCATGCTCCTCAACATTACGGAAAACGTGCCTGGTCTAAGCCTGAACCTAATGGCTCCTGCGGACACCGGCTGCCTCCACCACTACCACCTGTCACCGGCAGACATGAAGCTGCTGCAGGACACGGACATCATGGTGGTGAACGGCGCCCACATGGAGGAATTCATGGACAAGATCCTGGAGACCATGGACCAAGAAGCCATCGTCACCGCCACAGGGGACTGGCCATTGGTGGATGACAATCCCCACGTCTGGGTCTCCCCTGCCGGAGCCATCCATCAGGTCCAGCAGATTGCCGACGGTCTGGCACGGCTTGACCCCGCCAACAGCCAGCGCTACCAGCAGAACGCCGCCGCCTACACCGCCAAGCTCCAGACCCTGCTGGACAAGATGCACCACCAGCTTGATCCCCTCGCCGGTGCCTCCATGATCACCTTCCACGAGGCATTCCCCTACTTCGCCGCCGAGTTCAACCTGGACCTGGCGGGCAGCATCCAGCGGGAGCCCGACAGCGAGCCCACCGCCAAGGAGCTGGTGGAGACCATCGCCCTCATCCGCCAGGTCCAGTCCCAGCAGGGACAGGTAGCCCTCTTCGCCGAGGTAGACTTTGCCTCCGCCGCCGCGGAGGTCATCGCCGCAGAGACGGGACTCACGGTCCACCAGCTGGACCCTGCCGTCACGGGCATCATCAACAAGGATGCCTATCTTAATGCTATGGAAAGAAATGCCGTCATCCTCCAACAGGCCCTTGCCCAGTGACAGCCAACAGGAGCAAGACTCATTTTAAGTGCATTTAAATCTTGTCCTTTGTTGTTTTTTGTGGTATAGTAAAGGTATACTACATAACAAGAGGTGTAATATGGCATACAAGATTGATGCTAGTGGATGTGTAAACTGTGGAGCTTGCGAGCCCGAGTGTCCTGTAAGTGCAATCAGCGAGGGTGATGGAGTTCGCGTTATTGACGCTGGAACTTGCATCGACTGCGGTGCTTGTGCAGGTGTTTGTCCCACAGATGTAATCAGCCAGGAATAAGTTCTGACTGTGTTCAAGAACAGGTTCAGCGGGTGGTTGCCTACTGAGCCTGTTTTTTCTTAAAACGTAAGAGATGATACAGAAAATTGTTGCCGGCTACGGAAAACTCCTTATTTCCATTCTGAAAATCTTGATCCTCGTTGCCCTGTGTGCCTTGTTTGCCCTTGTGCTTGTTCTGCCCCTGTGGAAATTCGCTTCTGTGGCTCCGAAAATCTACAGCTACTGTGTTCTTTTCCTGTTGATTTCCGGCGTCATCTTCTTTTCTGGCAAGAGCGTCCGTCATTTTCTTACTGTGGGGTTTCCCTCTACCCAGGAGCGGAAACAACGAGTCAACAGGCTTTTGAAGGGACTGGGAAAAGTCCTTATAATTTTGTTGGGTATTTGCGGCATCGTCATGTGTATCTTGGCAGAGGCCGTAGCAGCAGCCTGGATGGTGCTTCTGGCGACCATCATCATATACGGGGTAATAGCCTTTGGAACGAAAAAAGAGAAACGCAATTAGTTGCACCAAGTTGCTTTACATCCTCCTGATGGTTGTCAGCCTTTGTCCCTCGTACCCCCAGCGTGCAGCTGAAGTGCAAGGTGATGGTATGCCGAGCATCTCCACGAGAACCAACGGAGCTCCAGCCACAATGCGGGAGATTCAGATAGATACCGATTCCCTCCAGACCATACCGGACTTCAAGCCGTCCAGACGTAATGAAAAAAGGGGAGAACCCCCAATCCTCCTGCCATTTGGCCAGTACATGAAGGAGGTGGAGGCAAACAACGAAAACATCAACGGACAAAGGAATTTCCAGCCAGGATTCTACCTCTATACCGTCAATGCCGACGACACGTCCCTGCCGGTGAAGGATCTCATCAGCCTAGCGGCACGGTTCACCATTCCCTATGAGGAGATTGCCCTTCTGAACGACTTGACCCCCAACGATAAGCTGGAAGGACAAACCCTCATTATTCCCAATGCCGCCGGCCTGTTCGTTCCCCTGAATCCCAAGAATTCCCTTGCCACCCTGGTAAAGAAACGGCTTTACAATCCCGATGGAGGAAATATATACATCATTGACGGGGAGCCGTTCCAGTACCACCCCACGGAGCGCATCACCCCCACGGAACGCGCCTTTTTCCTGGACACGAACCTGCGGATGCCCCTGGACAACAGTGTCCTCACCTCCCACTATGGCAAACGGGTGAGTCCCATCACCGGGCGGGAGCATTTACACCAGGGCATT
The DNA here is from genome assembly GCA_017622135.1 of Spirochaetaceae bacterium. Taxonomy (GTDB): domain Bacteria; phylum Spirochaetota; class Spirochaetia; order Treponematales; family Treponemataceae; genus Treponema_F. The sequence goes on from JAGARR010000046.1 coordinate 27,229, forward strand.
GACCTTGCGGCACCAGAAGGCTCCAAGGTCTTTGCCTGTCAAGCGGGCATGGTCTCCGTCGCCACTTACGACAATATTTTTGGCAATTACATCATCATCCAGCATGAAAACAGCCTCCAAAGTGTTTATGCCCACCTTTCGTCCATGGAGGTGCACACCGGAGATTCTGTTATGAAGGGAAGTGTCATCGGCAGGGTTGGCAGTACCGGAGCCTCCACCGGCCCGCACCTGCACTTTGAGATCCGGAAGAACGGCAGGAGTCAGGATCCCAAAAGCCTCCTGCCAGCCATTTGAGGTTGAGATGAAAAGAGCCGGTACATTTACCCTTGTCTTGTCCATCCTCCTCTCCATAACGGCCGGCGGCTTTGGCGAGACCTTCCGCGTCCACAAAACGGTCATGGCTCCCATGCCAGAGACGGGCAATGTGACGGTAGAGGCTGGAATCAACGATGCGGTGGCCATCACCCTGCCCCAGGACACCACCTTCCTGCAGGGAATCGAGCTGGACATAAAGATTCCCGACGTGCTCTCACGATACTACGGCTCCGTGGCCTACTCCCTCTACACGGCCCTTACCCCCATGCCCGCTGAAAATACCATCAACTACACGGGAACACGTGAGATGATCGACACAATCCCCGGTCTCTTGAGCCTAAACCTCACTCTACCCCTAGTGGAACCCAACACCATCAGGAAGAATCCCTACAGCATACCCCTTCCCTCGGTCTATACACTGAATTCCTCCGCCATCTTCTTCCGCTTCCAGCTGGTGATGAAGGGAATTCCAGAGGACTACGAGAAGGAACCCTTTGTGGTGACAGTGAAGCCCGTCTACGTAGACAGGGGAAGGATGGAGCTGGACATCACCTACCCCACAGATGAAAATGGTCAGCCGATGGAACTGCCCTACACCATCTTCCTTGACGAGCAGATGGTAACATTGGAAAACCAACGGATGATTCTAGATACAGGCACCCACCACATCTCCATTCTCTCGGACCATTTCAGAAACGAGACACGTACCTTCACCATAGAGCCGGCCAAGACAACGGTGGTGGACATCAGCCTCCGGGACATCGCCCCCACACTCCAGTTTGTGGCTCCCCACAACACCGTCATTTTCCTGGACGGCCAGGAGATTCCCTACACGAAGGAAGCCTTTGTCATACCTCAGGGGGATCATACAATTCGTTTTATAGTGGGAGATTACGAGACAGTGAAGACCATCCAGGCAGTGAACGGGAGATCTTATGTCATAAACCTTTCCCTAGACGTTGAGGTTACAGAAACTCTATAATTTTTCCTAAAGATTTTTGACATTACCCCCGATAATAAAGTATCGGATGTGCAGATCCCCTCCCACCCATTGCGCATCCGAATGCCTGATGGCATGGCCGGCTTTTAGCCGGTCTTTTTTTTGCTCAAATGAAATAATCAGATCAGTTGGTTCAATGATTCCCGCAACAGCCCCAGGAACCGAACCTTCAGAAGGGGAATATCTACGGAGGAGGGCCAGCAAGAAGAAAAATGACTTCCTAGCAGGTTACAGGCGGCGGGCTTCACATCCTGACCGCCAGCATCCACTGAGAGACCTGCGAAACAGGCCTCCACCTGCTGGTCAAAGATATCGCTGGCAGTGGACAGCACGTCCTCCATCTCGTTTCGGGACAGGGGCAGCTTGGTTCCCACCAGCATATTCTCCAAATCCCGGCTCCTGAGACGCAGGATACCACAGAAGGCAATCCGCAGGTCCAGCAGGGTCTCCTTCTGAATGCTGGCAAGAAAGGCGTAGGAGGCGCAGTTCTCCTCCAAGGTCCAGGTGGGCCCCACCCGGCGGAACAGGGACACGTCCCATTCATTCAGAGGAATGCGAACCTTTGTCAGGACGCTGGCAGCAGGAAGCTCATTCAGCTGGTTCATGGGGATGGTGATAATCTCCGTACCACGGCGGAATTCCAGCATGGCATCCATGGCCAAAAGCGGAGCAAAAAGGGTGCCTCGAACAGGTTGGAGACAGACATTGCCCCCCAAGGTGGCCATATTCCTGATGAGGGGAGTTGCCATGGAATTCAGAGCCTGAAAAAGGACAGGAGGCACATTTTGCTCTCCCAACTCCATGATGGCAGAAAGGGTCACTCCGGAACCTATCTCCATGTACCGCTCACGCTTCTCAATGTTCTTGAAGTCATTAATGTTGCGGATAATCAGGGATACCCTAGGCAGCTCACGAAGGAAGGTACAGCCGCCACAAATCTGAAGGTTCGACCTGCTTTTCAACTGGTAGAGTACATTATCTAGGCTAGATCCAAAGTAAACGTCCTTATTTCTTTCCACTCCGTCCATTTCTACTATTCCTGCTAGTTTTACTTCCCTTTTGTGACCTGCCTGACCGCTGGCCAGACTGCTTCTGGAAGGCCGCCACCGCATACATGATCCCCTGCACCAAATTATCCTGCTCCGTACAGCTACAGTTGAAGTGACGTACCATGTCCTGCACCAGCTGCAGGGTTGGATGCTTGTAGGCAGAAATCAAGCTGTAGGTGGCCAGAATCTTTCCTGCGTTGCAATAACCGCAGAGTTTGATACCAGCCTTGCCAAAGGCCTCAATGATAACCTTATATTCTGGTGTCTTGGAAAAATACTCCAGGGTGATGATGGTGGCATCCCTGACGGCAGCCAAGGGTATGAGACAAGAGGCCGCCGCCCTGCCCCCCACCAGCACAGTACAGGAACCACAGCGGCCGGTGGCGCACCCCAGCTTTGCAGAAATGATTCCCTCCCGCCGCAGCACCTTTAGGAGACTCAAAGCCGGATCAGCTTCCAGCACCGTAAGCTCCCCATTCAAAATAACTGGAATCTTCACTGCGCCTCCTCCTGAATTGCTGCCTCTCCTGCAAGCACCTGCCCCTCCATCTTGCTCTGGCAAGGAGAAAGAGCCTGGCATACATAGTTGTATTCCAGGGGAATGCTGGAGATTACCGTATTATAAGCCTGGGAAATGGCGGCAGCAACGGCACTGGGCAACAAGGAGTACACCAAACCTCCCAGCTGCTTTGGTTCCTTGCTTCCAGGAAGAAGCTCTACAAAAATATCCTTTACCTCAATTTCCTCCATAAGAACTAGCTCACAGAGGCTTTCCCGCACTGCGGCCTTGATGGTAGAAATGGCTCTTTCCTTGGAAAGTATTTCTCCTCCCTCAATGGCAATCCATATTCCCCGCAGGATGGTTTTGAAAGTATAGGGGTCAAGCTCAACCTCCGCTGTAGCAGCACCAGTGGCGGTGGTGAAGAAGGGTTCCCCGGAGAAGCTCTCCTGATCCCACTGCTTCTTCTGGCTGCTGGTGAGTCCACGGGAAACATGGATGGGAAGAGCCTGCTGAAACCGCTTTTTTTGGATTGCTGTGCAGCATTTTCGCAGCAACTGGGTCATGATACCCACATTGCCGAAGAAGCCCGCCGGATGGAGTGGCTCTGAGTCGGGATGGAAATTGCCGTCTATGTGGATATTGGCCTCCGGCACATCCAATTCCTTGGACACAATCTTTATCCAGATATCGCGAATGGAGGGAGATGGTGGATAGGTGTGGATTGCCACACTACCGTCCTTCTCCAGAGTAAGCTCCATGGTCAGGTCCGAGGTATATTGGATGGCCCCCATAAAGCCGCTCCCCTCAAAGGCACAGGAAAGACCAATGCCACGAACCGGCACAGGACTGGTCAATTTTTTTTCCGGCGAATCCTCCCTTGTCAGGCTGAAGGACCAGTACTTTCTCTGGAAGCTGCTCTTGTCCACCACCGCCTGGATGACCTTCTCCAGATGGGTAAAGTTGAACTTGAAGGGCTTGCTGGGACTGACCACATGGTTCAACAACCGCACCTCGTGGGGCATCCTTCCCACCCGCCGAGCGATTTCGTACAGATGCGTTTCCAATGCAAAGAAAATCTGGCTGTCCATCCGCTGCAGGGTCAAGGCGGTGGGAGGTGTCTGTGACCGCACGGCGTAGGCCTCAATCTTGTAGACAGGGGGATTGTACACCCCCAAGGAGGCCACCACCATCCTGCTGATAAGGTCGTTAATGAAGGGATTGTAGATGCCAGTATCCACCACAATGGAGGCAATCAGGGCAAGAATCCTGCCGTTGGGAGCCACCGAGCTACGGTAGTTCACCACAACCGGTGCCGGCCGCTCGTAGTACAGCTCCTGCTCCTCACGGGTCAAAAGAATACGCACCGGCTTTCGGCACAGATAAGCAGCCATGGCCACCTGGGCAGACAAAATGGCAGAATACCACTGGGAATTGTTCCGTCCCCCAGCCGCCAAGGTCTTTCTGATCTCCACCTGCTGGGGAAGGATACCCAGGCCGGCGGCAATGGACCGTCGCACCTGGCTGAACCATTGGACAGGGGCATAGAGCACTAAAGTCTCTCCCTTGTACAAGGCAAGACCACCTGCCGCCTCGCCACATTGGGAGGAGTAGCAGTTACTGGAATAGCTTCCCTCCAGAGGAATGTCAGCCTCGGCAAAAAGCAGCTCAGCATCACCACCATCGGAAAGGGTACGGCAGGCAATGATATCCTGAGGCTCCAGCACCTCCGTTGACAAGGAACGCTCCTCCACCTTGTGGAAGCGAATCACCACCTCCTTTACCAGCTGCTGCAAATCAATCTTATCAGGGCCCACCAGAATTCCCAGGGGCTCCCCCTGGTAGGACACCGTCTCATCCGCCAGCAGAGGAATACTGGTTCCAAGGATGGAAATGGTCTTGCTACCGGGAATATCCTTTGCCGTGTAGAGGAAATATCCTTCCGGAAGATGGGGATGGGTAATGGAACGAATTCGCCCCATGGACAAGGGACTACGAATCAGGACCGCATACAAAAGTCCCTCTGGCTTCAAATCGGAGAAGAAGGATGATGCGAAGTTTACCAACTGCCTGCCAGGTGGTCGTCGTCTAGTTGCCATAATGTGCCACTCCTATCCCGATGACGGCATCTATCACCCGCTGGACCATATCCTCACTCATGCCGGGCCAGAAGGGCAGCGAGATGCTGGTCTCGAACCGTTCCTGGGCCTGGGGAAAGTCGGCGGCATCCAGCTGGAAGGCACGCTTCAGGTAGTCCAGGCGGAAATGGGGGATGAAGTGCATGGAGACTCCCAGCCCCGCCTCCTGCAGCTTGCGGGAAAACTCGTTTCTAGAAATGGTGAGTTTGTCAGGAACAATCCGCAGGATGTACAGGTGCCAGGCATTGCCATCTCCGTCGGGAGGCAGCTGGAGGAAGTCATAGCGGGCAAAGGCCTCGTTGTACCGGCGGGCAATCTCCTTGCGCTGCCGGAGCAAGAGGTCGGCCTTCCGCAGCTGAACCCGCCCCAAGGCGGCCAAGAGATCCGGCAGATTGAACTTGTAGCCCGGGGCCACCACATCGTACTCCCAGGAGGCCCGGTCGCTGGTGTAGCGATTCCATACCGGCCGGTCAATGCCGTGCATCCGCATGGTGGCCATGCACTGGGCGTATTCTGGATTCCTGGTGCAAATCATGCCGCCCTCCGCCGTGGTGATGGTCTTGGTGGCGTAAAAGGAATAGACGCCGATGTCCCCCAGGGTGCCGGCAAAGCCCCTGGCAGTTCGTGAGGGAAAGGCGTGGGCGGCATCCTCCACCACCGGCACGCCGTACCTGGCGGCGATGGCGCAGATCTCATCCATATTACAGGGAAGGCCCGCAATATGGACAGGCACCACCGCCCGAATGTCCTTGTGCAGGGCAAGCTGCCGCTCCACCTGGGCGGGATCGATGTTGTAGCCCTCGGCCTCCACATCGGCATAGAGCACCCCGCCCCCAAGATGGCAGGCGGCGGTGGCGGTGGAGACAAAGGTGTAGGGCGTGGTGAGAATCCTTCCCGGCGAGTCCCTTTCATTGGGGGCGGCGCAATCTGGGTGGAAGCCAAAGGAAGCCGTCCAGCCGCCAACACCGCAGGCCAAATAGGCCAGCTGGAGACCGCTGGTGGCACTGTTCACGGCCAGGGCGTGGAGCTTTCCCTGACAGGAGCCACCACTCTCAAAGCCAGTGTCCTCATGGTGCGGTCCACCGGCTGGATGGCCCGTTACAAAGGCGGCGAATTCCTCCTCAAAGGCCAGGGCTTCCTTGGCAGTGGTGAGCCAGCCGGAGCGCAGCACCCGCAGTACAGCCTCCTCCTCCTCCTCCCCAATGGCGGGGACGGAGAAGGGAATGAAATCAGCCTTGGACTGGCTTTCAGGCAAAGATTCCGTCCTATTCCTGCTCATCGTAGAACTCCTTCAGCGAGGGGACGGCATCACAGAGCACATCCACCAGGTATTCCGCATTGCGGTACACCGCTGCCCTGGCAGGGTCGAAGGTGCACACGGGGGCGAGCGCCGCCAGCAGCTCCTGCAATTGCTGTCCCATGGAAGAGCTGAGCAGCCGCAGGATCTTCGGGTATTCCGTGGGGGTGGGCTCCTCCTCCTCCAGCCACAGCGGCTCGTCCAGCCGCTCGCCCTTGCGCAGGCCCGTGAGGATGATGTCCACGTCCTTATACGGCTCGTAGCCGGAGAAGCGGATCACCTGCTCCGCCAGCTCCAGGATGCGCACCGGCTCCCCCATGTCCAGAAGGTAGGTGGAGCCATTCTGCCCCACCCCGCCGGTCTCCAGCACCAGAGAGCAGGCCTCCGGGATGGTCATAAAATAGCGCTTCATCTCAGGATGGGTGACGGTGAGGGGCAGCCCCGTCTTCAGCTGGTCCATGAACACCGGCAGGACGGAGCCTCTGGAGCCAAGGACGTTGCCAAAGCGCACGAACATGAAGGAGTCCTGCACATTGGCCTTCTGCGCCGCATCCAGCACCAGCTTCTCGCACAGCATCTTGGACACCCCATAGACCGACACGGGAGAAACAGCCTTGTCGGTGGAAATCAGCACAAAGCGATGGACCCCATGCTCCAGGGCAGCGTCCAGCAGGTTCTTGGTGCCGAATACGTTATTCTCGATGACAGCCACAGGATTCTCCTCCATCAGCGGCACGTGCTTGTAGGCGGCGCAATGGAAGATGACATCGCAGCGGAGCTTGGAGACAATGTGGCGGGTATACTCCCGGTCCTTGAGGTCCCCGATAACCGGGATGATGGTGGCCTTCTCCCCCACTCCCTCCCGCTGAAGGGTACGAAGCTCACGGTCGATGAGGTAGATGGAATTCTCCCCATGCCCCAAAAGGTAGAGCCGCTGGGCGCCGCCATACAAAAGCTGGCGGGCAAGTTCCGAACCGATGGAGCCACCGGCCCCGGTGATGAGGACCCGCCTTCCCCGAAGATAGGCCAGGCTCTCCTTCAGCGGGATGGTAACCGGGGTGCGGCCCAGTATGTCCAGCGGGTCGATCTCACGGGTCTGGATGAAATGGGCGCTGCCGTCCACAATCTGGGAGATGGCAGGAAGAATCTTTATGCGGCTGAAGCCCTTCTTGCGCAGGCCGTCGTACACCGTGCGGATCCTGTCGTTGGGCGTGCTGGGCATGGCGATGATGGCCTCATCCCCGTCCTCGAATCCCAGAACGGGAATGGTCCTGTCTATGGGACCAAGCACCGGAATCCCATCGATTTCTGTACCTATCAGATTGGCATCGTCGTCAAGGAAGGCCGCCACCCGGCCGAAAATCTTCTTGCGGGCAATCTCCTCCGCAATCATCTGACCTGCAAAGCCAGCTCCAATTATGTACAGCTTCTTTCCAGCCTGCCCTGTCATACAACCTCCCACAGACAGCATTTTTACTATTAGCAAGACTATAGCACACAAAAACCATTTCTTCAACGAAAACTAAATAAGATGAGAAGAAAATAAAACTACTTTTATAAGTAGTTCTAATCCCTAAAAAAAAAAAGTCGATATATAAAACGGTACCTTTTAAAATGTAAGGTATACTGAATAAACTCCTTTCAAAACGAATTGTTTTTTGGAGTAATTTTTGACGATGAAATGAGTTTTATCGTCGGGGGTGGGAATGACTAAAAAACACTTTGCTCTGGGACTCAGTCTCCTCTTGTTTTTCTTTGCTTTGCCTGTAGAGGCGACCACAATCTCCATTCAAGTGGTACAGATGGATGATGCCAATGTGGACGTTACCAACTCCTCACTGCTGATTGAGGAAGGCATCATGGACTTCATGTTCTCACAAGGATACATTGTCTCCAATTCTCCCATTATCTACAACAAGGATAAGGCAAAGAATGGCATGAAGGTATCTCTGGAGGAAGCCCAAAATGGCAGCGCCGACTACCTTGCCTACATCACCGTCTACTTTGACCGGGGAAAATCCGTGGCACCTGAGAGCAACCTGCTGTCCAACATCGAGTTGGCACAGTGGAAGCTGGTGAGGGTACGGGGAAACCAGCAACTAGACGGAGGAACAGAAAAGCCAGGTCAGTTGGTGAACATAGATGACTCGGAAAGAGGAATCAGCACCTTCAGCCAGCAGCTGGCGGAGGTGATCAATTCTGCCATCAAGAAAAAAAGATAAAAGAGAGAAGGATAGATTATGAGACGGTTTATTTTTTCACTGCTTATTGTTGCTTTGCTTGCTTCTGCCGCCTTCGCCACATCAAAGCCATCCCTTGACGGCCGGGCTGTGGTGGCAGAGGAAGGTGTTCTGCCCGCTGGGCTGTTCGCAAAGACGGTGGGTTACCTCCCTGGCGACAGTGTCAGCGTCACCAATCCTGCCACAGGAATCACCATAAACGTGCTCGTCCTCGGCGCCATCGATCCCTCCGCAGGTGTGGCAATCCTCCTTTCACCTGAGGCAGCGGACAAGCTGTTCATCACTCCTGATTCCAACACCCAAGTACGGATTACAAAGCGCGCCGGTATGCTCGACGAGTCTGTCTCAGGAGCCGGCACAGTCATCTCTGACACACCGGCAGGCACACTGCTCCCCAAACAGCTGAAGGATGACCTTGATTCCCGGCTGGGTACTGTGGACGAAACCCTAGGAACCACTCTCCCACTGGCCGAAATTCCAGAGGAGCCTGCAGCCGAGCCTGTCACTCCAGAACCAGAGGTTATACTGGAACCGGAAATGAAGCCAGAGGAAAACAGTGTGGAGTTGGCCCTTGTTCCAGAGGCAGACAATGTGGAGAAGAACCCTGTTCCCGTTGGAGAGGAGCCTGTGACATCTACCGACGAAATTGAGAAGCTGGAGGATGGGACTGCCATCCCAGCCCATGAGACTGACAAGCTGGAGGAGCCTGACTACACAATCACTTCCGTAGAGGAAGTTCCCATGAACCACGTGCTGGCTGAAAATGGTCCGGTGTACATTGTGGAGTCAGTTGACCCAACAAATCCTGCCTTAGTGGAATGTGACGAGGACATCTCTCCTCCAGAGGCAACCGACACTGCGTCAGAGGAGATTGTCCTTGTTCCTGCCGAAGAGCCATTCGATGAAACTCCCTCCATTGAGCCAGCCGACCCACTTCTGGCATCAACTGAGGATGAGACGATGCTGGAAACAGAGGATTCCCTGCTGACCGCCGCAGAGGATCCCAATCTGGTGGATCCCTTTGCACCCATTATCCTCGTTCCCGCTGACGCGAATCCTCCCCTGGAGGCAGACTCCACCTTCACGCCAGTGCCAGTACACACTGCTTTGGGCCCAGTCGTCCCTGCAGAAAGTACGGTGGCAAAGGCAGCCACGCCTACCAACGGACTGGGGGCAAAGCAGCCCCACCTGGTAAAGGAGCTGGCCCAGCTGGAGAGCGGCAAGTACTATGTACAGATTGCAACCCTGGCCCAGCAGGAAAACATCGACAAGCTGCTGGCGGAATACGGAGGCAAGTACCCCTTTGTGATGGTTCCCATGAAAAGTGGCAAGGCCATGCAAATGATGGTGGGTCCTTTGAATGTGGATGAGTATGGCGCCATCATGGCAAAGTTCAAGAATCTTGGTTTTAAAGACGCCTTTTTGAGAAAGATAAGATAATAGTTACATCTTAAGTGGCTGGGGAAAACCAGCCACTTTTTTTCAAGAAAAAAGACGACCCAGCAGAACTGGATCGCCTTCAATTACGGACGCAAACCCCTTCTATACTTGCAGCGGCCTTAGAACACAGTACCGGCAGGAATCACTGCATTCTTGCGGATGACAATGATTCCGTTGGAGGTGAAGAACAGATCACCATGCTCACCATCCTCGTAGACCTTGCCACTCACACCAATCTGACAATTGTCACCGATGCGGGCGTTCTTGTCGATGATGGTGTTGGCAATTTTGCAGTTACGGCCAATTCCCAAGTGGGGAATCCCCTTCTCTGTTATCATCTTCCTTTCATCTTCTGTCTCGTAGCTGTCGGCACCCATGCAGATAACGCCGTTCAACTCGGTACCCCCTTCAATGATGGTACGAACACCGATGATGGAGTCGTTGATCACCGCATCGGTGATGACGCATCCCTCAGTCGCCAGAGAGCGGTTCATCTCGGCACGGTTCAATTTGGATGGAGGCAGGTTGCGGGGGTGGGTATAGATGGGCTGGTCCTCATCATAGAAGTTGAACTTTGGATTGATGCGGGTCAAATCCAGGTTGGCCTCATAGAAGCTGCGGATGGTTCCGATATCCTCCCAATAGCCGGTGTAGACATAAGACTGAACCTTGCTCTTCTTGATAGCCATGGGGATAATTTCCTTACCGAAATCGGTGAAATCATTGTCTAAGGCAGTGCGCATAGCCTCAGCATTGAAGATATAGATACCCATGGATGCCAAGTAATCCTTTCCCTCCGGCAGTCCATCACGAGCATTTTCAGGAATCTTCCAGTCATCAATGTTCATGTCAGGTGCTGGCTTTTCCATAAATGCGGTAATCTGCTGATCATGGTCAATCTTCATGATGCCAAAGCCAGAGGCATCCTCACGGTTTACACAGGTTGTGGCAATAGTGATGTCGGCACCAGAGGCGATGTGCTTGTCCAGGAAGGCCTTCAAGTCCATGCGATACAGCTGGTCACCGGAAAGGATAATGTAGTGAGTGGGGTTCTGGGTCTCGAAGTGAACGAAATTCTTCCGCACCGCGTCGGCAGTCCCCTCATACCAGCCGGAATGCTCCAAGGTCTGCTCGGCAGCCAGAATCTCCACGAATCCGTGGGAAAAACGATCAAAGTTGTAGGATTTCGAGATGTGCATGTGCAGCGACGCAGAGTTGAACTGGGTCAGGATATAAATCTGGCGGAAACCAGAGTTGATGCAGTTCGAGATGGGAATATCCACAATGCGATGCCGTCCGCCGAAGGGCACCGCAGGCTTAGAACGTTCCTTTGTAAGGGGATACAGACGGGTTCCCTTTCCACCACCAAGAATAATCGACAAGACCTTTGCCATAATACCTCCAAAATCTCCTAAACAAGAAGTCCACAATCCAAGCCTTGAACTCGGGGACAATCCTCATATGTAACTATTGTTCCAGTATAAACCCCATGGCAGTAAAATGCAATGAAAATTTAAAAAACAAAACCTCCAAAATCCTTGGAGGTTTTCTTCATCTCATCATGGTTCAAGCCGAGGACACAGGGCTCCAAATCTCAGACAGGATTTCCTTCAGGAAGCGGCGCAATTTCCTTCTGGTAGATCCCCCGCAGAAAGATGGTGCAGGTGATGGCGGCAGCCAAGTCAGACAGGGGGAAGCTGAGCCACACCAGACTCAAATTGCCAGTCCGGGAAAAAATCCAGGCCAAGGGCAGCAGCACCACCAATTGCCGGATCAGGGACACATTCATACTCAACACCCCCTTTCCTAAGGCCTGGAACACGGAACCACTGACAATGCTGTATCCAGCCAGCAAGAAGCTAAAGCTGATGATCCGCAAAGCCGACATTCCAAGCAGCATCATCTCCTCAGAGGCATTGAAGAAGGACAGCAGCACTTGGGGAAAAATCTGGAAAATGGCAAAGCCCACCACCATGATGGCTGTGGCGTAAATAGCACAGAGTGTGATGGTCTTCTTGATTCGCAACCTATTCTGAGCCCCATAGTTGTAGGAAATGATGGGAATCATACCATTGTTGAGGCCAAAGACCGGCATGAACACAAAGCCCATGAGCTTGGAGTAGACACCGAAGACGGCAGTGGCGGTGGCGGTGAAACCCATGAGAATCTTGTTCATGCCGAAGGTCATGACGGAGATGATGGAAGCCATGATGATGGAGGGAACACCGATGGCATAAATTGACTTGATGGTGGACCAATGGGGACGGAAGGTCTTTATCTCCAGCTTGACCTCATGGTTTTTCGTCACATTGAAGAAAACTGACAGGAACATGCCTGCAATCTGCCCGATGACGGTGGCCCACGCTGCTCCCGCCACTCCCAAGGCAGGGAAACCCAGCAGGCCAAAAATCAGAATGGGATCCAGGATTATGTTGATAATGGCTCCCAGTCCCTGGGTGTACATGGTATAGATGGTCTTTCCCGTGGCCTGCAGCACACGATCGTTGGTAATCTGCAGAAAGAGGCCAAAGCAAAGGACGGAACAGATCTTCAGATAGTCACAGCCGTGCTGGATGATTTCCGGGTCGGTGGTGAGACTCCTGAAGTACAGGGGGGTGAAGAACAGGCCAAAGACGATGAAGATGACGCTGCTGCAAGCTGCAAGAAACAAGCCGTTGGAGGCTACCAGCCCCACCGCCTTGAAGTCCTTTCTCCCCAAGTTCATAGCCAGAAGCGCATTGATACCAACACCTGTTCCAGTGGAAATGGCTATCATCAGGTTCTGGATGGGAAAGGAGATGGAAACTGCGGTGAGAGCATTCTCACTGATTCTTGCTACAAAGACGCTGTCCACTACATTGTAAAGGGCAGTCACCAGCATGGATACAATCATAGGGAGAGACATGGTGATGATGAGACGATTCACCGGCATCACACCCATCTTGTTTTCTTGTTGCATTATCGTACGACTCCATTCAGTCTAGATAGTATGTTTTTCTGTTATAGTACAGTAAATAGTAAAAAAATGCAAATTCTTCACACCATCATATTGTCACAGCACAATTTCCAGGGACTAGTGGCAGGAAAAGCTATTTCCCGGCTCCAACCGCACCAGCCCAGGCTGCCGCTCCCATTCGTGGGAGGTTCCATCCCAGTCTGGCAGGCCGAACCAAGGTTCAATGCAGACAAAAAGCTCGGTGGGAGAAGCACTTTGCCACAGTACCACATAGGGAAAGCCTGCTGCATTCACCCGAACCTGACGACCAGTCGTTCCCTCCACCAAGGCCACCCACTGGGACGTGACTCCCGTAAGAATGTGGCCTCCACCAAACAGACCGTCCTGCAACGTGATTTTGCCCTCCTCAATATAGGGATACGCAACAGTTTCCAGCTGGAAGCTCGTATCAGCGGCATTGGCTTCACCACTCCACGTGCCCAATACAAATCCCCCCTCACTGGAAGCCACCATACGGGGAACCTGATTCTGCCGGCCTGCCAGCTGGAACTGGAGGTAATAGTCCTCCTTGCGGAAGCCCTTCTAAGGATAGACCAGCCCAGTGTGGCTTCCCAGACTAAAGGCCAATTCCTGCTGGCCAGGATTGGTGACCGTGGTACGGAACACCAGGGCAGAATCCACCAACTGATACTCGGTCTCCAGCACAAAGGGTCAGAGCAAAAGCTCCCTAGTATAAGTAGTGTCCTGTAGCCGCCACACAACCCTTTCCTTCTCCCTCACCACCACAGAATGCTCCAAGTCCCGGGAGAATCCGTGGTTCGGCAGATGATACTCCTTGCCCTGCCACAAAAAATAGCCGTCCTTCAGGCGGCCCACAATGGGAAAGAGAATGGGAGCACGAAATTTCCAGACAGAAGGATTTCCGTTCCAGATGTATTCCACACCAGATGCCTCCGACCCAGAAGTTCCCATTTCGAAGGACAAATCTTTCAGAGACAACAGTTGAGCACCACAACTTGAAATGGTTGCCTGTAAAATTGATTAGCAAGGGTTATTTCCATATAACCAGCATACAATCAGTGGGGAGACAATGCAATACGTTTAAAATAAAAAAACTGGCAACTACCTACTTTCCCGCAAGAGCAGTATCATCGGCGTTGGAGGGCTTGACTTCCGTGTTCGGGATGGGAACGGGTATTGCACCTCTACTATGGTCACCAGCAATGATTAGATACTACCATGATGCAGTTGTTTTGTCAAGTGCTTATAAGAAAAATTATCAAAAAAATGTTCGGACTCACCACTCACTAGAAGACAGTTCGTCGTTCTAGTAAAAAAACACCCCGCCACCGTAGTGACAGGGTGCATGATTCACGTTAGAAAACATCCAGTCGCAAGCCTTCGGCTTGCTAGTTGAGTTTCAACGGCTTTATTTATTGAGGGCAGTTGAAACGTCAACGGCAACGGCAACGGTAGCGCCTACCATGGGATTGTTTCCGATTCCCAGGAAGCCCATCATCTCAACGTGGGCGGGAACGGAGGAGGAGCCTGCAAACTGGGCGTCAGAGTGCATGCGTCCCATGGTGTCTGTCATACCGTAGGAGGCGGGGCCTGCTGCCATGTTGTCGGGATGCAGGGTACGGCCAGTTCCACCGCCGGAAGCCACGGAGAAGTACTTCCTACCCTTTTCAACACATTCCTTCTTGTAGGTTCCCGCCACCGGATGCTGGAACCGGGTGGGGTTGGTGGAGTTACCGGTGATGGAAACATCCACACCCTCGTGCCACATGATGGCCACGCCCTCACGAACATCGTCCGCACCATAGCACTTCACCTTGGAGCGCTCACCCTTGGAGTAGGGAATCTCCTTCACCACCTTCAGCTCACCGGTATAATAGTCGAACTGAGTCTGAACGTAGGTGAAGCCGTTGATGCGGCTGATAATCTGGGCGGCATCCTTTCCCAATCCATTAAGGATACAGCGCAGGGGCTCCTGGCGCACCTTGTCTGCCTTGGCGGCAATCTTGATGGCACCCTCAGCGGCGGCAAAGGACTCGTGGCCAGCCAGGAAGGCAAAGCACTTTGTCTCCTCACGCAGCAGACGGGCCGCCAGGTTTCCGTGTCCCAGACCAACCTTGCGGTCCTCGGCAACGGAGCCGGGAATACAGAAAGCCTGCAGACCGATTCCGATGGCCTCGGCGGCATCAGCGGCGTTCTTGCAGCCCTTCTTGATGGCGATGGCGGCACCCACCACATAGGCCCACTTTGCATTCTCAAAGCAGATGGGCTGGGTCTCCTCCACTGTCTTGTAGGGATTGATGCCAGCCTTGTCGCAAATATCTTTGGCCTCCTCGATGGAGGCTATTCCGTTCTCGTTCAGCGCCTTGTTGATCTTGTCGATGCGGCGCTCGTAGCTCTCAAATGTAATTTTCTCTGCCATCTTCTACCTCCGCCTTACTCGTGCCGTGGGTCAATGAGCTTTACCGCACCGTCCTCCGGGGTGGTGCGTCCATAGGAGCCACGGGCCTTTTCCATAGCTGTGGCAGGATCGTCGCCCTTCTTGATAAAGTCCATCATCTTTCCGAAGTGGATGAACTTGTAGCCGATGATGGCACCCTCCTCGTCCACGGCAACCTGCTCAACATAGCCTTCCGCCATCTCCAGATAACGGGGGCCCTTCTTCAAGGTGGCGAACATGGTTCCAACCTGAGAGCGCAGCCCCTTGCCCAAATCCTCCAGAGAGGCTCCAACCACCAGACCACCCTCGCTGAAGGCTGACTGGCTGCGGCCATACACAATCTGAAGGAACAGCTCCCGCATGGCAGTGTTGATGGCATCACAGACGAGATCCGTGTTCAAGGCCTCCAGAATTGTCTTTCCGATGAGAATCTCGGAGGCCATGGCGGCGGAATGGGTCATGCCGGAGCAGCCGATGGTCTCTACCAGTGCCTCCTGAATGACACCTTCCTTGACGTTTAAAGTCAACTTGCAGGCTCCCTGCTGGGGGGCACACCAACCCACACCGTGGGTAAAGCCGGAAATATCCTTGACTTCCTTTGCCTGCACCCACTTTCCCTCCTGGGGAATGGGAGCCGGACCATGATAGGCGGACTTAACCAGTGGGCACATGTGCTCCACTTCTGTCGAATACACCATAGATTTTCTCCTGGAAAATTGAAGAGTATGTTCCCAGTGGAACATCATAATTATACCACAATACTGTCCATAAAGCTAGTATCCAAGTATTTTTTTCTTGTTCCATTCCATTGCCGGGCCCTCCTCCTTCCCGCTATACCAGAACCCACCCAGATTGTGTAGAGCAACATCCAAGACCTGTGACAATCCCAAACCTGTGAGCAGCGTTAACTACGAACAAATCTGGTTGTATAAAAATCCAAACTTTTCCCTGCAAAAACGCATTTTTTTGTCAGATTCACACAATAATATATATGAGACCCAAACAAAAAAGGAGCAAGGATGCAGGACGAAAAACCCACTGGCGAGAACCGCAAGCACAAGGACTCCCTCTTCGTGGACTACTTCTCCAAGG
The DNA here is from genome assembly GCA_017622135.1 of Spirochaetaceae bacterium. GTDB lineage: Bacteria > Spirochaetota > Spirochaetia > Treponematales > Treponemataceae > Treponema_F. The sequence goes on from JAGARR010000046.1 coordinate 43,713, forward strand.
ACAGGGACTGGAAGCAGCACTTCCTCTCCCTCTACAACGCCCTCCACGGCACAAATTTGCAGGTGGCGGACACGGTTCTGGAGCGGGTGAACCTTGAGCAGGTGCTGTACAAGAGCTACTACAACGACATCGCCGTGCTGGTAAACGGCCAGTTCATCCTGATGATTGAGCACCAGTCCACCATAAATCCGAATATGCCATTAAGATTGCTGGAGTATGTAGCCCGCATCTACGGCAACATCGTGGACTCAAAGGCAAAGTTCTCCCGGCATCTGGTTCCCCTGGCCAAGCCAGAATTCTACGTCTTCTACACCGGCGACCAGGAGCTACCGCCAGAAAGCTACCTCTACCTGTCCGACGCATTCCCCAACCAAGCACCGAATTCAGACTTGACCCTTGAACTGAAGGTGAAAGTGTGTACAATTAAGAGTGACCATCCAAGTCCCGTGGTGCACAGCTGCACGGACTTGGAGCAGTACGTGCAGTTCCTCCAGCTGGTCGAGGAGGCCAGGGCGGCAGGCCACGAGAACCCGCTCAGGTGGGCGATTCAGGAGGCTGTGCACCGCAACATCTTGAGGGACTATCTGGAGCGGAAGGGAGGTGAGGTTTTGAGCATCCTGATGACTGAGTACGACTACGCCACCGACATGGCAGTACTTAAGGAGGAGGCCTACGAGGACGGGCTTTTCGTGGGTCGTGAGGAGGGTCGAGAAGAGGGCATCTCCATCGGACTGGAGCGTGGACTCGCACAAGGAGCCTATGAAAAGGCGCTGGAGACGGCCAAGAATCTTCTTTCTATGGGACTTGAGCCAGAACAGGTTGCCCAAGGCACCGGTCTCTCTCTGGAGGTTATCCTTCAGCTCATAGACTAGACACTGCATCCAAGTCCCGTGGTGCACAGCTGCACGGACTTGGAGCAGTACGTGCAGTTCCTGAAGCTCATGGAGGAGGCCAAGGCGGATAGCCGGGCCGAATCCCTCACATGGGCCATCCAGGAGGCGGTGCGGCGCAACATCCTGCGCGACTATCTTGAACGAAGGGGAGGAGAGACCTTGAGCATCTTGATGGCAGAATACGACTACGCCACCGACATAGCGGTACAGAAGGAAGAAGCCTATGAGGACGGACTTTTTGCTGGCCGTGAGGAGGGTATCTCCATCGGACTTGCCACCGGTCGGGAAGAAGGCATCTCCATCGGCTTGGAGCAAGGGCTGGAACGGGGAGCCTACCAGAACAAGCTGGAGACGGCCAGGAGCATGCTGCTGGATGGATTTTCCCCTGAGATGATTTGCAAGTACACTTCGCTGCCGATTGAAACCGTCCAGCAGCTCATCGGCTAGGCACAGTAGTCAAGCCCCGTAGTTGAACTTCCAGCGAGGAGGGGACTTGGGAGTCAGTTCAATTCAGTTCAATTCAGCCCTTTACCCCTCCCTGCAGTAGTGCCCACCACACAGAAAGGCTCCCCTGTGTTTCCACCGGGGAGCCTTGATTTTTAGCCAATCATACTACTACGATTTACGGAGCGATAGTCTGCGTGTCATACTTGATGACCAGTGGCGTGCTGTAGCTCACCCAGTAGCCGGAGTCCGCCTTTACCTCCACCCGCAGAGTGTAGTTGCCGGAGGCCATGCCATCCAGCTGTGCATACGCAGTGTGGCCGTCCTTCGTATTGAAGGTCTTCACCACAGTGAGGCCATTCTGCACAATCGTAGCCTTGATGTCCACCACAGTAAACTCATTACCGTTCTGGTCGTCCAAGGTTCCGGGATGTGCAGAATCATCTCCTACTGAAACAAATAGCCAGGTTACATCCGTTCCAGCCTTATCCATATTCAGGATATAACGGTCCGTATCCTTAGCGATACCCAAATCTGTAGTTTTAACATTTGTACCACCATTAGTCGGATTGGCAGCACCGTCAACCAATTTTCCGAATGTAGGAGTACCGTTAGTAGCCAGAATATCAATCAGCACATTGTTCTCATCCAGCGTATTGAAGGTGTCTGCGGTTTCGGACTGCATCTGGAAGCCGGCGCCGGCACCCACGGGGACCAGCGTCAGATTGCTGTGGCCGCTGTATGAACCCCAGTTAGTGGTAGCCTGTCCAACTGTAGCATTGAATTCCTTAGTGGGATCCTCCACACCCTTCCAGCCTTTCCAGCCTTTGGAACGCAGGTCAATATTGTTACCAGCACCCATAGGATACAGGAACCAGTCATCCTGTTTCGGAGCATTCATATCTGCATATCTCAATGCAATTTCAATGGCATCTCCGTAAGGCTTGTACACCACCAAATCGCCTGCGGTAGCAGCAGTGCCTTGTGCCAGTCCATCAGGGGTTTTATACAGCCCATACTTGCCCTGCAGGTCATACTCCAGCTGGACCAAGTCAAACAAACCATTGGCAAGCTTGGTAGCGTTGAATATATTCGCATCTTCCAAATTATTTTGCAACTTCTTAGGAGCAGTAGCAGGCATTTTATCCTGTGCAACAACAACCCAGTCGGAAGTGTCGGTGGCACCGGAGGCACGCACACGCACGGTGTAGATATGGCCGGTCTGCATTAGCAGCACGATGCTGGACTCTCCGTTCAGCAAGCTACCACCCTTGTAGATTGCGGGGAACTTGGTAGCATTCTGGGGTGAGTCCCTCCAAGACAGCTCGGTAACCACATCAGCAAACGCAGGATTTCCTCCACCAGCAAGAACGAGGTCATCAATCTTCTGCCACAGGTCATTAGCATTATTTATATCCTGAGCACCAGTACCAGCGAAGTTCACCTGATCTTGGCCGCCACCGTTCTCATACCACTGGGTGATGTCGGCGATCTGCACGTCCATACCGACGGCATTGTACGGCACTCCTTCCCAGGATAGGTAGGCCAAAAAGCCGTCCCGTGCCTCGCCTGCATCCTTCTCCGACCAATAGACGCCGGCCTTGGTAGGTTCTGTGGGTGTGTCAAACAACTTGGGAACGTTGACCTCCTTGGTAACATCCCGGTTTCCCTCAATTGTAATGTCGTCAGCGTAGTAGGCCACAGGTTTATTACCAGCAGTCTCATACACCGTGACACGGAACTGGTACCGGCCCTTGGGTACGTCAGTTATACCAGTCCCTTGGGGATTCACCAGTTGATCTCCCTCAACTTCTTCTTCAGCATTTCCTTGTCCTGAATCCTTCACTAATGAACCTGTTGCAAAATCATACAAACCGAATGCAACCTTGTAGTCGGTTTTATTTATTTTAGTGTAGTCGTCACCGTTAAAATTTACCTTCACCAGCACATTACCATCAGCCTCCACTTTATCATTGGTGAGGGTGACAACCACGGTGCCGGTGCTACTCACACCCAGGTCCAGGGTGGCCTCTCCCCTCAGCACGAGGGCATCAGCTACAGCGACAACATGATTTACATCAGTTGTCTGAGCCATAATCTGCTGGCTACCAGTACCAGTTATATTAGCCTTACCGTTCAGCTTGGTAGCCTCGTAGGCAGAGACCGTAATCTTCCAGGTACCGCTGTCAGGAATGCCCAGAGAGGTGATGCCACTGTTGTCCAGGGTGATGTAGACGGGGCCATACTTCTCGCCATTCAGACCGTCGGCCGTAGCCACGAACACGTAGTCGGCACTACTGGCCTTCAAATCGATGTGGTCCGGGGCCAGGGACTTACTGGGGCCGGCCAGCCAGCTGGCGTTCTTGCTTGCCACCGGTGCCTCGGACTGGAAGTTGGTGACAATCAACTTCACCTCTCCGTTTCCGCCACGGCTGCCTCCTCCGTTGCCCGCACCGCCACCTGTCCCGCTGCTGTCCAGCAGGTTGTTGTGGGGGCATCCTGCCAGCACCAGGCACGCCGCAGCGACGAGCCCCAGTGCCAGCCATACCTTTGACCTTCTTGTACCTTTCATACAAAAGTCCTCCTCAATAAAATAATTCCTTCTATGAATATACGGACCGGCCCATCCGGGCCGCCCCATACCAACCAAAAACAATCCGGCCCCGCCGAACCACTACCATATACCGCCCTTCCAGTACACCCAGTCGCTGGTGCCGAACTCGTTCACGCCACGCACACGGCACACCACCGACATTCTGGGGGCATAGGCCGGCAGCAGAATGCCAAGGACACTGCAGTCACCCTCCAGTCCCACCTTCCCCCGGCTGGTGCCATTGTAGTTCCAGACCGTGTAGGTGTCGAAGGCATCCTGGGTCTGTAGGAGGCTGTAGTTGGCATTCACCTTTCCCGCAGCAGCCCCCTTGTTGGGGAACAGGCTGCGGGCCAGCGGCTTGTCTGCGCAGGACAGGAACTGGCTGTTGGTGTTGCAGTTGATGGTGTAGTAGGCGGTCTTGTAGTAGTCGTTGCTACCCACCCCGCCGGAAAACCTCAGAAAGGAGGGCTTCTTGGTCTGCCCGCCATAGGAGAAGCTTGTATTCTTCAGGGTCTCCCAGTCTGTGTCGGTGGTGACCACTTTGCTGAACTTTCCATTGGAGGCAGGAGCCGAGGAGTTATATCTGGTGAACGGATGCACCAGCAGCTCCAGCTCGTAGTAGTCGGCGTTGTACACCGGATCCCAGTCCACCACCAGCACCTCGTTTCCATTGGAGTCACTATTGCCGCCGGTGCTGTCCCAGTTCCCCGCGTACATCCACAATGTCTCCCCATACGGGCTGAATGAGGTTGCGGTACCGAAGTTGGCTGTCTTGGAGCTGCCACTCTCCGTCGCCTTGTCCCGCCGGTAGGGGTTGCCGGGGACTCCCATGGCCGTCCTCGCCTCCGGTATGGCGACCGTGGCGGAGGACACCCGGTTGCTCTCCACGTACAACACATCCTCATATCCCGTGTCATACGTTGCATTCTGAAACAAAGTGGTGGCATTATTCACTGTGTAGGTGGCGGAAAGCTTTATGGTGTACTGGCCCTCCGGCACCTGCCTGTTGTTTGCAGTGTAGGTGATGGTTCCCCCAGCCGTCATGGTGAACGTCTGCTTGGTACCGGGAACCTCCGCATCCACCTCATCATAGTACAGGGCCACCGCCACCTGCTTGTTGGCATTGCTCTGGGGGTCCAGACGCTTCACCATCCCCTGTGGCAGCGTGAACTGGACGTTCACCGTGCCGTTTCCCGTCAGCAGGGGCTTTAGGGTGAAGGATGCGGGGCTCACCTCCAACGCTGTCACAGAGACAGTGGCCCTTCCCCTCAGGGTCTCCACGTTTCCCGTCCTGTTGTATGCGGTGAGCGTCAGCTCCCACAAGCCCACAGGTATGTTCGGCAGGGTAGCCCTGCCATTCACCAGGGTGAGGGTCTGCGCCTGCAGAGACTGGAACCCGTTGGTTCCCGTCAGCCGAAGCTCGTACTGATTCTGCAATTCCGTCGTGCTGATGTGTCCGGGGGCAATGGTCCGCTGCACCTGGGGAAGGAAATTCTCCACCATTACGGCGATGCTCCCACCGGCCGCACCCTCCGCATCCCCCACGCCTACAGGCAGGTGGAGCCCGCAGGATGAAAGGAACACCAGCAGAGCGAAACAGAACACTCCTCTTCTCATATCATCTCCTTTCGTCACGGCAGCTGCCGCACCTCTTGGGGCCAATACCACCAACCTGTATTTCCATATGGTGTCTCCCAGCGTATGCGGAATAAGAACGGAGAACCATCATTCATCTGGGCCCTGTACTCAGTGGCAGAGCCTATATTTACCTGTCCACCCAAGTTGGAGCCATAGTTCTCGCTGTACCTCGACATCTCCTCATACCTCGCATCGTTATCCAGAGCCTCCGCAAAGTTGCCTCGCACGCAGCGCAGCCATGATGTACCGTATCTCGTACCAATTTTTGGTCCCAGCACATGCATAGTCACATTCCACGTAGGAACATTCCTCCCCAAATTAGGATCCCAAAAACTACCCTGTGATTTAGTTGTGGTAGCGCCGGTATACACTGGTTGCGGAAGCAAAATCTGAGGAATGTACAGCCAGTCAGAAGCACCACCTTCAGAATTCACCGCCCTCAGCCGCGCCGTGTAGTATTTTGTGGTTCCCGTAATCTCAATCTGCACGTGCTCGTCGTCATGGGCCAGTCCACCCACACCCTGCACCAAGCTGGCGGGACTTCCTGCGGAGGCAACGCCGTTTTTGTGGCTGTACGTCGCCCTGCCTCCTGCCGCATTCCAAGTGGCTTCATCCGTAGGCTTCGTGCCGCCAGTAAATGCCAGCAGCTCCAGCTCGTAGGTGCCGTTTGCGTCCACAATCCCCCGCTTCCACTTGAAGTCCGCCAAGAAGCTGTCCCCTGGTCGCATCTCTCCCGCCTCACCGCTGAAGCTGGTGGGGAAGTAGGGCAGCTCCGGCACCATGGGAGAGGCCAGATACACCCAGGTGGAGCTGCCGTAGGAGTTCACGGCCCGCATTCGGGCGGCAAAACCCTCTCCGCTCGTCATTTTCACCTTGTACTGTATAGTATTCTGGCCGCCTAGCAGCCCCCCTGCAACGTGCCTCATCGCGACCACACCGGCATGGCCGGGATTGGTGTAGGTAGCGTCCAATCCATGCCGTCCTGTATAGGTGAAAACGGTGGATGTCTGCTGTCCGGCTGCCGTCGTCCACGTGCCGTCATCCCGCGGTCTCGTGGTTCCAGCAGTGTACCGCATTACCTCAAGCTCGTAGGACTCCGCATTGTACACAATGCCCCAGTTCAGAGTGGCATTATATGTTCCATCTCCAGCGAAAGCAGTGCACGACTCTATGAAGGCAGCAGGTGCCGCCGGCTTGGTGGCCATCTGGGGTATGTCTATGCTTCCGGTGGTCTCCCGCCCCGCCTCCACGTACAGCAGGTCGCTCCACTCCAGCCGCTGTCCGGCGGGAAGGTTACCTCCAGTTATCATGAACCTCAGTCTGTACATCCCGGCGGGCACGTTGTATGTCTTCCCGCCGCTGGTGCCGCCAGTGTAGGTGAAGGTGGTGGGGAGGAGGGATGTACTCCCCCCACTGCCAGTACCGGTGAAGCCCCTGCGGAAGAATGCGTCCGTGTCGGAGGCTGTGCCGTCGCTTCCGTCAGCTCTCCTCTCGTAGCTTGTGGCCTTCTCCCCGGTCACGGGGTCGTACAATGCCATGCTCACTGTCAATCCACTGGGATAGGGGGTCGCACTTGGCTGGACAAGATCACGGTCTGCCGCCTGCCAGTTCACCGTCAGGCGTACAGTGCCGGTGCCGCTAGTCACCGGGGTGAGCGTAATGGACACATAGGTAGGCAGCCCCCTCACCTCCACAGTCCCCTCGCCCCTCAGCACCTGTGTGCCTCCATTGGAGGCCACCAGCTCCAGCTTCCAGACTCCAGGACTCAAGTCGCACATTCCTACACCATTGTTCAGCGTAAAGTTCGGTACATTCACGCTGTCCCCCATGTCGCTGCTGCCGGTCAGCTCAAGGGTGTAGCCCCCCAGGGCCGCCTGGTCCAGGTGCTCCGGGGCGATGGTCCGGGAGGGGCCACTTCCGTACCCCAGCACGATGCTCACCGGCACGCCGCCATCCACTCCATTCCCGGAGGGGTAGCCAGCATGGATGACCGAGTCACGGCACCCAAAAAAGAGCAAGCCCAGCACTACAAACAAAAATATATTTCTCATGCAACGATTCATAGCTCCTCCTTGAGCATCTCGGCGTACCCCCTAGTCCACCAGCAGGATGGTGCAGCGATCCGTAAACACCTCTCCATGCAGCTCCACAGTGCAGGTCAGGATGTAGCAGCTGCCGCTGACGAAGCCCTCACCCTTGAACTGCTCCAAGATGAAGTGACGGGGGCCCTCCTTACTGTACTTTTCTATGTCAAACCCCGCCGGCACACTTGAGCCGGGAAAATCGGGGTGCGCCTGCAGCTCCCACTTGTAGGAGGAGCAGTGCTCCGGTGCATGCAGACTCACACCGCTCGTATATGAAATCTCGTAGTAGTTCTGCAGCCAATCCAACTTGCCGGCCGCCGCCTGCTCCTTGCCCCGCTCCGTCACGCTGTCAAACAGGGCGTTGTACTCGTCCAGCAGGGGCTGCACCCCCGGGGCGCAGGCCGTCAGGGCCAGAGAAACAAATGCCAATGCAGTCAAAAGTCCCTTCGTCTTCACAGCAACTCCTCCGTCAGTCCAGCACAGCCTGCCGCTCATAGTCGATCATCCCCTCGCCGCCGGCCTTAAGCCCGGCGGTCTCCGCGTCCAGGTCGGTCTCCTCAGCCTCCCCGTCCATGGCAGGCCCAACCTCTGCGACCGACTCCGCCGTCTCGGCAGATTCAATTTCCACGGATTCAGGCTCCACGTCTGCGGTAGATTCAATCTCCACGCCATTTTCCGGCATCTCGGCAGACTCAGCCTCCACACCGGGCTCCACGTCCATGTCTGGGCCAGCGGACCGGGCGAACACCCCGTAGCCCAGGCTCTCCCCACGCCGCCCGGAGCCACCGCCGCCACTCCACCTCCGCGGCACCGGCAGCCGGAAGGAGTACCCCAGGGACAGCTGCCCCGTCCAGCCGAGCTCGCTGTCCCACTCCCCGCTCGCCTTCAGCAGCACTCCCCTCCAGCCCACGCCCAGCGTCACCGCCGTCACCACCGCGCCATGGAAGTGCCCGCTGTTCAGCCCCGCCGTCACCGCCCTGGCCCCCAGCTCTCGGTTCCACAGCTCGTGCATGGCGAACCCCAGCGCCACCTCCGTGTATATCTCCAGTCCGAACTCCCACGGCACAAAACGCAGCCCCAGGGGCACCTCCACCACCCAGTCGATCAGCAGCGGGGAGGCAAACTCGCCGCCATTGTATATGTAGGGGAAGTCCCGCCGTGGGAACCCCCAGCTGCTGCGCCACTGCACCCCGAAGTACAGCGGATGCAGCAGGAACCCGTTCACATAGCCCAGCTGAGCGTCCACGGACATCACGAAGGGGTCAGGCAGGAAGGTGGTCCCGGCCAGCAGGTCCACCGAGTGGAACGGCTCCCCCGCCACGGACGGCCCCGCCCGGTAGGAGTTCATCAGCGCCTCGTCCGGGTCTATCCCCGCACCCCTCAGGTCCTCCAGCGTCAGCAGCCGCCGCTGCGTCCCGTCGGGATTTATCAGTATCAGCTGGTAGGCCCCGTCCTCCCCGTCGGCGGGAACGAACACCTCCGCCATCTCCATCATCACCAGGCTGCCGTCCCCGTAGCTCACCAGGATGCGGCTCTCGCTGCGGTTCACCGCGAAGGACACCACGTCGCTGTTGAACAGCAGCGGGATGTGCCCCAAAAAGCGCCCCGTCTCCAGGTCGTAGCGGTACAGGTGGTTCGTCTCCGTCAGCACCTCCAGCCGGTCGCCCTCCACATTCACCCGAAGGCCCCGTATCCCCTCCGGCACCGACAGCGACACCAGAACAGCACCCGCCATGTCACGCACCTCAAGGCTGCACGAGTCCACCGGCAGCAGCATCTTGGGCATCTCCCGCCCGAACACCGCAAAGGGGGCGGTGACGCTCATGCCCTCCAACTCCACCGGAGGCTGCCACTCCAGCTGCCCCACCAGCCGGTGGCCGCGCACATCCCACACCCTCAGCGCACCGTCCTCGGAGAGGCTCGCCAGCCACTGGGAGTCCGTGCTGAACCGCACCAGCCGCACCGCCGACTCATGCCCCCGCAGCTCGTACCGGGATAAATTCTGTATGTATTGAAGATAAAGGGCCAGCTCCAGGTAGCCGTCGCTGGAGCCAATGGCCACATAGCCGCTGCGGTCGTCAAAATTCAGCGCCGTCACCAGCCGCCCGCCCTCCTCGTCCTCCCGCTCCACGGGGGGCAGCACCACCGTCCCCCCGCTGTCCATCTCCAGCCCGCTCACGCTCAGGCTGCTGTCGGATGCCATGGACAGCACCCCCTGCCGGCTCCCCAGCAGCTCGGAGAACACGAACCCCCGCACCTCGTTCTGGGAGGGGCGCACCACGTCCCGCACCGCATAGGTGGCCGCGTCGCGCACCACCACGGCGTTCCCCTCCGCATAGCCGAACAGGGAGCCGTCGTAGCTCCAGTGCAGCTGGTCCACAGCCTCCGGCAGCCTGATGATGGGCACCGGCACCGCCGCCTCCGTGGCGGCGGGCACCTCGGACGCACCCATGGCCCATGCACGCGGAGATGCCGCCGCAAGCAGCAGCGCCACCGCCAGAGCCCGGAGGGCTCCCCGGCCGCAGCCGAAAAATGAGAAGAGAAAACTGTCAGAATGATTGAGAGCAGATGAAAAGAAACGCCGTCTTACTTTTTTACCGGGAAGGGAGCCAGCACCGCCATCAGAGACATGGCGGCCATATACAGGGGTGAGGGGGGGGGGTATAAACGACCAGTCCTGCGGAATCCGCCGCAAGCCTGTCAATACATCGATGTCCGCAAATTCCCATATTCCTCAACATAGCAACACACCTTCCCCACCACAAACTCTATTATCTCACACAATTCCTTTTTTGTCAAATCATTGACACTCATATAGATGGTCGGAGCGCACCCAAAAATTCCACACAAAAACTTTCCCCATCCCCACGGCGGCGGCTCCCGCCACCTGCGAATCTGCCCTTGCGGTCAGTTCTGCAAGGAAATGATTGAATTGGTGGCTCCCGCCACCTGCGAATCCGTTTGTTGAAAAAAATCAAAACCATGCAATCCAGATTTGACTCTTCACGACATTTTTCCTTACATGAAATTCCCACCATTCTAGCTAGAAAGCTCGGAATTTCATGCAAGGAAATTCCTCGTGGCAAGCAAGGAAATTTTAAATTTCAAACAAAGGAAGATGCAGCCCAAACGGCAGCAGGACATACGGTCACTCTCATTCCACCCTTACAAAAAATCCCCTCGCCCGGCACTCCAGGCACGCACTCGTCGGGTCATCGCCCCCGACCTGTACACGTCCTCGTCCCTGGCCAAACCGTGGGCAGCCTTCGCTGCGAACAAATCTGCCCTTGCGGTCAGTTCTGTATGGAAATGATTGAATTGGTGGCTCCCGCCACCTGCGAATCCGTTTGTAAAAAAAATCCAAACCATTCCCCGCAAAAACGCACAAAAACACCCATTCCGCAACTATACGCAATAGGCCCAAAGTCGAGTTTTTGAAAACAAGAATATAGTAGACAATGGAGAGAAGCCGCTCCAACCATACGAATCATTTGACAGTAGTTTTCCTTCCATAGTATATTAGTTCCAAACTTTCAAGGAGGAAATATGAAAAAAGCAGCATTGATTTTAACGATTCTCTTTCTGGCACTCAGCCTATCCGCCCAAGACAACACAAAGCAATACAAGATTGGTGATACTGGCCCCGCCGGCGGAATCATATTCGAGGTGGTGGGAAACAAGGTCTGGGAATGCAGCGAGATTATCGGCCACCTGCCCTGGGACAAGGCCTTCAAGTTCTGCCCCACCTATAATGGCGGTGGCTATGATGACTGGTACCTACCTACCAAGGATGAATTGGAGAGTCTCTACTACAATTTGATAAAGCCCGGTCTCATCCATGACAAAGAAACCTACTGGTCGGCCAACCAGGAGGAAAGCATGGCCCTGTGGGGATACAACTTCAAGAAAGGCCGCCCCGGTCTCTATGGAGCTGCAAAGAAGCTGGCCGTCAGGGCTGTGCGGCTGTTCGAAATGTAGGGAAAGGGCAGCTGGACAATTTTCATGAGAAATAAAAAATGCAGGGCGGAACCTCCCGTCCTGCATTTTTTTCAAAATAAGCTGCCGAGGCAGCATCCCTTCGGAAACTCCGTGGTAAATCCTACCGAAAAAATGTTATCCCTCCAGCAGCTGTCCCAGCATGGTGTCCAGCATAATCAGACAGCGGGGCACATGGAAGGGCCCCTTGAAGGTGCTGCCCTTGGTGGAGGGCATGGTGGGCTTACCGTCACGGCGAAGATACCCATACCACTCCCCGTACTCCGGGTCACAGAAATACTCCTTGCAGTACTCCACCACCTTGTTGAACCAGTCCAGGTACTCCTGACGGCCAGTATCACGATAAATCATGAGGCTGGCAATGAGCATCTCGTTGTGGGGCCACCACAGCTTCATGTCGTGCTCGTATGCCTCCGGAGGATTGCCCAGACAATCGGTGAAGTACAGGAGGCCCTGGTACTCAGGATCCCAGCCACCCTTGGCCGCCCAGTCAAAGATGGTGACAGCCTTGTCATGGATGGCTGTACCCTCCGCGCCACCCAGATGATTGGCGTACTCCATCAGGAACCAGCTGCACTCGATGTCGTGACCAGGGTTCACCACACGACCTGCCGTCACATCCTTCCAGAACTCGCCGTTGCGCCCCACCGTCTCCAGTGTGCACTGCAAGTCCTCCCGCATGTGGTAGGTGAAGATGGCATCCACACACTCGGCGGCATGCCTGTCATACTCAGCGGCATTGTCCGGGTCAATGCGACGCATGACGCTGGTGATGTTCAGGAATATCATGGGCTCTCCCAGTCCCCGTCCCTGGCGGGTCTCCGGCTCAACCTTGGGCCCCATTCCCGTGGGATCGGCAATCAGGCCGTTATTCAGCTCGTAGATCATCCTGTAGGCACGACGGGCACGCTCCAGATGCTCCTTTTCACCAGTGACACCGTAGTACTCCGCATTGGCGATGGCATAGAAGCCCTCGCTAAAGCAGTAGCGGCGCTGGCGCAGGGGCTTTCCATCCTCGGTCACCTGAAAATAGAGGCGGCCGCCAGCCTTATGGTTGATGCAGTGGTCCTCCAGAAAGTCCAGGCACGACCTCGCAGCCTCCAGCCACTCAGGACGCTTTCCATAGACACTGCACAGATAGGAGAAGGTCCAGGCGCAGCGGCCCTGCATCCACACGCTCTTGTCGGTGGAATAGAGGCGGCCGGTGCGGTCAAGGCAGGTGTACACACCACCATGCTTCCGGTCGATTCCGTTTTTGAGCCAGAAGTCAACGCAGGCATCCAGCTCTGATCTCACCCAGTCACGGGTAGCCTTCAAGTCAGTCTTGTCCATACCAGCTCCTACCTCACCCTGCTGCAGAAGTCCACAGCCGCATCAATCATGGAACGGCACCTTTCGACAGTGGCCATGTCTTGAGGAATCAAATTTGCCAGAGGCTTCCGCACGCCGCCACATTCAACACCATCCCGCAGGGCAATAATCTTCTTTTCCACCGCATACATGTTGCCGTGGCAGCTGCACATGGCGGCGATGATGTCGTTGGCCAGGTACTGGATTTCCTGGGCCTCACCAATGCGGCCAGCCCTTACCAGCCGCTCGATGGTGAGGTAGAGCTCCGGCATCACGCCGTAGGTGCCGCCAATGCCGCCGTCGGCACCAATGGCCAGTCCACCCACCAGCTGCTCGTCGGGCCCGTTGAACACCACGTGATTCTCGCCGCCAGCAGCCTTGAACATCTGGATGTCCTGAATGGGCATGGAGGAATTCTTCACTCCGATGACCCGCTGGTTCTCCATCATCTTGCGGAACAGGGGAACCGTCAGGGCAACTCCCGCCAGCTGGGGGATGTTGTAGATGACAAAATCCGTGTTGGGGGCGGCGGCGGAAATGTCATTCCAGTATTGGGCGATGGCATGGTCGGGCAGGCGGAAATAGATGGGGGGAATGGCGGCAATGGCATCCACGCCCAGACTTTCCGCATGGGCGGCCAGCTCCATGCTGTCGGCAGTATTGTTGCAGGCCACGTGGGCAATCACCGTCAGCTTGCCGCTGGCAACGGCCATCACATTTTCCAAGGTGATTTTCCGCTCCTCCTTGCTCTGATAGATGCACTCACCGGAGGAGCCGCAGACATAGAGTCCCTTCACCCCCTTGTCAATCATCAATTGGGTGAGAGCACGGGTCCTCTCAGGAGAGATGGAACCGTCATCAGCATAGCAGGCATAGAATGCAGGGATGATTCCCTGATATTTCGTCAAATCGCTCATCGTCATCAACCTTTGACAGCACCCATGGTGATGCCCTTTGTAAAGTATTTCTGGAAAATCAAGAACACAATGATAATGGGCAGTGAAGCCAAGGCGGCTCCCGCCATCAGCAGACCATAGTCCGTGGAGCTTTCGCCCTGCATGGTGGCGATTCCCAAGGAAATGGTGAGGTTCTTGTTGGAGGTCAGCATAATCAACTGCATGAAGTAATCGTTCCAAGAGTTGATGAAGGTAAAGATGGCGCAGGCACCAACACCGGGCTTAATCATGGGGAACATGACATCGGTAAAGGTACGCCATTCGCTGGCACCATCAATGCGGCAGGCCTCCACCATCTCCGTGGGAATTCCCTCAGCAAACTGCTTCACCAAGAAGACACCGAAGGGCCAGCCCACAATGGGGAAAATTGCCGCCCACAAGCTGTCGTAGAGTCCCAGGGCAGACATTTCCCGCAGCAGGGGAATCAGGATAACCTGCTTGGGCAGGGCCATGGCGCAGACCACCAGGGTAAAAATCAAGGTGCGACCAACAAATCGCTTCTTGGCCAGCACATAGCCCGCCATAGCGGAGGTGATACAGGTCAGCAGCATGGAGGTCACGGACATAAACACCGTGTTCAAAAGCCAGCGGATGGCGGCGGGCACCGTGGGACCGTCCAGCCCGAAGATGGTGAACAGAGGAGCCGACCGCTTGTCCATAAGGCGGGCAAAGTTGTCCAAAATCCACTGGGAGGGAATCCACACGGGAACGGTTGCGTTGATTTCCCTACCAGTCTTGAAGGCACCAGTAATAATCCAGTACAGGGGAAAGGTGAACAGAATTCCGATGATGATGATGACCGCATAGGAGAGGTAGTTCCACCGGCTGGTATTCAGACTTTTCTTCATCAAGTTCACTTGACTTGCCATAGCTTCCTCCTATCTTTCCTGTCCCAGCTTGAACTGGATGGCGGACAATACGGCGATGATGATGGCCAGGATAACACCCATGGCGTTGCCGTATCCATACTTGAACAGCTTGAAGGCGTTGTAGTAGATGTAGTACATGATGGTCATGGTGGAGTTGCTGGGGCCACCAAGGGTCAGAAGCTGAATCAAGGCAAAGCACTGGAAGGAGTTGATGGTGGTGATAACCAGAATGTACAGGGTGGTGGGCATCATCTGGGGCCACTTTACCTTCCAGAAGGCCATCAAGGAGGTGGCACCGTCCACCTTCGCAGCCTCAATCAAGGACTTGTCCACATTGTCCAGGGCGGAAACGTAGAGGACGATGGGCTGACCCACCGAGGTGGTCAAAAGAATCAGGATGATACAGCCCAAGGCAAAGCGGGGGTCTCCCAGCCAGTTGATGTTGCTTTCCAGCAGTCCCAAGGAGGTTCCCACATAGTTGAACACACCGTAGTAGTTGTTGTACATCCACTTCCATACCATGGCCACCGCAACGGAACCGGTGACAACAGGCAGATAGAAGATGCAGCGAAATGCCGATGTGGCGGCGACGTGCATCTTGCTGATAACGGAGGCAACCCAAAGGGAAAAGAAACAGGTGATGGGAACAGAGACCAACACAATGACCAGCGTGTTCCACAGGGCTATCCAAAAGACCTCATCCTGAAACAGGGTCTTGTAGTTGTCGAATCCAATGAAAATATCCTCCCGCCCCATGGTGGCATCAAAGAAGCTGGTGAACACACACATAAACATGGGATACACCACGAACATGACGAAAAACAGCAAGAATGGCAGCAAGAACAAATAGGCAGAGATGGTCTCATGACGAACAAGACGATTCTGCAGAAGAGATTTCTTGCCACCCCCTGCCGAAGGCTTTACCTTTGCCACAGTTTCCTCCATAAAATGAAAGCTAATGACTCACTTTGGAATGTCCAGTATGATAGTCATCCCAAAACCTACAATAAACTATAATTCAATTGGAGCCAGATAACCACCATGAACCAAGCACCACCTAGTAAAAAAGTCCCCCTCCAAGAAGGTATTCATGATTGAAACTTCATGGAGAAGGACTTTTATCCATAGCTACAAAAACCTACTGGTTATTTTGCAGCGGCATTTGCGTTGGCAGCATACTGCTTGACAACATTGGCTACATTCTGGCCAGCACCAACCTGCTGCAGCATGTTCCACCACTGGGTGCGAGCCTCGGCCCAACCGGTGGTTACCTGGTAGTAGTCACCCAGGTAGGGCATCAGCACGGTGTACTCGTCCATGATGGCATTGTCTGCCCAAATCTTGGAAATGTCTCCACCATCTGTTGTGTCACGAACTGCAAAGTAGTTGGCAGCCTTGACAGCATCAGCAGTGGCAGCAGAGTCACACATATACTTGATGAAGGTCTTGGCAGCGGCAATCTTGTCTGCATTGCCATTGTCAAAGATACCGAATCCCCAGATACCACCCTGCAGCTTGGTGTCTGTTCCCTTCTGTGAGGGGAATGCCATGAACAGGATATCGTCACCATTGAGGGTCTTTCCAGCACCAGTGTTGGCGCTGTTAGGGTTCAGCTGCTGGGCAATGTTCCAGCAGAAGGCCATCTGCAGTGTTCCGTTGTAGAACAGAGCAATCTCGTCACCACCAGCGATACCAGCGTCAAAGTTGATTCCGTCAGTGGCATACAGCTTCTCAAGGGCCTTTACGTTGTTGGGATCGTCCCAAGTATACTTGGTGTGGGCAGCATCGGTGAAGGTTCCACCATAGAGGTTGTTCACCAAGGCACGTGTTCCCTGGTCTCCACCCTGTCCTACGCAGTACACAGCACCAACATTCTTGTAGCCTGCCTTGTACAGGGCGTCAACAGCCTTCAAGAAGTTGTCGGTGGTCCAAGTGCGAGTATTCAGGTCAAGATACTGAAGGGCTCCAGCCTTCTCAAAAGCAGCCTTGTTGATAGCCATACAGTGGGCTGTCATAACCAAGGGATACTCATAGGCTGCTCCACTCTCGGTGAAACAAGCAGCCAAGGCGGCAGGATTGATCTCAGCCTTGTCTGTGGCATCGAACAGGTCGGAGATGTCAACCATCTTGCCCTTTGCACCCCAGTTGGCAACCAAGCGCTCGGGTCCTTCCATAATCAGGTCGGGAGCGGCTCCACCCTCAATGGCAGTGTTAACCTTGTCGTCACCATCGGCATAGGTCAGGTAGTCTACAGTAACCTTGATTCCAGGATTGGCAGCATGGAAATCAGCCAACAGAGCATCAACAGTCTTCTGGTCTCCCCATCCACCGATGGGATAAGTCCACAGAGAGACCTGAGTTACTCCAGCTGCTGAAGCAGCAGGCTTATCCTTGCCACCAGCAGCAAAAACAGTTGCGAGGCACAGCAGAGCTGCTACGCCAGCTACAATTTTCTTCATAAGATTCCTCCTAAAAGATTTCCACTCCATAATTAATATGGAGCATACTTGTATTCTAGTTTAGCTATTACTATTTGTCAACATTTTTTTTATAATTGCGATTATTTTCATGATAATAAAGTAATAATTTTATCTATAGCAAGTTTTTTCGTAAGGCTTGTACACAAGTTGACACAAACAAGGCTTTGTTGTAATTTTGAAATATGTCCAAACAAGTATCCCACATGCAGACCGAAATTTGCTCCATCATCCAAAACAGGATTCGTTCAGGCGAGTATACTCCAGGGGAAAAATTGTCAGAAAATCTTTTGGCAACAGAATTCAACTGTTCTCGGATGCCGGTACGAGAAGTACTGAAGCACTTGGAGCAGGACGGCCTGGTGACCATCCAGCCAAAATCGGGAACATACGTCCGAAGCTACTCTCCGGAGGAGGTGTGTAATGCGGTGGAGATCAGAGCCTACTTGGAAGCCCTGGCCTTTGCCCTTGTAATAGAAAAGGATGTGGACATCACCGCCATGGAGCAGTGCGTAGTGGACATGGCACACTGCATGGAAAACCAGTCCTTCGACCTGGCAGCCTTCGGGGAGCACCACCTGCGGTTCCATGAGTCCATGGTTCGCCTGGCAGACAATCCCTTCCTGCTGGAGCTCTACAATAAGCTCCATCTCAATGCGCTGCAAAAGATCTTCTTCAATCCCATGTCAAAGGAAGAGATGACCATCACCCACGCAGAACATCAGAAAATCCTCCAGTTCATCAAGGACAAGAATCCGGAGGGTGAGCAATTCATCAAGATGCACCTTTGGAAACGACGGGAACACTGACGTTTTCAGAAAACAAGATTCCCGCAGTTGAAAAAGGCGGAACCTCGAATTCTCCATCCCAAGAACAAATTTCCCCAACAAACCACTTTGGACAAAAAAAAGACTGTTTGGAAACCAAACAGTCTTTAGTGCGGCGAACCTGACTTGAACAGGCACAGCTCGCGCCACCAGCACCTCAAGCTGGCGTGTCTACCAATTCCACCATCGCCGCTCGTGTTAACTTAATAACAGGCACGATGATATCACAATGACAGCTTTATGTCAAGCAAATTCCCCTCAATATGTAGAGCCAAGTCCACCGGGCTTTACCTGGAAGTGGCTGAACTCCATGCCAAAGGAGGCCCGCCCCTGGGTGACGGAGCGCAGGTTGGTGGAGAAGCCGAACATCTTGGCCATGGGAGCCTGGGCGTGGATGATGTCTCCCCCCGCCTTGTCCTCCAGGCTCAGGATGATGCCGCCTCGCTGGGTCACCTGGCTCATGGCATCCCCCACAAAGTCCTTGGGACAGACAATGTCCACGTTCATCACCGGCTCCAGCAGCTCAGGATTCGCCTTGCTACACACCGCATCGAAGGCGGCCACCGCACAGGCCTCGAAGGCGAAGGTAGTGGAGGCAAGCTCGTCATACTCCAAATCAGTGACGGTGACGGCAATGTCGGTGCAGGGATAGCCGTACCTGATGCCGGCTCCAAAGGAATTCTCGATGCCCCGCTGCACTGCCTCCAGAATCTCGTCAGGGACGCTGCCCTTCTTGACGGTGCATTCGTAGCTGTTGTCGCTGCCCGTCTCTCGTGGCTCCACCTGGAGGGTGACGCCCGCCTTGTTCTCCTTGCCCCCAAGGACACGGTCGTACTGCTCCCTGTGGCTGGCGGCGGCGGTGACGGACTCACGATAGGTAACCTGGGGTGAGCCGACACGGGCCTCCACCTTGAAGTCCTCCAGCATACGGGTAACCAGCACGTCCAGGTGCAGCTCCCCCATGCCGGAGATGATGAGCTGTCCTGTCTCGGCATCCTCACGGGAGGTGAAGGTGGGGTCCTCTTTAGAAAGGATTTCCAGCGTCTCCTTGAGGCGGTCCCGGTCTGAAAGGGTGGCTGGCTCCACTGCCACAGAGATAACCGGCTCCGGAAAGTTCATGTCCTCCAGCAGCACCGGCATTCCCTCGCTTCCCAGGGTATCTCCCGTCTGGGCCAGCTTGAGCCCGATGAACACGGCGATGTCACCGGCGGAAACGCTGTCCATTGGCTCGCTCTTGTTGGAGTGCATCCGCAGGATGCGGTTCACCCGCTCCCGCTTCTTCTTGCCCACATTGAACACCTGCTCCCCAGCCTTTATCTTGCCGGAATACATGCGGACGTAGCAGAGGCTGCCCGCCTCACGGTCATGCTGAATCTTGAACACCAGGCCCAGGGCAGTGCCGTCGGGGGAGCAGGGAATCTCCACCATCTCCTCCTTCTTGACATGGAGACCTTTGGCAGGAGGAATTTCATCCGGGGCAGGAAGATAGTCTACGATAGCATCGATGAGGGGCTGCACACCGGTGTTGCGGCGGCTGGCCCCGCAGAGGAAGGGAACGAAGGCACGGGCGATGGTGCCCCGGCGGATTTCCCTTACCAGGGTTTCAAGAGGGATTTCTTCCCCCATCAAAAAAAGCTCGGCAATCTCATCGTTGTGGGCGGCAATCTCATCCACCAGCCTTTCCCGCCACTCACTTGCCAGCTCAAGCCGCTCTGGAGCCACATCGCACTCCGTCATCTTCTCTCCCTCGGAGGCAGCATCCCAGCGGATTTCCTTCATCCGCAGCAGGTCGATGACCCCCTCGAAGTCGCCGCCGGAGCCAATGGGAAGCTGCAATGCCACCGTAGCGCAGCCGAACTTTTCCTTTACGTCCGCCATGGCAGCGAAGAAGTCCGCCCCGATGCGGTCCATCTTGTTCACAAAGCAGATGCGGGGGACCTGGTACTCGTCGGCCTGGTGCCACACCGTCTCGGTCTGGGGCTGCACGCCGCCCACCGCACAGATGACAGCCACCGCTCCGTCCAGCACCCGCAGGGAGCGCTCCACCTCGGCGGTAAAGTCCACGTGGCCGGGGGTGTCGATGATGTTAATCTGGTGGTCCCGCCACCAGGTTGTGGTGGCCGCCGACTGGATGGTGATGCCCCGCTCCTGCTCCTGGCTCATCCAGTCCATGGTGGCGGCTCCGTCGTCAATCTCGCCGATTCGATGTATCTTTCCAGTATAATAGAGAATACGTTCCGTGGTTGTTGTTTTGCCCGCATCGATATGGGCCATGATTCCTATATTTCTCATCTGTGACAGCATAATGGAAGATAATAATGGAAAAGGCGGTTTTTCTCAAGGGCGGGGAATCGGACGCTGGGACTTGGCGGGAGATGGATTCTCGCTCAGCGGGCAGCCTCGCAGCCACCGAGGAACAACTGCATGGGCTTAGTCCGACTGACCGCATGGGCCCAGAGCGACCGACCACATACAACAAGGAGTGGGGAACAAACGCTTGCTCTCCACTCCTATCTCCTAACTCCTATCTCCTGTACAGCTCCTAGCCCCGCACCTTGTCCCGAATCGCCTTCACCATCTGGATCACCAGGGTGGGCAGGAAGGCCAGGCCAAGGATGGACAGCAGTTGGCTCCTGTCCAAGGCCGCCACGGAGAACAGCCTGCTCAAGACCGGCACCACCATCACCAGAGCCAGCAGCACCACCCCCGCCAGGAAGGCCCAGATGCTCCAGGTGTTGCTGGTGAACTTGATGGCAAAAATCGACTTGTCACTGCGGCAGTTGAAGCCGTGGAAGAGCCTCGCCAGGGTGAGGGTGGCGAAGGCGCAGGTGCTGGCGTACATGGCCGACTCCCGGAATCCAAGGTAGAAGGCCACCATGGTGACGGCGGCAATGGGCAGGGCATAGGCCAAAAGCAGGCTGGCAAATCCCCTGTTCAGGAAGCCCTTCTTGGGGTCGCGGGGCTTGTTCCGCAGGAGGCTGCGGTCGGAGGGCTCCATCCCGATGGCCAGGGCCGGCAGGGAGTCGGTGAGCAGGTTGATGAACAGCAGGTGCACCGGCTCAAAGGGGGTGGGCAGGGCCGCGAAGGAGCAGAACAGCACCACCAGGATGGCCGCCAGGTTTCCCGACAGCAGGAACTGGATGGCGTTGAGGATGTTGCGGTAGACGTTGCGGCCGTTCAGCACCGCCTTGATGATGGTGGCAAAGTTGTCGTCCACCAGAATCATGGCGGCGGCATCCTTGGAGACCTCCGTCCCGGTGATTCCCATGGCCACGCCGATGTCCGCCTTCTTGAGGGCGGGAGCGTCGTTCACGCCGTCGCCGGTCATGGACACGATGCGGCCCTTCCGCTGCCAGGCATCCACAATGCGGATCTTGTTCTCCGGGGAGACACGGGCGTAGACACTCACCCGCTCCAGCACCTCGTCCAGCTCCCGGTCGCTCAGCTTGTCCAGCTCCTGCCCGGTGAGGGCCAGGTCCCCCTCGCAGAAGATGCCAATCTGCCGGGCGATGGCGGTGGCCGTCACCTTGTGGTCGCCGGTAATCATCACCGTGCGGATGCCCGCCTGCCGTGCATCCTCCACTGCGGCAATGGACTCAGGCCGGGGCGGATCCACCATGGACACTAGGCCACAGAAGGTGTAGCTGTTCTCCCCCGTTGCCGCCAGGGTCTCCCCCGCCGCCAGCTCCTTGTAGGCAAAGGCCAGCACCCGCAGGCCGTTCTCGGAGAAGGCTCGGTTCTGCTCCTGGATGCGGTCCCGGTCGGCAGCCGTCATGGGACGCACCCCCTCCGCCGTCAGGATGCTGACGGAACGATCCAGCAGCACGTCCAGCGCCCCCTTGGTGAACACGGTGGAAACACCCTCCACCAGATAGCGGGTGCTCATGAGCTTGCGGTCGGAGTCAAAGGCAATCTCCTCCAGCCGCTCCATGCTGCCCCGGAAATGGCTCTCGTCAATGCCAGCCCGGCCAAGGTTTGCCTGCCGGGCCATGGACAGGAGGCAGTACTCCGTGGGGTCGCCGATTCCCACCCCGTCCTTGATGGAGGAGTCGTTGTTCAGCATGGCATTGTACAGCAGCAGGGCGTGGGGCTTCCGGCTGAACTCCAGGTCCTGAGCACGGAGGCACACGCCGTCCACGTAAATCTCCTGCACCGTCATCTTGTTCTGGGTGAGGGTGCCCGTATTGTCCGAGCAGATGACCGAGACGGAGCCCAGGGACTCCACCGCCTTCAGCTCCTTGATGATGGCGTTCTCCGTGGCCATCTTCCGGGTTCCCATGGCCTGCACGATGGTGACGATGGAGCTCAAGGCCTCAGGGATTGCCGCCACCGCCAGGGCCACGGCGAACATCAGGGAGTCCAGAATGGGCTGCCCCTGCCACAGGCGAAGGCCAAAGACCAGGCCGCTGATGACCATGATGATGACGGCCAGCTTCTTGCCGAAGTCGTCCAGGCTCTTCTGGAGGGGCGTCTTCTTCTGGCTGGTGTCGTTCATCAGCTGGGCAATCTTTCCCATCTCCGTGGCCATACCGGTTCCCGTCACCAGCACGGTGGCCCGTCCGTAGGTCACCAGGCTTCCTGAGTACACCATGTTCACCCGGTCGCCCAAGGGCAGGTCGTCGGCTATGTCCACGTCCTTCTTGTCCACATTGGTGGACTCGCCGGTGAGGGAGCTCTCGTTCACCTGCAGGGAAAAATTCTGCACGATGCGGCCGTCGGCCACAATCATGTCCCCCGCCTCCAGCAGCACGATGTCACCCCGCACCACATCCTTGGAGGCAATCTCCTGCTTCACCCCGTCCCGCAGCACCTTTACGTGGGGGGACGACAGGGCCTTGAGGGAGGCCAGGGACTTCTCCGCCTTCACGTACTGGACGGTCCCCAGCACGGCGTTCAGGATGATGACGGCAAAGATGACGATGGTGCTCTCCATGTTTCCCGACACCATGGAGATGACAGCCGCCACAATGAGGATGATGACCAGCAGGTCGGCGAACTGCCCCAAGAACACGGAGAGCACGCTCCGCCGCTGCGACTCCTGCAGGACGTTCTCCCCGTCCCGTCGCAGGATTTCCTGAGCCTGTCCGCTTGACAGGCCGGCACCAATGTCCACACCGGCCAGCAGCTCATCCTTGCTGACCTGGTACGTCTCCTTCGCCATGATTCACCTCCGTATGCTCCCGAAAGACATGACCACCCCCGGTGCGTGAGAATAAAAAAAGACCCCTGCATACCGTCCATACATAATGATACCGTATGCAAAAGGTCTTGTTCAAACCTGCCCAATGCCCGGTTTCCGCAACAGGAAACGTGATGACGATCATTGGGACACACAAGCTGTGTGCAACTACTCCCCTTTTGGTTTTGTACTTACTATACAGTAGAAATTATCACTTTTGCGGGACTTTGTAAAGGGGGACCTTGGAAGCCCACCGGTCTGCGGCATTTTCCCCTGCCGCTACCAGTCCTCCGCCACACACCGCCAGGCTGCCACCAGGCGCTCCAGGGAACAGGAGGCGTTGGCGGGGCTGGTGGAGGGAAGGCAGATGGCTGGACGCCCGGTGCGTGGCAAAAGATGCCTCTTGTACAGCTGGTGGGCCTTCTGGCCGTTGGTGTAGATGCGGCTGATGGGGGCGGCGGAGAGAATGGGGCTGATGTCGTTGGGAACCACCTCGGCAATGCTGCTGTCCGAGGAGCCAGTGACGGTGCAGGAGGCCACCACATCCCACAGGGCCACCCTATGGGCCAAAAGGAAGCGCCGCCGCTGCTCCACCGTTTCAGGAACCAGCCCCTCCCCCGCCGCAGAATCCCTTGCCACCAAGTCAGAGCCTTCTCCGCAGAAGATGCAGGACAACACCTGCCAGAAGCGGTTGCGGGGGTGGCCGTAAAAGAAGAGCTCCTGCCGGGAACGGACGGAGGGAAAACTCCCCAGAATCAGGATGCGGGAGTCGGAGTTAAACACCGGCGGGATGGGATGAAGAACGGGGGACAGCTCACTGCTCGGCATGGTTTGCTCCTTATATTGTCACGGCTTGCTTCGGCAAGCCCAACCGCCCGCAAAGAGCGCGGCATGGTTTTCTCACTGCAAAGCCGCTTGTTTTCCAATTCCACAGGACGAGGTTTTCCCCGCTGGTCAGCCGAACAAATCGGAATGTGTTCCTGTTGCAGTGGCAGAAAGGATGAGCTCGTCCTCAAAAACCTGATACATCAGGAGACAGTCTGGCTCTATATGGCATTCCCTAAAATCGTGCAAGTTGCCTGTCAGCTGATGGTCCTTGCATTTTAGCGGGAGTGCCGCTCCAGAAGAAAGCACATCCAAGACGGCAACAAGCTTTGAAATGTCCTTCCCCCGTTTCCGCATGAGCCTTACGTCATGCTTCATTTTGTTTGTATAGACAATTTTGTACAAGGACTAGTCCTCTAGCATAGAGTTGACTGCCTCCAGGGCGGTGTCGTATGGACCGTGCAGGTTCACCCTGTTTCTTGAGTCCAATAGTGCCCGCTGCAAGGAAAAATCTTCAGTATGCCTAACAGGAAAGGGAATCCCATTGTTTTCTACCGCAGCCGAAAGGAAGATTCTGATCGCAGTCGAGGTGTCCAAGCCCAAGGACGAGAACAAGGCATCCGCCTTTTGCTTCAACGTCTCGTCAAGCCTCAATTGAAATGTAGCCATAGCATCTCCTAAAAACCAGTAGCTGGTAAAATAGTACATCATTTGAACAGGCAAAACAAGGGTCTTGTAATGACAAACAACGGCATTTACTCCACAGCACCACGTGGCTTCGAGCCAGCAACCGCCCGCAAAGAGCGCGGCATGGTTTTCTCACTGCAAAGCCGCTTGTTTTCCAGTGTGAAACATTTTGTTTCTCACCGTGAAACATTTTGTTTTCCAGTGCGAAACATTTTGTTTCTCACTGTGAAACATTTTGTTTCATACATGAATCGGTGATGAAACTCATTCCTTCCCTGGGGGACAGCTTGCCGACTGCTTCCAGCAGTTTGTGCTCCCTAACCTCCATAAAACCCTTGAACTGGTCATAGGTAGTGGCATCCTGGGGAATGGGGAGCCCCTGGACAAAGATGGTTCCCCCATATCCTGCAAGCTTGTAGGTGGTTGGATGCGGTGCAGTGACAGCCTCGCATTCATCCACGGTGCTTGGATGGGGATACAGGAATCCGCCCCGGTCAACCTTCATGGTGTGCATGTAGGAGATGATTTGGTACAGGTCATCCCGCACAAGGCCCTGCTCCAGGCGCTTGTACTTTGCGTCCACAATCATTCCGTCATTTGAGTCATCGGCAGATTTTTCCCGATAGAAGTCGGGATAGATGCGGCGGTAGCATTTTTTGAGGTCCGGCGTATCCTCCACCTCGTCTTTGAAAAGCCTGATGCCGCCCTTTCGGTCCTTGTTGGTGGGATGGATGAATTGCTTTGCCTCAAGCTTTGGGTCGCACAAAACCGTGGCCACATATTCCTCCCAAAGCCAGGCGCCGTCAAAGAGGATGCCCTGCACGGGGCTTGTGGTGGCGGCAAACTGGGTGGTGTGGTGCCCCAGAATCATCAGGCACAGCTGCTGGAGGGGAAGCCAGCCGGTGAAATAGGGATGGCTTACCGGACGACTGTTCCGGGCAATGACCAGCTGCCTTTTCTGCGGCGAATAGGTTTCATTGGTGGCCGCCACAATCTGGGAAACGGCGTTCTTTGTGTCGCCGTCACTGGACAGAAGCCTTCGGCCAAGGTCCTTTCCTTTTATGAGCTCGATTGCGTGGCGCACCAGCTGCGTCACCGGATTGTCAAAGGTTTTCTCACGGCTCCGATAGGCCACCTTCCCGCCAAAGGGTACATTGTGCCGAAGGTGACGGCCCGCCTCCAGCGGCCCCTTGACTGCCGGGTCGTTCCGCTGGAAGGTCTGGTACTGCCTGAACACTCCCTGCCGCACCGCCCTCGTCAAAAAATGGGGGAACAGCAAATAGACAAGATCAAGGCCATCGTTCCTCCCCAGGGAGTAGTCCATATTGAACAGGTTGATTTTGAAGACCTTCTCCAGCAGGTAGTGCAGGAAGAAGTCTTTCTCGCAGTTGCAGTCGAAGCGGGAGCGAATGGACACCCTTGTGCCGTGGAAGCCCCGTCCCGAAAAGCCCAGGAAGCCCATCAGGTTCCCGGTCCTGACCTTCACCTGGTCGCAGGAAATGATTCTGCCCCCCTCGTATTTCGGTCCTCCCTCAAGGTCGAAAATACGCAGCCCCTCGATTCCGTCCTGATGCTCCCCCAGGCAATGGGGAAACACCAGCAGCGAAGGATTGTCCTTGCAAAGGGACTCCAGGGGAATGTCGGCAACAGCCTGCAAGTCCTCGTAGGCGTGGATTGCCTCCGCACCGGAGGACGACAAGGCGGCAATTTTGGGAGGATTGTTTGTGTTGTTGTCGGTGAGGGAAAGGTGGCACATTGATGGTATACCTTACTATTCCGTTGTTCCATCAGAATAGGCCGACTTAAACTTTGTCATCACCTCCTCTTTCCTCGGATTACCTCGCACATATTCCTCCAGAATGCCCTTGATGTGGTAGTCCCACAATTGCTCGAAGTTCCCCCCATACTGATTCAGCTTCAGGAAGTAGCTGGCACCAATGTGGTAGGCAGGGCCAAAATCTTGTGTTTCAGAAATTGCCTTGTTCAGCCGTTTCATGCGATTTTTTGCCACTTCTGCCAAGTCTGGTCGAAATTCGTTCAGTTTGTCCAGCATATCCTCCGTATCGCTTGCCTTCACCTCTGCCCAGGCAAAGCGGCGGCGGAAGGCAAAGTCCATGGACTCCACACTGCGGTCGATGTCGTTCATGGTGCCGATGATGTACACGTTCTCCGGCACGAAGAAATGGCCATAGTCGGATGCTCCCAGGGCCCGGTCAAACTCGTTTCCCGTCAGCTCAAGATTCGCATACTGAGTTCTGATTGCGACAATCCCCTTCTTGCCAGCCTTCATTGCCTCCAAATCCCCGGCGGTGACACGATAGCCCGGATCAATCGAATAGAACAGCTCCCCAAAGATTTTTGCCACCTCCCCCCGGTTGATTTCATCGATGATGAAGACGAATTTTTTTAACTGAATCTTCTTCACGGCGGTTGTCTGGTTATTTCCAGTATTCTCCATAGATTCTTGAATCTTTTTTGTTAAAGAAAAAATATAGGAATCGTGTTGCGTCCTCCATTTTCTCTTAAAATATTCACTCACGGCCTTGCCATTATTCAATTGTACATGATTGCTAATGAGCTCCAAAATATCATCAATTTGAATCTGTAGATTTTTTACCTTTTCATTTTGAGGTATGGATACAAATATTTTTTTATCATTGAAGCTGTCCACGAAAAAAATATTTTTCGTTATCGTCTCAAACTGTGTCTTTTTCTCAATTGCACCATCCAGAAAATCTGCGATAATCTCATTGATAGACCTTTCATGCTGCAAAACATCAACACTTTTTCCGCTGTCCACCAAGTTCTGCAATGCCCTCGCACAAAATTCCTTGAAAACGCCATCTTTCCTTTCAAAGCCAATCTGTCCGCTACCACTTTCATCCTGCACAGGCCGCAATCCCTCCACAAAATCGGTGTAGTCGTAGCTGGAGTGGAACTGGACAAAGCCGATTTCATCTGGAGTGCAGCCCATTTCTTCTGCAATCTGCTTTGCAAGGTAGGTTTTACCAGTTCCTGGCGCACCGGTGAGGATGAGGTTGCGGGTGTTTTCCAGCAGTTTGGCGTACTGGTGCACCAAAGTCTTGTCTTGTGGCATTGTGGGGCCTCCTGAATCATACACTGGCTGAGGAATGTGTAGTCCAAGTTCCTGATTAATATAATCGATAAATTCTTCGGAATGGGCTACCTTACTTGCTGGCAACAGCGGTCTGTCCAATGTTGTCCATTCTGCAAAATTTAAAATAGACTTTTCCAAATTTGGTAGGAATTCCAAAACATCTTCATAAGCAATTCTAAATTGAAAGGTATTATGCCAGAGTGCATCTGCTGGAAATTGCTCCAATTCTTGAAAATTTTTGGGTGTAAGAAGCCCAACTTTTGCCAAAGTAGAGTCTTCTTTTTGAAATTCAACTTTTGACAACAATTTGTTGACAAAATCTTCTCCCAAAGACAAGACATCTTCCCTATTACACATGGCCAAAATATATTTGGCAGAGGCGACCAAGACATACTTATTTCCACAATTCAATTGGAATCTTTTTTCATTTTTTCTGTAGCAAACATTCCAATTATTGGGTTTTGTCTGGTGCGATAGTTGTATTGTCTTTGCATACAAGTCTAGCACGTAGTTTCGCATCCCATTATTTGGCATATATTTGATAAATTGTGCTTGTACCTCAGTCATCACCACTTTCCCCCTTCAATTTTCAGCTGAAAATGCCCCAGCATTTTCCAATCCCTGTGGAATTATACCACAAAACACCAACTCCCCCATGCTACCACATCCCCTGTCCCATTGAATGACACAGGGGATGAGTGGCTGCTACAGCTCAAAGTCCAAACAAGCACGGCTCGCAGTAAAGGGCCGCACCTTGGTATCTGCCACTTCCACATGGGCGGGATGGCAAGCGTAACCTGAGAGTGCCTCTGGCGACTCAAAGGTGGAGTCCAGCATCAGATCAACGGTGGAGGTTTCCATGCGGCCGGCCACCTGCACCTTGATGTCTACCAGTCCGGGAATCCTTCCCTGCAAGCCCTCCAGCCCCTCCTTTATGCCGGCCTTTACCCGCTCCTTTTCCTCCTCCGGCATCTCCTTCAATGTCCATAAAATGATGTGCTTTACCATAAATTCCTCCTTTATAAATTACGCTGATTATATCACATTTTTTCCTCAAAACAGTCATTTTTCACCTGAATTCAGGCTATAATACTAGAGGGGGCAGGTAAAAAAAACAGCCGAACCTCCCCAAAAAACGACAAATTTCCTTCATTTTATGTCTATAATAATAAGGGAGGGTTTTGTACCTTCGGGCAAAATCCTCCTTCTTTACCGTTCCATGCTTTTGGAGTATACTTAAGAAATCACTAAATATTCGGGAGGAAGACATGGCGTTCCGTGCTGTTGACATCATCATGAAAAAAAGAGGCAGTCCCCTGGAGCCAAAGGGACAGGAGCTGAGCCGTCAGGAGCTGGAGTTCCTGATAAAGGGCTACGTGGCCGGGGAGATTCCCGACTACCAGATTGCATCCTGGCTCATGGCCGTCTACTTCAACGGCATGACCTTTGACGAGACTGCCGCCCTCACCAGCGTCATGCTCCATTCTGGCCGGGTGATGGACCACCACCACACCGGCATTCCCGGTCTCACCGGCCCCTTTGTGGACAAGCACTCCACCGGCGGCGTGGGGGACAAGATTTCCCTGCCCCTGGCACCAATCGTGGCGGCCTGCCACCTGCCCTTCGGGAAGGTGCAGATTCCCATGATGAGCGGCCGTGCCCTGGGCCACACCGGTGGAACCCTGGACAAACTTGAGTCAATCGAAGGCTACCGGGTTGGCCTCCAGGTGGAGGAGTTCCAAAGGCTCATCGCCAGCACCGGCTTTGCCATGACCGGCCAGACCCAGGACGTGGTTCCCGCCGACCGCCTGCTCTACGCCCTGCGGGATGTCACCGCCACCGTGGAATCCATCCCCCTCATTACCGCCAGCATCCTGTCCAAAAAGGTGGCGGAGGGCTCCGACGGACTGGTCTTCGACGTGAAATATGGCTCCGGTGCTTTTATGAAAACCAAGGAGGACGCCCAGCGTCTGGCGGAAAGCCTAGTGGGAACGGCCAAGGCCATGGGAAAGAAGGCCACCGCCCTCATCACCAGCATGGCCTCTCCCCTGGGACGCAAGATTGGCAACTTCTTGGAGATTGAAGAGACCATCGAATGTCTCCAGGGACGTGGCCCCGCAGATGTGATGGAGCTGACCTACGCCCTGGCGGTGCAGATGCTGCTGCTGGGACAGGAAATAAGCCAAGTGGTCGGCACGGAAAGGCTTTCTGCTGACCAGGCGCTGGAGCGGTGCCAGGAGGCCCTCTCCTCCGGCCGGGCACTGGAGTTCTTCCTCCAGAATGTCCGTGACCAGGGGGGCCACCCGGAAAGGCTCATGGAGCAGGTGGGCCAGCGGCGCAGTCCCTTCCGACGGGAGGTTCGCTCCACTCAAGAGGGCTTCCTCCAGCTGGATGCCTTCAAGCTGGGGCTGGCGGGTGTCCACCTTGGAGTGGGCCGCAACAGGACGGAGGATGCAGTCTGCCCCGATGCCGGCATGATTCTCCACAAGGTGCAGGGGGACAAGGTGGCGGCAGGAGACCTGATTATGGAGGTTTTCGGGCAGAACGAGGCCTGTCTTGAGCCGGCCCTGGCCTTGATCCAGGAGGCCGCCACCTACGCCAGCCAGAAGCCCCAGGAACCACAACTGATTTACAAGGAAATCCACTGACCATGATATGCAC
The DNA here is from genome assembly GCA_017622135.1 of Spirochaetaceae bacterium. Classification (GTDB taxonomy): domain Bacteria; phylum Spirochaetota; class Spirochaetia; order Treponematales; family Treponemataceae; genus Treponema_F. The sequence goes on from JAGARR010000046.1 coordinate 74,310, forward strand.
AAAAAAAGACATAGCCCCGGAACAGGTGCGGGAGCTGTGCGGCCGCTTTTCCTGCGACCCCCTCACCGCCTCCATCCTTGCCCGCCGCAACATCACCAGCGGCCCGGACATCCAGTACTTTCTGGAGGACGACCTGCGCTACCTCCACAGCCCCTTCCTGCTTTCCGGCATGGAGGATGCGGTGGATCGAATCCTGGCCGCCCGTGACGAGGGAGAGAAGGTACTGATTTTTGGAGACCGGGATGTGGATGGAATTACCAGCACTACAATTCTTTACCGTTGTCTAAAAGACATGGGAATGGATGTAAGTTGGCGCATTCCCAGTGGTGAGGATACCTATGGTCTTTCCCTCAAGGCTGTAGAAGAATTTTCTGCTGCCTACGGAACCCTCATCATCACGGTGGACTGCGGCATATCCAACAATGTGGAAATAGACAGGGCTGTGGAACTTGGAATTGATGTAATTATTACAGACCACCATAATCCGCCGGAGAATCTTCCCAATGCCACCATTATCGTTGACCCTAAATTACCTGGAGACGAATATCCATTTCCCTATATTTCAGGCTGTGCTGTAGCATTTAAGCTAGCTACAGCCCTTCGTTTCGCCCAAAATGAACTGTATAAGCAGGAACTGTGTCTTTTAGATGTTCGTCCTGTAAATGATGCCTACACCATTGATTGTGTAAAAATGGTAAACATGACAGAGCGGGCAAGACTTACGGAAACTATTACCCCAGGAATGATTCAAATTGAGGATACAAGATTACTTCAATTTTTAAGGGGACAGCAAATTCTAGTGTGGGATGCGGAGCTGCAAAAAAAGCAGCTGACAAAGGTTTTTGGAACCGGGGTGGAATTCAACATGATGGATATACGTCCAGAAATCTCAACTGTAATTCCCTCTGTACAAAATGCTTCTCTCCTAAGGGTAAAGGAAATGTCAAAGATCCTTCGTTACAGAGAAGGCTTCCAGTCTGAAATGGATGGATTTTGCAACATCTTTATTACCTACATCCAGAAAAAAACTTCCGATTCCCAGATTAACAAAACAATTCAAGAAGATCTGCAGCTGGTTATGCTGGCGGCCCTGGCCGATATCATGCCTCTTCACAATGAAAACAGAATTCTAGTTCGGCAGGGAATAGCCGCCTTGAACCGGGGAGAAGTCATTCCAGGTTTACGGGAACTTCTGGCTCGCTTGAATATGCTAGGAAAAAGAATTACCAGTACCGATATTTCTTGGAATGTGGTGCCGGTACTAAACGCTGCAGGACGATTGGGACGCTCAGAATTGGCGGTACAACTCTTTCTTTCTGAAACCAGCCAGCAACGGGATGCCATCGCAGAACAAATCATCCAGCTAAACAAGAACCGCCGCCAGCTGGGTACCGATGCTTGGGGTTATGTGGAAAAACAAGCCTACCAAAGCTTTGAAAAATACAATAATAAGCTTGTGGTGGTGGTTGACCCCAGAATTCACAGAGGAATTTCTGGAATTCTAGCAGCTCAATTAGTGAAGGTTTTTGATGTTCCCTCTATTGCCATAACCATACTGGAAGATGGCACGGCGGTAGGTTCTGTTCGATCAACCCGTGGCTTTGACGTTACGCCAATGCTAGACAGTTGCGGTGAGCTGTTCCTAAACCACGGCGGCCACAACTATGCGGCGGGTTTTAGCCTTGAAAAGGAAAAGCTTGATGAATTGTTGCAGAGATTTTTGGAGTACACCGCTGTCATTGAGCTGGAAGACAATAAGGATTCAATGCTCCAAACAGATGCAGAGATTCCCCATAGTTATCTCAGTCCAGACCTGTTAAAGATAATTGACACCCTTGAGCCTTACGGCGAAGGAAATCCTCAGCTCCTCTTCTTTAGTCGCCAACTAAAAATCATCGGGGCAGATATAATTGGCAAGGGGGAGAAAAAGCACCTGAAGCTGGTACTGGCTGGTGGAAAGCACAAGTGGCCCGCCTTATTCTGGAATGCAGCTGACCGACTCGGAAGCGACTTTGCTCTGGGAGACACCATCGATGTGGTCTACCGCCTTGAAAGGAATCTGTTCAACGGCATGGAGACCGCCCAGATGATTGTGCAGGAGGCGGAGCGTTCCCAAAATTAAGGGGAGACCCAAAGTCGACTTCCGCACAAACTTGCCCCTATTGTCAGGTGGGCTCAGTTCCGGTTCAATCCCCCTGACAACAAAAAAACCACCCAAAGGGTGGCTTTTTTTGCTTTGGAGGTGGGGGGAATTGAACCCCCGTCCGAATGTGCGGGGCAGGAGCCTCTACAGGTTTAGCGATGCGAGGTAGTTGTCGGGATCCGGTGGCAGCATCGCAAGCGTCGGCTCCGTATTCCGATAAAAGTCCCATGGACGTATCGGACACCATCCACAGCAAGCCCTGATTAGCGACAGAAATCCGGCCCGTTCAGAGCGGCACAGTCCAGTTTCCGTGTTCCCGTGCTTACGCAGCGAGAGCAAACTGACGATTATCTTCGGCAGTTATAGGTTTTGTCTGTTCAGAGGACAGGCAACCTCACCTGCAGCTCAAGTCCACGTCCACACCCGTCGAAACCGGTGCACCCCCTGTAACATCAGGGACTGTGACGCAAACAATCACGTACACCATGAATATACGCAAGACGAAGCAAAAAGTCAAGGAAAAGAATTAAAATGCCCGAAAAAATTTCTTGTGGGCTTTATTCCCCCACCTCGAATCACACCTTGAACTTATCCAGTTCCCTGCTAATGTTCACGATAGATTTTCGGGTTTCATTGGACAAGGAGGACAATGCCGTTCCGATGGATTGTACACGAATAGCCCCCATCTTCATCATGTCCATGTTTCCCTTCATGGAAACGGCGGAGTCCTGCAGCGCCTCTATCTCCCGCTGGATGCTTGCATTTTCCGAAGCCATGACATCGGAGGTGGTCTGGGTCTTCATAGTTGCCTCCATTACTTCCCCTATGACGGAACGCATTTGGTTTGAACTAGCAGACTGCTCCTCCATGGCGGTGGAAATCTCCTGCACCATGATATTGGTGTTCCTGATTCCATCGGACACATGATTGAAGGCGGACTTCAAGTCCTCGGAAAGCTCTGTAATTCCGGCCATGGAGTCCAGGATTGTCTTGAGCTGGACACCGATAGTACGGGATTGCTTGGATGCGTTCTCGCTGAGCTTGCGAATCTCGTCGGCAACAACACTGAATCCCTGGCCAGCCTCACCAGCGTGGGCAGCTTCGATGGCGGCGTTCATTGCCAGCAGGTTCGTCTGGCTGGCAATGGATGAAATCACCCGGTTGGCCTCCTGCAGCATCTGGGACTCGGCGTAAATCTCACCTATCTTCAAGGTCACATTCTTCTGTACATTCACACCATGCTCGGCGCTCTCCTCCAGCTGGTCAAAGGATGCTACCAACTGGCTTACCGCACTATATACATCGCTGATACTCCTGAGAAGCTCCTCCACCACAATAGCGGCCTGGCTTCCACCCTCGCTCTGAATGGAAATCATCTTGTTCAACTCGGATATTCCACTGATAACCTTCTTTGCAGAACGAACCGTGCCATCAACATTGGACAACTGCTTGACGATGTTATCGTCCACGGTCAGCATATAATTATACGCCATATCTATTGAGGACACCACATCCATAATACAGTCAGCAGTACGCCCGCCAGCCTCAACCAAACTCATGTTTGATTTCTTTACGCTCGTTACCGCCACCTGCAGATTCTCGATGAATTGGTTGAATCCGGCAATCAGATTGCCGAACAAGTCCAAGATAGTTCTCTTGCCCGACGGAACCCGCTTGGCCAAATCAGCCTCCCCCGAACTCAGATTGTGTACCGCAGTCTCCAGAGCCCGCATGGGAATCACAAAGGCCTTTATGACGGCATAGAGCCAGATGAAGAAATTCACCAGCATAAAGACAACAAAGGGCTTTATTGCATGGCGCAGGAACTGGGTGAAGGTGTAAGGGATATAGAAAACAGCAGTCCAATTGATATCCTCGAAGGGCAGCAACATATAAGTTCCACGTACTGTATTCACAAACGACTCGTGGCTGGTCAAATCTATTTCTGCCAGCTCTGGCATGACATTTGTAATCGGAATCTTGTCCTCAAGGTTCTCATCGTTTCGAGTACCAGTAATCTCCAGCTGCCGGTTAAAGAAGTACATGGTGATATCTTCATCCAAGGTGTAGAACATGGTATCGGTGAAATCACCGATGGGGATACCCGTACCCACCATTCCCACTACGATTCCACTCCTGTTCCGCACGGGAACATTGACCCACAACATGGTCTTGTCCATCACCTCATTGTAATTGATGTTGAAGTTATATACGTCGGTCTCGTGTATGGTGAGGTTGTACCAATAGTCATCGGGATTGTTGGGATTCACATGATAGGAAAAGGCCATATCCGAGTAGAAGTCCTTTTCCAAGACAGAGAGCCAGAAGATGCTCTTTCCAAGAAAGGAATTCATGTATGTCTCGAATTCCTCCCATGCCATGGCCTTCACGACCTCATCCGCAGGATTCTCAAAATGCTGAATGACAACCGGAGACTTGGACAGCTGCAAGGCCAAGGCAACCTCGGACTTGAACCCTGCGTCAAACTCCAGTCGCTTTATCTCGCCGACTCCTTCCAACAACTCCATGGAATCCTTGTGGAATTCATACCGGGCAAATCTACTGATGAAGGCTATGGAAATCAGGGCAAAAACAACGAATGCTATCTTGATTTTTGTACTTTTCTTCATATTTCTCTCCAAAACTCTTCCAAATCACTTCTTTTAGAAGAAGTATATGGAAGTTACACATACTTTTATTTCTGACACTGTAACCGATACTTCTGTATTTGTCAACAATTCAAGAAAAAATTATCAAAAACATCCTGCCAAGTGACAAAACATAAAAAGAATGCTATGATGGATTCAACAAATAATTAAAATGTATACTTAGGGGGTATCACCAATGTCTACAGTCACAATGGAAAAGATGGATGAGGTAACTATCATTCCCATGGGCAGAGTAGCCAAAATCAATAGTTTGGATTCTGACGGAGTCTTTATTGAAGGGAGGGAGGTAAGACTTACCTCGTTCCAAATGACCAGGAATCTTGTAACCCAAGAGCTTTTTGAGACCGTAATGGGATACAATCCCGCCACCTCCAACGCCCTGTCATCGTTTCAGGAAAAGGAGAACCTATTGGCAGTAAATAATGTCAGCTGGTATGAGACAATTGTCTTTTGTAACAAGCTGAGTGTTATGCTGGGACTTCGTCCCTGCTATAAAATCAACGAGACAACAAATCCCGATGCTTGGGGAGAGATTCCCAGCACCAACAATGTCCTGTGGAATTCTGTGGTTTGGAATACTGATGCGGACGGTTTCCGTCTTCCTACAGAGGCAGAATGGGAATTTGCCGCCAGAGGTGGGAATGTTGATGCGTCCGCATGGAATTTTTCCTATGCAGGAAGCAATTCAATTGATGAGGTGGCTTGGTTCAAAGACACTAGTAACAGTAATGTACATCAAGTTGGCTTGCTAAAGCCTTCCTCTTGTGGAGTATATGACATGAGTGGCAACGTATATGAATGGTGCTGGGACTGGTTTTCTAGAATCGATGTTGGCAGTGAAACCAATCCCTCAGGACCAAAGACAGGAACAAACAGGGTTCGTCGGGGTGGTAGCTGGCTGAACTATGCCCGCAGTTGTACTGTAACCTACAGAAACTGTGACTCCCCGGAAACAGTTTACTCAAATATCGGTTTCCGACTGGCACGGAGCTCCATCTAGGGCAGCCAGCCGACAAGGACAAGGGCCGCAGCCAAGGACTTTGGTTGTGGCCCCGTTTTTTACCAGGCGGAAAGCCTCAGGTAGTTTTTTAGTCGAGTTTCTTATGGAGGAAACAATGGACAAGTGTATTTTTGAGACAGATTATTTCAAGGTGCTGGCCCGTCCCTGCGGGGAGCTCCAGACTAACTGCTATATCGTCATCAATAAGGAAAATGGAGACAGCCTGGTGGTGGACCCGGGAGTCAATGCCGCTGACTGGGTTCTGTCCCAGGTACAGGAGCCGCTGGCCATACTGAACACCCATGGCCATTACGACCACGTGTGGAGCAATGCCCGCCTGAAGGAGGAGTGGCCCCAGACTCCCGTCGTCTGCCCCTACGAGGATGCCTTCATGGTGGAGCAGGATCGGTTCATGCAGGGCCAGACTCCCTGCACGGTGGATATTCTGGTGGGAGCCCCAGAAGGAGCCCAGGTGCAGGCGTTCCAGTCCACCACAGAAAACCTGGGCCGACGGACATTGCTGCAGTGGAATCAGCTGGCAACGGAATTCATCTGCTATCCCGGACACACTCCCGGTACCAGCGTCATCATTCTGTGGCACCAGAACCAGCCGGAGGAACGGGTTATGTTCAGCGGCGACTTTCTCTTCTACCGGGCCATTGGCCGCAGCGACTTCAAGTTCTCTTCCACACCAGTCATGAAGGCCAGCCTGAAGGCGGTGATGCAGCTGGAGGGAGATATGCCCGTGTATCCCGGCCACGATGCCTTTACCCGCCTGAAGGACGAAAAGGTCTTTATCCCCCGCTGGATTGCAACCATCTGACGCCCCTCCAGCTAGGTGGTCACGGTGGCGGGCTCCACCTCCACCCTGGCTTCCAGCTGGTATTCCTCCAGCTTGCGGTGGAGAGTCTTGCGACCAATGTCCAGCACATCGGCAGTCTTTGACTTGTTGCCCTGGTTGGCGGCAAGGTTCTGCTGGATGATGATTTTCTCCGCCTCCGCCAGGGTAATTCCCATGGGAACCTGAATAACACTGGCCTCCGCCGCCCCCCGAATAGTGGGAGGCAGATCCTCCAGACTTATCTGGGAGCCGGAGCACATTACCACCGCGCTCTCCACACAATTGCGCAGCTGGCGGATGTTACCAGGCCAGCCGTACTTGTACAAGGCGGATCGGGAGCGGGAATCGAATCCTGTGATGGACTTGTTGTTCTCCCGGTTGAATTCATCCAGGAAGGCGTTGAGCATCAGGGGTATGTCATCCTTGCGCTCCCGTAGGGGCGGCACCTGAATATGCACCACGTTGAGGCGGTAGAACAGGTCCTCCCGGAACCTCCCCTGAAGGATCTCTTCCTCCAGATTCCTGTTGGTGGCAGCAATGACCCGCACGTCCACCTCCAAGGTCTCCTCTCCACCGACCCGCTCAAAGCGCTTGTCCTGCAGCACCCGCAAAATCTTTATCTGCACGTTCTGGTTGATCTCCCCAATCTCGTCCAAAAAGATTGTCCCCCCGTTTGCCAGCTCGAAGCGCCCCCGCTTTCTAGCGGCCGCCCCGGTGAAGGCCCCCTTCTCATGACCGAACAGCTCACTTTCCAGCAGACTCTCCGACAAGGCGGCACAATGCACCTTGATGAAGGGCTTGTCCTTTCGGGGGGAAAGGTTGTGGAGGGCGTTGGCAATCAGCTCCTTTCCCGTACCGCTCTCGCCGGTAATCAGCACCGATGCCTTGGAATCGGCAGCCTTCCGCACCATCTGGAAGATCCGCTGCATCTCGGCGCTCTTGCCGATGATGGACTCAAAGGAGGTCTTGGCATCCAGCTCCTGCTGCAGGGAGGAGTGGCGGATTTCCAGCTCCCGCCCTGCCAACGCCCGCTTCACAATCAGGGTGAGGCGGTCAAGACTCAGGGGCTTAGTGAGAAAGTCGTAGGCTCCATTCCGCATGGCGTCCACCGCTGTGTCGATGCTGCCATGGCCAGTGAGCACAATGACGGGAATGCCGGGACTCTCCCCCCGCACTCTTGCCAGCACCTCCTCACCGGAAATCCCCGGCATACGCAAATCCGTAATCACCAGGTCAATGTCACCCCGCTCTATCAGGGCCAGACCTTCCCGGCCATCGGCTGCCAGACGGACGGAATAGCCCTCCAGCTCCAGGGCAGCGGACAAGCCCTCCCGAATGTTTTTCTCATCGTCAATTATCAGGATAGTAAAATTCATGATGTGTACTCCAAAAGCCTGCGCTCCAGTTGGGGGATGGGCAGCGAAATGGTAAAGGCTGTTCCCTCCCCCAGTAGGGACTTCACCTGTATGTCCCCGGAAAATTCCTTGACTATCTTGTAGACCATGGTGAGGCCCAGACCAGTTCCCGTTGTCTTTGTGGTAAAGTAGGGCTCGAAAATCCGGGAGGCCGTCTCCTCGCTCATGCCGCAGCCGTTGTCCGCCACAGTCAGGATGAAGGAGTCGGACTTTACCTGGGTGTTCACCAACAGCACCTTCTCGTCCTCATCAGAGCTGAGCGCAGCAATGGCATTCTGCACCAGATTCAGCATCACCTGGCGGAAAAGCTTGTCGTCCAGCAGCAGCTTTGGCGAATCCTTCATCAGCTCCACCTGGAGGTTGATTCCCTTGCTCTCCAGCTCAGGACGACAAAAATCCAGGGACTGCAGCAGCAGCTCATTGGGATTCAGCAGCTGGTATTCAGCCTTCACCGGCCGCACCGCATGGAGGAAGTCGTTGACAATGCCGTTGAGGCGGCCTATCTCCTCGTTCACCACAGAAATATAGTTCTCCACAAATTTCGGTGGCGGCAGCACATCCTCCTGGCTCCGGGCCTTCTCTATGGATTTCTGCAGCAGCTGAATGTGGATGCTCAGGGCTGCCAGCGGATTCTTTATCTCATGGGCAACATTTGCCGCCAGGGTGGTGAGATCCTCCAGCTTCTCCATCCGCCTGATGATGACCTCCTGACGTCTGATTTCCGTCACGTCATCAACGGAAATCACGTTTCCCGTCACCTGCCGCTTTCTCACCAAAGGAATGATGGTCACTGTCAGGAATTTGATGCTGCCCCCTGAGGTGGCGATGGTAAACTCCCGGCAGACATTTGTCTGTCCCCGCTGGTATGCCTGCCTCAGAAAGTCCGCAATCTCAACCTCGCCGACAAGCTCCCAGGCAGGGACCTCATGGCTCCGTATGTCAGCAAGCCGTTGGGAAAAGGACAGCATCCGTTCCGCCGCCTTGTTCACCTTAAAAACTAAAAAATTCTCATCACAAACGATGAAGGCTGTCTTCAATGAGTTCATAGCAGCATCGATGACCTCGGTCTCTTCTATCAGGGCATCGAAAAGCTGCTCCACCTGCTCGCTGCTGAGTTTGGAAATCTTTCCAGAAACCCGCTTGAACAAGTCAATCATAGTATGACTCCACCTTTAAATTTCTTGACCACCAGTGAAATATCCGCCGCCAAAAGCTCCAGAGCAGCTGCTATTCCCTGGTTATAGGTTGTGATATGGGAGTGGCACTGGTGAAGAGCCGCCATGCACTGAGCTCCCAGCTCCGCCATCCTAAATTGATGGAGGGCATCCTGAGCCTGTACGCTGACGTGACCAAGTCCCAGACCATCTCCTCCCACAGCCAAGTCCCGCAGGGCTCCCGACATGGCTCTGAAGAAGAGAGTTAGCAGCAGCCGAGGCTCAAATCCACCACAGGTCTTGACGATCCCCTCGATGTCAGGCTGGTTCCCAGACACCACCTGCTGGATAAACTGTCGGCCGGCACTCTCCACCATCTGGGGCGATACTGGCAAAAAAGACTGGAGATAGTCCTGAATAGAGGCGCCATCCTCAGCCTCTGGAACCACCTGACTGTGAAAGACACGGGAAATAACCTGAGCCTGAGCCTTTCCACTTCTGGGAAGGAAATTGTATGGCCGCACCCGGGACAGGATGGTGGGCATCACCGCATTCCGTCTGGTGGTGGTGAGTACAAAAACCACATCCTCCGGCGGCTCCTCCAGAATCTTGAGGACAGCGTTCCGGCTCCCTTCCTGCATCATGTCCGCATTTTCCAGCACAATCACCTTCTTGCCGGATTCAGGCCTGTACCGTGCCCAGGCGCTAGCCCGACGCATCTGTGCCACCGGAATGGACTCGTACATGAAGAGCGACTCCAATTTCCCCGCCAGAGACACCAGCTCCTTCACCAACTTCTCCAGCTTGGCAAGGTCCAGCTCCTGATTCAGACTGTATCTTTCCAGTTCCTCCAAATACTCGTCTATTGATGACAACATCGGAGCCAGCTTGGAAACCTTGTCCTCACCCTCCCACAGCACTGGACTGAATCGGGCCGTCAGTTTCCTGATGCTTCTGACAAAAAGGTAGCGTGTAGCCCTCAGATAGGAGGCATTGGTAGACACCGCCTCCAAGAAGGTCTTGGCCGAGGCAACAATTTCCAGGGAACAGCTCCTGCTTCCCGCCAAAAGCAGGGAGGTACTCACAAGGGACTTGTGCTTGAGACAGGAGTCGCAGCTACACTGCCAGTCCCCCCGAGGAGTGGCAGTACAAGCCAGCACACGGGCCAGCTCCAAGGCGCAGGTCAGCTTGCCGGAGGCAGGCGGTCCCACAAAAAGCAGGGCATTGGGTAAACTCCCCTGACGAATATCCGCTGCCAGCTGTTGGCTTGCAGGCTGAAAGAGCAGGTTCTCAAACATTGGGCATCACCTCCCGGTTGACGAATTCAACCGACTGGTTCAGGGGGCTGGCAAACAATGCGTCAACAAAGCTATCCGCCAACAGGGAGTCCACCTGAATCCAGGGCTGGACATGGAGCACCAGCAGGATTACCGCCACAATCAGCACACCCTCCGCCAGCCCCAGAAAGAAGCCCAGGGCACGATTCAGGCTACCAAGAATATCCCCCTTGAAGATGCCCCCCAGCACGTGCTGAATCACCTTGATGAGCAGAAAAGTAAGGATGAACAGCAGCAGGAATGAGACGACTTGAGCCAACAAGACAACGGAAATCCACTGCACCAGCACCACCGCCAAATCATTGTAAAACAGAACGCCCACCAGCAAGCCAACCAAAAAGGCAGCCTTCCCAAAGACCTCGGCAATGAATCCGTTGACAGCTCCTTTAATGGCCATCACTAGGATGATTATCAGGAAAACTATGTCGATGATGGCAAATGTCATGAGGAGGTCACCTCGTCAAACACTAGCCGGGCAATCCTTTGAGCCGGCTGCTGGCCATTGCCCATCTGAAAGGCCTTCTGGGAGCAGCCCACCCGAAATCCATCATCACACATCCTGTCCAAGGCCGCCTTGAGATGCTGGCTGTCAGCCTCATCACCCTCTAGGGAAAGGCCTGCACCTGACTCCACAAAGAACCGGGCGTTCTCCACCTGATCGCCTCTCGTTCCAGCACCCCACAGAGGGACCAGAACCATGGCCTTTCCCAGAACGGCGCATTCCCACAGGGAATTTGCTCCGGCACGGGAAAGCACCAGGTCGGCGGCGGCAATCACGTCCGGCATCTCACTGTAGATAAAGCTATAATGCTTGTACACTCCCCCACCATTCTCTGGAACAGCCGCCGGGTCAAAGCCGGCCTTCTCGCCACCAGTCTGGTGCACCACCTGGAAATGGGCGGTCAGATACTCCAAGTTTTCCAGTACCAGCTGATTGATTTGCCGGGCACCGGAGCTTCCCCCCAGCACCAGCAGCAGGGGCTTTCCCTTCTCCAGTCCTAGGAATTCCCGTCCCCGTTGCCCATCAGCCTGATAGAACACCGGACGCACTGGATTTCCCGTCACCTCCACCCTGCCCTCAAATTTCTTGCCAAAATAAGAGGCTGTCTGGGGATAGGACAAAAGAACCTTCTTTGCCACCCGACTGTTGAGCCGTGTGGCAAGGCCCGGAGAAAAATCACACTCATGGGTATAGACGGGAATCCGTAGCAACCCCGCCGCAAAGCAGGGAGGCACACTGACAAAGCCCCCCTTGGAAAAGACCAGGGCAGGCCTCAGCTTTAAAAGCAGAAAAAAGGAGGCAATGCAGCCTCCAATTATCCTGAATACGTCCACCAGGTTCTCCAAGGAAAAATACCTGCGCAGCTTGCCAGTGGGAATTCCGTAGAACTTGTCCACACTGCCACTTTTTTCGATGAAGCTGCCATCCATCCCCTTGGAGGAACCAATCCAGACAATACGACACGGGAGGCCAGCCTCACTATAAAGCTGGCGCAATTCGTCAGCCACCGCCAAACCTGGGAAAATATGACCACCGGTGCCGCCACCGGTAAATACTACGGTAGAACTCATTTTCTCCTTGCCTCAAAGATAGGCACCAATGACTCCTTCTTGAATAGCTTGGCGTAGGACAGGGCAGACATTCCCATGGCATCACAGAGGAAGGGGTCGGCACCGTGCTCCGCCAAAATGCGGCACACCTTCTCGTTACCAGTACCAACTGCAAGCACCAATACCGGCTGTCCGTCACGACTGATGTAGCCAAGGTTTGCACCCTTCTCCACCAAAAATTCCACAATCTCTGTATTGGACTTCCAGACAGCATCCATAACGGCGGAATACCCCCGATCCTTGGAAACTGCATTGATGTCGGCACCAAGGACGAGCAACCGCTCAATCATTTCACGGCGATTGTGACGAGCGGCAATACAAATCATTGGAGTACCTGCCGCATCACGACTATTCACATCTATGCCAGCATCAATGAACAGGTCACACTCCTTCTCATTATCGGAGGCAATGTGAAAGGCAAAGCTGTCGGGATTGAAGGGAATTCCTGCATCCAGCAGGGTATGCCGCGCACGCTTCTGCTTCTCCCGCACCAGGAAATCAGGGAAACGAGACTCAAGGACAGACAATAAATCAGAACAAGAGGTGTATTCATGATATTCGTTGGTGGTCAGCGGGCTCTGATGCCAATGTCTCGCACCTTCCTTTCGAACACAAAACACTGGCATATCCTTTCCAAGAACATACCCAAAGGCAAAGGAAAGCTCTGCGGGACAGGCCTCCGCCCCACCCTCCTGACCTGCACCTTCAGTGTCTCCAAGCCAGATACAGTACTCGCATTCTGCCACAGCAGAAAGGAAATCTTTCTCCGGACAAGAACCTGCTCCAAACACAGTGATAGTAGTATCATAGTGCTCAAGAAAATGCCTCATGTGTTCAACATCTTCCTTTCTTCCACCAAAAGCAACAATCAACCATTTCATAGCTCCTATTATAAGCCATGAAAAGATTCGGCACAAGGGCAAAAAAATATAATTTTTGCAGGATATGGAGAAAACAAGCAGCCAAAACAAGATTGCCGAAAAAAAAGCCCGAATCATTTTTGACTCGGGCTTTGCCGCCGGTAGGAATCGAACCAACGACACAAGGATTTTCAGTCCTTTGCTCTACCAACTGAGCTACAGCGGCAAGATGGGAATATATTATTCTGTTCTGCAAAAAATGTCAACAGCATTCAACTAGTTTTTTCAAAAGAAATAAATTTTTTTTATTTTTAATGCCATTTTAGTTGATTTTCCACCACTCTATGGTATAGTTGAGATAGTTGATTTTCAATAGTAAAAATCAAAGTGTTTTTATGGAGGTTATATGTCCAAGAAACGTATCGCAATAGGAACATCCTTGATACTCTCCATCTGTATTCTCAGTGCAGCCCCCAGTGTCACCAGTGTTTCAGATGGCATGAAAGATTTTTCCGTGCAGCTTTTCGATGTCATTCCCAATGTAGCCATGCAGCAGGGGGTCTGGCCCGATGCTTGGATTGGAAAGCTTGTCCCCAGTGTACCACCCCATTTTGGTGGAGGAATCACCCTCGGCATGGCAAGGCTCCCCATGGATGGAATCAACAGGGCCATCTCCGAGCTGAACAGCGTCTCAGATGGGGCACTGCCATCCATAAAAGACAGCCTGGTGTTTCCCACCCTCACCGCAGACCTCAGGATTGGAGGACTCTTCCTTCCATTTGATATGGGAATGAGCTTCATGCGAATTCCCAACCTGAATCTATCCAAGCTGGGTGCAGACATCACCGTTGACTTCTTTACCATCGGCGGTTCATTGCGGGTACCCGTCCTTCAGGAAAAGCTCATCATTCCCGCAGTGTCAGTGGGTGCAGGCTTCATGTACAGCAAGGGATTCGTAGAAGTTCGGGAGGCAGACAACGTCTATCTACGCAGCAACTTCAACACCAAGACCATCTTCCTGGAGGCCCAAGTTTCAAAGAAGATTCTTTTCCTGGTTCCCTTTCTTGGATTCAGAGGTGTTGTATCAGATTCAACCAATAGCTGGAAATGGCAGTTCAATGCAAACTTTGACGGCTATACTGTCGGACAAACCCAGTCAGGAACAGAAACACGGTCATTACCCAGTGCATTCGGAGAAAGCTTCCAGCCCCAGGTATTCGGCGGAGTTGGATTCGATATTTTCTTGGTACAGACAACAATCAGTGCATCCTATGACTTTAGGAACAAGATTTGGGGCGCCAACTTGAGCCTCAGATTCAAGATGTAAGATTACCTGCCAGCCTGATTTCAGATGATTCTCACCTGGAATCAGGCTATTTTTCACCCGCCGCAATCACAGGCCATACAAGTTGACGATAACCTGCACTTCCGACAAGGTAATGTTCAGTCGTGATGCGATGGTGGACAAGTCAAATCCTTCAGCATGGAGTTCCAGCACCCTGGTTCTCAGACTCTTCTCCACCAGCACCTGCTTCTGGGCCTGAGTAATTTCCGGTAGCTTGATCTCAGAAATATTTATTTCAGGTACCTTAATCTCTGAAGTGAATGTCTCGGCAGGAGCCTTCTCCTCACTTTTTTGCTCAAGCTCATTTTGGGGCGAACTCCGCATCAACTCCCTGATGGAATCCATGGATATTTCCATCTGATACCCCGTCTCTTCCGACTCCGCCATCTCATCTACCGGTGCCCTGTCAAACAAATCCTGTTGAAGAGAAGCTGTCTTGTTGTAACCAAGGCCGGGAGCTAAATCTGAATAAGATGTTCTTCTCCGTCTTGTTGAAGACGGCTGTGCCTCCTGATTCAGGGTATTCATCACCAGAATACTCTGTGCCTTCCGTGAGAGGGTTTCATGCCCTAACTCAGTATATTTTTTTGACTCCTCAACATATTTTTCTGACTCCTCCACAAAATTCTGGATGTCCTTCTTGCAAGCCTCCACAATGGTAACACATCGATTGGTCTCGTTATTTATATCCCGAATCAGCTTGTTCAACTCGTCGGCGATATCCTCCAAAATCTTTTCTGAAGAGTACTTGCTTTTAAAATGAAGAAAAAGAACAGCCCAAAGTATTAAGTTAATAATACCAATTATGAGACAAACGGCTACAGCTGTCATAATTTATCCTGAAATATCTATGAATTTTCCTAGATTTGGATCTTGAAATGCTACAGGTGTAGGAGTCTCTTCCTCCTCCACCTCTTCTTCCCGCTGCCTTCTTCCAGAATTGTTTTGTGGAGAACCACCTGCAGCGCGATCCTTTATCTTATGCACACTATCCTCTCCTGACTTCAACTGCTGAACCGTAGAATTCTTTTCTGCCATCTGCTGGGCATGGGTTTCCCTCTGGATGGCATTGGCCAACTGCTGGCCTTGCTGCTGATGGGCCACAGTCTTTGAGACAGTCTCAAGCTGAGAGTAGAGGACCTGCAAGTCCAGTGGAGCTAGTGCCATACTACCACCTCATATTCATTCTAAAATGCAGTATTCTAGTTGGAGCTATAGCCATCCAGAACCTGCTTGGTGATATTTGTATCGGGAGCCTCATATTTCCCACGACGGACAAATCCGTTCTCATAGAAGAAGGTGACGCTCTTGATGTCAGTGCGGATCTCGTCCTTTACATCACGGACAAAAATCTTGGCACCAGCATGTACCGTTCCAGAAATAGAAACCTTTCCGATAATCTTGAGCTCACGCAGTCTCCCCTGAATATCCACAAATTCCTCTTCCAGCTTCATCGTCTCCGCATCGATTTCCTGCCGACGGAGCTGGAGCATCTTCAATTGCTCCTCCTTTTCCGGCGGCAGGGCACGACGAACCTTCTTCATGTTCTCCAATGTCTGGATATTCAGACCGTTCTCCTCCAGTTCCTTGGCCAAGGCATTCTTGCTGTCTGTAATGAAGGTCATGCGCTGCTTCAACTGCGGGTCAAGACCAACTTCTAGGATTGTCTCGCTACCACCACCGCTACTACCAACGGTTTTAGCGCTAATCTCTTCGGTGGCAAAGAGGTGTCCACCAATAATGGCGGCACGCTTCCCCTGCAGCAGGATTCGTTTTCGGGCTGTTACGTTGGAATTGATGATACCGTCAGCAACAATGACAAATTCCTCCGCAGTAACCGTAGTATTCTGGATAAACTTTGCCCACAGAGACTTACCAGCCTGGATGACACCCTCGTCACGCCCCATGATACCCAGGGACACGATGATGTTTCCGTCTGCAATAAGGGTGGAACGACCAACTGTTCCATAGACCTCGATATTTCCAGAGGCCTTGATGTTGAATCCGTCGTCAACGTTACCCTTGACAATAACAGTACCCAAGAAGGTAATGTTACCCGTCTTGATGGATACATCGCCCTCGATCTCCATCACCGGCTCAACGTTAATTTTGTCACCAATCAACAGCACCTGACCGTTTGTCTCTGCGAGAATGGTATGACCGTCCGTGTCCACCACCACATTCTTTCCCAAGGGTAGGTTGATATCCTTTCCGTTCTTCGCCTCAAGGTAGCGGCCAAAGATGGTCTTACCACCCTTACCACGCTCAGCAGGCATCTTTTGGGCCAAGGGCTGCCCCTTCACCACGTTCTGGATAAGGTTCAACTCCTTGAAGTTCACCTGACCAGTCTCAGACTCCTGCATCTTCAGCTTGGATCTATCGGTCTCAAAGTGATATTCAATGTATGCGTCACGACCATCCACTGGCTTGATGGCCTCAGCCACCACGTAGGGCAGCCCATATACAGGATGATCAACGAACTCATCGATTTTGTTCAGGTCCACACCGGCAACAATACCCTGAGAGCTCAGGGCATTGGCAATGGTATCTGCCATAATCTCGGCTCCACCCACACCTGGCGCAGTGGCAGTGATAGTGGCCTGCATCTCGTCCATTGCAACATCAACAACAAAGCTGGCATCTGCCGCAGGCTCATGGCGAAAGAGCCCGACGGACTCATAAACACCACCAGTTCCATTCTTAACGTATCTTTTGATGTCGTCATTCTCGAGGGAAATGGTATCGGAACGCTGGAGTCGGCCCATTACATCCTGGAAGGACACAGCCTTTCCATTTCCCACCGGCTCGCTGACCTTCAAGTAAATATCGGAACCAAAGTAGCGGACAAAGAACTCTCCATCGCGATTTGCACTCTCAACAGCCTCTTCTGTACCAGATTCTATAGCAGCTGCGTTAGCAACTTTCTTTGCCTTCTTTGAGATAGCAGCCTCATTCTCATAGACCCGGATAAACCATGGCTGACGGGCAACACCAGCAAAGCCAGTAAAGCCCTTTTCCAGCACCTCATACTCCAAGTGAGAAACCCTCGCCCCAAGCTGTACCGCTGCATCTGCCAGGGCCTCGTCCAGTGTATCGGCCCTCACCTCCACATACTGCAGGGACTGGTCCTTTTCTAGGAGTCGCTCCAAATCGCCACGAATTTTATCCAACCTAACCACAGAATGCTCCTACATAATACCTTTTCGTATATTGGTAAGTTTTGTCCTCAAACGGAGATTTGCCTTTGAATGCAACTGGGAAATACGAGACTCACTTACATTCAAAACCTGTCCAATCTCCTTGAATGTCAAATCCTCATGATAATACAGAACAAGAACCATCTTTTCTTTTTCCGGCAGTTCCTTTATGGACTCGCTGATGACCCGCCGAATCTCCTCCCGCTCCACAATCACATCAGGATTATAGCTGGAGGGAGACTCAATGCTGTCTCCAATAGGAATCCTGTCAGAATCATCTCCCGGATACCATACATCATCCAAAGACAACATGCTGATTCCGGAAACCCGCATCACAACCTGCTGGAACTCCTCCTCACTAATTCCCATGGAATCAGCAATTTCAGCATCAGTTGCTGGACGACCGAGACGTGACTCCACCTCAACGATGGCATCCTCAATCTCCCGAGCCTTCTGACGTACAGAACGAGGCACCCAGTCCAATACACGCAGCTCATCTATCATTGAGCCACGGATACGTGTCACTGCGTATGTCTTGAACTTTACATTTTTTGATGGATCATATTTATTTATTGCATCAAGAAGACCAAATTGTCCAAATCCCACCAAGTCATCAAATTCAACATTACCCGGCATGCCAGTAGCAACCTTGCCGGCAACATACTTAACGAGAGGCATATATTTTCGGATAAAAGCGTCCCGCAACTCTGGAGAGCGAGTTTTCTTGAACTCTATCCACAGTTCTTCTTCTGATTTTTCATCAATTATTGTAACAGCCATTCCTCCACACCCTTATATTAGCTGTCTCGTGCTAAAACCGTTCTTATGGCCTGTGCAATGGTACTGGAATCCTCAGAAACAGCTGAACTACCCCTGCCCTGACTTGTTTCCATACCATTTCCAATGGAAAGCTCCATTCCTCCAGAGGAAAGATCATCCCCTTCCGATGGGCTCATGGAAATATCACCTATCTCAGGCAAAACATCCTCGGAAGAACCTGCCGCACCCCTATCAAAACCAAGTGAGCCGTCCGCTCCACCGCCGCCAACTGCCGGTGTACCAAGAGAAATAGGCCTGAATTGCTCCTTGCCAGAATCTTGACCGGAAACAGAAGCATTTCCTTCCTTAACGTGCCCTACAGCTCCAGTTGAGGAATGGCTTTCTTCAAGACCATCCTCACGTACAGAAGCCGTGGGACTTGCAACTTCCTTTCTTACATAAAAGTCAGGACCGTTTTCATCCTCAACCAAGGGCTCATCTCCCACAGAGAGATCAACAATTGACCCCTGTCGCGCACCACCGGAAGGAAGCTCCGAGCCTCCGTCCAAATCGGAGTTGTCAAGAAGAAATCGCTGGAATACGACTCCAATACCGAAACTCAAACCTCCGAACAAAATGGCGAAGATAAGTGCCCGCAGTAAAACAACACCAAAAGATACATCAGCAACAAGCCCTATAACGAAAGACAGAATAAACCCACTACAAACAGAAATAATTATAGTCCTAGGTTTAATCATAGAAGTCCTCCAATAAACATTTTATGACAAAAAAACTATTAGGTCAAGTTAAAAGAGAAGAGACGTATTATGGGGTGTACCAGTGAAACTATTTCTTTGTGAGGAATTTCTTCAAAAAGCCTGCAACACCCTCAGAACCCACCAACTCCATTTTTTCAATCCGCCCAACAATATGCTTGATACAAACGGCAGGCCGAGAAGAAGGAAGGATCTCCATAAAAGGCTTCTGACGAATAACCGACATGGAAACAGCAGGGTCATCGTAGATGAATCCAAGGTATTCAATCTTATAGTTCAAGAACTGCCCAGCAATGTTGATGATTCTGTCGGCAATACGCTTCCCCTCGTCACCAGAATTGACTCGATTCACCAAGAGCTGCAGCTTCATCTGACGGTCAAGGGTCAACTCTGTTGTGATTATCTTGATGATGCCATAAGCATCGGTGATAGCTGTAGGTTCTGGAGTAGTTACAATGAAAACCTCATCCGCAGCCACCACAAATTGCAGAACATTGTTGGAGATACCCGCAGCCGTATCAATGATGATGATATCGAAGGAGTTCAAGGTATTGAATTCCGAGATAAAATAATCGAGCTCACTTTCTGAAAGGTTCGCAATTCGAGAAAAACCATTGGCACCAGCGATGAATTTAATGCCAAACTCCGTGTCCGTGATGATTTCTTCCATGCGCTTCTGCTGATTGACCACATGGAGCAAATTGTATTGGGGAACGATATTCAACAGAACATTGACATTGGCCATACCAAGATCGCCGTCAATGAGCAGGACTTTCTTACCAGCCTGAGCATAGGCAATTGCCATGTTCACAGAAATATTTGTCTTTCCTACGCCACCCTTGCCACTGGTAATGGCAATAATCCGAGGTTTAAACTGGCCACCGCCCCTGCCACCGTATTCCTTCATGAGCATTTTTAATTCTGATGCCTGGTTTTCCACTTACAGGGTTCCTCCATCTTTTGTTTCAGTTTCGAGACCATTCTTGGATGATGTAGAGGGAAATTTCTTTTCCAAAACTTCCATATCTAATTTAAAATCGGTGAGTTTTGCCAAAAACCTAAGGACACTTGCCTCCTCAAAGTCACGGGGAACCACCTGACCGGATGAAATAAAGGCCACTGGCTTGCCCTTCTCCTGAAGAACGCTGAGAATATTACCAATATGGTTTGTCTCGTCAAACTTTGTCACGATGACGGCCTCATACTCAAATGGCTCGTAGTTACGGAAAATATCCTTCAAGTCGCTAGCCTTTGTAGAGGCTGCAATTGCCAAGAAAACGTTAGGCTTGTGCCCAGGAACATCCAAGGTAGCCCTCATCTTGCCGATGGCCTCGTAATCATGAGGGCTTAATCCAATGGTGTCCACCAGCATCATGTCCAGATGGTTGCCATCAAGCCGCAGCAAGTCTGCAATATCCTGGGCACGCTCGGCGGCAGTGGTTGGAATGTCCATATGCTCGCCATAAATCTTCAACTGCTCCTGGGCGGCAATACGAAAATGGTCAATGGAAACCATGCGAAGCTTCAGGTCGTCGCTTCCGAACCGATATTTTGCCGCCAACTTTGCTATGGTGGTGGTCTTTCCGACACCAGTAGGACCCACCAGCATGAGAATTGTGGGTTTTCGAGAAAATTTCTTGTCAGGATACAACTCGATGGCCTCACCAATCCACTCCACCACCTTTTTCTGCACTTTCTCCTCATCGTTCAGCTCGTCAAGGGAAAATTCAGAGCGGATACGATGGCTTATCTTCTTGATGTATGATGCAGTGAATTCATTCTCCTCCAGCAGTTCCTCCACCTTCTTGATGACAGGAATTGACTGCTGACTTGAGGGCAGGTTTGAGATGGCAGCACTCAACTCCTCCATCTTCTTTGTGAGTGCATTTATATCATTTTGAGGAAATATCGTTCCAGCGGTATTAGATAGGTTCTTTCCTATAGCAGAGACAATGATGTTCCTTAGCTGCTCCTCATCCTTCATCCTTTTCTGGTCGCTTGCAGTTCCTGTGCGTTGAACTGGCCCATTAATCTCCTGCATCTTTTCCCGTACGGAGGAACTATCTGTAACCGTATACGTCACTTCCACAGCGGGGCGGGAACCCAATCCCCAGAACTTGGGCACAGTTGTCTGGCGTTTATCTATTATATTGTAATCATCCCCCCATTGATCCCGTATACGAGAAATGCACTCGTTATATGTTGGAGCAATCTCGGTACGAGGCCGCACCTTCGTAGTTTTACTCAACGTCTATTCCTCCCAGTGACTCCAACTTGATATCGTTCGTTATTTCAGCAGATGAAAGCACCACGATTCCCGGCAACTCCCGCTCGATGCTGCTCTTTACCAGCCTTCGCACTGTTTCGGGACAGAGAATCACTGGGAAGCTATAACCTTGGTTGCGGGCGGTGGCGATGGCTGTACTCACAGCAGAAATCCACTTGCGGTGAGTAACAGGGTCAAGCATGGCAACGGGACCGTCCACCGTGTCTGTCTTGCTTTCCAGCAAGGTTTCCAAGAAGGTCTGAGAAACGGTGAGTACGTGAAGCACTCCATGGGGATCTGCGTACTGAAGACAAATCTGGCGGCCAAGGGTCTGGCGGACGCGCTCCACCAGCACGTCGGTCTTTTTGGTGACTCCACCAAAGTCCGCCAGAGTTTCCAGGATGGCCACCATACTGCGGATGGACACCTGCTCCCGAAGGAGTCCCTGGAGAACCTTGACAATCTCTCCAATCTTGAAGTTCTGCATGACCTCTTCCACAACAGCAGGATAATCCTTTCTGAGGGAGTCGATGAGGACCTGCACTTCCTGACGGCCGAGAATCTCGTCTGCCCGCCGCTTGATGATTTCTGTCAGATGGGTGGCAATCATGGTGGGCGGGTCAACGACAGCGTAACCAGCCCGCTCTGCACGGTCCCGGTTTTCCTGGGCAACCCACACGGCGGGCAAGCCAAAGGCGGGCTCCTGAGTCTTCTCTCCAGGCACCTCCTCGGTAACACCACCGGAGTTAATGCACAGGAACCAGCCCATCTTGATGCGGCCACTTCCAGCAGTGACCCCCTTTATCTTGAAGCAGTACTCGCTGGAGTCCAGGCGGATATTGTCTGTTATGCGGATGCGGGGAACAATGAGGCCCATGTCCAAGGCCATTTCCCGGCGGATCAACTGGACACGCTCCAGCAGCTCGGCACCCTTCTCCTTGTCCACCAAGGGAATCAGGGCATATCCCAGCTCCAAGGACAAAGGATCTGGTGGCTGGACCGTACTGGCATCTGCCACGGAACCAGCTGCCTGTGGAGAACCAGCCTTTTCAGCCACCTTCCGCTCGATTTCAGCCACCTTCTGCATAGACTGGAGCTTGTAGCCCAAGAAGCACAGGGCAGCCCCCAGAGGAATCAACACATACCAGGGAAAGCCGGGGAAAATACCGATGAGAGCCATGGTTCCACCAGCCACATAGTAAATCCAGGCGCTCTGGGAGAATTGTCTGCGCACATCGATGCCGAGGGTCTGGTCGGAGGCGGAGCGAGTGACTATGATACCGGTAGCGAAGGACACCAGCAAGGAAGGCAGCTGGGACAAAAGTCCGTCACCGATGGTAAGGGCGGCGTAGGTCTGGATGGCAGTACCGAAGGGCTCGCCCCGCAGCACCATTCCGAAGATGAGTCCCACCACAAGGTTTATGACGGTGATGAAAATACCCACCTTCACGTTTCCAGAGACAAACTTGGAGGCACCGTCCATGGCACCGTAGAAGTCCGCCTCCCGCTGCACGTCCATCTTGCGCTTGCGTGCCTCCTCCTCGGTAATGGCACCAGCATTGTACTCGGCCTCCACGGCGGCCTGCTTCATGGGCATGGCATCCAAGGTAAAGCGGGCGGCAACCTCGGCAACACGGGAGGCACCCTTGGTGATGACAAAGGCCTGGACGGCAATCAAAATGATAAAGATGACAAAACCGATGAGCAGTCCCTCATCGCCGGAGGTACCCACCACAAAGCTGGAAAAGGCCTTGACCATCTTGCCGTCGAATTCCAGACCCTCCGCAAGGATGAGGCGGGTGGATGACACGTTGATGCCAAGACCGAACACGGTGGACACCAACAGCATGGTCGGAAAGGAGGCGAAATCTGTAGCCTTTGGAGTAGAGAGAACAATGAGCAGCATGAGCACGGCAAAGAGGAGGTTCAGTGCCATCAGGATGTCCAACAGCAGGGTTGGCAGAGGCACAATCAACATCATCACTACAACGATGGCACAGACGGCTATCGTTAGGTCGGCCGTATTATTGAATAACTTTGTCTTACCGAATGACGGCATACTTTTTCCCACCTTCTAACAAAACCGGCTAGCCGGCCTTATTTCCCTTTCATATTATACACATTAGCAAGAATTACTGCTAGTGCCTGATAGTAGTTTTCCGGTACCATTTCGCCGATTTCCACCTCGGCGTAAAGGGCCCTGGCCAGGGGACGGTTCTCCACCAGTGGAACCCGGTTCTCCGTGGCAATCTCCCGGATCCTGCGGGCCAGGGAATCCACACCCTTGGCCGTCACCATGGGACCTGCCATGGTGGTGTTGTCATACTGGATGGCCACCGCATAGTGGGTAGGGTTGGTGATAACCACATCGGACTTGGCCACGGCTGCAGGCATGTTGCGACGGAGCATCTCGTGCATGTACTGCCGCAGCTTGCCCTTCACCAAGGGATCTCCCTCGGTCTCCTTGTACTCCTGCTTAACCTCCTGCTTGGTCATCTTCATGGACTCCATGAACTGCTTGCGCTGGACGATGTAGTCGGGAATGGCGATGATGATGAAGATGATAGCAGTAATGACCAGCAGCTTGGCCGTCATATCCGCAATGTACACCACACCATCCCAAAAATTCGTCTGCATCAAAGTCAGCAGCTGGGGAATCTCGCTGCGAATCAACAGATAGGCCGCAATGAAGATCACTGCCACCTTGACGATGGACTTCACCACATTGAAGGCACCCTCGAAGGAGAAGAGTGTCTTCTTGAAATACTCACCGAATTTTGGCAGTATCTTTGAAATTTTCGGCTCAATTGTCTTTGTAGTAAAGATAAAGCCCTTGTTTTGTATGACATTGGCTGCAATTGCAGCCACCATGGCCGTGGCGGCGATGGGAAGCACCATGCGCACGATGGCATAGAGGAACTCCATCATCAGCTCTCCATCCGCAGGAGAGGCAGTAGTACAGCGCTCCATGTAGAACCTGATTATCTGTACAAACCCTCGCAGAAGCCAGGGAGCCAGCAATATCAGCGTCAGTACCGGCAGCAGAAGCACCAGACCCCCTGTGAGCTCCTGGCTCTTTGCGATACGGCCTTCCTCCCTGGCCTTTCGCAGCTTGAGGTCGGAGGGGGCCTCCGTGCGTCCTTCGTCCTCGGCGGAGGCGAACCACTGGAGGTGGATGGGGGGCATGAGACTTTCAGGTGGCCTGCTTGAGGAAGGAAGCGCCATCATCCGGCTCCACCTCCCGCAATCTGGGCGAAGAGCTGCCGCAACGTCACAAATGCTCCGTCAAAGAGCCTCACGAACAGGTCGCACATGACAGGCAGTGAAAGAGCGAGGAACAGGAAGCCCAGCAGCATGGTGAGGGGAATACCTTCTGACAGGAGGTTCATCTGGGGGGCGGCACGGGACAGAAGGCCCATAGCCACCGACACCAGGAAGAATGTGCCTGTCAGGGGAAGGGCAATCATCATGGCATTGAAGAACAGGCCGGTGAGCCCCCCCAGCAGCAGCTCCAGGAAGGCTGTCCGTGTTCCTGCCGCCGCCAGGGACATGGCGTTCATGGACTGGATGCTTCCCACCAGGCCGTGGAGGAACACCTGCTGGAATCCCTTGGTGGTGAGGAACAGCAGCATGGCAACAAGATTCAGGAACTGCCCCATCAGGGGATTCTCCACCTGAGACAATGCATCGTAGGCCTCGGCGGCGGAAAGCCCCATCTGAAAGGAGAAGAACTGGCCAGCAGAGCTGAAGGCGGCAAAGAGAATGGTAATGAAAAAACCTGTGATGATGCCGATGAGGGCCTCACCCACCAACAGCAGCACATACTGGAGGGTGGACACATCATAGATGCTGTCCAGTCCCTCGTAGCCCCCGCCAAAGCTGGTAGGCAGCACGATGAAGGCAACGTAGCCCGCCAAGGCCACCTTGGCCACCGTAGAGACAGACCGGGTAGAAAACAGGGGGAGGACCATGAACATGGCAAGACAGCGAGCCGCCACCAATAGAAACAGGGGGGCCCTATCCAAAATCTGCGCCAGCACTTACCGCCCCATATCAGAAATCATGTTGAAGAGAGCAACGGTGTATTCCCCCACGGAAGTGAACATCCATCCACCTAAGAGGGCTATAACTGCAAGAATCACAAAGAACTTTGGGGCAAACGTAAGGGTTTGCTCCTGGATGGAGGTGGTAGCTTGGAAGATTGCCACCACCAGACCGATGATCAGGGCGGCACCTAAGACGGGAGCCACCAGCATAAGAATCTGCAGGATACCTTCCTGTAACAGTTCCGTGACATCACCAATTGTCATAACGTCCCCCTCAGTTCGTCAGTATGCCCTTGACGGCACCAAACACCTTCCTGATGATGTTTTGTGCATAATCCAAAGGATTATCACGGATTTTCCCCTCCTCTTCCGCCACCTTTATAAAGACACCGTCCAGCGCCTTTCCGGTTGCATAAGTGGCAAGGTCCACCTCAACTGGCTTCACATCAGTGCCAGTTATACCACCGATAATAGCTCCACCGAGGCCACCCCCTCCATTTACAACAGAGTTGTAAGCACCAGTAAGCGTTTCCCAGGCAGAATTGGCGGACACACCCCCAATCAAATCTTTCTCAAGAACAGCTTTCATCTTTGGCTGATACAACTTCATCAGCTGATTATATGTTTTGTCCTTCAAATAGACGGTGGCCGCATCCCGTTCTCCCTTGACAATACCGATGCCATCCTGTACCGTCATACCAGTGATAGCCTCTGAAAAGATGGGCACCACCTCCTTGGCGGCCTCCTCGGCACTGCGGTTCACACTTAAGACGACCTTCTCAACCAAATCATCAGACAAATCACCCAACAAATCACCAGCTCCAGATATACTTCTCAAGGTCTTAATGGCACTCTCTACCTCTGGTGGCAGGGGAATCTTCAATGGTGAACTGTAATAGGCATCAACCTGAGACAACTGCTTCGAGGATGCCTCAGCCCCCACATTCAGAGCGGACTTCATGGCCTCCACAGCCTCGGACTCGGTAAAGGAGGGACTTGGAGAACCACCACCGCTTGAGCCCAACAGGTCAAGTATGGTGTCACAGGAAAAGAAAAGGAAAGAACTGAGACAAAGCATAATCAGGAAAGACCTATAAATTTTCATAAATCACAGTATATCGTGAAGAAAATTATTTGACAAGGGAAAGGCAAATCAGGAGGAGCACTGGGCAGCCGAAAAGACCGTCAGCCGCCCATACCAACCATCCCTAGGGAACAAGCCCCTGCTTTACTGCACCGAACACCTTCTTGATCATGGAAGAAGCGTACTCGAGGGGATTGTCCCGAATCTCCGCTTCCTCCTGGGCAATCTTGGAGAAAAGCCCATCCAAGGCCTTCTCAGTGGCAAAGGTGGCCAAATCAACCTCCACCTCCGGCATGGGCTCCTCCTTGCCAATGAAGGTGGCAGCCTTGTTCAATGGAGCGCCCACCTTGTTGTAGTTTGTAGTCAGAGTGGTCCAGGCAGAGTTGGCGGAAATTCCTGCCACCAAAGGCTTGCCCAGAGCTGAGGCTACCTTCGGGCGGTATAAGTCCATCAGCTGGCTGTAGGTCTTTTCCCGCAAATACTCCGTGGCAGCGTTTTCCCCACCAGTGACGATGGCAATACCATCACTGACGCTCATTCCTGTGATGACGTTGGTAAAAATCGGAACCACCTCCTTGGCAGCCTCCTCTGCGCTCCGGTTCAACCGTAAGATGACATCGTCCACCAGCTTCTGGCCACCGGGAATCTTTCCTATATTGTCGATCATCACGTCAGCCTCGTCAGGAAGGAGAATCTTCAAAGCAGCATTTCCAAAATATCCATCGGTAGCGGAAAGCTGGCTCGAGGAGGACTTGATTCCCTCCGTCAGGGCATCTTTCATGGCAGCGATGGCCTCCGAATTGGTAAAGGGAGAGCTCCTTGTGCTGGATCCTCCACCACCCATCAAACCGGAAGCAAGGGACCCCAAATCAGTGCTCAAACAAGAAACAAAAAGAACGGAACAAATACAGGAAAAAAACAGAGTAGATTTGAAAACTTTCATACGTTGCAGTATATCCTGAAGAAAACGCTTTGACAAGGGAAGCCTCAATAAGAAAATAAATGATAAAATCCCCTTGTATTGCCGAACAATTTGCCGATATACTAGTATAGCCTTGTCCTGATCTCCCCGAAGCAAGATTGGGCGGCAGCAAGAATTGTATTGTATGAGGATGTAAATGGCCAGACGCAGAAGACACAACAATATAGGAAAGACGATAATCCTACTTTTTTTGATCATCATTCTTTTACTTGCTGGTCTTATATGGTTTGACTATCTCGGCGTAATCCAAGCCAAACAGGTATTTGCTCCGGTCTACCGGCTTTTCGGGCTCCAGACCCAGACCTCCACCTCAGTCACCAGTTCGGCTCCACTGGAGGCAGACCTGGACAACGACCGGTTCCAAAAGCGGCTGGAGTCCCTGAACCTGCGGCAGGAGGAGCTGGACCAGCGGGAGACCGAGCTGGCACAGGCAGAGGCCCTGAACCAGCAGACAGCCCAGGAGCTGGAGGACCGGCGGATAGCACAGGAGGAGCGGGAGACAGCCTTCAACAACACCGTCACCCAGTATGACGGCCGCCAGCTGAACATTGTCACCAATGTCCAGAACCTGAACAGCATGCCCCCCCAGAATGCGGTGGACATTCTGGTGGCCATGGAGGACCAGGACGTGATAGACATCCTGCGGATGGCAGACCAGATAGCCCAGGAGGAGGGAGGCACCTCCCTGGCCTCCACCTGGCTCATGTTCATGCCGGCGGAGCGGGCAGCCCAGATTCAGCGGAAGATGCTGAGCAAGCCCATGGCCACCAGCACTACGGAGTAAAACACTGAAAAAAGGGCTGTCTTAGAGGTTTTCACAACTTCATAAAAGACAGCCTTTTTTTTTTTTTTAATCTTTATTTTTTCTGAGGGAAGTTTTTTTCTTTAGCCATTCATATGCCTAATAATTTGCTTAATATCATAGCCAATCATCAATGCATCCCGCCCGCCTCCTAGAACTCCACCGGGGTGATTTTTACCGGCGGCGTGGGCCCCACAGCTGGCTCCGGCTCCCCTGCTGCAGCTCGTGCCTTGGCTTGGGCAAGCTTCTCGTGCAGGTGCAGCGGCTCGTCTATGCGGGCGATGCGGGTTCCCCAGCCCCCGGACACGGTGCTGCGGGAAAGGGCTGCACGGGGATTGGCGGAGATGCTCTGCTGTGGCGGCAGGTCAAAGACCGTCATGTCCAGCAGGTACTCCTCGTGGCTGCCACCGGCACTGCGGCTTCCATCGCTCACCTCCACATACCATGCGTCAACGAGAAATTGATGTACATCTGTTTTAGTACAGATAGCCATAGGTTCTGATATTGTTTTCCCCGGGAAAATGTTTTGGCAAATCTGAAGGGTTTCTTTTTGACTTACAATGTTCATGTCTAAAGAGTCCCATCCATACCCCCGTGCGAAATCAGGTCTATCTGAAGATTTATCTGGGATTATTTCTTGTGCCCAGGCAGAAGACACAAGGCATACCTTTCCAGTTTTTGTAGTCGCATATAATGTATAAAATCCATTGACCTTTCCCTGCAGCAGCTCATCCCCATAGTACACAAAAATCGGCTCTGCAACCTTGGCAGTGGCAAGCTCCGGCACCTCCTCGTAGATGGGGTGTGCGGGGTCAAGGTAGCCCTGCTGCGCCACATACTCCGCCGCCCGGATCATCACCTCCTGCTCCGACAGTAAATGTGGAGCAGGCCGTTCAGCGGAAAGCTCGGCTCCCTCCACCATGTAGGGCTGGATGTGGGAAAGCTTTTCCTCCACGGAAAGAGCCTCCCACCAGGCAAGCCATTTCCCTCCGGCTGCCCCGCCCGGCTGACCAGATTGGCAGCCAACGGCAAGCACCACCAAAGCCACCACTGATACCACCACCAGAAATCCCATCACGAACCTACGCCGCATCATGCGTCTTCCTCCTTGCTCCTAACCGCCAAGACCTAGAACTCCACCGGGGTGATTTTTACCGGCGGCGTGGGCCCCACTGCTGGCTCCGGCTCCCCGGCTGCCGCCCGTGCCTTGGCTTGGGCAAGCTTTTCGTGCAGGTGCAGCGGCTCGTCTATGCGGGCAATGCGGGTTCCCCAGGCAGGGGCACCATGGCTCAGGGCTGATCGTGGGTTGGCGGAGATGTTCAGCCCCGGCGGCGGACTGACCACCGAGGCACACAGCAGGTATTCGGCGGCAGACTCCCCGGCACTCCGTCCCGCCTCCGTGACGGTGGTGTACCAGAAGATATAGGTGTTGCTGTACCGCACCCCCTCCAAATCCCATATCCGCACGGCTTTGGGCTCTGCCACCTGCTGGTGGGGGAATGCCTCACGGAAAGTTGCCACCGCCTCATTTTTAGTGATGAGGTGGTGTGAGCTACCCCTAGTCAAGAGACCGATACCCATCAATGCCTCCCACTCATCTTCCAAAACTTGATCTGCCTGAACCGTTGTCGAGGCAAGAACAACACCATTGTCATCAACAACATACGCCTCATATGTACCATAGATTATCCCTTGGCTCAAGAGATTTCCATCATACGTAAAAATTGGCTTTGCTACTTTTGCGGCGGCCAGTTGTGGTACCTCCTGATAAATATGGTTTGCCGGATCAAGGTATCCCCTTTTAGCCAAGGCTTGTGCCGCCCGAATCATCACCTCCTGCTCGGAAAGCAGGTCCGGGGCAGGACGCTCGGCGGACAGCTGGACACCTTCCACCATGTAGGACTGGATGTGGGAAAGCTTTTCCTCCACGGAAAGAGCCTCCCACCAGGCAAGCCATTTCCCTCCGGCCGCCCCGCCCGGCTGACCAGATTGGCAGCCAACGGCAAGCACCACCAAAGCCACCACTGATACCACCACCAGAAATCCCATCCCGAACCTACGCCGCATCATGCGTCTTCCTCCTTGCTCCTAACCTCCACCGGGCCAAATGAAATCTCCACTGCCGACTTGAGCCTGTTGCCCGATGCCGAGACATTGGTCACCACCACTATCTGGTACCTTCCTGCGTCCACAGGCGGCACCATGAAAAGGAGGGCGCTGGGCTTGTTCGTCACCACCAAAGCAGCCTTGAGCCGCCCCTCACTGCCACCCTTCTCCGGCTCCAGATAAATTCCCTGCTCCTGCCCTTCCCCCACCCTCAGGGCCTTTCCCGTAATCCGTGCCAGATTGTTGCTGAAGATCACCGGACAGTCCCCTGCCCCCAGCTCCACCTCGGGCTCCCCTGCACAAAGGGCGGCACCATCGGCTGAACACCATAAATGCAATGGGCAGAAGCAGCCTTTCTCACCGTGCCAGCCTTTATCCCCCGGAGGGCATTACGAGCTGCAGGAGAGGGAGTAAAGGAAAGGGCCAGCTTCTGGGCTATCTCGGATTTTGGACTGGCAGCGTCTATACTGCCCGCCACCACCATACGCAACGTCCCCAAGTCCAGCACATCCAGCGCATAGCCCTGGGAAAGCTTTTTCAGCAGCAGCTGGTTCAGCTGGGACACCACGTACAGGATGGTTTCCTTAGAAAGAAGATTGGAATGATTTTCTGCAAGCTCCGCTATGGCATTACCGATGGTAAACCGCTGCTGCAGCACCTGCCCATAGTACACAGCGGCTTCCTCGTCACCTGATTTCAGGTTGCTCTGCTGCAGCCTGACCTCCACCCTCCGCTCCAATGGTTCAAAGGTAAAGCTCGAGTGTTTCTTTCGTGGCATGGCTCCTCCTCCACCCAGTGTACCACGAATTCCCCTTGCATTCCAACAACAGAGAGGCTGCCATGGCACTGCAGGGGGTAATACCATGGCACTACAAGGAACACTGTTATGGCAGGGAAAGGGGCTGTAACCAGTACGGATTAGGGAGTGCATTCTAGCTAGAATGAGAGGTACATCCTAGCTAGGATGAGGGGTTCATTCTACCTAGAATGAATGGTTTGTGGTAGCTAGAATGGAAGGGAGTGGATCACCTGTCCGGGATCGGAGCGTTTTCACCACGTCCCCAAGGGATGCCGCCTTCTGGAGCACCCCCCTTTGAGGGAGAGTCTAGAGGGTAATGCTGGCCCTGTCAACCCAACAAAAAAGCCCCAACTGGAATGTTCCAGCTGGGGCCTCCTCATGTCAGGAGGAAGACTTTAGTCCTCCATGGGCTTCAGGTTGGGGCTGAAAATCAGCTTGCAGCCGGTGGCCTCCTGCATCTGCTCCTTGGTGTAGTCGGGATGGAGCTCCGTCACCACGATTCCATCAGGAGTCACCTCCATCACTCCCATCTCGGTGATAATCATGGAGACACACTTGGGTGCGGTAAGCGGCAGGGTGCACTTCTCAAGAATCTTGTGGGCTCCCTTCTGGGTGTGGACCATGGCTACAATCACCTTCTTGGCTCCAACCACCAGATCCATGGCACCGCCCATTCCCGCAACCTTCTGGCCAGGAACAATCCAGTTGGCCAGGTCTCCGTTCTCGGCAACCTGCATGGCACCCAGGATGGTGGCGGACAGGTGGTGTCCACGGACAAGGCCAAAGCTGGTGGCCGAGTCAAAGTAGCACACCTCAGGAACGGCGGTCACATAGCCGCCGCCAGCATTGATGATGTCCACGTCCACCTTGTCCGGGGCGGCGGCAACACCAAGTCCGGCAAAGCCGTTCTCGGAATGGAGGGTCACGTCCACACCCTCCGGCAGGTAGTTGGCCACCATGGTGGGAAGCCCTATTCCCAGGTTCACAAAGTCACCGTTCTTCAATTCCTTGGCACATCTGCGTGCAATTCTTTCCTTTATATCTGCCATTTGGGTTCTCCTTCAACAACATAGTCTACAACTACACCGCTCACGGCAAAGGTGTCGGGATCCATGGCGGCCACATCCACCACCTTCTCGCTGGCAACCACAACACAGTCGGCGGCACCGGCCATCACATAGTTGAAGTTCTTGGTGGCCTTGTCGCAGCGGAAGTTGCCGAACTTGTCGCAGATGGAGGCACGGCACAGGGCGAAGTCTGCCCGCAGGGGCCGCTCCAAAAGATACCGCACACCGTCAATCTCGATGACCTGCTTGGTGCGGCCCGCCTCGTCGGGGTCCACCTCCACGGGAGTTCCCACGCCGGTGGGAGTCAGCACGCCGCCCAGTCCGTAGTTTCCGGCACGAATCTTTTCTGCCAGGGTACCCTGGGGAACCAGCGTCACCTTCATCTTTCCGGCGGCCATAGCCTCGCCAATGGCGGGGTTCAAGCCGATGTGGGTGGCGACAATGTGGTCCACCATGCCAGCGTCAATCAATTTAGCAATACCACGGGAGGTCTTTGCCCCGTAGGTTCCGGCAGGAAGTCCGCCGTCGTTTCCAATCACCGTCAGGTGCTTCACACCTGTGCGAACCAAGGCATCCATCAACACTTCGGGTGAGCCGGTACCCAGAAAGCCTCCCACCATGATGGCCATGCCATCCTTGATGCCACTGACAGCCTCGTCAGCTGTCCTAATCTTGTTAACCATGGTTCCTCCTATAAAAAAGTCTCTCGGTATGCAAAAGAAAGGGGCACGGCAACAGCGATACCCAAGTGTCCCGCAGTACCACCGTACCCCACTTTCAGTATATGCCACCAGTTGCCTGGCGGCAAACTTTCATCTAGAACAACAGCAGACCCAATGCCGCAATGATACCGGTTACAATCAAGACAATCAGGGTGTATCCCATGATGTCCCGTGCACCCAACTTGGCAATACCAAGGGCAGGCAGGGCCCAGAAGGGCTGGATCATGTTGGTCCAGCTGTCACCATAGGCAATGGCCATAGCAACCTTGGGCAGCTCCACACCAATTTCCTGGGCTGCAGGAAGCATAACAGGACCCTGTACCGCCCACTGTCCGCCACCGGAAGGTACGAAGAAGTTCACGATACCGGCGCTGAGGAAGGTAAAGAAGGGGAGGGTCTTTACAGTAGAAATACTTACAAAGAAGCTACTGATGACGGATGCCAAGGACACTCCGTCTGCGTTTCCACCAACCATCATAGCCTGAATTCCGGCATAGAGGGGGAACTGCAGGACGATTCCACCAGCACCCTTTGCGGCCTCGCCGACGGCGTTCAGCAGGCTGCGGGGAGTCCAGTGAAGGATAACACCGGCAATCAGGAAGATGAAGTTGACAATGTTCAAATCCAGATTGAAGGAGGCAAGGCCGGAGAAGTACAGGACGATGTAGACCACGCCCATGGCTCCCAACGCAAGGTTGATGATGGGAAGGTTCTCCAGCTTTTCTGCAGGAGACATGGCGGCAATCTGCTCCTTTGTCACCTTGGGAGCCTCTTCCTCTTCCAGCAGGGAGGGATCGATGCTGATGACGTCCGCCTCGTTCTTGGGGTGCATGAGGGTGGTCAGAATCGGCAGGACAATCAAACTCACCAAGATAATGAACAGGTTGGTGGGCGAGAACAGGGTCTGGGTAATGCTCGCAGCCTGGGTCATGGTTCCGCCAGTGTTTGCGATGGCAGCACCAGCGGCAGGCTGGGTGGAGATGGACAGGGGGATGGAACCGGAGAAGCCTGCGTGCCACCATACAAATCCAGCATAGGCTGAGGCAATCAGCAGGCGGTAGTCAATGCCACGCAGCTTCTTTGCAATCTCCTTGGCATAGATGGCACCGATAACCAGACCGAATCCCCAGTTCAGGATACAGGCAACAAAAGAAACAATAGTTACGAGTGCGATTCCCTGGAAGGGAGTCTTGGGAATACCAGCCAGCTTTACCAAAAGCTTCTTGAAAGGAGGAGCAAGGGCCAACACGTGTCCTGTCACCAGCACCAGCACCATCTGCATACTGAAGGCCAGCAGGCCCCAGACACCCTTTCCCCAGTGGTTCAGCATGGCAAGGGGTCCCTGACCTGTTGCCAGCATACCGGCAATAAAGACGATTACTGTCAGAACGACAGCAAACAAAAATGCATCAGGCAGGAATTTCTGCATGAATGCCGCGGCACCGCCGGAAATCCGTTCCAGCACGCCTTTCTTGGTTGTACTTCTAGCCATACAAAAGCCTCCTTAACAAAGTTTTCTGCTCACCTTTCATTATATCATACATGAAATAATTATCAATAAAAAAAAATTTATATCCTCTTCTTGAATGAAAGGTTTCTACGATATTATGGATAAAGTGAAACAATCCGGAAGCTTACGTGAAAAGGAATTTAACTGTTTTTTAACAATGCCACATCCAGCAGCCCTTTCTGTCCAGAAGAAATGCCATCAATAGACAAAAGCCATGAAACGTGCTATCATCGTAGATACCGCACATCAAAGAGGTTTATTGTCATGCCCTATTCCGAGCCCACAAATCTTGCCATTGTCGCCTGTCCCGGCGGAGAGAAATTTGCCGACGAGGTTATCGTCCATCTGCGCCACATGTACAAGCACCGCTTCAACCTGAAGGCAGATGCCATCTCCAAGCGGTACCAGCTGACCAAGGACCAGCTGACTAGGGACATCAATTTCATCAATGATGTCCAGACCACAAACCTATGCGTCCGAGGTTCCACAGACAAGTATCGGGTTCCTAATTTTAAAGTGGATGCCCAGTTCACCTACTTTATGAACGGGGAGTTTAAGACAGAGGTCAACGAGTGTATCCGTGGAAAGGACGTGTACATCTTTCAGGATGTGGAGAACCACCAGCCCTTGAAATTGAACGGCGGCAAGAACACCCAGGTGCTTTCCGTAAACGACCACATCATGTCCATGCTGGTAACCATCGATGCCGTCCACCAGGCAGGTGCCGACTCCATCACCCTGGTGGTGCCGGTGTATCCCTACAGCCGCCAGCACAAGAAGAAGGGGCGGGAGGGACTTACTGCCAGCCTTTTGGGCCACATCTATGAGAACATGGGTGTCACCCGCATCATCACCCTGGACATCCACTCACGGGAGATTGTAAACGCATTCCGCAAAACCCATCTTGAGAACCTCCATGCCAGCTACCAGATTATCCGGGAGCTTTCCAAGCTGGTGGACCTGTCCAACAAGACCGAGGATCTGATTGTAGTTTCCCCCGACACTGGTGCCATCGACCGCAACAAGTTCTATGCCACGGGCCTGAAGACCCCCCTTGCCATGATTTACAAGGAGCGGGACTACTCCGTGGTGACTCAGGATGCAAAGGCCACCAACATCAAGTCGGTGAAGCTTCTTGGTGATGTAAAGGGAAAGGTGGCCTTCCTGGCGGACGATATGCTGGGAACTGGCGGAACCCTGCTGAAGGCCATGGAATTCCTGAAGGAGCAGGGAGCCACCAAGGTCATTGCCGCCATCAGCCTCCCCTTCTTCACGGGCAACGCCATCGAGCAGTTCAACGAGGCGTATAAAAAGGGCTTGTTCTATCGGGTCATCGGTACCAACGCCGTCTACCACGAGGAGCTTTTGCAGCACGAGTGGTACATCAGCACCAATGTCAGCGGCCTCTTTGCCAACGTCATCACACGGCTCCATCACAACCAGTCCCTCAGCGACCTGCTGGACAACCGAAACATCATCGAAAAGCTGGTGAAGCGAGACTGATGCCCGTCCTCTGTGCAGACATCGGCACCTCATCCCTCAAGACGGCCCTCATCGATGCAGAAGGAAGAGTACTAGCCAAGTATCGGGTGGCCTTTCCCAAGCCTGCCCAAGGGCTTTTTGAGGGCGAGCAGTGGCTCCACTCCCTCACAGAGGCCAGCCGATTTTTAATTCCGCAGGCTAGGTCCACCAAAATTGAGGGTATCTGCATTTCCGGCAACGGCCCCACCCTGGCAACGGAACAGGGTGAGATTTTTCTATGGAATCATCCCGTTCCTGCAGCCCTTGCAGATGAAGTCCAGCATCGCCTTGCACAGCACAAACTCTTTTCCATTTTCCTCCCCCGACTCCTCCTCTTCCAAGGGCTCTTTCCCCAGCAGTGGGCGGAGGCCGCCACCATTTTTTCCGGGCCAGAATACCTGATTTGGCGGCTCACCGGCACCAGACTCACCATCCTGCCGGAAAAGCGGTTTCAGGCGGCCTATTGGAGCGAGGAATCCCTTGGGGCACTGGAGATTGAAGGGAAAAAGCTGCCCGGCTTTGTTGAGTTGGGCACCACAGCGGGCCCACTGCTTCCAGCCATGGCAGAAAAACTGGGACTACCAGAGGAAACACCTGTCTTTTGCGGCGGCCCTGACTTTACCGTGGCCCTCATCGGCACCAATACCCTTGAGCCAGGCAAACTCTGCGACCGGGCGGGCAGCAGCGAGGGAATCAACCTCTGTCTGGCAGAAAACCCCGCCCAGGCTCTCCGTGAGGCAGGAATCGAGGGAATACGGGTGCTGCCATCGGTGGTTCCCGGCCTGTTCAACGCCAGCGTCCTGATTCCCGACAGCGGCACCCGGTTCAGCACCTTGAAGAAGGAGGTGGCTCCCCAGATGAGCTACCAGGAATTTGTGGCCGCCCTGTTGCAGGAGCCTCCTTTGAGCCAGGCTGGGCTCCAGCTGATGGAGGAATTGGCGGTGGAGGTGCGGGAGGCCTATCAGAAGCTTTCCACCGTGGCACGGCTGACGGGTACGAGGCTGCCTCCCTACATCTGCACCACCGGCGGCCAGGCAAAGAACCCGCAGTGGCTCCAGTTCAAGAGCGCCATTGTGGGGACGGGATTTTCCATCACCGCCTGTGCCGACGCCGAGCTGGTGGGAGATGCAGTGCTGGCCTATTGCGGACTGGGCAGGTTCAATTCCATCCAGGAGGGGGCAAAAAGGCTGGTCCGAATCCACCAGACCTTTTTCCCGGATCGGGACTAACTCCATGGAGATATACCGCATTCCCGCCACCCTTGAGGCCATCATCTTCGACATTGACTCCACCCTCTACACAAACAAGGAATACGCCATCTATCAGAATGACATACAGATACGCCACTTTGCCCGGCTGGAGGGAATGGACTATGAGGAGGCGGTGCAGCGGGTGGCCCACACAAGGAGCCAATGGTCGGCACAGCACGGCGGCCAGTCATTGAGCCTGGGAAACACCTTCTGCCTGCTGGGACATCCGATAGAAGAGAGCATCCGCTGGCGGGAGGAGCTTTTGGAGCCGGCGCAATTCCTCCGCCGGGATGAGAGACTGCGGGCAAGCCTGGAAGCCCTCAGCCATAGGTTCAGGCTGGCCTGCCTCACCAACAACCCGGTGCTGGTGGGAAAAAAGACCCTTGCCGCCCTGGGTGTGGAGCATCTCCTCCCCCTCGTCATCGGCCTGGACAGCTGCCAAGCCTCCAAGCCCCACCCCGCCCCCTTCCTGCTGGCTCTGGAAAAGCTCCACTGCCCGCCGGAAAACTGCCTTGCCGTGGGGGACCGCTACCACATTGACCTTGCCCTGCCGCTGGAGCTGGGAATGGGCGGGATTCTGGTGGATGGCGTGGCTGATGTGTACCAGCTTCCGGCTACGCTAGCGTATATTCATCACAAATCTTTTCAAGCAACTTGAAGTCGCAGCAAAACCGAGGAATCTTGCCCGTTCTGATTTGCTTTTCGTATATCCTTGTTGCTTTTTGAATCAAGGAATCAATAATTTTAAGACAGAAAGAGTACTCGATGTTCAAAAGAACCTTATATTTCTTGTCAGCAGGAGAGTCAGTTTCAGATGGATTCAAATTCACCTTAGAGTATAGCCCTTGCTTCACGGGAATCATTTTCTTCACATCGATTACCGCAAGGATATGCTTTACGCTTCCGTCAGGATTTTCAACATACACAGCCCTCGTTCCAAGCTTCTGTTTGTCGCAATTCTCAAATATCAAGAAACGATCTATTGCAACATTTCTCCAAGCCTTGTGCTTTTCCTTTGCTGATGAGAGG
Organism: Spirochaetaceae bacterium; assembly: GCA_017622135.1. Taxonomy (GTDB): domain Bacteria; phylum Spirochaetota; class Spirochaetia; order Treponematales; family Treponemataceae; genus Treponema_F. The sequence continues at coordinate 112,601 of JAGARR010000046.1, forward strand.
GGAATCGCATATTCAACTCCTTCCTTTTCCACAAGAATTCCAAGGTACGGCTTTGTCTCGTAACCAGCAGGCTTGTAATATACTTCGCTACACGCATCATGCAATGCCTTCAAATAATTCTGGTGTATCGTAATGAATTGGAGGTTCTTTTTTTAATGAAAACATCGTGCCTCAAAAAGTAAGGCTGCCTGGACAACAAGCAGCCTTTCAGTAATCTTCATCTCTTTGTGTATTTAAACCACAGGTTAATGGAGACCTTCTAAGCAGAATTTACCATAAAAAAATGGTACAGTCAAGCCTTCGTGTACCGGCTTCCCCTCCTGTTGACTTAATCCTTTTCCGCCGCCATACTGGAGCCATGAGCTCCATGTTCGATAAATTGGGGGACATGCTGAACGAGTGCCTTGAGAAGGGCGAGATTCCCCAGAACCCACCGAAGAGAAAATATTACCGGGAAAATAATCTTGCTGGGGAAAACAGCTCCCCTGCCCAAGAGGGCGGCTTTGCGGCAGGAGAACCTGCAGCAGAGAAAGAACCCATCACTCTGCCACGGGATGTGGAACAAGCTCTGGGCCTTCTGGGATTTGGAGAAGCCACCCAGACCGGGCAGTTTACCGGGCAAACGGAAGCCTTCCTCCCAATTCCCAGCCTGAGCCAAGTGCGCGCCGCCTACGCCCAGCTTTTGAAGGAAGCACACCCGGACACGGCCCAGGAAGAAATCACCTCCGCCCAGGCAGCCCAGAGAATTGACCAGCTGACCAATGCCTTCAACAGGGTGCGGGAGTGGTACCGGGAGAGAGAGTGAGCGCCAACTCCAAGTCCTAGGCTTCACTCATCGCCTACAATTTTATCCGCATAATCATCCCTGCTCTGCCACCACCCCTAAACATATTGCCTAAAAAGGTGTTGACATTTCACACATTTGAGAGCGGACTAGAGCGTATTTTTTAGGTGCCATAAACATTCTTTCTGTGTCCGATTTTCAAAATCGTTATACGTATTTTATCATCATCAATTTCACAAAACGGTCACAAACCTGCCTCAGCAAAAACTTCTTCAGCAGAATAAGTTTTTTCTTTGCCACTGCGGATGTCTTGTAAAACTTTTTCTGAAAGCTAGATATCTTCTAACCCTATGTAATACACTGTATTCAACGTATTACATTGCCACACCCACTGGTTCAAGGGCTTGTTCCCACCCGGGAACTTTTCCTTGCCCCAGCCACCCACTACTACTTCTGCTTATACCAATACCGATCAGCATACTTTTTCACCAATTTCGCATTTTCAGTAGGCTTTTTAGAATTCAGCTCAACTATCTCGTCATCAGCCTCCTTTGCTGCAACTGTTTCACTTTTGGTAACATACCATCCACTGGTATCCCCAAAGGTCACTCTGGTCAGCCCGCTGCACCCCCTAAACGCAGAATTGCCAATGTCCGTAAGCTGGGAGCCCTCCCCAAAGGTCACGCTGGTAAGACTGTCGCAGCCCTTAAACACCTCAGAGCCGATGCTGGTGAGGCCAGTGGTTTGGGACAGGTCTAGGCGAATCTTGGCTCCGGCAGACATTCCGTCAATCATGGATCTCAATTTCTTGACAGTGGAGCCGGTAATTTCACCTGTTACAACTACCCTGCATTCACCAGTTACCGCAGGAAATAGGCCGGAATCCACAACACCTGCAGGGATCTTCATGCTGCTCAACCCGCTGCAGCCCTTAAACGCACCACGGCCGATGCTGGTCACTGACTCAGGAATCTCCACACTGGTCAGCCCGCTGCACCCCCTAAACGCATAATCGCCGATGCTCTCAAGCTTGGAACTCTCCCCAAAGGTCACTCTGGTCAGCCCGCTGCAGCCATCAAACGCATTTTTTCCAATTGATTTAACGGTGGGGGGAATGATGATTTCCTTGAGAGAGGAACAGTTGTTGAACATATTGTCTGGAATTCTTTCCAAGCGGTGGGGAAGCTTGATGTACTCCAAATTGGCACAGCCCTCGAAAGAACCTGGCATAAAATAGCAGTCAGAACCGGCAAATTCCACCTGCTCCACGGCTTCACAATAGGAAATTATGCTACTGGGAAAAACTGTTATGTCTTGGTGAAAAAGAAGGTTTCTTTTGCTGCGCAGCTCTTGATCTGGCGAGCATTCTGTAACAATGTGCCATTTTGTACTAGGACTGACAAAAATAATTTCTAGTACAAAATAGAAAATTAACAGAACAAGAAATATAAATAGTAAAAAAAAGAAAAAATTTAAAAAAGCAGGATTGTCTTTTAATGCTTCATCTCCCGTAAAAAACACAAGAATAATGAAACACAAGCCAACGGATGCAACTATTCCAAAAAGAAAATGTCTGTCTTTTTCTTCCATAAATTACCACTCCAAACTACCACTCTGACTGGGACTTGCAAAGCCAGATGAGCATAAAAAGCGAAACGGCACTGAGCAGGAGGAAGGTTCCAATGCTTCCCAGTGCGACTTGCAGGGCATTGAGCTGTTCAAATTTCTTTTCCAGGGCCTTTCCCAGATGCACCATACATAAAACAGACCAACAAAGAATACCCACCAGTCCAACACCCCAGTTGACTGCGGACACGGAATAGTGGGCGGGACAGGGGGAAAAGATATTGTCACTGCATTTGTCCTTTGCCAGCGGCTTTAGATTGCCGTGATAGGGAGCCTGTTCTGGAAGGTCCTTGGCAATGTCGCTGTTGTGCACCATCCAAGAAATAGAGGCTTCGTACCGCTCCTGCAGGAATTTTGACCCCTTGGCCATGAGCACCCACAGAATGGAGAACACCATCCCCAGGTAGCTCAGGCCGGCGCCAGCCAGCTGCTGGAAGAAGGTGGAGCCAACGGAAGCACCGTCCTTGCATTCAGGAAAGAGCAACTTTAGGGCAAGGCCCCCGTAGCCTGCGGCAATGGCCAACATGAACGCCCCAAGGAACACCGACCGCTGCCACAGGTGATTGATCTCAAAGTCCCTCCCCTGCCACAGCTCCTGATACAGCTCCCTTTCCGTCAACTCATCCTTCACCATACCGCTACCTCCCCCACCACTACTTCTTATATAAAGTGTCATTGACGTCGGCATATCTCAACAATTCCGCATTGGCAACAGAATCCGTTAGAGTAACTTCAGTTTTAGTAAAATCTGCAGAAAAGTACCATCCATTGGTATCCTCAAAAGTCACGCTAGTAAGCTTACTGCATTCTCTAAACGCCTGAAAACCGATGGAGGTCACCGATGCCGGTATCTCCACACTGGTCAGGCCACTGCAACCCATAAACGCAGAATAGCCTATAAAAGTCACACACGCAGGAATCTCCACACTGCTCAGCCCGCTACAGCCAGAAAACGCTTGCCCGCCGATGCTCTCAAGCAGGGAGTCCTCCCCAAAGATCACGCTGGTCAGCCCGCTGAGATTTATAAACGCACTCTCTCCGATACTGATCACCGACGCAGGGATTTCCACACTGGTCAGCCCGCTGCAGCCAGAAAACGCACTAGAGCCGATGCTGGTCACCGACGCAGGGATCTCCACGCTGGTAAGCCCGCTGCACCCCCTAAACGCATAATCGCCAATGCTGGTCACACCAGCAGGAATTACTAAGTCTCCTTGTACCAGATCTCCATTGATGTACAGATTCTCACAATAAGCCATGAGGGAATGATAATTATACACAAACCCCTCGCACCAGCGGGCAAGGTCCCCCTGGTAATATACGCTGGTAAGCCCAATGCACCTAGAAAACGCACCATCACCGATGCTGGTCACCGATGCAGGAATCTCCACGCTGGTAAGCCCGCTGCACCCAGAAAACGCCTCATAGCCAATGCTGGTCACACCAGCAGGGATCTCCACGCTGGCAAGCCCGCTGCAATCATAAAACGCCCTACGGCCGATGCTGGTCACACCAGCAGGAATCTCCACGCTGGTAAGCCCAATGCACTCAGAAAACGCATCAGAGCCGATGCTGGTCACCGACGCAGGGATCTCCACGCTGGTAAGCCCAATGCACCCATAAAACGCAGAACCGCCGATGCTGGTCACCGATGCAGGAATCTCCACGCTGGTAAGCCCAATGCATTCTCTAAACGCACCTGAGTCGATGCTGGTGAGGCCGGTGGTTTGGGACAGGTCAAGATGAATTTTAGCAGTTTCTCCTGCGGCAGTAAGTTTGTCTTTCAGGGTTCTGATGGTTGATGAGTTTATGCTGCCAGCAACCATGATATGATAGTCTCCAGCAACAGCGGTTAGGTCTAGGCTGGCTACAGTGCCAGAGCTGACCTTGACACCCTGCCCCCATTGGGCATACAGGGTCTTGTTTTGCACAGTACCCGGCACAATCTCTGTTATAGGCACTCCGCTACATTCTGCATTGTCATACCAACCCAGCAGACACCAGCCAGCCTTGTCCACCTCAAAGGCCGTGGGCAAGGCGATACTGGAGTGTCGGGTAAATTTCAAGGGGGCAGTAGCCCCAGAGGCAAGCCCTCCCCCATTCCACTGGTAGGTGATGGAGTACACCTCGTTCAAAGACTCAATTTCCCTGCTGGCCACACTGCGGCTTCCGTCAGCCACCCGCACCAGCTCCTCGTAGGTATTGACCAAGACTTCCTTCTCTGCGTCAGCATACAATTTTATCTTGAGAAAATATTGACCAACAGGAACACCAGCCTTTTGGTAGTGGACAGTAGCTCCAGACAGCTGCAATTCCTCATCCTGGAAATTTTCTACCGGACTGTCCGTCATAACAGCATACAGCCCCCCGGTGGCCGCCACCACACCGCCACCACTGGGAATGTCAAGACTCACCTCAACGGCACCACTTCCGCCAGCAGTACCGTAGTCGGTATACCCAAGGGGAAAGTGCAAGGTGTTTTGCCCCACGTTGACCACCACCTCCGCAAGGCTGGCGGCAAGTCTGGAGCTAGAGGCTTGTGCAGTGAGGGTAAATCGCCACACTCCCGGCTGCACCGCCACCGTGGCACTGAGAAATTGGCTGTAGCTGCTCCAAGCCCCTAGGTCTTGCCGCTGGCCTCCTTCCCTGGTTCCTTCCAGAACAAAGTTGGTGAGGCCCGTTGTCTCCACAGAAGGAAACACTGTCCGCCCCCCTTCCCCCAGCTGGAAAGCAAGGTAGGCTCCTGCCTCCTCTTGATCTGGCCCAGTTTCTTCAACAAGCCCCCGGCAGGAGCCCAAAAACAGCGCCAGTACCAGCAGGCTCCCTCCAACCACGCTCATGAATCTATTTCTTCTCATACCGCTACCTCCCCCACCACTACTTCTTATACCAATAGTAATAAGTGTAGGTTCTTCTCACCAATACTTCATTGGTAGCAAGATCCGTAGGAGACGGGGTAACCGCCGTACCGCCATTCTTGTTTTCTGCACCTGTTTCACTTGTGGTAACATACCATCCACTGGTATCCCCAAAAGTCACACTCGACAGGATTATGCATCCTTGAAACGCCCACTTGCCAATACTAGTCACACCTGCAGGAATCTCCACGCTGGTGAGCCCTCTGCAACCCTGAAACGCACTCCCGCCGATGTTCGTAAGCTGGGAGCCTGCCTCAAAGGTCACGCTGGTAAGCCCGCTGCACTCCACAAACGCAGAAGAGCCAATGCTGGTCACACCAGCAGGAATCTCCACGCTGGTGAGCCCTCTGCAGCCCTCAAACGCACTCCCGCCGATGTTCGTAAGCTGGGAGCCTGCCTCAAAGGTCACGCTGGTAAGCCCGCTGCACCCCACAAACGCAGAAGAGCCAATGCTGGTCACACCAGCAGGAATTACCAAGTCTCCTTGTACTAGCTCCCCATTGATGTACAGATTCTCACAAAGAGCCATGAGGCTACCTCTACCTGCAAACCCCTCGCACCAGCGGGCAAGGTCTCCCTGGTAATATACGCTGGTCAGCCCTTTGCACCCCGCAAACGCATCATAACCAATACTGGTCAAACCAGCAGGAATCTCCACGCTAGTCAGCCCGCTGCAGCCCTGAAACGCACATGAGCCAATGCTCTCAAGCTGGGAGCCTGCCCCAAAGGTCACGCTGGTAAGCCCGCTGCAGCCACCAAACGCACTCTCGTCGATGCTGGTCACTGACGCAGGGATCTCCACACTGGTCAGCCCTTTGCACCCCCCAAACGCCAGCCCGTAGATGCTCTCAAGCTGGGATCCCTCCCCAAAGGTCACGCTGGCAAGCCCACTGCAGCCATGAAAAGCCCAAGAGCCAATGCTGGTCACACCTGCAGGAATCTCCACGCTGGTCAGCCCGCTGCTGCCCTCAAACGCATATGAGCCAATGCTCTCAAGCTGGGAGCCCTCCCCAAAGGTCACGCTGGTAAGCCTGCTGCAGCCCCGAAACGCCTCAGAGCCGATGCTGGTCACAGACGCTGGGATCTCCACACTGGTAAGCTCGCTGCTGCCCTCAAACGCAGATGAGCCAATGCTCTCAAGCTGGGAGCCTGCCCCAAAGGTCACGCTGGTAAGCCCGCTGCAGCCACCAAACGCCCCATTGCCGATGCTGGTCACACCAGCAGGGATCTCCACGCTGGTAAGCTCGCTGCAGCCCTCAAACGCCCCATTGTCGATGCTGGTGAGGCCGGTGGTTTGGGACAGGTCAAGGTGAATCTTGGCAGATGTTCCTGCAAAGGTCAGTTTTCTTTTCAAGGTGCTGATAGTTTCTGAAGTGACTGGCCCGGAAACAACAAGATCATAGTCTCCAGCCACGCTCCCAAAATCTATTACATCAATAGTCTCAGCTGTAAATGTCCCCCATTTGGCATAGTATACCTTGTTTTCGCAAGTTCCCCGAGGGAGGGAATAGACTGGGGAGCCTGTAAAGGCAGTGTCTGTATACCATCCGAAAAAACTCATCCCAGATTTCCGTACCTTAGACACCTTGGGCAGCTGAAACTCCATGCCTGAAGTAAATTTCTCTGGTGCCGTGTATCCTTCTACAAAGCTTCCGCCATCCAGCTCATAGGTGATGGTGTACATTGGGTTGATTGACTCTATGCTACGAGTAGCGGCACTCTTTTTGCCGGAGACAATCACCACCGACTCGGTGTGCATTCCTAAAAAAACAGTACACTCAGCATCCCCATAGAAGGAAAACTGAATCACATAGCTCCCCCCGGGCACACTATCCTTACTGTAGGTGACGGTGCTGCCGTCGCTAATCGCAAGGATGTCCTCAGGAAAACCGGCCAATGCCTCCCCGGCGATGGAATACAGGCCAGCCTTTACCACGGTAACGTTAGTGCCGGGAAAGGTCAGCTGTACCTCTAAAGCACCCGGCTCGGCACTCAGCTCTGCAATCTGTATGTCAAAGGAAAGATTGTTAGAGCCCACAACAATAATCTTGTTGTCCAAAGCACCCTTATACTGTACTCCATGTTGAGAGGTAGCAGAAAGAGAAAAATCCCAGGTGCCGGCAACGATAGGTACCTTCGCCGTCTGCAAGGAGTCATAGTCAGCAAAGGTCTGGGTAATAGGTTCATGGTCTTCACTGGTGGCAGTGAAGACAAAATCTTTTAAGGCACTAACCTCGTCATAGGACTCCGGCAGGATGGTACGGCTGCCAGTTTTCCCCACCGCAAGGGTAACAAAGGCTCCCTCTGGCGGGGTGGATTCCTCCTTCACAAGGAAATTATTGCAGGAGGTGGCAGCAATGCTAATGGCCACAATCAAAATAGAAATATATCGCCTCATCTTATGTCTCCTATTTGGTTATTCGCAGGCTGGCAGACTTGTAGAGTCCTCCATCCTGAACCAGCAGGAACACCTCATAGGTTCCAGTCACCCAGCTGCTGGTGTCTAGCTCTAGCACCTTGCTGGTTTGTCCATTTTGTACCACTCCGTCCACCTTCCACTGGTAGCTGGTGTAGCCAGCGTCTGCCGTCAAGGTTACGGTGGTGCCGTCAGTATGCTGCCTTACCTGTATGTCGGACACAGGAGCCACCGTCACACTCACACCTGCCCCAGTCCACAGTGCCTTGTAGGTTCCCGGTCCGGTAAAGGTGGTGGGGAGCGTTCCACCACTGGTGTTCCAACCGGTGAAATGCCAGCCACTTTTGGTGGGAGCCACTAGGCTCACGGGAGCACCATATCTTCCGGAAAGCATTCCGCCGCTCAAGGCGGTGGTGGTGCTTCCCCCGTCCAAATCTAGAGTCAAGTTAATAATCTTCCGGTCATAGAACACATCCACCACGGTGGAGCCATCTGGAGCTATGGTTTCCTGAGTTATTCCCTTTGCAGTAAAGCCAGTATAGCTTTTGGCTGCGGCAGCCGTGGTGGCATCGGTGGTACCTGTCTTTGCTTCCGTATCCCCAGAAACCAGCGTATACCCTTCCCCAGTCACATTTTGCTGATGGTGACGGACCGTGTACCTGGTGTTTGTGTTGGGAGTCCAAGTGGCCGTCAGGGTCACTTCCCCTGTTACCACATAGCCCGCAGTAGCAGTAACACCCTCCACCTGCCAGCCGGTGTGGGTGTAGCCCGTGGCCGTCAGGCGGGGCAGCCCTGCCGTTCCCAGGGTGGTGTTGTAGTCGTAGGGCTTGTCCTCCACCGTGCCGCCACGCTCGGTGCTGTATCTGACGGTGTACTTGACTGGTGTCCACTGTGCCGTCAGGCTCAAGGGTGCCGTCAGCTTGTGCCCCACCTCTATCTTGGTGCTGCCACTGTACCAGCCCCCAAAGGTGTAGCCGTACTGGCTCAGCTGGGGCAAATCCTCGGCACTTAAAGCTGTGTTGTAGTCGTAGGTCTTGGCATCCGGCTTGCTGTCATGGGCAGTGGTGTAGTTCACCGTGTACCGCTGTATCTTCCAAGTGGCTGTCAGGATCACATCATTTGTTACCACATAGTCCGCAGTAGCAGTCTTCCCCTCCACCTGCCAGCCGGTGTGGGTATAGCCCGTGGCCGTCAGGCGGGGCAGCCCTGCCGTTCCCAGGGTGGTGTTGTAGTCGTAGGGCTTGTCCTCCACCGTGCCGCCACGTTCGGTGCTGTATCTGACGGTGTACTTGACTGGTGTCCACTGTGCCGTCAGGCTCAAGGGTGCCGTCAGCTTGTGCCCCGCCTCTATCTTGGTGCTGCCACTGTACCAGCCCCCAAAGGTATAGCCGTACTGGCTCAGCTGGGGCAAATCCTCGGCACTCAAAGCTGTGTTGTAGTCGTAGGTCTTGGCTGCAGGCTTGCTGCCATGGGCAGTGGTGTAGTTCACCGTGTACCGCTGTATCTCCCAAGTGGCTGTCAGGGTCACATTCTCTGTTACCACATAGCCCGCAGTAGCAGTAACACCCTCCACCTGCCAGCCAGTGTGGGTGTAGCCCGTGGCTGTCAAACTGGGTAATCCTGCCGTTCCCAAGGTAGTATTATAATCGTAGGTCTTGACTGCTGGTGCACTACCATGCTCAGTATTGTAGCTGACGGTATACTTGACTGGTATCCACTGCGCTGTCAAGCTCAGGGGAGCTGTCAGGCGGTGGCCCTCGGTTATCTTGGTGTTGCCACTGTACCAGCCCCCAAAGGTGTAGCCGTACTGGCTCAACTGGGGCAAATCGCTGGCACTCAAAGCTGTGTTGTAGTCGTAGGTCTTGGCCGCTGGTGCACTGCCACGCTCGGTGCTGTAGCTGACGGTGTACTGGTGAATTTTCCACCGAGCCGTCAGGAATTCATCAGCTTGTACCTGGTAGCCAGATTCTATCTTGGTGCCACCACTGTACCAGCCATCAAAGTCGTACCCCTCCTTGGTGAGGATAGGCAGGTGATAGATGTTCAGCCGGGTGCCCTTGTACACCTTCTTGTCCTGAACAACTCCGCCACCATCACTGTTGTAGCTGATGGTGCACTGTTCCGCTATAGACACCAACTCCCATGTGTCAGATGTCACGCTAAAATAATCTATCTCTCCCTCAGAAAGGTAAGATTGAAAATTCCCGTTTACAGGATAAGCTTGCTTCTCACTTTCATTTGGCTCACCAAAGGTCATATACCCCAGTATGCCACTTCCACCAGTCTTCACCTCCACTGGCTCGGAGTCTCCCACTGCCACGGTATAGAACATCTCTGTGCTATCAGAGAGTGTACCTGTCACAGTGGCCCCGCTAAAGGCCATCAAATAGGGTTGATTATTGGGAAAAGTGGGGCTATAAATGGTGCTGCTGCCACCATGAGGCACGGAAAAGAACTGGCTCTGACCGTCTGGATGTACTAAAAAGCCGTTAAGGGCTGCAGAATGGTTTCCCTCAGTACTTACCGCCGCCACCGTCAAGGGTACCTGACCTCGGAAAAACCGTAGTGGCACATAGTCCACCCACTCATTCCCTGTCTGGGCGTTGGTAATGCGTACCTTAATCTCTGTGTCCACATAGGGCTCCGTCAAATGACCATAGGACACTTCTAGATCTATGGTTTTAGTGGCACCTGGAGCCAAGGTAGAGATAGGCACACCAGCAAGATCGTAGCTAGAGGTAATGCTTAGGTTTGGGTCATCATTTTCCACCACGCACACAGACATGGCACTCTTTACCTGGCTCACGTTGGTAATGGTGAGGGTCATGGGATAGCGTTTGTAACTGTTCCCATAGAGATAGCCATCAAGCTTTTCTTCTTGGGCTATGGAGCCGGTTATCTTGAGGATGTAGTCCCCGCTGTCCACCAGGGGGATGGTGCCCATAAAGTCTCCGCTGTTCTCTATCGTCAGGCCGGGAACCACGATGACCCCACTGTCGGTGGACACGGTCACCGTCTGGGTGTCCCCAACCACAGGGGCAGTGAGGGTGAACTCCCCATTCTCGTCGCTTTTGGAGGTATTGGTGTAGGTGGGGTAGCTGCCGGAGGTTCCGGTGACCTTCCAGCCATGGATGGTGGTGGCAGCCGCACGGCTGGGCCCTCCCACAAAGCCCACCAGCCTCATGCGGTAGCTCGGGTTCGCACCGCCCTTGCGGAAGTAGGGGATGGAGCCGTTCATGATGACGCTGTCGCTTTCCTTGGTGAAGGTGCCGAGGCCAGAGACCACCATCCGTTCAGTGGTGGAGGAGGGGCTTACATAATAGATTGCTCCTCCATCCTCTTGTGTCACCGTGTCCTCGTACACCTTGTAGTGGGCGCCGTTGTCCATGCGTATCCAGGTTCCCCAGAAGAAGCGGGCCGCCGGAGTGCTGGGAATTTCCTCTTCAGCAGGCTGATCCCCGGGAACTTGATCCCCGGGAACTTGATCCCCGGGAACTTGATCCCCGGGAACTTGATCCCCCTCCGCACTCGGATTGCCGCCACTGGGGCTCCCCTGGCTCCCGCCTCCGGGACCGGAGCTTATCTCCGTCCGGCAGGCTCCCAGCACCAGCACCAGTACCAGCAGGCTCCCTCCAACCACGCTCACGAATCCACTTCTTCTCATACCGCTACCTCTCCTTATTTTCCTAACTTTTGGAGCCCAACGCAGCCCCGGTCCTTACCAAGGAATCACCCGTCCAGTGTTCCTGCCCAGCAAGTCGCCACTCACAATGGAATGGCCGCCGCTGCCGCCAGTCAGGTGAATCCAATATGTTCCAATCTTGTTCGGCACACAGCTGGCCGCATCGCTCTGTCCACTGTATACATTTTCCCAAATCATCTGGCCGCTGGTATTATAGGCGGCAACGATGGGGCGGGCATTGGTAGTACCGTCCATGCTGTCGGCAGTAAGGCCGCAGAGCACCAAGGTGTTGCCGTACAAGCACAGCTGGTTGAACCAGTTGTAGGCACCAGCCGAGGTGTGCTGCACTGGCTCCTGCTTCTCTTGAATCATGGTGCTCGTTAAAAAACAGCCGTACAAAATCCTGCCAGTGCCGGTGGCCTCCCCGCAGACATAGTAGGTGTCCCCATTCCCTTCCACGCCAAAGAACAGGTTGCCCTCAGAGGAATGGAGTTGCGTAGCCCCAGTAAGACTCCTATCCAGCTGGTACACCACACCACGGTGCGGCCTGTTGGCATACGAAAAGTCACAGTTCTCGTAGCCCACTGCAATCAAGCTACTGCCCGTCCAGTGCAAGGAAGTAAACATCTGCTGTACCCCATTGCCAATATCAGAGTTTGACTCAGACACATAGGAAGATAGTTGTAGATTGTTAGACTCCGCCCTGGTATCCACCGTACCCACAAAGTGGTGCATTCCGTCTGCCTGTACAATGCCGCCAGCCAGGGCATACTCCCCTGCCTCCAGCTGAATCAGGCTGTTCCGGCATCCTTCCCGAAAGACAAAAACTCCTTCCAAGTCAAACTGGCTCAAATTCATGTTCCAGACCGTGGTCTTGTCACGGGGATTCCAGCTTACCAGCACATACTCCATCAGCTCATCCGCTCCCGCAGCCAGCCCAACCAGCAGGATATAGTCATTGTCCTTCCCTGCCACCAGGTCATACACCTGGTAGGACCTGGCCGTGGCTGCATTGCTGGTCTGTATGGTAAAGGTGCTTTCCAAGGTGCAGCTCCCATACACATCATATTCACGCAGAAAAATCTCACCGTCTATCTGGTCCACCCCTGCCACCACCAATCCGGCAGCCTGTTCACCAGCGGGCCGCACACAGTCTATCCTGAACCGGCGGCTCTCCGTGTCCGCCACCTGGAGCTGCCAAATCTGCCGGGCCACATCCAGGTCAAAGGGACTCACTCCCTTCAACACCACCTGCGGCTCAGCGGTGGAACCCTTGGAAACCACCGAAAAGGTGTAGACACGCCCCTGCTCAAAGTCATAGTCAGGAAGGGAGGCCTGCCTTGTCCCCACAGACACCTTCATCATGGTGGAGCCTGCCACAGACACCTGCGCATTCTGGGCAACGGCATAGACGGCAGTGGCCCCCGCCTCCACCAGATAGCTGTCCTGCCCCTCAGGAGTCATGAGGGTGTTTCCATTCACCAAAGAAAGTGCGGTCTCCGTGGTGTTTTCCAGCAGCAGGTAGGCAGCGTCGGCCTTGCACTGGGTAAGCGCCCCCACGGTGATGCGGTTATCCTTGCCCAGACCCACCTGGTAGACCTGGGAATTCTCATAGCTAAAATAAGGAAAGGAGGTTCCTCCCACGGGAATGAGGTACTCAAAGTAAAAGCTGTCCCCTCCAGAGCCGGAGGTGGGCGGCATGGTGTGGGTGTAGGTTGAACCTTTGGGAATGAGGGCGGTGGCGGCTCCCTGCAGCGGATTGAGCCCCACAAAGAGGTTCACGTCGTAATCCGTGGGATTTACAATCTGTACCTGCGCCAGCTGTGGCGGCACACCGCCACCTTCAGGCCCGGGCTTTTCCACAAGCCCGCCAGCAGCTGAAGACCCGCCCCCGGAGCCCTGGCTACAGGACAAGAAAATGAGAAAAAAACACATTGGAAGAAGCCGCAATTCCTTTTTCATGCACCAATCCCAAAATCAACACCCAGGAGCCAGCACCGCCAGCCCCCGAGTGTCACAGGCGTACCTAGTTGGTGATTTTAAATCCATCATCAACTAGTACTGGTTCGCCGTCAAATAAGAAACTACTGATTGACTGTAAACCCATTTTCAACAGGGACACCAGATCCTTCCCAGTCCCCAGTCAGAGTCCAAACATTATCTCCAGTTACAGTGAAAGTATACAGTTTACCAGCCTCAAACGTATGTTCTGGAATTGAATAATCACTCTTTTCACTTCCACCATACAATAAACTTGCAATCTTTTCTGATTCTGAGAACTTATACCCTTCAACACCAGAAAGCCTTGTCATTTCTATTTGATAGATTAATGAACTACCAGAGTTAATAACTTGTCCACCAGTAGAAGTCGTCAATGCTTCTGTATTTGCACCAGCATAGAGTCTAATACCAGCTTTTGACTCATTCTTCAATTTCAGATATGCATATCCGTTTGTAAATGTTACATCTTTAGCCCACTTATCTGAATTCACAACCAAAGGAGAATTGCTAGTAATCTGATGCTCTACTGAAAATGCTTGCCCTGCGGCAGGAGTACCGGCACTATATTTGGGAAATACAGTGACAATTTCATTCAATGTTGTATCAAATTTACGGAACACAGGAAAAATTAGATAATCTCCTGGGTCAACCATAAACTCTGTGTTGTAAGTTTTAGCAGCAGAATAACCAATCACTTCACCGTGAATCGAATTTCTCCTCAACTCCACATTGTAATCAGATGAATTATTTAGGGTGATTTTTCCCGTGCCCCCCATAATGCTAGAAATCTCGTACACAAAATTATTTGGTGCATTTTTATTATAATAAGCATACAATCGGGTAAAGGGCTTTGTCTTCAGGTTGGACAAGTTATCCTTGTGAGCCACATAGTCTTCCTCAGTAACAAAGAACAGCACAAAGTCGCTGGAGCTGGAGAACAAGCTGCTATTCTTTTTCAGACCATGGTTGGTGGCACTGGCTGGCACACCTCCCATCAAGGTGTCAGCACTGGGCTCACCCTTGAACACCACCAGCTTTTTAGTGGTATTGTTCTTCACCTTCACCACATAATCGCTCGTGCTATAATTCTCATAGTCCACACCACTGGCTGACTCAGTCTCCTTTTTGTCGTCAAGGTCATCCTTGCTTCCATTGCCACCACCGGTGCCCATGGTGCAGCCAGCCCAAAACAACATCAGCACTGCCGCCAGGGCAGCCACTACCACAGCAAGAGTTTTTCCATTATACTCTTTTCTGGATGTTTTCATAAAAACTCCTTTTCAGGAGGTTCTCGGCAATCCACATTTTCCAGACACGGTTGCCGGGTTCCTCCACCTTGTATATTCAATCCCAGGTGCAAAGCTCCCTTGGAGGATTGTCCGAAATCAGGGGAAACAGGTCTGCCTCCCCTTCAAACGCAAAAAGGCCGCAGACACCCCTCCCGGCAGTTCCACGCCAAGAGAAATTTCTGCGGCCATACATATCCCCTCTCCGGTACTCCTGCCGCCAAGAAGGGAATCAAGATAGAATTTATATTGATTGATTGATTGATTGATTGA
>JAGARR010000047.1 GCA_017622135.1 Spirochaetaceae bacterium
CAGAAAAGCTCAAGCTGGGGCTGGAGGACAAGGATCCGGCCTTCGTCCAGTCCCAGATAGAGGCCATGCTCTCCCTGCTGGAGGAAAAGCCCGACATCCAGCAGGAAATTGACGACAGCAAGCTGAAGTCCGCCAACTGAGCTGCCCGCAGTTCCTTCCCTCACTTCCCGCCGTGGGCGGGCCGCAGGTGGTACAGGTAGCGCTTGATTTTCTGGCTGGCGGTCTTCTCAAAGTCCTCCACGGGGCGGACGGAGCCGATGCGGGCATTTTTGTTCACCCGGCGGTTCACGAAGTACTGGATTTCTGACAGCAGCTCCTCCCGCCGGTACAGAAAGTCTTCCTTCACGTCCTGCACGGCCTGACCAAGCTTACTTCCCACTGCCGTGGCAGTGTTAGCGACGGCATTCTCCACCAGCTTCACCAGGGCCACCAGTCCCCCCTTCTCTCCCTCCACCACCAGCGATTCCGCCACCAGCGGGTGCTGGTTCAGGACAAACTCGATGTCCTCCGGGTAGATGTTTTCTCCCGACGGCCCCAAAATCATGTTCTTGGAGCGGCCCTTGAGGGAAAGCCAGAGGCGGCCACGGCGGTTTTCCAGAATGCCCAGGTCGCCGGTCTTAAACCAGCCCGGCCCGCAGGAATCTCGGCTGGTGGTAAAGGCCGCTTCTGTCAGCTTGTAGTCCCGGTAGTAGCCCTTCATCACATTGGGGCCCCGGGCAACCACCTCCCCCACCCCACTCTGCGGATCGGGGTGGAGAATCCGCAGCTCCACCCCCTCCAGCACCGGACCCACCGTTCTGGGAACCGTGTTGCGGAGGCCGCTTCCTGCCAGCAGGGGCGATGTCTCCGTCAGTCCGTAGCCGATGGCATAGGGAAACTTGGCCCGCTTGAGGAAAAGCTCCACGTCGGGATCCAGCCGGGCACCACCAATGCCAAAGAAGCGAATCCTTCCTCCCATGGCTCTCCGCAGCTGTCCGCCGGCAATCCTGTCCATCAGTCTTCCGGCAATCGGAAGCCCGTGGAGCCAGCGACGGAATCTGGAACCGGTGAGACCAGGGAAAATCTTATTCTTGTAGATTTTTTCCATCACCATGGGGACGCTGAGCACAATGGTGGGCCGCACCTTCTGGAAGGCGGGCAAGAGGCTGGACACCGTGGGCGGCCGCTCCAGATAATAGATGCAGCTGCCGTTGAGAATCTGCAAGACAAAGCCGATGGTAAACTCGTAGACATGAGACAGGGGAAGAAAAGACAGGCAGCGGTCGTACTTGTTCACCCGATGAACCGTCTGGCACTGGAGGGCCGTCCATACCAGGTTCCTGTGGCTCAGCTCCACACCCTTGGGCTGTCCTGTGGTACCGGAAGTGTAGATGATGGAGGCAGTGTCATCCTCCTCCACCGTCACCGCCTTGGGCAAAAATCCTCGGCTCATGTTGGCATTCCGGCCCCGCACGGCCGTGAAGTCCTCCATCACGATGATGACCGGCAGCAGGTCCTCCCCAAGGTCCTGCACCTTCGGATAGAGGGAGCGGGACACCACCAGCATATCCACGCTGGCATGACCCAGGATGTTCCGCAGCTCCTCGGTGGTAAAATCCGGCAGCAAGGGCACAGCGATTCCGCCACGGCAGACGGTGGCCAGGTACACCGCCCCCCACTGGCTCATTCCCGGCCCAAGGATAGCCACCTTCTTCCTGGGGGCAAAGCCGTTGGCCGTCATCACCCTGGCCACCCGGTCCATCATCTGCTGGAACTGACCGTAGGTAATGGGTTCTCCATGCACCAAGGACAGGGCCGGCCGCTGGGAAAATTTTTCCAGGCTGTGCCTCAGCATGGCAGGAAAGGTACAGCGGCCCAAATCTTGCAGTGTTACCATAAAAAGCCTCCCCACTAAAGGATAGCGGGGGAACAGAGGATTTTCATCAGGCCAGCCCAGCCTACAGAAGCAATTTTGACGGATTTAAGGCCGTTAGCCTCCCGAATCCGACGGCAATCCCGCCAGCCCCACCGCCTGTATCATTCTGCCCTACGGATTGTTATCCATGTATCATCCCATTAGATTTGCAAGGAGAGCACTCCATGGACTACTATCAGATTGGTCCGATTCTGAAGGAATTCCGCATCCGCCATCGCATCTCCCAGGAAGAGCTGTGCTTCGGACTCTGCGCCACCTCCACCCTGTCCCGCATAGAGAACGGACGGGTCCTGCCCTCCCGTGGACTGTGCGAAGCCCTCTTCCGCCGTATGGGAATACAGCCGCCCACAGGACAGATTCCCATGGACAAGGACGAATTCCGCCGCTACCAGCTGGAAATGCAAATCATCAATGAATATGTGAATGGCAACTACGATTTTTCCCTCCTTCTGAACACCTACAACCAGTTGCGGCAACCGGAGGATATATTCAGCCAGCAGTTCCACGGCTTCTTCCATGTCATGTACCAAAAGGAGCACAACCGGGTGCATCCCTGCTTTGTCCATGACCATCTGGTACACATCCTGCGGCTGACGCTCAAAGACTTTCATCCAGCCTGCGACTTGACCTGCCGCTACCTGTCCAGCATGGAGCTGCTGATACTCGGTGGAATTGCCGCAAACCTCCATGACCTAGGTCGCTCCGCCGCCGCCTACCGCCTGATGGAATTCCTAAAAAGCTACTATGAGACCAAGATTCCAGACCAGCAGGTGAAGTCTCGCAACTACACGACCGTGCTACTGCACCTTTCCTGCTGGAGCCTGGAGGAGGGACGGTGGCGGGATGCCCTGGAGCTGGCGGACGGAGGCATACGATTCTGCGTAGGACAGAACTCCCTCTATCTGCTGCCGCAGCTGCTGTACAACAAGGGACTCTGTCTGGCACAGCTTGGAGAGGAAGAGAACGGCAGAAAGCATCTCCACAATGCAGCCTCCCTGCTGGACTACATGGGAAGGCATGAGGAGGCCGCCCAGATGATACGGAGTGCCAGAAGCCAGCTTGGACTGGATTTTCCGAAGAGCTCCGGCCAGGCCCCCAGTGGCTTTGTCCAGCTGACAGAGGACGAGCTTGGCGAGGTGGGCGGCGGCTTTGCTCATGGGGACTTTCTTGCATCTGGCGCTCCCCTTCCTGTGGCCGCCTCCAGCTGACACCAAGGAGGCCGGTGGATTCCACCCTCCCCTCCAAATTTTTTTTGAAAAATTTTGCCATTCCCTGCAAATTTGCACAAACTGCTATGGTGTTTCCTACCCGCCTGCCCCATACTGAAACCATGCCCCGTTTTTTGGGACAAAAAAACTTAGAGGAACAAATAATGAAACCATTCTTTACAACAAAGCCTCATTCCCTTCTGATTCTCTCCCTCCTTCTACTGGTTCTGATGGTCGCCTGCTCCTCCAACAAGGCTGTCCCGGTGGAGCAGGCAAACCCCGCCGCCTACCCGGAAGCCCGTGCAATCATTCCCATCGCCTACTACGACGGGGGCTACATCCCGGTGTTCCAGGTACAGGACACGGAAAACGGAAGGACATTGCACCTGGGCTTTGACAGTGGCTTTTCCTACAACGCCATGTACAGCTCCATGGTGGACGAGGAATTCAAGGCGGAGTCCCAGTCCCTTGTGGAGGAGCATATCCGCAGCCAGCACCCGGAGCTTTCCCCAAAGAAGGTGGAACGGCTTGCCCGGCAGATGATTGAGGCAGGCTACATAGGTGCCAATGTGTCCGGCTTGCAGGTGGACAGCATGGACTTTGCCACCCAGGAATTCCGCTACGAGCCGGTAACGTCCTCCAAGGACCAAACCATAGACGGCATGGTGGGGCTGGAATTCTTCGGTGAATGCCGCACCGTCACCATCGACTACGCAAACCATCTGATTGTGCTGGACGCACCGCCCATCCAGGGCGAGAGCCTGCCCCTGTCCCGCAGCGAATTCCACACCCTCTACACCATCCCCATCACCATAGACGGAGTGCCCCAGACCGCCATCGTGGACACGGGAGCGGAGTGGTTCATGAAGGCAGGCAAGAAGGCCCTGTCCATGAGCGAGGAGGAGAAGTGGGATTTTGTTCTGAACGGCAGGAACGTCGTCAAGTGGACGATGGGCTGGAAGACCGTGGAGCTGGGCTACGGCAGCACCACGGAGAAGGTTCGCTCCATTGCCGCCACCAATATGTTCGCGCGAGCCTCGGCCATGGCCACACGGGTGGCCACTGTCTACAACCTCTTCGGTTGGTCGGTGATGAAGGAGCGGGCAGTCCAGTTCGACTTTGAGAACAGCAGCCTCATTCTGGGCCAGCGGCGGGGAGGGAACGGGCAGTGAGCTATTCCATTGAGCCGGCCTACACCATGGTCATGGAGCTGCCCCGTCAGCTGGTTCTCCCCAGACCTGAACAGCTCCACAACATCGAACATGTCCACGCCACCGTCGCCCGTCTTGTCGTACACCACCGTCACCACGGCCTTGTAGGGACGCTTGGCACTGTCATCCGCAGGGGCATCCTCCTCAAAGGAAAGCTCCATCTGGCCGTTGGTGTCCGCACGGCACCGCAGCTGGCTTCCCATGATGGGGCAGGAAAAATAACAGGTGGCGACAAGCTTTTTTAGACCAAGCCGGTTGAAATTCAGCACAAAGTACTTGAAGAAATTGCTCTCAAAGGGATCGTCGCAATTGCACAGAACCGTCTTGCCCTTGAAGTGGCTGCGGTAGTGGCGCATCTCCTTTTCGATGTCGGTAAGCTGGGTGTAGAACTCGTCCTTCTTTGCCGACTTTGCCGCACCCAGGCCATTGTTGCGAGCCATACAAGCCCTACTTTTCCCAGGGATTCCGCCGGATGAAGGTTTCGTTGCGCTCGTAGCCCACGGAGATGATGTCCACCGGAGTTGCAGTATATTCTTCTATAAATTCCACGTAGGTGCGGGCAGCAGGGTGCAGCTCGGCGTAGGACTTGCAGCTTTTGAGGGGTGTCTTCCAGCCGGCAAACTTCTTCAGCACCGGCCTTGCCCGGTTCAGCTGGGGGATGGAGGCGGGGAAGTCCGTCACCTCCGTGCCGTCGATTTCGTATGCCACGCAGGCCTCTATCTCCTCCAGGGTGTCGTAGATGTCCAGGTGGGTCAGCACCAGTCCGTCGATGGAGTTGGTGTGGCAGGCGTGGCGGAGAGCCACCAGATCCAGGTAGCCGCAGCGACGGGGCCGCCCGGTGGTGACACCGTACTCACGGCCGGTTTCCCGCACAAAGCGGTACAGCTCGCTCTGGCTCTCCTCGTCAAACTCCGTGGGCATGGGGCCGTTGCCCACACGGGTGGAATAGGCCTTGAACACGCCCAGCACCCTGTCGATGGCACGTGGCCCAATGCCAGAGCCAATGGCAGCACCAGCGGAGCAGGACATGCCGGAGGAGACGTAGGGATAGGTGCCGGAATCCAAGTCCAGCAGGGCTCCCTGGGCACCCTCCATCAGCACCCGCTGCCCCTTCAGCTCCTGCATCTTGGCGGTGAGGTTCACCCGCATGGAAATGAGGCGCTCCATAAAGGGAGCCAGAAAGTCCAAGTCCTCCTGCTCCAGCTCCTCCAGCTTTTCCTGCCAGTCCAAGTCAGCAAGGCGGATTCCGTCACGGTCGCTCTTCATGGAATAGGTGATGCCGATGCCACGGCCAGTGGTGCCGATGGGCTTTTTCCGCAGGGCGTCACGCTGCTTGTCCAGCTCCCGGTAGCGGGGCAGCACGATGTGGGCACGGTCGGAGATGAAGACACGTCCCTCCCAGTCCACGCCCCGCTCCTTCAGCATGGCCAGCTCATTGAACAGGGCATCGGGATCGATGACCATGCCGGAGCCCAGGTACACCACCTTCCCCGGATACAGGATGCCGGAGGGAACCAGGTGCAGGGCATACTGCTGGTCTCCAATGACAATGGTGTGGCCTGCATTGGCCCCGCCGGAATACCGCACGATGGCGGCGGCATCATCAGCCAAAAAGTCCACAATCTTACCCTTGCCCTCATCGCCCCACTGGGCACCAATCACAACCACATTCATACAATCATCCTCCATCTGGGAAAGCGGCCGTACCGCCATGTCTCTCGATGGAAGTATATCATAAAGGAGCGGTATAGGCAAAGGCTGAAAAAAAAGCCCCAGCAAAACCGGGGCGTAGTCTCATGTCAGCAGCTTAGTTCTGGGAAGCGTAGCTGAACACAAAGTATCCCAGCGGGGTGTAGAATGCACCATCAACATCCTGCATCAAGTACTTCTGTGTGTAGAAGTAGATAGGACCAAGAGCCCAGTCACGGCCCATGATGATGTCCTCGGCCTTGTGCATGGCAGCCATGCGAACAGCAGGATCAGCAGAAGCCTTTGCCTCGGCGATGGCAGCATCGTACTCAGCATCGGAGTACTGAGCGTCGTTGTTTCCACCACCAGTGAGCCACATATCCAGGAAGGAGATGGGATCGTTGTAGTCGGCAATCCAGCCATTGCGGGCAATCTGGTACTCGCCGTTCTTGCGGTTCTCCAGGAAGGCGTTCCACTCCTGGTTCTGGAGCTGCACGGTAACTCCCAGCTCCTTCTGCCACATCTGCTGCAGGGCCTCGCCGATAGCCTTGTGGGCGTCGGAGGTGTTGTACAGGTAGGTGACAACAGGGAAGCCCTCGCCGTTGGGATAGCCGGCATCAGCCAGCAGCTGCTTTGCCTCGGCCACGTTCTTTGCGTAAATCTCATCGGTGGTGGGAATCTCCCAGTAGTTGCCACCAGTGGTGCGGAAGTCAGCTCCAGAGGGATCTGCATCGTAGATACCAGCGGGCACGAAGCCAGCGGCAGGAACCTCACCGCTCTGGGTGATCTGCTCTACGATATAAGGACTGTCGATGGCCAGGGTGAAGGCCTTGCGCACACGCCAGTCGTCAAAGGGAGCCTTCTGGGTCTGGTACACCACATAGTAGGTTCCGATGTAGTCAACAATGTCAAGCTCACCGGAGGCCAAAAGACCTGCCACCTCGTCTACCGGCATATCATTGATGAACTGGAGGTCGCCGGAACGGTAGCCAGCCAGCATGGCGTTCTGGTCGGCCAGCAGGCGGAAGGTGATGCTGTCGGGTCCCAGGTTGGCAACATCGTAGTGGTGCTCATTGGGAACCATCTTGATGTAGGAGTCATGAACCCACTCAGCAAGCTTGTAGGGACCGTTGGAGATGTAGCTGGCGGAGTTGTTGGCGGTGGTCCAGGTGTCGGGATTGGCCTCCACAATGTCCTTGCGAACGGGGAAGGTGGCGGGGAAGGCACAGACCTCCAGGAAGTAGGGGCAGTCATAGGTGATGGTCACCTGGAAGGTGCTGGCATCGGGGGCGGAAACAGCCAGGGTGGAGGGATCAGCAGCACCGCTGTTCACCTCGGCATAACCCTTCACCATGTCAATCATATAGCAGTAGTCAGCTGCGGTGGCGGGGCTTGCCAAACGCTGCCAGGTGAACACGAAGTCATCAGCGGTCACGGCCTTGCCGTCAGACCACTTGGCATCGGGACGAAGCTTGAAGGTGTAGGTGACAGTTCCATCAGCATTCACCACCTTCTCGTAGGAAGAAGCCTGGCCATTCACCAGCTTGGCGTAGTTCATGTTGCCCTTGTCTGTGGCTGGATTTCCACCGTCAGCCCACTTCATCAGTCCCTCGAAGAAGTGCTGGAGCATCACCGCACCGTCAACAGCGGAGTTCAGGGCCGGGTCAATGGTCTGTGGCTCGGAAGCAAAGCATACGGACAGGTCAAATGTGTCACTTGCAGCAGCAACAGGTGCGGCAGTCTCCTGCTTACTGCATCCAAAGAAGGTCATGCTGAGAAGCACAACCAGTCCCATGGACAGGGAAACAACGTTCTTGAGATTTCTCATGAAATTCCTCTCGATAATTTTTTAGATGTCCTCATCCTGGATGAAACCATCTGATGAAGACATCTTGCTTAGGAGAAAATATATCATAGCTGTCATTTGCTGTAAAGATATGCGAATTTTTTACCGATAATTTTAAGTTGATATGTATCGGTTATACCACACCGTTTAACAACTAAAGGAGTTTTTATATGATTGAGGCGATTGTTGCTTTTTTCACCCCAGAAATTATAGCTCAAATTGTGACAGCTATTACCGGTTTAGTTATTTTTTTCGTTGCATATTTCGTGATGACACGACTCATCAAGAGCTTGCTCTCCAGGAAATTAAAACCACAAACTGCTCTGATTGTGATGAAGGGCATTCGGTACACCTTCTTTGTCCTTGTAGTCATTTATGTGCTCGAAATTTTCAACATCAACCTGTCTGCCTTGTTTGGTGCAGCGGGAATTGCTGGAGTGGCCATTGGCTTTGCCTCACAAACCTCTATGAGCAACATTATCAGTGGATTCTTTGTGCTTACAGACCACGCCCTCAAGGTGGGAGATTTTATTACTGTAGATGAGGTTTCCGGTACCGTGGCTTCCGTGGATATGCTTTCTGTCAAGGTTAAGACTCCTGATGGCAAGATGGTTCGTATTCCCAACGAAACAATTATCAATACCAAGTTGCAGAATGTTTCAAGCTACCCTACCCGCCGCTTTGACGTAGTAGTTTCTGTAGCCTACGAAACAGATCTTCGCAAGGCGCTGGAGATTCTCAAGACTGTCCCCGGAAAGTGTCCACAGGTACTTGCCGACCCGG
This sequence comes from Spirochaetaceae bacterium, assembly GCA_017622135.1. Classification (GTDB taxonomy): domain Bacteria; phylum Spirochaetota; class Spirochaetia; order Treponematales; family Treponemataceae; genus Treponema_F. Next base: position 8,653 of record JAGARR010000047.1, read on the forward strand.
AACCAGTAATTTTTTGCACCAGCTTTGGAGCCTCTGGAATCGACATTACACTGGGAGTGTGGCTGAATAACAGCGACCTTGTTGCGGTAAGAAACCAAGTCTTTGTTGCAATAAAAGAAACCTTTGATGAGGCTGGCATTTCCATTCCCTTCCCACAGCTGGATGTACACATGGTATCTCAATAGGATAGGACACAGCGAGCGGGAATGGGTTTTCCTCCCCGCAGCTAGTTTTCTTCTGTCTGTCCATTGTTTTTCTTTTGCCCTCCTCAATTTCTGTGGTATAATTTGAATCTGATGTGGTTGCTGCAAATCGGACGCTGAGTTTTTTTGTGGCAAGTTTCAACATAAGGAGGAAAATTATGGAGCTTGAGACTGTATTGTATCGCAAGGATGGAAATGTAGGTATTGTTACCTTGAATCGCACCAAGGCGATGAATTCCTTGAACAAACAAATCTTCGCCGACCTGACCACTGCGTTTGAGGCGGCCAAATCTGACCATGAGGTTCGTTGTGTGGTACTGAATGCCGAAGGGCGGGCCTTTTGCGCAGGTGGCGACATTGCCGAGATGAAGGGCATCACCACGGAAAAGGACTTCTTCGACTTCATGAGTGTGGCGGGAGGCTTCACCACCCTGCTGAACACCTTCCCCAAGCCCGTGGTGGCCGCCGCCCAGGGAGCCATCGCCGGGGCAGGCGTCTCCCTGCTGATGGCCAGCGACATCGCCCTAGTGGCGGAGGACGCAGCCTTCATCGTGGCCTTTGGCCAGGTGGGACTGATTCCCGATTGCGCCTGCCACTACCTGCTGCCCCGCATCGTGGGATTGAACAAGGCCAAGGAGCTGATGCTCACCCAGCGGCCGGTGAAGGCAGCGGAGATGAAGGAGCTGGGCCTTGCAAACCAGGTCTACCCGGTGGAGCAGCTGCAGGAGGAGGCCATGAAGCTGGCACGAAAAATTGCCACAGGCCCCCTGAACTGCTACGCCGCCAGCAAGGCCATGATGAACAAGTCCTTCCAGAGCGATTTTGACTCCCTGCTACAGGAGGAGACTGCCACCCAGGCAGCCGTCCGCATGCATCCAAATGCCGAGGAGGGACTCACCGCCTTCCTGGAAAAGCGGAAGCCTCAGTTCAAGTAAAAGACACTAGAATGAAATCATGAAAGGAGTCTGGAGCCACACCGCCCCAGGCTCCTTATCTTTCCCCATCCTTGACTTTAGGCCCCCGTTTTTATACCATATTATTCATGGAAATTTTACACCTTGGTCAGGAGCTACTTCGCCAGAAGTCCCTGCCCGTAGAAGAAGTGAACGATGAGTTGCGGGCCACCATCCAGGCCATGTTCGACACCATGCTGGAAAGCGATGGCGTGGGCCTTGCCGCTCCGCAGGTGGGAATCCTGAAGCGTTTCTTTGTTGTCATTGCCGACGATGATGTTCGCCGTGTTTTCATCAACCCCCAGATTCTATCCACCTCCCAGGAAATGTGCGACTACGAGGAGGGCTGTCTCAGCATCCCCAACGTATACGAAAAGATATCCCGGCCCGCAAAGATTACCGTCCAGGCCCTGAACGAGCAGGGAAAGCCCTTCACCCTGAATGCGGAGGGATTCCTGGCTCGTGTCATCCAGCATGAGTACGACCATCTAGAGGGCATCCTCTACATCGACCGTGGGGACCAAGAATTCAAGGAGAAGACTGTCCAGCAATTCCAGCGTCGTGCTGCCCGCAAGGCAGAAAAGGAGGCCGCAAAGGCAGCCCGGGCCGCAAAGATTGCCGCAAAAAAAGCCAAGAAGGCAGGCGCCTAGTGGTACGCATCCTCTATGCCGGAAGTCCAGAGGCTGCGGCCATTCCCCTGTTCCACCTGGGGCGCTCAGCATCCTGCGGCACGGACTTTGCCATTGCGGGTGTCCTGACCAATCCCCCCTCGGCCCAAGGGCGCAGCAAGGCGCTGATTCCCACACCGGTAGCCCAGGGGGTCCACCAGCTGGAAGGGGAGCTGGGCTGCACCATCCCGATTCTCACCCCGGAAAAGCTTGATGCCACAGCCCGAGAGGCGGTGGCACAGCTGAAGCCAGACCTGCTGGTGTGCTTTGCCTACGGAAGGATTTTCGGCCCCAAGTTCCTGTCCCTCTTTCCCCTGGGGGGCATCAACCTGCACCCGTCCCTGCTGCCGCTGTACCGTGGCTGCGCCCCCATCCCTGCCGCCATCCTTGACCAGCAGCCGGAAACAGGCGTCACCGTCCAGAAGCTGGCCCAGGAGATGGATAGCGGCAACATCCTCTCCCAGGTGGTGCTGCCACTGACAGGAACAGAGACTGCTGACACACTTCTGCTGAGGGCCGCTGAAATCGGAGGAAAACAGCTGGAGGAAATCATCTGCCAGGCGGCTCAAAGGGGCTCCCTGCCAGAAGGCATCCCCCAGGACGGCAGCAAGGCCACCTACTGCCAGATGATGAAAAAGGAGGAGGGCTGCATCTGCTGGAATGACTCTGCCGCCGCCATAGACGCCAGAATCAGGGCCTTTACCCCCTGGCCAGGCGCCTTTACCCATGCCCAGGGAACGAGCCTCAAGATTCATCAGGCGTCTGTATACGAGAAGGATCTGCCGCCCCACATCCAGTCGGCCTTTCCCACCCCACCCGCTCCGGGAACGGTGCTGGGCAGCGACAAGGCGGCGGGAATCCTGATTCAGACGGGGGACGGCATACTGTGCGTCACCAACCTCCAGTGGCAGGCCAAGAAGGCCATGAGCTGGAAGGACTTTATGAACGGCAGCGCCAATTTTGTGGGCTGCTGCTGCTCATCAAACGAGCGACAAGGAATAGAACATGAATAAAACCAAGAATATATTTTCCAAGCTGAGATTTTCATTGCAGCCGGGAGAAGAGGGTGGACAGCTCACCGGCAGCACACTGTTTTTCATCTGTCTCACCGCAATACTCCTGATGATGGCAATCACGGCCATAGTCTTCTTTGTGGCGGTGAAAGGCTCCGAGGAGGTACTGGTTCCCAATGTCATCGGACTCCCCTTGGAGGAGGGGCTGCTGGAAATGCAGGTGAAGGAATTGTACCCCAAAATCCAGCTGCGGTATTCCGATGTTCCCGGCGACGAGGGGATGATTCTTGAGCAAAATCCGGTGGCAGGTACCATCGTCAAGGCCAGCCGGCGCATCGATCTGGTGGTGAGCCGTGGTGTTGTGGTGAACCAGATTGAGGACTATACCGGCATGAAGCTGGACGACCTGCGCATCAAGCTCCAGACACTGTTCTCCGGCACCCGCACACTCATCACCATTGCCGAGCCACTGTACAAGGCAGACCAGTCTGAGGCCGGCACCATCCTTTCCCAAAATCCGCCTCCCGGCACCCAAATTTCCCAGCCGGTGGAGCTGGAGCTGGTAGTGAGCCGTGGCCCCAGCTACGAGCAGACCCGTGTCCCCAATCTGGTGGGCATGACGGTACCGGAGATTCTGGCCCAAATGTCCCGCAGCAAGATTGCCTTCAATTTCAGCGCACGACCCGCTACCCAGGAGGAGACTGCCGAAGGAAAGGCGGGAACCATCGTTACCCAGGCTGCCTCTGGGGAATTCATCCCCAACTACGGACGCTTGGCAGCTGAATTCGCCTTCCCCACCACACCGATGAACGGCAACAGCTACGGTATCTTCACCCTGCAGCTACCGGCCTATCCCTACGCCCTGAACATGGAGGTCAGAGCAGTTACCCCCAATGGCACGCAGACCACCCTCACCAGCTTTACCCACCCCGGCGGACAGCTGACAGTGCCCTACGCCCTGCCCAAGAACAGCCAGCTCATCCTGCTGGTGGAGGGACGGGAAACGGCACGAGCACAGGTGCAGTGACCTTCGCACATACAGGATGCAGGGCTGCGGAAGCAACCTGCCTCCTGCCCACTCCCATCGGCCCTCTGAGAATTGTTGCATCAGGGGGCTTCATTGTGGAGGTGCGGCTAGTTCTGTCAACACATGGGGGAGCGGATACTTCTGCCAACCACCCCTGTCAGGCCGCACCGCCAGACGCTCCGCTCCTGCTAGAAGCCTGCCGCCAGCTTGACGAATATTTTTCCCGCCAGCGAAAAACCTTCCAGCTACCCACCAAACAGACAGGCACCCCCTTTCAGCAGCAGGTGTGGCAGGTGCTGGAATCCATTCCCTACGGCCAGACCCGCAGCTACCAGGACATTGCCCGAGCCATTGGCAACCCGAAGGCCATGCGGGCAGTGGGACAGGCGAACAATCGTAACAAGATTCTGATTTTGGTGCCCTGCCACCGAGTCATCCAGAAGGATGGCCAGCTGGGTGGCTTTGAGTTCGGTGTGGATGCCAAGAAATGGCTGCTGGAACTGGAACGCAAAACCTAGCGGGACAGGAAGGTGCAGCGAAGTGAAAGATAGATGCTGAGGGAATCCAAGGCGGGCGTTGAGGAGGCATCCACAACGCTGGAAGAGCCAGTACCGATGGAGCTGCGGTGGGTCCTGCCGGAAAAGGCCCGCAGGTACTCTGCCCCAAGGGAAAGCTCCAGGGACAGGAACTGCACCCCCAGCTCCAGCCAGCAGCCCGGCCCGCCGTGCATGTAGTCTTTGAACTGACGCAGACGCACATAGTGGGAGTCAACAGCGTTCACCCATAGATAGGGAATGATGCCGGCCTCCACCGTCAGCGGGAACCTGGTGTTGAGCTGTGCGAACAAGCCTACGGCAGGCAGAAAGAAGTCCAGCTGGTACTGCAGCACCCTGCCGTTCACCTCCTCCTGCGGCTCCCTCCCCGTCCAGAATCCGGCGGCGGGGTACTGGAGGTAGCCGTCCAGTCCGCTCATGGTGTGCCTGCGGTAGGTGAACCCCAGCCAGGGACGCAGCAGCCACCCCGGAAGGCCAACGTTGTATCCCGCCGCCACCGTCACTCCCAGCCGGTTGTCCAGCTGCAGGTCATGCTCCGAGCAGTGGGTGACATTGGAGGTGCCCGGCTGGAAGTCCCGGTCCTGCACCACCCCTGCCTCCCAGGGGATACCCGCCTCGCCGCACACCATGAGCCACCAGTCTTTGGGCTGCACCTGGAGGGTTATGGCCACCAGGGGAAAGAGATTCCCCCAGTCCAGGCGGCTCAGGGTTCCCTCGTCTGTCAGCACGTGCTGCCGGACGGTCTGGAAGTACAGGTCAGTCTCCATGTCCAGGGAGAAGAGCCGCCCGTCGGTAGTGTCCGCAGGGGGCAGGGTCCAAGAGGGCCATTGGGAGGCGGGGGACAGGGCATTCATCCCGTTGGTTCCGAAAAAAAACATAAAAAAGAAACTGATAGCAAAATAAAATCGCTGCGGACTTCTCTTCATCCCTCTCCTCCTTACATAAGATACTACTTCCTCCATATTCATTTACAATCTGACACCTGTCAAGTTCAAAATTCCACGTCATCACTATTTTTATCATATTTTGATACTTATACCCCACCCCATCTATCCTCTTTTACTATCAGAACTATTTGTCCAAAATAAAATACTCGGCACACCAATAACTGTGATTTTTTTCACAATTAAAGCGACATTTTATTCGTATTCCCCTTCCAAACCACTACTTCCCAAGGTGTTCCCCTTGCCATTCCGCCAAAAATTCGGTATAATTTTATCGTAATTTGTGAAATATTTCACAAGGAGTGCCTGTGGCAAACCTTCCGGAGCCTTCCAGAAAACGACTGCTGAGCCTGCTGCTGCTGCTGCGGCAACAGGAGGAAGCTTTTTCTGACAAGACTGGCGGTGCCCCCGCCATCACCTCCCGCACCATCGCCCGCCTCACCGGCTGGACTGACGCCACCATCAGGCGTGACATCAGCCAGCTGGGTATCCGTTGCGGAGCCGCCAAGGGCTACTCCATCCCGGAATTGCAGGCGGCCATAGAGCGGATTTTTGGAGCTGCCACGCAGGGCCAGGCCAGACACCGCTGCTGCATCCTGGGACTTGGGAAAATCGGGGCGGCGCTGCTGGACGACAGCCAGTTCAGCGGGGCGGGATTCCAGATGGTGGCGGGCTTTGACGAAAGCGTGAACCGGGTGGAGCTGCTGGAGGCCAGCTTTCCCCTCTACCCCGCCTCCCGGCTGGAGCAGGTGATTCGGCAGGAGGCCATTGAATTCGCCCTGCTAGCGGTGAGCGACCAGACGGCAGTCGCCTACGGTCAGCGGCTGGTGGCCGCCGGCATCCGGGGCATCGTGAACTACACCAACGTGCTGCTGACGGTGCCGCCCCAGGTACAGGTGGAGAACGTATCGGCAATCCATTCCCTGCGCCAGCTGGCGGCGGGGAGCTTTTTACAGAACAAATAAACGGGGACGGGGACTCTCCCGCCCGAAGGAGTTTTTTATGAGTCGTGTATACAATTTTTCCGCAGGCCCTTCCTGCCTGCCAGAGTCAGTGCTGCAGGAAGCCGCTGCCGAGATGCTGGACTACCAGGGCTCCGGCCAGTCCGTCATGGAGATGAGCCATCGCTCCAAGAACTACGAGCCCATCATCCAGGATGCCGAGGCACGTGTTCGCAGGCTGATGAGCATTCCTGACAACTACGCCATCCTCTTCCTGCAGGGCGGAGCCAGCACCCAGTTTGCCATGGTTCCCATGAACCTGAAGAAGCTGGGCAAGGCCGCCTACGTGGACACCGGCATCTGGTCCGACAAGGCAATCAAGGAGGCCAAGAAGTACCTGACGGTGGATGTCATCGCCTCCTCCAAGGACCACGGCTACACCTTCATCCCCGAAGTCAACAGGATTGAGGGGGACTACGACTACGGCTACATCACATTGAACAACACTATCGTGGGCACCAAGTGGGCCACCCTACCTGAAATGGGCAAGCGCTCCGACGGCACCGATATTCCTCTGGTGGCAGATGCCTCCAGCTGCATCCTGAGCGAGCCGGTGGACATCAGCAGGTTCGGCATCTTCTTTGCCGGAGCACAAAAGAACCTGGCCCCTGCCGGAGTGACGCTGGTGATCATCCGCAAGGACCTCATCACCGAGTTCCCCGACCCGCTCACGCCCACCATGCTGGACTACAAGACCCACGCCGACAGCGACTCCATGTACAACACCCCGCCCTGCTACACCATCTACATCATGGGCAAGGTTTTGGCCTGGATCGAGGCCAACGGAGGAGCGCAGGGGATGCTCAAGCGGAACCAGGAGAAGGCAGACCTGTTCTACAGCTACCTCGATAGCAGCGACTTCTACAAGAGTCCTGTGGAAAAGAACAGCCGCTCCCTGATGAACATCCCCTTTGTGACACGGGAAACTGACCCAGACAAGGTGGCCGCCCTGAACAAGAGGTTCGTGGCTGAGGCCGCCGCCGCCGGACTGGTGAATCTGGCGGGACACCGTCTGGTGGGTGGAATGCGGGCCTCCATCTACAACGCCATGCCCATTGAGGGTGTGAAGGCCCTCATTGCCTTTATGGACAAGTTTGCGGCCGAAAACAGGTAGGACAGCCAGAACCGGCACGTGCCACCGCAACAAAGTCCGCCGAGGAAGATGATTCTTCGGTACAATCCATCTTTTAGGAGTAGCTATGTACAAGATTCAGACATTGAACAAGATTTCCGCCCAGGGGCTGGCCCAGCTGCCCCGCGACGACTACGAGGTGGCCTCCGAGCTGCTGACTCCCGATGCCATCCTGGTCCGTTCTGCCGACATGCACAGCATGGAGCTTCCTGACTCGGTGAAGGCCATTGCCCGTGCGGGAGCCGGCACCAACAACATCCCCATTCCCGCCATGACGGAGCGGGGCGTTGTGGTGTTCAACACCCCCGGCGCCAATGCCAACGCCGTGCGGGAGCTGGTGCTGCTGTCACTGCTTCTGGCCAGCCGCCCCGTCATCCAGGCCGCCGAGTGGGTGCAGGGTCTTGCGGGCAAGGGCAGTGAGATTCCAGACCTGGCGGAAAAGGGCAAGTCCCAGTTCGTTGGCCCGGAGATTCGTGGCAAGACCTTAGGTGTCATCGGTCTGGGAGCCATTGGTGCAATGGTGGCCAACAGTGCCTCCGATTTGGGCATGGAGGTCATCGGCTACGACCCCTTCATCTCCGTGGATGCCGCCTGGTCCTTGAGCCGCTCCGTGGCAAAGGCCGAGACCCTGGACACCATCCTCACCAGGGCCGACTACATCACCATCCACGTGCCCCAAACCCCTGAGACCAAGGGTCTCATCAATGCCGACCGCATCAAGGCCATGAAGAAGGGCGTGCGAATCGTCAACCTGGCCCGTGGCGGCCTGGTGGTGAACGCCGACATTTTGGAGGGAATCAAGTCCGGCAAGATTGACTGCTTTGTCACCGACTTTGCCGACGAAGAGCTTTTGGGCAACGACAAGGTTATCTGCATGCCCCACCTGGGAGCCTCCACCCCGGAGGCTGAGGAGAACTGCGCCCTGATGGCCGTGAAGCAGCTGCGGGACTTCCTGGAGACCGGAACCATCATCAACTCCGTAAATTTCCCCAAGTGCAGGCTGGAGGAGCCCATCCCCTCTGGCGGAACACGGTTGTGCGTCGCCCACAAGAACATCCCCAACATGGTGGGCCAGATTACCACCGCCCTGGCAGAGTCCAGCCTGAACATCTCCGGCATGACAAACCAGAGCCGTGGCGACGTGGCCTACACCGTCATCGACGTGGACACCCCCGTGGACGGTGCCTCCATGTACAAGCTGGGAGCCATAAAGGGCCTCATCGGCGTGCGTCCCATCGCTGGCTAGCAGGGCTGCCACCCGGTGACAACTGGCGAGAACAAGCGAAAAGGCCGAGGCTTCAGCCCCGGCCTTTTTTGTTTTTTGTTTTTTTTTTGGGGGGGGCCGCACCACCAAGTCACTGCGGGAAGCCTAGAACCCTGTAGTTGGTGCTTCTTCCCCCGGCCCCCCTACCCCACCACCTCCTTGATGACCCGCAGGATGGCGGGGCCGAAGCGCTCGGCCTTCACGGTGCCGATGCCGTAGACCTCCAGCAGTTCCTGATGGGAACGGGGCTTCTGCACTGCTAGGGCCGTGAGGGTCACGTCCCCCAAGATGATGTAGGGCGGCACGTCCTCGTCGTCCGCCAGCCGCCGCCGCAGGTCCTTGAGCCGCTGGTGCAGCTGCTGGCCCACCGCATCATCCTCGGCCAGCCGCAGTTTCTTTGCCTCGGCCTTCTTCTTGTCCACCGACAGGGCGGCTACCCCAAAGGCGGGGGTGCTTTTGGGGGCGGCAGGCAGGGATGGCGAGCGCCCTCCGGCGACACCACCAGAGACGGCTCCCTCTCCGCCGCTCCTGACGGAAAACTGCACCGGCAGCCACACCTCCTTCCGCTGGCCCAGCGCCTCCCGTCCTAAGGCCGTGATGGAAAGCACATTGTAGTCAAAGGATTTTTTCAGATAGCCGTACTCCACCAGACACTCCGACAGCTCGTACCAGCTGTCACGGTCCAGCTCCCGGCCGATTCCCCAGGTGCTCACCTTGTGGTGACCGTTGTCCACGATGCGCTTCTGCTTGGAGCCCAGCAGCACATCGATGACATAGGTGGCGCCGAACCGCTGGTTGGTGCGGACAATGCAGGACAAGAGCTTCTGGAAGGGAATGGTCACGTCACGCTCTTCCGGTGGCTCGAAGGCGCAGATGTCGCAGCACTGATTCTCCCGGCCATCCTTTCCCGCCCCCTTGAACTTCCCGTGGGATGTTCCCTCCCCAAAATAGGACAGGAGGAGCTGACGACGACACCGATGGGTTGTGGCATAACGAATCATCTCCTGCAGGAGCCGCTCCGCACTCTCCTTCTCCTGGTCGCTCTTTTCTTCCATAAAGAAGCGGATTTTTCTGATGTCGGCGGCACTGTACAAAAGCAGAGCATGGGATAGCTCCCCGTCACGTCCGGCACGGCCAATCTCCTGATAGTACTGCTCCAGGCTCCGGGGCAGGTCGTAGTGGATGACAAACCGCACGTTGGGCTTGTTGATGCCCATGCCAAAGGCCACGGTGGCCACCATAATCTGCACCTTGTCCCGGATAAAAAGCTCCTGGTGGCGGGAACGCACCTCGTCGGCCAAGCCCGCATGATAGGGCAGCACGTCAAGGCCGGACTCCTTCAGCTCCTGGGCCAGCTCCTCCACCTGCTTGCGGGAAAAGCAGTAGATGATGCCGCTTTCCCCCTCGTGGGCCTGGATGCACCGCTTCACCTGCAGCACCGGACTTTTCTTGGCCGTCACCTCCAGAAAGATGTTGGGTCGGTCAAAGCTGGCCAAAAAGGAGGCCGGCTGGTTCATCTGGAGGCTGGACATGATGTCGTTGCGGACGGCCTCTGTGGCGGTGGCGGTAAGGGCGAGACACACGCTGTCGGGAAACAGGGAGCGCACCTGGGCGATGTTCCGGTAGTCGGGGCGGAAGTCGTGGCCCCACTGGGAGATACAGTGTGCCTCGTCAATGGTGAGGCAGGCCAGCTTGTGGCGGCTAAATAGCTGCACCAGCCGCTCGGTGCGGGCAAGTCCTTCCGGCGACATATACACCAGCTTCACCTCGCCAGCCTCAATGCGGTTCAGGGCGGAAAAATATTCCTCCCGGTCCAGCACACTGCTGAGGAACACCGCCGGCACTCCCGCCGCCTCCAGTCCCGACACCTGATCCTGCATCAGGGCAATGAGGGGCGACACCACCAGAGTGATTCCCTCCATCATCAAGGCGGGAATCTGGTAGCACAGGGACTTTCCCCCGCCAGTTGGCATAATAGCAATAGTATCCCTTCCTGCCAGGACACTGGAAATGATATCCTCCTGCAGGGGACGGAACGAATCGTAGCCAAAGACCTCCTTCAGCACCTGCTGAGGCGGCGTGGCGGGGGAATAAGACTGAAACTGAAAAAGTGAGGGCATGGCTTGAGTATACCATAAAGCGAGGCGGGAAACTACGGGAAGAAGTCGGGAGAGGAGCCTTCACTAATTTATTGACAATACGTATAAACTAAAATATACGTATGGATACAAAGCTCACTTTAAAACTAAATCAAGACTCTATTCTGCAAGCAAAGAACTATGTTGCAGAAAAAGGAATTTCCCTTTCAAAATTGGTGGAAAATTTTTTTGACAGCATTTCCCTTCAATCAGCTGAAATGTCCACAACGCCCCAATACTCAGCCCTGGTACAGGAGCTGGCAGGAATCATAACGCTTCCTACCGATTTTGACGAAAAGCGAGAATACGCGGGCTACAAAACAGCAGGGATTATCGTTCAAACACCAGAAACCTTTTTAATCGCTTCTGGCCTTGTGTAATCTCCTGCTGCAATCACTCAACGATGGCCCACTGACCAATGATCTCCTTGGCGGCCGGTGGTTTTGCAGGATAGCCGATGGCAGCACAGCCGTAGACTCCATGCTCCTCAGGAATGCCGAATTCCGTAAGGATTCCACGGACAGCAGACTCGTCGTGGCAGTCCTGCAGCTGGTTAATCCACACGCAACCAAGGCCAAGCCCTTGGCAGGCCAGATAAATGTTTTCCATGGCACAGGCATTGTCCACCTCACGGTACTTGCTGTCCCGCAGATTGGAGGTTATCACCAGCACCTGGGGCTTGTACATGTTGTAATAGGCACCACGCTTGAGGGCAGCACCAACCGCAGTGGCAAGCCGCTGGATTTTTTCAGGATTTACCACGGCGGTGAATTTCCACGTTTGCTTTCCCATTCCGCTGGGAGCAGCCAAGGCACAGTCCAGAATGGTCCGCACCTGTTCGGCACTCACCGCCTCATCCGTAAAGCTACGGTAGGTCCGCCGCTCCAAAATCGCCTTGATAACCTCGTTCATAGCTACCTCCTGATGTTCCTTCTATAAACCATGATACTCCATATTCGGTGACGATGCCACCTGCTTCTCATGCCGACTCCATCTGCCTCCCCTCACACCCGCTCCATGCCGATGAAGGCGGTGACGGACTTTTCCGGAGCCATCACCAGGGAGTCCGTGAGGGTGAGGCCGATGCGCTGGGTGCAGGGCAACAGGGAGAAGAAATGCCGCTGCACCTCTAGGCTCACGTCACCGTAGCCGGGGCTGAACCGTGAGTGGAGCTTGAAGCCCTGCTCCGCCGCCTCCCGCTCCAGCTGTGCGTTCAGCTGGTCCAGATAGGACTCGATGAACATGGCTCCAGCCGCCTGCATGATGGCAGCCCTTGCCGCGTCCAGCTTGGTAAAGCGGCGGATGAGGTTGTCCGCCATAGGCCCAATGGTGGAGGCTATGAGAATCACCCTGCTGCATCCAGCCAGATTCTTGGCCAGGTACTTGCTGGCAAACTGAACTTCCCCGAATTTAATGATGGGCAGGGCGGCATCCCCGCACTCAGCAGACTGATCAGGATATACAATCTCCAGCGGAAAGCTGGTGTACACGCTTTGAGCTTTCAGAGTGCCCTGCATTTGTTCTACGCAGGCTTCCACCATCTGCCGTAGCTCAGGGGGAATCCCGCCGTCCTTGCCCAGCACCACGGAGCGGGCAATGCCCATGTAGCGGTAGGTCTCGTCTAGGTCCACGGGAACGGCGGCCGCCTCCATGCGATGATGCTGGATGACAAAATCCTCAATCATGGCAGCACCTACCGGGAGTGACTTTGATTTCCCACGATGTGGGACAGGTTCGCCTGAATCTGGCGGGCAACCTCCGGCTTGTTCATGGAGTAGACGTGGATGCCGTTCACCCCGTTGGCGATGAGGTCGATGATTTGGTCGGTGGCATAGGCGATTCCCGCCTGGGTCATGGCCGAAGGATTGTCGCCGAACCGGTCCACAATGGCCTTGAAGCGGGCGGGCAGGTAGGTTCCCGAAAGCTTGCAGATTCGTGCAATCTGCTTGCCGTTGGTGACCGGCATAATGCCCGCCACCACGGGAACGGTGATTCCCTGCTCCCGAATCTTGTACAGAAAATTGTAGAGGATGTTGTTGTCGAAGAACATCTGGGTGGTGAGGAACTGGCAGCCTGCGTCCACCTTCCTCTTCAGATTGAGGATGTCCTCACGGGAATTGGCGGACTCAGGATGCCCCTCAGGGTAGCAGGCCCCGCCGATGCAGAAGTCCCCGGCCTCACGGATGATTTCCACCAGGTCGCTGGCATAGCGGAACTCGGCGGCGGCCCAAGTGGAGCCTTCGGGAATGTCGCCCCGCAGTGCCAGGACATTTTCTATGCCGGCCGCCTTGATTTTTTCCAGCTGCTTCTGGATGGTAGCGCGGCTGGAGGACACGCAGGTAAAGTGGGCCAGAGCCGGCACCTGAAAGCCCGTCTGGATGTCGTCGGCGATTGCAACGGTATAAGTACTGGTTCCGCCGCCAGCGCCGTAGGTGACGCTCATAAAGTCGGGATGCAGGGCAGCAATGTCCCGCACGTTCTCCAGCAGGGGCTCGTAGGCCGCATCGGTCTTGGGCGGGAAGACCTCGAAGGACAGGGTGGGCCGCCCGGATTTTAGCAAATCGATGATTTTCATGGGGAAATAATACAATTTTTGACAATTTAGTGCAATTGAGGCCACCAGCCCATGGATACAAAAAAGGAGCCAGCAATTCTGGCCCCTTCTATATCAACAAATGCACAATCAGTCCGGCAGCTTCCGATAGGCATCGAATTCCGCCAGCATCTGGGAATCCTTATTCTTGTCCAGCAGGCTCACCACAACGGTAGCCACAAGGCAGAGGATAAAGGCGGGCAGAATCTCGTAGACAGCAAAGATGCCCCCCTGGAGGTTGTGCCACAGGATGACGGTAACGCCACCCACAATGAGACCGGCGGTGGCACCCTTGGCGGTGGCTCCACGCCAGAACAGAGCCAGCAGCACCAGCGGCCCGAAGGTGGCGCCAAAGCCCGCCCAGGCGTAGCTCACCAGGCCGAAGATGGAGCTGTTCTCATCCCAAGCCAGCACAAAGGCGATGGCAGAAATCGCCAAAACTGCAATGCGGCTCACCGTCAGAATCTGGGCGGGAGTGGCATCCCTTTTTATCAGGCCCTTGTAGATGTCATGGCTGAAGGCGGAGGAGGCCACCAAAAGCTGGGAGTCGGCAGTGCTCATGGCAGCGGCAAGAATGGCGCACAGGAAGATTCCCGCAATGAAGGCCGGAAACATGGACTGGATGGACACGCTGAAGATGGTCTCCGCCGCAACCGGGGAGAGCACCTGGGGCAGGTGGTACACGGTTCCCAGGCTTCCCACAATCAGGGCTCCAATGAAGGCGAGGATTACCCAGACGGTAGCAATGCGGCGGGAAAGCGCCACGTCCTTGTTGGAGCGGATTCCCATAAAGCGCACCAGGATATGAGGCATTCCGAAATAACCCAATCCCCAGGCCAAGGCGGAGATGATGGGAACGATGCCATAGTGCTGGTTCGCCGTAAACTTCGCCTGCATCTCGGCCCCGAATTCTCCACTCATAGCCCGCTGTCCAAATTCACCGACCCTTGCCATGGCCTCCGTGGGGCCGCCCAGTGACACCACCATGACGGCACCCACGAGAATCAGCGCAAAGAACATCAGGGTTCCCTGAATGAAATCCGTGGCACAGACGGCAAGGTAGCCGCCCAAAATCGTGTAGACAAGAATGACTGCCACACCGATGGCAAGTCCAAGGTGGTAGTCCATGCCAAAGACCGAGTTGAACAGCTTGGCGCAGGCAACAAAGCCAGATGCCGTGTAAATCGTAAAGAAAAAGATGATGAGGATGACTGAAATCGTTGACAGGACACGGCTTTTGTCCTTAAACCGGTGGGTAAAGAATTCCGGCATGGTGACGGAATCCCCGAAGGCAACAGTACACTTGCGCAGGGGCTTTGCCACGATGAGCCAATTCAGGTAGGTTCCGATTACCAGTCCCAGGGCTGTCCAGAAGGCTTCCTTCATGCCACCCAGATAGGCCACACCGGGCAGTCCCATCAAAAGCCAGCCGGACATGTCGGATGCCTCGGCGCTCAGTGCCGTCATCCAAGGGCCCACCTTCCGGCCGCCCAAAAAGAAGTCGCTGGAGGTTTCGTTTTTCTTCATGTACCGCATCCCGATGACAACCATCATCGAAAGATACAGCACAAAGGCCAGAATAATGCTAATCATGTTTGAATCCATTTATAACTCCTAAAATCTATCTATTTGTCTAGCATTGGTTTGTAGCAGAAGGGTCGTCCGAATCGTCATGCATCTTGTTTATCTTGCTGCAGTGAATCTCGTTGTCCAAATCCCCCGGAAACACCTCCTCCCCCTCATTGCAAACCTTCAGCAGCTGCTTCTTGAACTCAAGGACGGAGGCGGGGCGATGAAAGCTGCCCTCTGTGGCCTCGGCCAAATCCTTGAGGTAGTCCAGACCATCTGCCAGTGCAAAGGTGTGAATTTTCACGCAGTAGTCCTTGCAGCCCTGGCTGTTCCGGGCAATGTTCTGGTTCAGGTTCTTTGTCAGGGCCAGCATGGTGTCCGCCTTGCCCTTGTCGCTGGGAAGGCCGTCAGTAATCAGGATAATCTCCTTTTTCAGCCCATTGTCCTTGGTAAAATGCTTCATGGCGTTGATGAGGGCGTAGAAAATCATCCGTGTCTCAGAGCCCATACCATCCAGCTCGCCTGCTGCCTTGGCAAATTGCTCTGGCTGGTAGAAGGTGCCGTGGCTCTGAGTCCACAGGTAGCGGGTGCTGACCAGCGTAACCTTTCCGTAGAATCGGGAGCCGCTGTCTGACTTGAGGAGGTATTTTGCTACATTGGCGGCAATTCCCTTGAAGGCCACCACGTAGTCCCACATGGACTGCGCCGTGTTGACGACTATGGCAACCTCCTTGCCGAATCCAGCGCAGAGCTTGATTCCTAGGCTCTGTTCTGCCATCTTGAAGCCGGTAATGGTGAGCTGATGACGGGTACAGATGCCCGTTACCGTCAGGACCTCATCCTTCAGGCTATAGCGCAGCTTGCCGTTGTCGCTGATGTACTGGTTTTCCCCAGTCTGGCAGCCGCCCCGCAGCACCTCCCCTTCAAAGACCACCGGGCCCGTCTTTCCCGCCGCCTCGATGGTGTCCTGATCCCTTGCATAGATACTGCCCGGTGTCGGCTCGATTATGGCCTGCGGAGACGATGACATGCAGGTCTGACCCTTAATCAGGTCGCAAAGCATGGTGTCAATGAGCTCCTGATTAATTTCAGGCAGCTGCTGAGTCATATTGTTCATGGGAAACTCCTTTGACAAGACAGCACCCAAATCCCTGCAAGCTTGTATCTGGTTGGCAAGGTCTGGGGGATGGTTGTTTCAGATTCTCCACTATATCAAAAGATTAGCTTCACTTCAAGGAGTTGCCTCCTGCTCCAGTACGGTCTACAGGCTGCTGCGAAAACGACGGCTTGTCCAGAAATGGCGGCACAAAGGCAGGCAGCACAGAATCAGCAGGATGAGTGCCACCACACCTCCTCGGCTTGCTCCAATGGTGGCCACAAGAGACAGCACAAAGCTCAATACATCTGCCCCGCCAGTAGCCACCAGCAAAAGCCAGGCTAGGACGGCAGCCAACGGAACCTCCAACAGCAGCTTTATCAGGCTGGTCACAGGAATGGCTCCCTCTCCTACTAAAAAGGCCAGCAGGCAGGGAAGGATTCCCGCAGCTACGGCCAGGCCGCACTTTGCCACAAAGGGGGAGAAAAAGCCGCAGCCCCCATTCAGCAGAAAGAGGAGACCGCCGCTACGAAAATCATTTTTGAGGCTGTCGCAGAGGAACTGGCAGGTAAGGGCCACCGAAAGGACGGCCACCGCCCAGCTGGGGGAGATGTCAAGTCCGAATTCCTGCGGCGGAACCAGGGAAACCACGGTGGCGGCAAGCCAGGCCACCAGAACAAAGGCCGTCAGCTTGGGATTCCGCACCAGGTCCCGCAGCTCCTTTTTCAGGCAGAACAGGAATCCCATCAGGCAAACTCCCTGTAGGCCGCCTGAAGCCGCTCCACGTCCATACCCTCACCCTCCCACTGCCAGGAGATGCCACCGTCCTTGATGAAGAGGATGCGGTGGGCGCACTCAGCGGTGAGGTAGAGGTCGTGGGAGGTGATGACCACCGTCCGCTCCAGCCGGGACAGCACCGCCACCAGATGCTGGGCGTTGGTGGGGTCAAGGCTGGCGAAGGGCTCGTCCAAAAGCAGCAGCTCCTTTCCGCTGGCGATTGCCACCACCAGGGAGGCCATCATGGACTGGCCGGTGGAAAGGCTCCGCACCGGCACCTTGCAGAAGGCTTCCGCCCCGAAAAGCTGGTAGGCATCCCGCCAGTCCTCCCGCTTGTGGGCCTCCAGAATGTCCAGGTGCTCCTTGAGGGAAAAGTGGCGGATGAGGCCGCCGCTGGCCGGCACGAACCAGGCGGAGGCAGGCTCCAGCTTGGAGGGCAGGATGCCGCTGATGAGCTTGAGCAGGGTGGTCTTTCCCGCCCCGTTGTGGCCGCAGACCACAGTGGTCCTGCCCTCCGGCACCTCCAGCTCCAGGCTGGTGAACAGGGGCCGATTCCGCTTGTATCCAAAGTTGATGGTAAAATGCACAGCTGCCTCCTTGTTGTCCTACAGTTGTGTCCTGTACCGCAATGAATTGAAGGAGCGGTAGGCCAGCCGAACCAGGATGATGGCCGCAGCCATGGTGACTCCCGCCCGCATGAGGGTAGACAGGGTGAACAGCAAAAACACCCCGCCAAAGATGATACAGGTAGTAATCAGGGCGCTGGCAATCTCTGCTCCACGGGCAAAAACCGTCGCCAGCTGCATGGTGGCGGCTATAGCCGCCACAAGGGGCAGAAACCACAGGATGTCAATTAAAGTGAAATATACCATTGTGTAGGGAAAATCCAACAAAAGAATTATTACAGATAAAAGAACAGCATACAATGTTTTCACCATGATGATATGTGTGAAACTAGCTCCAGAGTTTCGGAAAAAAACCATTCCTTTGGTGGTGGTATCTGTTAAATATGAATCATACAGATATTGGCAAACTGCCATTAAAATAAAACAGATAAAAAAAATACCCTCAAATTCTCTATTAAAATATGTAAAAAAATAAGGCAAAACCACAACTACAGCCACTGCTACCCATGATTTATAATTATGGATGAAATCAAAAGCTTCTTTTTTGAATGTAATTGATATAGCATTTTTCATAGTGCCCCCGTAATGCTTAAAATAAAAAGCCACTATATAAAAACCTCATTTAATACAGTGGCTATCAAGTATTTTTGTCATTACTAGTGTGCCTGCCCTGCACCGAAAATAAGCATGGCAACGATTAGTATAAATTTCAGCATTTCCTGACCATCCCTAGCAGCAATTGTATGTTATAATGATATTTATCACCTGTCAAGGAAACCTACAGCTGGGTTCGGTAGTTTCACGCATTGTACGGAAACAACAATCCACTGCCCTGACACTCCACTATATCAAAATAGTAGCACCGCTTCAAGAAGTTCATTTCCACTAAAGATACACCTTGCACCTGAATACCAACACAGCTCCATCGAAGACGGCTTCCGGGGCATCTCCCTTCAATAATATAGAATTTCGTAGTTGCCGGAAAAAAAGTAGCCGGCATTTTCGTAGGCGTGGCGGGCGGCAAGGTTTTTCTCCCGCACGAAAAGCACCGCCTGCCGCTGACTTTGCTCCGCCTCTTCTCCCAGCCACTGCACAAGGCGAGCCGCCGCCCCCTTCCTGCGGTAGGTTTCCGCCGTATACACACCGCCAATCAGGATAAAACGCCAGGAGACGGCGCTGACGGTAGCCTTTGCCATGAACACTTCATTCTTGGCAGGGATGGCCACCACATTTCCCAGCCTCAGGGAACGCAGCAGATTGGAACGGCACAGCTGTTCCTTGAAGGGCTGGTTCTTGGGCAGCACCTCTACCGTGTCATAGACACTTTGCAAGGGATATAGCTGCTCCAGCTGCTCTTCTTGGCAACGAACCACCTGGTACTGGGGAATCAACTCCTGACGACAACGGCGGCGGTCATAACACATAAACAGGTAGTGGCGACGCTCCACTGGCTGACGACCAGACAACTCCAGATCTCCAGCCAGATGCAATTCCAAGGCCGCCGCCATGAGCTGGGCACCACGGCTCCATCCGCTGACACAGTAGACCTTCCGCCGCTGGAACTGACTGGCAATCAGGGGAATGGCCTGCTGAAAGACAGGCTCCGGCAGATTTTGTGGTATGCAGGTCAACACCAGCCCTGCCTTGGATACAAAAAACACCCCCCACAGGGTCTGGTCCTCCACCAGGCAAAAGAAATCCCCTGCAAAATCAGCCTTGTTCTCCTGCCGGATGAATTGCTCCAGCCGCTCCGCCAGCTGCACCCCAAAAACCTCGTTCTGGAACACAAAGGCCCGCACCAGCTCCAGCTGTCTGACAGCACTCAAATCGGAAGCGAAGCAACTTATCTGATTCAGCTGGCCCAGGGGAACAAAATGCACCATGGCCTACTCCGCCAAAGGAAAGACACCCCGTACCGGAAATTCCCCCGCCAAAGCACCAAACACGGCGTTGAAGGAATAGGGGGAATAGCTATAGGCCATCAGAACCGTATCAGCCCAGCGGGCCAGATCCATGGCGGGCACAGGCGCCAGCACCGAGATCACCACCACCTTCACCCCCAGTCCCTGCAGCCGGGAAGCCACCTTGGCGCTTCCCTCATCAGCCACGCAAATCACCACGGCTGAATATTTTGGAGCCAGGCCAGCAATGTGATTGGACATCCAGTCCGTCTCGTTGGGCCCCATGCTGTAGTTGAATTTCATGGAGTCAGCCTTGGGGTACCGGCGCAGCCCTTCCTTGAAAAACTCCGGAAACTGGCTTTGGCCTGCCAGAAGGATGCCCTGACCAGCCTCGTCGGCACCAGGCTCCAATGGGAACAGATTCCCCTTGTACAGGGTGATGGAACGACAAGCCTGAGAAAGAAAAAACTTCCGGCCCTCCGGGTCAGGAATATGCTGGCTGATCTCCTCCACCTTGGGATAGAGAGGAACAGGATGCTCCCCCTTGAAATACTCCAGCTTGGACAAAATCACCCGATAGGCCGCATCCTTTACCCGCTCCTTGAACTTTGGCGAGGTGGCCATGAACTGGAGATTGTTTGTCCATAACGCCTCGTCCAAGCGAGCAGTGGTGGAGGAGATGATGATGTCGTTGCCTGCCTCGATGGCCTGACGAAAGGCAGCGGAAAGGCTTCCCGCCCAGAGAGTAGCCCCGTTCATGGTGATATCATCGGTGATAATCAGACCATCGTACCCCAGCTCCTCCCGCAGAATAGAGGTGAGGAAGGTCTTTGACAGGGAGGCAGGCTCTCCGTTCCGCACCACTCGGGGAAAGCTCAGATGTCCCGACATGATGGCAGGAATCTTTTCCTCCACCAGATACTTGAAGGGAACCAGCTCCCGGTTCATCAAGGTGTCCCGGTCGATATCGATGACCGGAAGACGGCCGTGGGAATCCACCCCAGTGTCCCCGTGGCCGGGATAGTGCTTGGCGGTGGGCAGCACACCGGCTGCCTGAGACCCCGCCGCAAAGGCAGCCCCCAGCACACCGGAATGCTGGGCATTCTCGCTGAAGGAACGGGGACCGATGACGGTGGAGTCGTGGTTGGTGTATAAATCCACCGTGGGAGCAAAATTCATGTTGATGCCCAGTGCCCTGAGCTCCCGCCCGATATAAAACCCGCTGTACCAGGCATCCACCGGATAGCCACCAGCTCCAATGGCCAGGTTTCCCGGCGTTTCACTGGTCTTCCCCTTCACGTGGCGAATCCAGCCTCCCTCCTGGTCGGTGGCCACGTAGAGGGGAATCTGGAAGCGGCGGGCCTGGGCCTTTTCCTGCAATGACTTGATGGACTTTGCCACCAGATTGATGTCGTCGGTGTTCCAGCCGAAAACCTTCACGCTGCCCAGCCCACGTTCCTCCACCCACTGGTTCAAAAGAACAGATGGCTCCTGGCCCGCCCAGCCGAACATGAAAATCTGGGACAAAAGCTCGGAATCAGTCATCCGCTGCACCAGGGCTCGGGCCAGCACCTGCGAGGGATAGTCGCTCCAAAAGGTAATGTCCTCCGGCAAGTCCTCCGGTGCTAGGCCAGTGTCCCCGTCTCTCTGCTGGAGCGGCTGAGTCTGCTGGATGAATTCCCGATTGGCAACCTCCTCCTTTCCACAGGAAAAAAAGAGGGGCACCAGTGCCGAAAGAACAAGGAGAAGAATCCATTTGGAGCAATTGCACGATGAAAGCAACAACGGCCCCACAGGAGCCAGCTTGGCCGGAAGTTTTTTTCCCATGGGAAGCAGTATACCGACTTTGCCCAGAATATACTAGATTCCCAGCAAATTAACTTGTTTCTCCCTAGACAAAAGGAAGTTTTTCTGCTAGTATACTTCCTACACGGCGCCATGCCCAAGTGGTAAGGGAGCGGTCTGCAAAACCGTTATTCATCAGTTCGATTCTGATTGGCGCCTTTTGAAAGGGGGTCTTCCTAGAAGAGAGTTTCAGGAAGCCCCTTTCATTTTTCTAGGGCAGAGTTGTCGATTCTACACCTTGATTCAACTTCAATGCAATTCGCCCTATTTACATACAAAAGACCACCAGCTCTGACTCTGAGGTGAGGTTCACCTCGCAAGTGCTGGTGGTCTTTTTTGTTCACTGGAAACAGGACTCAGCCCTCTTCCGCCAGCTGGTTTAGAATAGCCTCCACCTCCTCCAGGCTGCCGTCAATCCTTTTCTGGGGGACAACAGGCTCCAGCAGCCACTGCAAGGACTCCGGCACCAGGGGAGCCTGGCCGCAAATCTCCCGAATCCACTCCCGTCCTCCCGGGCCGCCGCCCACGGCACCAGCCAGAGCTGGATGGTCACGGGCCACCAGCACCACGGAGCTGCCGTCTGCTGTGAAGCTGTTGGTGTACTTTTGTGCGGCGGCGTAGGCTCCCGCTGTCTCGCTGTTGGCAAAGATTCCGTATTTTTGGAACAGCTGGCGACAGGCAGCATCCCGCTCTTGGGAAGAAATCTGCTGGGGAAAGACAAGGCCCCGCATCACCATGGGCTGGGCATGGAAGACTTCCTCCAGCCGCTCCAGATTGGAGGGACTGCCGGGATCTACTGGCTCCCGCTGGCAGAATGGAACGGCTCCTCCCTCCAGCTGGGCCTTGCCGCTAGCATCAACGCCTAAAGACTCCGTGGATTCTGTCACAAAGGCATTCACCGGCAGGGAATACTGCCAGCCATAGAGGCCCGCCACAAGGTTGCCGTAATTGCCCGGCGCCACGGCATAGAAGATGTCCCCGTAGACCTTCTCCTTCAGCCGGGAGAAGGCGTAGAGATAGAAGCAGGTCTGGGGCAGCAGCCGTCCGATGTTCACGGTGTTGGCCAGGGTGAGGCGGTACCGCTCCACCAGGTCACGGCGGGCAAAAAGCCTTTGGGCAAGACAGCTGCAGTCGGCAAGGCTACCGTCCACCTCCACGGGGTAGATGTTGCCGCCGTTCCAGACACAATCCTCCTGGCGGAAGCCCCGCATAGTTCCCCGGGGAAAAAGAATCAGCGCCTTCAGGTGTTTTTTTCCCTTCATGGCATGAGCCAGGCTGGCTCCAATCTCACCGTCGGAAATGGCAAAGACGATGGCCTCCTTCTCCTCCATCAGCAGTGTGTACTCAAGGCAGTTCACCAGATAGGAGACACCAAAATCCTTATGGGAGCCAGTGGGACCGGTAAAGAGGCTCAGCTTGAAGAGGTTTTCCTCCAGCTGGACAAAGTCGGGGGAAAAGGGAAAGGCGGCGGTGGCGATGGCCTCGCAGACCAAGGGGCTGAATTCATCCTTCATGATGGCGGTGGTGAGGCTGCCGGCAATGGAGCTGAAGCTGGTGGTGTCCTTGAGGTAATAGACCCAGGGACGCAGGTTGTCCTCCGAGGCAGGCACGTAGAGCCCGCCGTCAGCGCAATGGCAGCTCCTGATGGCACCAGCGAAGCCCACCCTGTTTTCCTTGTTCCGTGTACTGACAAATTCCATAGCGTATTCCGAAAACCGGCCTCTCCTTCATTCGATTTACCGCCTGAGCCTGTGCCGCCCCAGACGGTCACCTGCCGGCAGGAATCACCAGATACTTCCTGATGAAATCCACAGGGCGGTAGGTCATCTTTGCCTGACGCAGCCCCTCGTCGCCCAAGTCCTGCTCCCGGTTGACGAGCTCCACCGTGGGGGGCAGATTCAGAGCCTGGGCTCGGTTCACGAACTGGTACACGCCCTTGTAGCCGCTGATGCCCTTTTCGTACAGCACCACGAACATGGTTCCCTGGCAGATGCATTCTCCCAAGGAAAAGCCCACCGGCACCCCGTCTGCCAGCACCAGCACCCCGGAAAATTCCAGCTGACGGAAATGCTCCAATGCCCACCGGCACTGGTTATAGTCACCGGGGGCATCCTCCGGCCGTCCCTTCCGCCAGCTTTCCAGCACCTGCAGTGCCTCCGGCACCGTGTACACGTCCAGGGGACGCACCTCCGGGGTGTAGGCAGCGGTAAAGGCGTTCACCAGATTCTTCTTCTTGTGGAAGGCCTTGCCCTGAAGGTTGGCCAAGTCGGTGCGGCGGTACAGGTAGTCGAAATTGTCCCGATCCTCCAGCACCCTGTGGCCACGGGACTCCAGCTGGGAAGAAAGCTCCTGGTATATGGGGGGGCTCATGTTCTTCCAGTAGTAGCCCTGACTGAACAGCTCCTCCACCACCTCCAGGGCGGGAGCTTCCCCCAGCACGGAAAAGAACCTGCCCCCCAGGTCATGATCCTGAAAATGACGCTCCGGGCTGACTCCAGCCAAAATCAAGGTCTTGGGAGAAAGGCTACACAGGGAATAGAGGTATTTCTTTGAGTCAAGATACAGATTTAAGAAGGAAAACTCGCTTACCCCAGCGGTGAGGCCCCGGCAGAACTCAGTGACCTCCTGAAACATATCCATGCCGACAGCCGTAAACTGGGGATATTCCAAAATACAACTCATAACGTATATCTAAAGATAGCCTTTTTTATATAAAATGTCAAAGTGGATGGGGTAGTGGTTCACGACTAGTGCTTCGTGACTAGTGCTTAGGAGACAGGAGCGAGAAACGAAGAACAAGTTCTGCCCCCTATTTCCTCGCTCCTAACTCCTATTCCCCCTACGGCAACTGAACACACAAAGCCGGAACAACGCCCCCATCGGTGTAGTCGACGTCGCGGTTGAGGTTGGCGCGGCCACGGTTGTTGATGACGCGCGCATAGCTCTCGCTGCCGTAGATGGGCGAGCGCAGCCACCACCAGCCGCCATAGTCAGCTGTAGAGTCCTGGTTTGCCCCGGTGGCCTTGGCGTAGTCCGTGGTGACACGGATGCGGGTACTGTCACTCTCACCGTATGCAGCGAATCCGTACCCACTGGTGGTGGCCTCCTGCTGGCTCAGCAGGAAGATCTTGTCCGTGGTGTTAGAGCAGACAGACTGGTTCGCCTGCTGAGTTTCCCCTGTACCAAAGGTGCTTCCCTCGCTGTTCTCCACGGTGGTCGCTGCTATCAGATTCTGAGCGTTTACCGTGAAGGCAGTCTGGAGAAAGCCGGTGCCATTTACATAATCGCTCTGGGCGGCTGTCCCGCTGTTGCCGTTGAGCCACCTGCGGATGTTGCTCTCCATGTAGTTGTTCTTGTCATCATCCCATACGATGCCTCCAGTGAGAACCTTCTCTGCCAGGAGCAGGGCCTTGCCATTATAGTTCTCCGTCAGCACCCTCCACACAATTGGCTCCACCTTGAACCACTTGGTCGTGGTACCGCCTTGTCCTGCCCGCTCTCCGTTGCTGTACTGATACGCAGTGCCACTTCCATAGGCATTTTCCTCTGCCTCCACATACCAGTTGCCGTCGCTGCCCAGGTAGCAGGTGAACATCCCCATCGTCTGGCTCCGGCTCCCGTCCAGGGTGACACCAGATGCCATGACCTTCTGGGGCCAGTCCCCGAACTTCACGTACCTTCCCCCGCCCATGGTTCCCGTGTAGCCGGAATCCACGTCCTGCACCGTCTCGGTGAACTTGTAGGTCACGTCCACGGTGAAGGTGGAGCTGTTCGGGGAGGCTGTAGCACCCTCGCTGTAGCTGACGGTGACGTTCTTGCCGAGGCCGGTGGTGGCTGCCACAGAGTCAAAGTCCGTCGTCAAGCCGGTGAGTCCGGTGACATCCCGCTGTGCCCCGTCGTCATAGGTGGCAGTGACCACCATGCCGCTGCTGTCGAAGGTGTCGCCCACGCTGTACACCCTCCGTGTCGGCGGCGTGACGGTGATGCCGGTCAGCTTCCGCACGGTGTAGGTGGCCTGCGTCTCGGCGCTATCCACCATACCCGCATGGGTTGCCCTGGCGGTGATGGTGGTGTCGCTGACATGTATCCAGTTTCCCGCAGTGTAGACCTTCCACTGCCCATCCCCCAGATGGTACTGGATGGTGGCGTTCGGCGTGGTGGTGGAGAGCTCCACCACCATGTACTCGTCGAAGTAGATTTTGGTTCCGTCAGGATGGCTGAAGGTGACCGGCTCCACGGTCTCCCATGCCGTCCACTGGGCGTACAGGGTGACGGTGCCGCCCGCTGCGACCAAGTCCCTGACAGTTCCACCGTCATTGTAGATGGCTCCTCCTGTCTGCTGTTCGTTCCAGCCCGCAAAGGTGTAGCCAGTGCGGGTGAACGTGTTTTGCG
>JAGARR010000048.1 GCA_017622135.1 Spirochaetaceae bacterium
CAGCATTCCCTGCGACAAGGGCAGGTGTGTGTAGATGAGGCAGGGGTGGCCGTGGCATACCCAGTCCATCAGTTCTCCGGTGGCCGGGTTCACCAGCTGGTAGTCGGCACCAGAGGCGGTGAGGGCGGCGGTATCCGGGGCTATGAACTGGAGCTCCGTGGCCTGCCGCCCTGTTTCCCCAGCGCTGATGGCTGAAATCTTGTTCATGGAGTCGTAGACATAGAAGTGCCAGCCTTCCCGGTGGACGGCTACTGGCGGGCATTTTTCCGGATGGGCGGCATGGTCGGCCTCCCGTGCTGCCCGGGCGGCGGGGTGCAGGGCCTCCAGCTCCTGCTGGCGGGTGGCAAGGGTTTGGGCCGCCTGTGCCAGGACCTGCTCCGTGGAAACCTGGGTGCCCACGGCGGCGCAGAGGTCGTAGGGGCTGGTGGTGGCGCCGCTGGTGGTCTCGTTGGCATCGTCGCTGCCGTAGTAAAAGCCGGTGCCAAAGGCACGGTGACTGGTGTTGTACAGCTCGTCCACAAAGGGGGCGGCCTCTTCCCGGCTGATTTTTCCCTCCAGGGCATCGATGGCCTTGCGGTAGGCACGGGTCACCAAGGCCACATAGTAGACGCTTTTCATGCGGCCCTCCACCTTGAGGGAGTCAACGCCGGCAGCCCTCATGTCCTCCAGATGGTCAATCATGCACAGATCCTTGGAGGAGAGGATGGCGGTAAAGTCCTCCCCCTCAAAGACGGGGAAGTACTCGCCGGGCCGCTTCCTTTCCTCCAGCACCAGGGTTCCGGACTGGGCCAGCTCCTTGTCCACCACGGGACCGCCCAGAAAATTGACCGCCATTTCTTGCCTCCCTTGCTTTGCGGGGGCATGAAGCAGGCTTTGCTGGCTGGGCAGGGGCTGGGTGCTCAGCAGGTTGAAGTCCCAGCGGCAGGTGTGGGCGCAGGCCCCGCCGTTGGCGCTGCGGCCGGTCAGGTAGGCGCTCAGCAGGCAACGGCCGGAGTAGGCGATGCACATGGCTCCATGCCCGAAGGCCTCCAGCTCCATCTCCGGCACGGCATCCTTGATTTCACGAATCTCTTCCAAGGAGGCTTCCCGCCCCAGCACCACCCGCTTGAATCCCAGCTGGCGGTAGAGCTTCACCGCCTCGCGGTTGATGCAGTTTGCCTGGGTGCTCAGGTGGAGCGCCGCCTGGGGGAAGTGCTTCTGGATGAGGTTCACCATGCCGATGTCCTGGATGATGAAGGAGTCGATGGGATAGCAGCGGAAGTAGTCCAGCTCGCTGAGGAATTTGTCTATGTCCTTGTTGTGGAAGGTGATGTTCAGGGCGCAGAAGAGCTTCTTGTCAGGATGCTGCTCCTTCAGCCTGATGATGCGCTGGTATTCCTGCTCGTAAAAATTGTCCGCCTTCACCCGTAGCGAGAAATTCTTCAGTCCGATGTAGGCGGCATCTGCCCCGTAGGTGTAGGCGTAGTAGAGCTTGTCGTAGTTGCCGGCTGGTGCCACTAGTTCCATCATTCTGTTTCCTCTGTCTTGTTGTAATTTTGGATGTAGGAGCCCACCCGCTGGACGGCGAGATGGGCTTGGGGCAGGTGCTCGTGGGCCATCTGGAACATGAACATCATGCCCGGCCAGATGTCCAGGGTACAGGGGATGCCGCTTTCCTCCAGCTTTTTGTGGAAGTACCTGATGCCTTCCACTGTCGGCTCGTCGCCACCGCACTGGATATAAATTGAAGGAAAGTTCTCCAGGTTGTTCTTTGCGATGTACAGGGGCGAGATGAGGGGATTCTTGAGATTTTCCTCGCTGGTGTAGAGTCGTGCGCAGCTGGTGATGGCTTCCGCCGAGAGGATGCCGTCAGTCAGCCTTTTGTCTGCCAGGAACTCCGAGTCGGGATTCAGGTCTAGCCAGGGCGAGAGCAGGATGGCGCTCCGTATTGTCTGCCGCAGCTCCTCCTTGAGATTCTGGACTAGGGCCAGCAGCAGGGAGGCTCCCGAACCGTCGGCGGCAAGGATGATGTGCGGCATCTCCTGGCCAGCCGTCAGGATTCGCTCGTGAATCTTTCCGAAGACCATCTGCAGGTCCTCCAGTGCCGCGGGATAGGGGAACTGGGGGGAGAGGCGGTACTCCGGCAGAATCAGCTGGGTCGAGGCCTCCGCCGCAAAGGAGGCGCAGAAGCTGCGCCAGGAGGCTCTGGAGCCCGCGACAAAGCCGCCACCGTGGATATAGATGATGAGCCGGTTCGATGCCATCACCTCCGGAGACAGCACGTCGCAGGTGATGCCGCCAAAACTCTTTTCCCGGCAGTCCACCCGGGCGGGAAGATAGGGGGAGGAGAATTCCTGTTCTACCCTCTCTTTGATGGCTTCAGGCTCCAGTTTGGGGGACAAAACCAGGGTCCGCAGCTTTTTGATAGCCCTCCGCCTGTCCGCCTTCCCCGCGCCGCCGCCACTTTCTGCAGTGTAGGGAAAAAATCTCATAAGTCCCAGTATAGCAAATTTATGGAGAATATGCTATACTCGGCAAATCATGCCCATAAAGATACAGTCTGACTTGCCTGCCTGTTCCGTTTTGGAACGGGAGAACATCTTTGTAATGACGGAGCAGCGGGCTGCCCAGCAGGACATTCGCCCCCTCAAGATTGCCATCGTCAACCTCATGCCCACCAAGATTGCCACGGAGACCCAATTGCTGCGGCTCTTGGGCAATACTCCCTTGCAGGTGGAGATTTCGCTGGTGCACATGGATTCCCACCAGTCCCGCAATGTGGGCAGCGACCATCTGGAGCGTTTCTACATTCCCTCCAAGGACGTGCTGAAGTCCCGGTATGACGGCATGATTATCACCGGGGCGCCGGTGGAGCAGCTTCCCTTTGAGCAGGTGGACTACTGGAGCGAGCTTTGCGACATCATGGACTTTGCCAGGGAGAATGTGTTCAGCACCCTGCACATCTGCTGGGGCGCCCAGGCGGGGCTCTATCATCATTACGGGGTGGGCAAGCAGCCTCTGGAGAAAAAGCTTTTCGGCATCTTTCCTCACCGCCGCACTGTTCCGGCGGAGCCCCTGCTCCGTGGCTTTGACGATGTGTTCCTCGTCCCTCAATCCCGCCATACCACCGTTCTGCGGGAGGAGGTTGCGGCCCAAAGCCAGCTGGACATTCTGGCTGAGTCCGAGGAGGCCGGGATTCTGCTGGTGAAGTCCAAGTCAAACCGAGAAATCTTTATGACCGGCCACTTGGAATACGACACGGAGACCCTAGCCCAGGAGTATTTCCGGGATGTGCGCTTGGGGCTGCCCATCGAAATGCCGGTGAACTACTTTCCCGACAACGACAGCCTCAAGGCTCCCCTGTCAACCTGGCGGGGCACTGCCCATCTGTTCTACTCCAACTGGCTCAACTACTACGTCTACCAGGAGACGCCCTTCAACCTCACCGACATCCATTGGGACTGACCCTCCGGCAGAAGTCCATTCCCAATTTCAATGGCAGTGGATCCAGGTAAGCTCGTGCTTGTTGTAGTGGAGGTGGAGGACCTTGCTGTTGGGAATCGAGGCGAACTCATCCACCAGCGCCCAGTCAATCCTTCCCTGCATCTTTATGGTGCAGACCATGTTGGCGCACAGGCCGCTATCCAGCCAGCGATGAATCCATTCTAGTAGACGGCTGGGATAACAGATGACATCGGAGAAAATCCAGTCAAAGTCTCCCAGCTCCTCTGGCGGCAGGGTAAAGGCATCGTGCCTCTGAAAGCGTACCAAGGGATTGCTCATCAGCTGTGGGGTCAGGGGGCTTCTGTCCACGGACAGGACCTGGCATCCCAGCTGCACCAGCACCCAGGTCCAGCCGCCGGGACAGGCTCCTGCATCGAGGCAGCGCTGGCCTTCCTGGGGCATCCGCTGGAAAATAGCCTGGCTGTGGGTCAGGGCCTCCTGAAGCTTGAGGTAGGCCCGGCTGGGAGGATTTTCGTGGTCCTCCACAAGCTGGATGAGTCCGACGGGAAAGACGCTGGACGTCCTTGCAGAGGCAATCAGGGTGTTGTGCCCTGTCAGGCTGTACAGTCCGCAGGTGGACGAGGGAACCTTGCAGGGGAATTTGCGGGGCTTCAGGTTCATGTAGGGAAGCTTCTCCTGAATCAGCTGGCTGCGCCGGAATGAGGTGGTGGGGTAGGGGGCCCAGCTTCGCTGGATGGATTTCAGGGTCGTTGCCGCATCCCCGATGGAGGTGAAGCTGATTTCCTCCGGCTCCAGCAGGATGGTGCTTGCCCAGTAGGGGATAAGCTGGGGATGTGGGCCGTGGAGTGGTTCCGGCAAGGTCTCCGGTGGGAAGATGAAGAGCTCCTGATGACGACGTGCCTTAGCAATGGCCTGGGATGCAATGCCGAACCGTTCCTGTAACTCCGACAGGAGAAAATCCGCTTGGTCTGGAAATGCCAGGTATCCGATGCTACCGTGAGGAAATGGTGTTGTGCTTGCCATAATTTGCCGTGCTATATTCCATGGTTTAATGCACTATAAATTGATTGAAGTCTAAAGTCAAGGTGATGATAATTCTGGAGATTTAAGGATCCTATTGACAGGAAATAGCAGTTCTGTTAGAGTATGAAAATCAAATCGATTGAAACCATCTTTTTCTGATTCATTAATCAAATCATAAATACATGGAGAGTTTTAATGGCACCGATTCAAAGGCGGCGTTTTGTAGACACGTCAGAAAATCAGCCTCAGGATGACCAGCCTGAGTTGGGATTGGAGAATTCTACGGCCGAATCCGCACCATCAAAAGAAGTTGAAACAACCGAAAGAAAGTCGGAGGGTCTTGAGCCTTCCATATCAGAAGATAGCCAGCCAATGTCAGAAAGCACTACCACAGAAAATACACCAGAATCAGCCGCCACTTCAAAGGAGAGGGTTTTTGTCCGTCGTCCTGTGCGCCGTACTTCCCCGAAATTCAATGGAGAGGGGGAGCATCCTCCCCGAGGTGGAAGGAATTATGGGGATCCTGACCATTACAGCCGTGGTCGTGCTCCTTCGGGAGAAGGAGAGTATACCCCTCGTGGTCGCGGTCGCAACAATAATTTCAGGACTTCCTATGGTCGTGGGCCCTCCTCTGGCGGGTACGAACGGAACCTCCATATGAATGCGGAGCTGGAGGCTGCCCGTGCCGCCGCCATGGCGGAGGATCCCAATGCTGACTCCAAGCCTCGGCTCTCCATCAACGACCTTACCATCATGAGTATGCCGGGGCTCCGTGACCTGGCCAACCAGTACGGCCTTTCCAACGATGACCTGGCTCCCATGAAGAAGCAGGAGCTGATTTTTGTGATTCTGAAGGCTCATACGGAGCATGGCGGCATCATCTTTGCCAGCGGCTCCTTGGAAATTCTGCCAGATGGATACGGATTCCTCCGTTCTCCCCAGAACAGTTATATGCCTGGTCCCGATGACATCTACATCTCTCCTAGCCAGATTCGGCTGTTCAATTTGAAGACGGGGGACACTATCTCGGGCCAGATTCGTTCCCCAAAGGAGGGGGAGCGCTTCTTCGCCCTGCTGAGAATCGAGACCATCAACTTTGACGAGACTCGTGTTGCCCAGACCCGCATTCCCTTTGAGAACCTGACCCCCTTGTATCCCAACGAGAAGCTGAACCTCGAGACAGTGACCGAGGAGATTTCCACTCGTGTGATGGACTTGTTTAGCCCTATTGGAAAGGGGCAGCGCTCCCTGATTGTGGCGCCGCCCAAGGCTGGTAAGACCATCCTGATGCAGAAGATTGCCAATGCCATCACCACCAACCATCCCGAGGTGTACCTCATTGTGCTGCTGATTGACGAGCGGCCGGAGGAGGTTACGGAGATGGAGCGCTCCATCAAGGCGGAGGTTATTTCCTCCACCTTTGACGAGCAGGCTACCCGCCATGTGCAGGTGGCGGAGATGGTGCTGGAAAAGGCAAAGCGCCTGGTGGAGCACAAGCGGGATGTGGTCATCTTCCTGGACTCCATCACCCGCCTTGCCCGTGCCTACAACCAGACGGTGCCCACCTCTGGCAAGGTGCTTTCTGGTGGTGTGGACTCCAACGCCCTCCACAAGCCCAAGCGGTTCTTCGGTGCTGCCCGCAACGTAGAGGAGGGTGGAAGCCTCACCATCATCTCCACTGCCCTGATCGAGACGGGAAGCCGCATGGATGAGGTTATCTTTGAGGAGTTTAAGGGAACTGGCAATATGGAGATCAACTTGGACCGTAAGCTGGCGGATCGACGTTTGTTTCCAGCCATCAACATCAAGAAATCCGGTACCCGCAAGGAGGAGCTGCTGCTGAGCGAGGAGGAGCTCCAGAAGGTTTGGGTGCTGCGAAAGGTCATCAATCCTATGGATGATGGAGAAATAATTGAGCTTCTACTTGACAGAATGAAGAAAACCAAGAATAATGAAGCGTTCCTAAAGTCCATGAACAGTATGGGTAACGACTGACGGGACAATATTTTTGAGACTATTCGCCATGTGGGTGCAGAAGATTCCGAATCCCTGCATCAGGGCATGACGATTGTGATATGGAGGATATGATGAAAGAGGGAATTCACCCCAATTATGAGTTGACAAAGATTACCTGTGCCTGTGGCAATGTCATTGAGACACGTTCAACCGTTAAGAACATTAACGTTGAAATCTGCTCTGCTTGCCACCCCTTCTTTACCGGTAAGCAGAAGCTGGTTGACACTGCCGGTCGTATCGAGCGGTTCAACAAGCGTTTCAAAATCAACCAGAACTAAGGGTAGGGCCGGACTTGGAGTCCGGTCTTTTTCTTTTTAAATCGATATGAAAAAAAGGCCTTATTTTCAGCGGCCATTGTTGCCCCTACAGAGAGTTTCTCTTGTGGCTTTGAGTACTCTATGAACTAAAAGAGCCTCCCGGAGAATACAAACCGAGAGGCTCTGTCCTACATGCTACAGGTCTTATTTTATTTCTTGAGATTAGCCTCAAGCTTGTCCAGCTCGGCGGCCAGTTCCTTGGGGAGGTGGGAACCGAACTTGGGATAGTGGTTGGTGCGGATGTCGTCGATTTCCTTGAGCCAGCCATCCTTGTCCACGGAGGTGATGGCGGGAACGTTCTCCTTGTAGACCTCATCCAGACCATCCAGGTTCAGAGCGCCCTCCTTGGGCATGAAGCCGATGGCGGTGTCCACGTAGTTGTCCTTGCCGTCGCAGCGGTCGAAGATCCAGGCCAGAACACGGCTGTTGTCTCCGTAGCCGGGCCACATGAAGCCGCCGGGCAGCTTGTCGTTGGCTTCATCCTTGCGGAACCAGTTGACGTAGAAAATCTTGGGCAGCTTGTCGGCATCGGTCTTCTTGCCGATGTTGATCCAGTGCTGGAAGTAGTCTCCCATGTTGTAGCCACAGAAGGGCAGCATGGCGAAGGGGTCACGGCGAACCTGTCCCACCTGGTCGGAGATGACGGCGGCGGTGACCTCGGATCCAACGATGGACCCCAGGAACACACCGTGGTTCCAGTCACGGCTCTGGTGCACCAGGGGAACGGTGGTGGCGCGGCGGCCACCAAAGAGGAAGGCACTGATTGGCACACCCTTGGGATCCTCCCATTCGGGGGCAATGCAGGGGCACTGACTGGCAGGTGCGGTAAAGCGGGCGTTGGGGTGAGCGATTTCCTCTCCCTTGGGACTCTTGTCCTTTTCGGGAGCGCTCTTCTTGTTGCCGTGCCAATCCACCAGCTCTCCCTTGGCAGGATAGCCGATTCCCTCCCACCAGATGTCTCCGTCCTCGGTGAGACCGCAGTTGGTGAAGATGGTATTCTCCTTGATGGACTCCATGGCATTCTTGTTGGAGCTGTCGCTGGTTCCCGGAGCCACACCGAAAAATCCGTTTTCGGGGTTGATGGCATAGAGCCGACCGTCCTCGCCGAACTTCATCCAGGCGATGTCGTCACCGATGGTCTCAACCTTCCAGCCGGGGATGGTTGGGATGAGCATGGCCAGGTTTGTCTTTCCGCAGGCTGAGGGGAAGGCTCCCGTCACGTACTTCACCTTTCCCTCGGGGTTGGTGAGCTTCAGAATCAGCATGTGTTCTGCCAGCCAGCCTTCGTCTCGAGCCAAAACGGATGCGATGCGCAGGGCGAAGCACTTCTTTCCCAGCAGGGCGTTTCCGCCGTAGCCTGAGCCGTAGGACCAGATGGTGCGCTCCTCGGGGAAGTGGGAGATGTACTTGTGGTCCATGTCTGCACAGGGCCACTCGCCGTTGTCGCTCTCGCCGGCAGCCAGAGGCTTTCCCACTGAATGGAGACAGGGAACGAATTCCCCGTCGGTGCCCAGCACATCGAGCACCTTTGTTCCCACACGGGTCATGATGTCCATGTTGCAGACAACGTAGGCGGAGTCAGTGATCTCAATACCGTTCTTGGCAATGTTGGAGCCAACGGGACCCATGGAGAAGGGGATGACGTACATGGTGCGTCCCTTCATGCAGCCGGTGTAGAGGCCAGTCATGGTGGCCTTCAGTTCCTTGGGGTCAATCCAGTGGTTGGTGGGTCCGGCATCCTCTTCCTTGACGCTGGCAATATAAGTACGGCCTTCAACACGGGCAACGTCTGAGGGCTGAGAGCGGAACAGCACGCTGTTGGGCCGCTTCTTCAGAGGTGTTCCCAGACCAGACTTGATCATGTCCTGCATGAGCCGATCATACTCTTCCTTTGAGCCGTCGCAGACATACACATCATCGGGCTGGCACATCTTTGCGACCTCTTCAACCCAAGCCTTAATCTTGGGGTGCTTGATGTCATTGATTGTCATAATACCTCCTATTAAAACAGGGCAAGTCTCTGAATCTCTTTATCTTGCCCTTGCACTCAAAAAAAATATATCCCTTTTCGGTGTTTTGTTCAACCAGAAAAGGGACTTGTAAATAGTATAGGAGAAAAAAATATCGAAATAATAAAGCCATCCTGATGGACACCTTGGTGTGTGGAGTGTGCACCTACAGGCGACTTTTGGTGACCTGCGTCCGATATTGGGAAAGCTGGGGTCAGACAGCAATGCTGAAGATGGCTCCCGTCTGGGCAGGTATTGTGGGCACCGCAAAGATGGTGGATTCAGCGGCAGATACAGCCAGCTGCACTTGGTCGGAGAAATTCTTGATGAGGGCATCAATCTGTTTTTCATCTACGGTGGCATCCACCGCGTCTGGCGTGGGATTCTGCTTTGCGGAGGTGAGCCGGTCAATAAGGGTGTTGAGAATCTGTATCTTGGTGATATTGATGCCCCGCTGGTCCTTTTGGGCTGCCACTCCAGAGATATGCTCCAGCTGTGAATAAATCACGAGATTCGGCTGAACAGGAACCCGTACCTTTCCCGAGCTTCCGGCAATAGAAGAGGAATATGAAAAGATATTGACGTTGCTTATGTTGGATACCATATCGTCCCCCTAAATTCAATATCGGAGTTTAAAAAAACTAGTTTAGTGAAATGTAGGAATTTAGGTGAACTATGGGAAACACTTAGTGGTGTTGCTTGGACCAGTCGGCCAACCGTTGTTCCAAGGGGGTGACGGACTGGATGTCTTTGCTCATGGCAACCTCAGATAGCCAGGGGATGATAACTCTGGTCTTTAGATTCTCCCACCGGGGCAGGAGGGCAGTGGGCGCAGTGATGTATTGTGCCGCGGGCACATTGTCCAGTAGTGTCTTGTAGTATGTGGGGAATACCTGCTCCGTCACATTCTGTATGGCGGAGAAGCCACCTGCAATGCCGAAGCTGGTGATGCTCAGGTTCATTATGGTGGAACGCTCCATCATCTGGTGCTGGCTCTCTTCCTTCATGAACCAGCTGACGAAGGACTCTGCTCCAGCAGTATTCCGGGAGTTCTTGTGGATTCCCATGAACACCATGTCATCCTCCACGGGAATCCTGTTATCTTCATGGAGCCAGCGGAAGCTGATTTCCTGCAACAGGTCTTTGGGAGTGGCAAAGAGCTGGGAGCTGGAGGTGAAGGCAAAGAGGCAGGAGTCGGAGAGAATCTGCCGTGTCTCCGGTGTGTACAGATATTTGAAGGCAAAGTCCTGCTCCTCCTGGACGGAGTCGTTCACGCTCTCTGTCCAGTGATGTATGTAATCCACTGAAAGCTCCAGCTTTTCCTGGCTCCAGGCCAGTGTTCCCTTGTTGCCACGGAAGTTGCCACCCTTCAGCTGAACCAGGGTATAGAGGAAGTCTGGACTCCAACTAGGGGCGAAGCCCATGCTTGTGTGGATATTTGACTTGTTCTTCTTGTTGAATGTGCTGGCCATGTCTCGGATCTGGTCTGTGGAGAGCAGGTGGTCCTCCGTTACCAGGTGGCTGTTTTTGGTGGCAAAAATGATGGCCGGCAGGTTGAAGCTGACGGGCAACAGGTACTGCCGGTTCTGGACGGAGCCGTATGTCAGAAGTTGGGGATAATAAATTGACTGGTTAATCAGCTGGTTGGAGAAAAGGGAGTCCAGGGAGCGAAACTGTTTGATAGTGGTGTCGTTCCGCAGCCAGGAGCCCACCACCACGTCAGGGGGAAGCTCGTCCCGGGCAGGCGGAAGGGACTCCACGGGAGAATCCTTGTAGACCACCACCACCTTGATGGTGTCTTGTGAGGCATTGAACAGTTCGGCGTAGGAGGCGAACTCCTGCCGGTCGGTCCAGATGATTACCGGCTCACGGATATCACCGGAACAGGATAGGAAAAGAAGCAGGAAAAGTGCCAGCAGGACACTTTTCCCGATGATTTTTCTAGGACCGCCGGGCCAGTTCATCAGCTGTATTGTAAATGGCTTCATAGACCTCATCAATGAGCTCCACGTCGATACTTGAGAAGGCTACCCGCAGTGTCCTTTCGTCGATGGAGACTGTTCCGATACCCTTCTCCGTCAGCAGGTGTCGGCGGAGCTCCTCCGCATCAATTCCTGTACAGTGGAGGCTCATGAAATAGCCTGAGTTGAAGGGCATGGGCTGGAGCACCTTGTGGTCACGCTTTGTCTCCAGGAAGGCTCGTACCTTGTGGTACCGCTCCTCAAGCATGCCACGGTAGGCCTTCTTCTCGGCCTCTAGGCTAGGCTCCTTGAAGGCCCGCATCAAAATGGACTGGGGGATGGTGGAGCTGCAGGACACGGATGAACGGATGTCCCCCATCAGCTTTTTTACCAGTGCGTCGTAGTGCTGGTCGGTGAGACCCTTGCCTGCGAAGGTGACGAAGCCACAGCGGAAGCCCCAGACAAAGTCCTCCTTGGTGGGGCCGTCAATCTTTGCGGCAAAGATGTTTTCGTGGATGTCAGCCAGGTAGGCGAACAGGGACTCCCGCTCGATGTTGTCCTCATAGTCCAGGCCGTAGTAGGCATCGTCACACCAGACCATAATCTTGCAGCCAGTCTGGGCCACCTCCTTGATTGCCTGGCAGATGGCGGCGGCCTCCTCCTTGGTGGGAGAATAGCCAGAGGGATTCTGGGGAAAATTCAAGAGGAGACAGATTCGGCCGTCGGCGGCGTGCTCCTCCAGGGCCTTCTGCAAATGGGCAACGCTGAAGCCGTGGTCAAGCCCCATGCCAGTGAACAGGTCAAACTGCTTGTAGCGGGCCTGCCTCCGCTGTGTCATGAGGGTGTAGTTGTCCCAAGAGGGATTTCCTGCCAATAGCACCTCGTCACGGTCCACAAAGAGGTCGCACAAGTAGGACAGGCCAGCGGTGAGACCGGGAACTAACACCGGCAGGGAGAAATTCTTTCCCCTGAGGGTGGGATTCTTTTCCAAAAGCTTTTCCTTCCATATTTCCCGAAGCTCCGGGTTGCCTGCGGTAGGTGAGTAGGCAACCAGCTCCTGGGGGGTAAGGGCTGGGGTCTGCTTCTGTATGCAGGGAAGTATGACGGGCTTTCCCTCGTGAACTGTCATGCCGATGGTGGCATTGGCAACCTTTCCCAACTGTTTTGCCTCGTTGCTCTGGGCGATGATGCCCTTGGGGAAATACATCCGGCGACCGAAGTCAGACAACAGCTGGCCTGGAGTAGTGCCCTCCAGAACCTGGTTTAATTCTTGTGCTAAACAGTGTAACATGGTAGATTATATTATCCTGAAAGCTTGATTTTGTGTCAATGCTGGCCAAATGTAAACCGTTTTTGCAGCGGGATTTGCACCGAGTGCCAGGATTTGGGAATTTTATTGTAAATAATAAGGATTTTATTATGTCACAAGAAAATACTGTGTCACCAGAGTTCCAGAAGGTTATGGGCTTGCTGAATGCCTGCAGGGAAGAGGTGGCCAAGCGTGTGGTGGGACAGAAGGAAGTGGTGGAGGGAATCCTGGTGTCCATGATGGTGGGTGGCCACGTGCTGCTGGAGGGAGTGCCGGGCTTGGCAAAGACTCTGCTGGTAAAGACCATCAGTGACATCAGCGGGCTGAGCTTCAAGCGTATCCAGTTTACCCCCGACCTGCTGCCAGCGGACATCACCGGTACCCTCATCTACCAGCAGGGAACTGGCGGCTTTTCCGTGCGGAAGGGACCGGTCTTTGCCAACCTGGTGCTGGCGGACGAGGTGAACCGGGCGCCGGCTAAGGTGCAGTCTGCCCTGCTGGAGGCCATGGCCGAAGGACAGGTAACCATTGGCGAGGAGACCTATCGGCTGCCCTCGCCCTTCTTTGTGCTGGCCACCCAGAATCCCATCGAGCAGGAGGGAACCTACAGCCTGCCTGAGGCGGAGTTGGACCGCTTCCTGATGAAGCT
Source organism: Spirochaetaceae bacterium (assembly GCA_017622135.1). GTDB lineage: Bacteria > Spirochaetota > Spirochaetia > Treponematales > Treponemataceae > Treponema_F. The sequence goes on from JAGARR010000048.1 coordinate 12,729, forward strand.
GCAGGTGGCCTATCCCTCCATCCAAGAGGAGGTGCGCATCATCAAGGGAGGTGGTACGCAGGGTTCCATTCCTGTGGCGCAGCTTTTGACGGCGGACCGGCTGGCCTATTGCCGGCAGCTTCTAGATCGAGTGGCCTGTGACGAGAAGATTGTGGAGTACATCGTGTCTATTGTGGCGGCCACTCGTCCCCCTGAGGCTGGCGTAGGAAAGGCGGCGGCGGGACGGAATGGAGTGAGGGGCGGCAAGGAGGAGGCCCTCCACAAGTACATCTCCTTCGGTGCCTCGCCTCGAGCCGGCATCGCCCTCTACCAGTGTGCCAAGGCGGCTGCCCTGCTGGCAGGACGGGATTTTGTGCTGCCGGAGGATGTGAAGTCCATGGCACGGCAGGTGCTGCGTCATCGGCTGGTACTGTCCTATGAGGCAGCCGCCGAGGGGGTCACCACCGACGATCTGATTGCCAGAATCCTGGCATTGCTCCCTGTGCCGTGAGGTGCACGTCATGAGAAAGAATAGTGCGGAGGAGGTAGGCTTCGGTTCACGTCCCTTGTACGGCCCCTCCCTGGTGAAACAGGCCTCCAGCCTTCAGCTTTCCACCAGAGCCCTGTCAGAAAGCCTACGGTCAGGTTCCTTCCGCTCCATGTACAAGGGGCGGGGGATTGAATTCAGCGGGGTGCGTGAATATTTTCCCGGAGATGATGTTCGTTCTATTGATTGGAACGTTACCGCCCGCATGGGCCGCCCCTTTGTGAAGCAGTTTGAGGAGGATCGGGAGCTGGTGCTCTTCCTGGTGGTGGATGCCTCCCTGTCCATGACCACTGGTGGCGGCAAGAAGGGGCGGAGCCGTCTGTATGCAGGTTGTGAGGTGGCTGCCCTGATGGCCCTGGCGGCTGCCCTGGGGGGCGGTTCGGTGGGCGGTGTCATTTTTGATGGAAACATTTTGTATTCTCATCGGCCCCAGGCTGGACGGAACCAGGCGCTGTCCTTCTTGAACCAGTTAGAGAATGTGTTGGCTTCCGGTGATGGGGAACAGAGGGCTGGTCAGCGGGAAAACCAGCTGGCGGCGGCATCCATTGGCTCCAACCTGGACAAGGCATTGCGGGGCGCCGCCTCCCTGCTGAAAAAGCGTGCACTGGTGCTGGTGGTGTCGGACTTTCGTACCGCAGGCTATCAGCGTGACTTGGCCATACTCAGCTCCCGCCACGATGTGGTGGCTATTCGAATTTCTGACCCGGTGGACTCCCAGCTGGAGGGAATGGGAAGCCTTCCTTTTGCGGACCCGGAGTCTGGGGACCGTTGTATCCTGCCCACCTCCAGCTCCTCCTTCCAGCAGGCCTGGCGGGAGGCCAACCGCAATCGGGTGGAGCGGTGGCAGGACCAGTGCTACCGGCGTGGTGCCTGCCCCTTGGTGGTGTCTACCCAGGATGATGTGGCCGCTGTACTCCAACGATTCTTTTCCGTGAGGGAACCATGAGCCGACAAACTCATTCCGTCAAATGGATTCTATTAGTATTGTTTCTTTCAATCGCTCTGCCTTGGGGCTTGTGGTGTCAGGAGCGGGTGCTTTCTCCTGTGGAATGGACCGTGCTGCCCAAGGAAGTGTATGTGGGAGATCAGGTGGAGCTGCGGTGTGTCATCGCTCCTGGCTTTGAGCTTTTGCCGGGGGATGTGGACTTTGTCACCAGGAGCTTTTTGGCGGATGAAATTTGGGGAGCCCAGGATGTGGGTTCCCGCCAGAAGCTGACTGCCCGTCAGGAGGAATTTCCCCTCACCGTTCACAGCATCTCCCTCCAGAGGATTGATCAGGGGTATTCCGTCAGCTTGATGCTGACGCCCTGGCAGCCCGGTGAGATTGAGCCGGGATATCTTGAGGTCACCGCTTTGCCGGAGGTTCGTGGCTTTTTGGAAAAGATACGGGGGCCGGTGCTGGTGCAGCTGCCCAAGATACCTATTGCTTCTCTGGCAGATAAGACGGATGCTCGACAGCTGCGTCCGGTGGCTCCTCCGGTGCTGGTGCCTGGCTCCATTTACGTGGTGTACGGTCTGGCGATGGTGGCGCTGGTACTGCTAGTTGGCCTGGTGGTGCTGCTGGCTCGGTTCCAGCAGGTACGGCTTTTTTTCAAGGGCTTGGCCTCCCGCATCAGGTTGTCCCGCAACTACCGGATTGCGGTCCGCCAGTTGAAACGGCTTCGGGGACAGCCGCTGGATCATCGGGAGCTGGCTGCTCAGCTTGCATCCATTGCCAGGACATACCTTGAGGGACGGTTTGCCCGACCCTTTACCGCCGCCGCCACTTCGGAAATCATGCTCCTGCTGGATGAGATTTTTGTCGGCATGCTTTCGGATCAGCAGCTGGAGCTGGTGGAGCACCTGCTGGTGCTGCTGCGTCGCTGCGATTATCTTCGGTATGCGCCGGCTGCCGTGATGCTGGAAGGTGAGAAGGAGCGCCTTATTCAGTCGATGGAAGAATTCATTGGATGCATGGAGGGAAAGCAATGATGAATCTGTCCTGTTGGTGGAGGTGGAACTGATGCCTGTATTCCAGTCTCCCTGGGCCTTTCTGCTGGTGTTGCTGATTCCCATGCTCATTATCCTGCGCAAGCTGGACATCTTTTCGACCCCCACCTTTCCCTTGGTCTTGCGGGATTGGAAGGGTGATGGCTTTCAGTGGAAGGCTCCTGTCCGGCGCTTTGCAACTCTGCTTTCCAGCCTCTTGTTCACGGTGGGATTCCTGTGTCTGGTGACAAGCCTTGCAGAACCAGTGCGGCTCCAGCAGGAAAAAATCTACACCTCCCGTGGCACTGACATTGTATTTGTGCTGGATACTAGTCCCTCCATGATGGCCCGGGACATTGCGGGAATGAGCCGCCTGGATGCTGCCCGTCAGGCCATCACCCTGCTGGTTCCCCAGACGGAGGGCACTGGCTTCGGTCTGGTGGCCATGGCGTCAGAGGCAGCATTGGTGGTTCCTCCCACAGTGGACAGAGTGGCTTTTTTTTCCCGCCTGGAGTCCTTGGAAAGCGGCAGCCTGGGGGATGGTACCGCCTTGGGGGCGGGTCTCAGCACTGCCGTCTACCATCTGGCAGGAGCTGCTGCTCCCAAGAAGTGCATCGTGCTCATTACCGACGGCGAGAACAATAGCGGGGCAATCCACCCGGAGACCGCCGCCCGCCTGGCCAAGGAGCATGGCATCACCCTGTACGTGCTGGGACTTGGTACTCGTGGATCCGTTCCCCTGGAATACGTGGATCCTGCCACTGGCAAGGTCTACTCCGGCTACTTGGACTCCCAGTTTGACTCGGCTCCCCTGGAGCGGATGGCTACCATTGGCGGCGGCCAGTATTTCGGGGTAGAGTCCAGCGGTGCTTTATCGGAGGCCCTGTCTACCGTGGCAAGTCGGGAGCAGACGGTAATGAGCTTTTATCTCAAGACTAGGGTTGAGTCCCTGTACCATATTTTCCTTCTGGCAGGCGGCATTTCTTTTGTCTTGGCATGGGTAATCCGCCGCTGGTATCTGGGGGTGTTCCTATGATGGTATCCTGTTCCCGCCCCTGGGCGTTTTGGGGCATCCTCCTGCTGGTGCCAGTCCTTCTGATGGTGGTCCTGTGGTACCGGCGTGTCCGCCGTGCCAATGTGGGTAGTGCCGCCACCCTCTCCCGAATACGCTTTGTACTGCCAGCCCGCACCCTCTGCTGGAGCCTCGCCTGGATTTCCCTGCTGGTGGCCCTCAGCGGCCTTTCCTGGGGCACACAGTTGGTGCCGGTCCAGCAGACTGGTAGCTCCCTTTCCCTTGTCTTCGACATTTCCTGGAGCATGACAGCCCAGGACGTGGGCGCTGGGAAAGACAGGGGCATCAGCCGCCTGGAGGCTGCGGCTAGCTATACCCAGTCATTGCTGGATCATCTCGATACCACCGATGTTTCTGTGATCATTGCCAAGGGGGAGGGGGTGGTGGCCATCCCCCTCACTCGCGACTTCAACGCTATCCGCTCCTTGCTGCCCGCCCTTTCACCCCGGCTGATGACCACAACCGGAACCAGCCTGGGAAGCGGCGTGCGGACTGCTGCCTCCTCCTTTCCCCTGTTGTCCGTGTCCAAGCGTACTGTGGTGGTGTTGACTGACGGCGAGGAGACTGACGGCACCTTGGAGCGGGAGACAGAGCAGCTGGTGGCCTCTGGAATCGACGTGGTGTTCCTGGGCTTTGGAACGACAGTTGGAGCGGAGATTCTGGCAGGAGACGGCAAGACGGTGGTTCATTCGTTCCTGCAGGAGGAGTCTCTCCGGCATCTGGTGGATTCGGTGAACCAGTCGGTGTCGGCCAGCGAGGTGGGAAGAAGTGGTGGTACCAAGGCACTGTATCTTTCTGCCCAGAGTCTTGGATCTGCCCACCGGGTTTTGGACGTGGTGACGGCCGGTCAGCAGGGGAAGGAATGGTCTGGCACCGCCTATCAGGTGGGACGCAGCCAGCGGTGGAACATCTTCGCCCTGCTGGCCATGGTATTTCTCTGTGTGGGCTTTGTTCTGGAGGAACTGGAGCCTGCTACCCTGCGGCGGCTTTTCCGGCTCAGGGGGGCGGGAAAGAATCTGATGGTTCTGCTGCTGATGTCTTGGGGCTTTTTCTTTCAGGGCTGCTCCAAGGCTTGGCAGGGGGCTGCGGGTGTGCTGGAGGGCACCTTCTTCTGGCATCAAGGTGAGTACCAGAAGGCTGTCTCCGGCTTCATGGACTCCATGGCGGTGGCAGAAGCTCTGTCTGACGACACACTGCACCAATACAGCATCTATGGCCTTGCCGCCACCTACATCATGCAAGGAGAGACCGAGGCTGCCTTGAGCCGCCTGCAGGAAGTGTCTCCCGGCGCTCCCGAAAGTCTGTGGTTTGCCGCCTTGTACAACAGCGGTATCATCGCCTACAATCAGGGCCAATACCAGGAGGCGGCCACCTTGTTCCGGCGGGCGCTGGAGGTTGATGGCAGCAATCTCGACGCAAAGATAAACCTGGAGCTCTCCCTGGGTCATGATTCCCGCCAAAGCACCGCCGCCGCCCAGGAGCTGATTCCGGTACAAGAGACTCCCGGGGACGACTTTGCGGACGCTGCCCTCTTCTCGCTGATTCGCCAGCAGGAGCAGGATCGATGGAAGAACCAGCAGGATGAGACTGCCACCCCCACAGGAGATGATTATTGATGACCATGAATACAAGGCTTGAAGCCCAGGTGCGGCTTGGTGGAAGCCATTCCCCTTTCCAGGGGCTTTACCGTCTTTGCCTGATTCTTTCCCTGTTGCTGATGCCTATTCCCTTTTTTGCACAGGGAGACAAGGACGCTGCCGCTGGAGCTGGCGGAATCGATGGTATGGCAGTTTTGCTACAGCAGGACGTGGTGCTTTCCAGCGACAATCCCTGGTGCCTTACGGATTCTGAGTGCAGCTTCAGCGTCTTCCTGCCGGAGATTTCACCCTCCCAGGTAGGAGTCGGCAATCCACGGCTGCCGGAGGGTGTTCGGTTCCTGGCAGCTTACAAGGATTTGTCCGTGGCGGGAAGCGATGCCGGCACCTCCATCCGTGTGCTGCTGAGCTTTTCCCAAGAAGGGACCTTTCAGCTACCTCCGCTGGACATCATGCTGGACAGCACCTTGTATCAGCTGCCCTTCGCCCCGGTGGAGGTGTTCCAGAATCCTCGGAGCCTCCGTCCAGAGCTACAGCTTTCCTTCCAGCGGGAGGATGGACAGCTGGTGCAGTTGTCGGAAGCGGGCTTCGTGCCAGCACAGACCGGAAAACCCTTGCTGCTCACGGTGAGCCTTCGGTATGCCGTCCGGCTGGAGGACCTCCTTTGGCAGCTGGTGCCAGATGCCCTTTTCCAGCAGGTGGAGGATTTCCGGAAAGAATTCAATCTGGGGGCGGCGGAGCTTTCCCATCAGTTTCAGCCGGTAGCTCGATTCCAGCTGGTTCCCCTCCGTGGTGGTCTGCTGGAGGTGCCGCCCCTGGAGCTGGAGGTGACCGGCTATGATGATGGCGTTCACCGTCTTTCCACCAGTTTACTAAAGGTGGAGTCTGCGGTGGTTCCTGAAGCTCAGGGGCAAGACCACGTAATCGATCCCACCCTGGCAGCAGCATTTGTCCAGCCAGTCACGGAGGCTGTTCCCCTCCTGGTGGGTGTTTCCCTGGAAGCGGCGCAGGAGCTTGCCCAGCTGCGACGGCAGGAACGAAAATCCCTGCCTCTGGCCTCCATCCGCCAGAATCGTATCCTGCGGGAACAGGAGCTTGGGCTGGGGCCGGAAAAAAATGAGGCTTCATGGCCCTTGGTTTGGATTTTGGCTGGCCTTGGTGGACTCCTTCTGTTGCTCCTTGTCCTTTCCCTGTTGAAAAAAAAATATTCTTTAAGCGCCGGCTTCGGTTTCTGCCTCTTGCTGGTGACGGTGGGAGCTATTGTTACTAGCCGTCCCCTGTTCCAGTCCACCGGAATCCTTGCCTCCCGAACCTTGAGCAAGATTCCAGAGGTGGATGCCGCCAACCACTTTTCCGTGGCACCCTACAGTCTGGTGGAGATACGGCAGGAGGTGATGGGCTGGTATTATGTTTCGGCAGGTGGACTTGAGGGGTGGATTCCCCGGAATCAGGTGATTCCCATAGCATTGGAGGAGAAGTGACATGGATTTTGGAGACATACTGAGCCAGTGGGACGACCTTTGCGCCCAAGAAGAAAAGGCTCGCCAGCACGGAAACAACAAGCCTCGTCCCCGTCTGCCCAACGCCCCCCGCCTCGAGGAGGCTGGTTCCGGCAAAGCTGGTTCTGGAGGAAATTCCGCTGGCAAAACTGTAGCTGCCTCAAGAAACTCCCCGGCGGAGGACTCATCCCGGCAGGAACTGCCGAAGGTCAATCCCATGGAGCTGTGGCTTCGTCGTTACGGTGTGGTGGACAAGGATTCCCTGGCCCATGAGCAGGAGGAGAGAGAGCGGAGTCAGAATCGGGAGTACTTGAAGAGGCTACCCATAGGAGCAAGGATTGATCTGCATGGCCTCACCCGGGACGAGGCATGGGAACGCTTGGACACCTTCATTGGGGATTGCAGCCGCCGTGGCATACAGAAGGTGCTGATTGTCCATGGCAAGGGCCACCACTCCAAGGAACAGTCCGACGTGTCGGTGCTTTCCGCCATGGTCAGGACCTTTGTGGAGCTGGACCGTCGCCTGGGTGCCTCTGGTCATCCCGACAAGAAGCTAGGGGGCAGTGGGGCCACTTGGGTAATTATCAAAAAAAACAGGTGAAGAACTTGTAACACAACTGAAATTTGATTATTTTATATCAGAGAGGTTGGAGCAATGGACGATTTATATGCAGTATTGGGCGTCTCCAAGACAGCCACTGCAGACGAGATAAAGAAAGCCTACCGTGACGCGGCCTTCCGCTATCATCCAGACAGGAATGGTGGCGATGCGGCTGCCGAGGAGAAATTCAAGCAGGTGAACGCCGCATACGCCGTTTTGGGAGATGCGGCCAAACGGAAGGAATATGATCTCTATGGTTCGACAGGTCAGCAGCGGTACTCCAACCAGGAGTATGGCCAGCAGCAGGAATATGATCCCTTCTGGGAAATGTTCGGCAACGGCAGGACATACAATCAGGGCTATGGTCAACAGCAGTCCAACCGTGGCCAGTACACCTACACCTGGACAAACCAAAAACGAAGGGACCCCACCAGAAGCGAGGCATTCTCCAACTTGCTGGGAGGTGTCGTTACATTGTTCTTGGGGTTGTTCTTCTTCAAGTTCTCCCTGTTTTTGTTCTTTCCCATTGGTCCCATCTTGTCGGTGTGGGCTATTGTCAGCGGAGCATCCAAGGCTCTGGGCTCCATCAAGTACATCATCAAGCCTGGATCAAAAACGGGAGGTGGGGCAGAGTAAAACATGGAGGGCTGGGCCGCACCATGTTTTCTCGTTCTACCGTTCGCGGAAAATGATCCGGCCCCGGTTCAAGTCGTAGGGGGAGAGGGCAACCTTGACGCTGTCCCCTGGTACAATTCTGATGTAGTGCTTGCGCATCTTTCCCGACAAGTGGGCAAGAATGATGTGCTTGTTCTGCAACTCAACCCGGAACATCGTGTTCGGCAATGCTTCCCGAACGATTCCCTCTACCTCAATAGCTTCCTCTTTAGCCACAGTTCCTCCAGAAAAAATAAAAGCAAAAAAAAGTTGTTTTTTTTGCCATTCACACTTATAATTTTATGAGTAATTCATTTGTATGTCAACACAAAGGAGTAGTAATGAATCAGGAATTTATTGATCAGATGAAAGAAAAGCTACTGGCAGAGCGGAGTGCCATTATAACCTCCCTGGCAGAGCACAACGCTGATTGCAAGAAGATTCTGGAAGAAAATACTGGGAAGGATAGCATTGATGAGGCCGCTGATGCTATCGATTTGAAACTATTGGAATCCATGGAGGCCAAGGAGGCCCAGCAGCTGGAGCTTATTGAGGCGGCATTGACCCGTATCGATTCCGGTAAGTATGGCTACTGCATGAGATGCGGCACCTTGATTCCAGAGGCCCGACTGGAGGTGTTGCCTGCCGCCGTCCTTTGTGTAGGATGCAAGTCAGCTGCAGAGCGGAAGGGACGGTAGCAGGTATTCGTCTAAAATAGGACGGAACACTATGGGCGGCTGTCCAATAGGTGCATTGGCTGACCGCTCAGTCAGGCTGGTGGCGGAAACAAAACGTTCTGCCATCAGCCCTATTTTTTATGTATGTAATGAAGTTGTTTTTCTCACCAGCTTTCCGTCAGCCTTTGTAAGATAGATCATTTCCCCATAGCCTGCAGCAAGGGCCTCCTGCCGTGCCACCTCAAAGCCATAGTCCAGGTAGCCACTGTTGTGGACATCAGAGTTGATGGTGATGGGTACATCCTTTTTTGCCAGCAGGGACAAGAAGTAGGGGGAAGGGTAGGGTGTGGAGGTGTTTCCTCTGGCCATGCCGCCGGTATTGATTTCCACAATCACTCCCGACTGGGCAATCACCCTGGCAGTCTCCTGTAGCTCATCCTTGTACCACTGGGCATCCTCGTCAAAGAAACGGAGCTCTCCATTTCTGCGGCGCACCACATCTGCATGTCCGAGAATCTCAAAGCCGCCTATCCGCAGCATGTCCCGCTGGGCTGAAAAATAGGCCTGCACTGCCTTTTTACCATCACCCCTGAAATGGGTTTCTATTCCTGCTGCCACGTTCTTGGCGGCGTCATCCACCGTAAAGCAGCCAGTGGGTGTCACCAAGTAATGGAGGGAGCCGATGAGGTAATCCGCTCCCAGAGCCCTGTAGGGGGCCTGCAGGGCGTCGGAAATAGGAGGAAGATAATCAGCCTCAAAGCCGCAGAGAATCTCCATCTGCCCCTGATACAGGTCTCTGAGTCGCCCTATTTCTGCCACATAGTCTGGAATTCTGTCGATAGGAAGGTGCCAGTCGGAGGCAAAGGGATGGATACTGTGGGCAGAAAAGCCAAATATCTGAAAACCGCAGGCTATAGCCTCCCGCACCATGGCTTCCGGTGACTCCTTTCCGTCACAAAAATTGGTGTGGGCATGGTAATTTGACCGTATCATACTTCCTCCTGGGGGCCCATCCAGGAATGCTGGATGTCGATGGTGGAGTCAGTCATGAGGTGGCTCCATTTTTTCAGCAGCTCCGCCAGCTGCTGCTTCTTGAAGGGTTTTGAAAGGTAGTCGTTAATGCCAGACTGAATGTACTCCTGCACTATGTCTGGGGCTGAATTGGCGGAGCAGGCTACAATGGTCCCTGTAAAACCGGCTTCCCGCAGCTTGCTGCTGGTTTGGAAGCCGTTCATAAAGGGCATCTCTATGTCCATGAACACCATCTTTGTGCCATGGTGTTGCTGGAACAGCTGGAGAGCGTCCTGGCCACTGGTGGCACCATGAGCCTCCACTCCTAGGGAGGTGAGGAAGGTAGTGAGAATCTTCAGATTTACCGGGTGATCATCCACTGCAATAATGGGGCTCGGTAGCATTCCTGCAATCTGATTTTCCTGTAGCTGAGCAGTGTGCTTTTGTTCAAGCTTTTCTACAGAAGGCAGCTCCAAAGGCTGCTCAAAGGACTGTGACAACAGGTCCCACAGCTTTTTTCGCATTACTGGTTTGTACAGGTAGCCGTTGAACCAGGACAGGAGCTTCATCTTGGCCTCACCACCTAGTTGCCCTTCGGGAATCATCAAGTAGAGCTTGGAGCCGTTGATGGAGGGATCACTGTTGATTTCTGCTGCCAACCGCCATCCATCCATAGGAGGCATTCCCAGATCCATCAGTACCAGGGTAAAATCTTTTTCCTGGGTCGCCGCCTCCCGCATTACCGCCAGAGCCTCTTCTCCTGAGGAGGCGGTGGTTATCTGCAGGTTGGAGATGTTCTGGATGATGGCGGAAATATGCTCCAGATAGTGCTGGTTGTCATCCACCACAAGGACTCGGTTGCCATCTGGGAAGGAAAGCTTTTGCGGAGTATCCTGCTGGGGCACCTTTTCCAGCGGAATGGAAAAGTAGAAGATTGAACCGCCGCCGGGATTGTCCTGAACGCTAATGGTTCCCTTCATCAGGGCTACTAGCTGGGCGCAGATATTCAGTCCCAGACCGGAGCCACCATATTGACGGGTGGTACTGTCGGAGGCCTGGGTAAAGGCTTGGAAGATGCCGGGCTTCTTGTCCTGGGGAATGCCCACACCGGAGTCGATGACGGTGAATATGATGGTGTCCTCGGCCTGCTTCTGTATCCTAACAGAAACATAGCCCTTTGGGGTGAATTTTACAGCGTTCTTTACCATGTTCAGCAGAATTTGCTGGAGACGCAGTGGATCTCCACACAGTTTCTTCGGAAGCATTGGGTCAACGTAGGACAGCAGTTCTATTCCCTTGTTGTATGCCTCGATGCTCACCAGATTCAGCACCTGCTCAACAATGTCGGTGGGATCGTATTCGATATGCTCCAGCCGCAGGTTTCCTGTTCGCAGTTTTTCAAAATCCAGTATGTCGTTAGCCAGCGTGTAGATGACATCGGCACTAAAGGCAATCTGGCGCACGTATTCCTGTTGTTCAGGATCCAGACTGGTGGTCTTTAATAGCTCGGTGGTGCCCAATATGGTCTGTATGGGGGTACGAATCTCGTGGAGTACCGATGCAAGGGAGGCAAGGCTTGGGGTCATGGGAGCTTATTCTTGGTTGAGCTGGATTTCCTGCTTGCGAAGCTCCATTTCCAAGTTGAAGCTCATGTCGGTGTAGCAGGGAATGGTGTTCTTGTCCACAGTCAGTAGCTTGCTCACCACCAGTTCGCTGAGGGAATTAGAGGCAGTACTTTCCACAAAGGAATTCAGAAGTGTGGTGAGGGTGTCCTCCACCTGGATGCCGGAATATTCGGTATGACCGTCCACAAATTGCCTGATGAAGGGATCCCGTGTAAGGACCTTTACCTCTTTCTTGGTGATGCGGGGTGCATAGATGATGCTGTCAAAGAATTTCTCCAGGTTGACTCCGTCCACAAAGCTCAAGTTCAAGTTGGAGAAAATCAGCAAAATCTTCGGCGTGGTGATGGCATGGTTCGAAATGAGGTCAGCCACATGGAATCTGAGCATGGCAATCTTGTCTAGGTTTAGTCCCTGTGACACCTCGACGACAATGATGTTCTTGTTCTTGTGTGCCTCAATGATGCATGGCGTGGTGTCTATGTCCATGGGAGTGGCGAGGAAGGTGCTCATGGTTTTTATCAGCACGTCCATCATGAAGGGGCGGGCAAAATACTTGATGACTCCCACCCTGACGAGGCCAATCATCTCCTCTGAGCTGACTGCAGGTCCAATGACGATTACAGGGATAGAGGCGGTGTTTGGGTTCGAGCGTTTCCGCTCCAAGAATTCAAAGGTGCTAGAAAAATCCTGGTCAACATCAATGACAACCAAGTCAGGCAAAAGCGACAACAGCTTGGTGAAAGCATCTCTTCGTCCTTGAACAATATCAACAGAATTTTTTACCGCGGCCAACTTTTCTTTAACAAAATCTCTGAAAATCGGCGAGGGATCTAGCATTAATACCCGCTTCATAGTAGATAATGATACAAGTAAATTTAGGATTTGACAAGATAGCGTATTGCATTTTTGTGAAAATAGGGGCTATCTTATTGATGAGGGAAATCATTTTTGCGGAGGTTAATATGAGTGTTTATGTGTTGCTGGCGGAAGGATTCGAGGAGATTGAGGCTTTGAGCCCGGTGGACTATTTGCGTCGCTCTGACCTGGATGTCAAGATTCTTTCCTGCGGCAAGGAGCTGGTGGTGCGGGGAGCCCACGGCATTTCCGTGGTGGCGGACAAGCTGGTGGAGCAGGTCTTGTGGAGTGGAGGGCTGTCTGCCAGTGGTGGTTCTGCGGCGGTGGTGGTTCCCGGTGGTATGCCTGGTGCCGCCAACCTGTCCCAGTGTCAGGCTGCCAGGGACTTGCTTGGCCGGGTGTCGGATGCAGGGGGACTGGTGGCCGCCCTCTGCGCCGCCCCGGTGGTGGTGCTGGCCGGATGGGGGCTTCTCAGGGGAAGGCGGTACACCTGCTATCCCTCTATGGAGACCCAGCTGGAAAAGTGGGGCGGCTCTGACTGGAAGGAGCTGACTGCCGGGAGCCAGTACACGGGCAGCCGGGTGGAGGTGGACGGCAACCTGATTACTGGTGCAGGCCCCGGTGCTGCCGAGGAATTCTCCTTGATGCTGGTTCGCCGTTTGGCAGGAGATGGTGCCGCCAGAAGGCTTGCCTCCAGCGCCCTGTTCAGAAAATAGGCGGGCCGGCGGCTTGTCCGGCTCTAATGTGACGCAAGGCTGATACGGAGCAGAGGGGTGCTTGCAGGATTTGGCAGGCCGTCATGGATGCGAATTCCATGGCGGCTATAATTTTTTGCGGGGCAAGCTGGTTTTCCTCTTGAATCAGGCGGGAAATCAGGGCTCCAGCAAACACGTCTCCTGCACCGGTGGCATCTACAATCCCTTCTGCAGGCAGAGGCTCGGCGGGGACAAAAAGACGCTCCCCGTCAAAATAGGCGCTGCTGCCGTCACTTCCGTGGGTGATGACAAACAGCAGTCCCTGTCGGCTGGCTTTTCTGATGGCAACGCCGTGCTGCTCTAGAACTCGTGCTTCCGCATCGTTGGCCAGCACCAGAACCTGCCGCTGTGTCCGCCCCAGTCCCTTGAGGAAGGCTGCCGCCCGTACCGCCCCGAATGGTGTGCCGCAGGCCAGGACCAGCCGCCTTTTAGATTGGGCCAGCAGCTGGCAGAACCATTCCTTGTCCAGCTCCATTCCCTCCGCCACCAGCCAATCGCATTCCTCCAGCCAGCTTTGTTCCACCTGCTCAGGAAGAATTTCTGGGGCAACGGCGGGACTTGCCAGTGCCAGCCAGGACTGGGCGGGCAGGGGAAGCTGGGTGGAGGCAGTGGCACCTGATAGCACCAGGCAGCGCCCTGTGTGCCCCTCTTGGAGGCGCAGGCGGGATTGGATGCCATAGTCTGTCAGCTGGCGCTGGAAAAACATCCCTTCTAGGTCTTCTGGGCTGCCGAGGGTGCCGGAAAAACGGCACTGCGAGCTGGGGCTGAGGGTGGCGATGGTTTTGAGGATGTTGAGGCAGGTGCCTCCCGTCTCTTTCAGGAGACGGCAGCGGGGCGTTCGGGCAATGGCGTGGAGGACAAAAGAGAAGGCTTCCCCTTCCACATGGAGGGGGAAGCCCAGCTTGGAGGGAAGGAGACGGTCAGGAAGCCGGCAAAAAACCGACTCCATGAATCCGTCGTCAATGCATCCCTCGGCGTAATAATCCACCATGGCCCTGCCAATTCCGTAGATGCTCACAAAGGATTCAACTCCACATCATAGTCAGGGCAAACAGGCTGCGGTTAGCAGCTCTGGGGCTTGGCGATGATTTTTGCCAGGTCGGGGTTCTTGGCCAAGTCCTTTTCCAGTCCAGCCGCACGTGCCTTGTTCACGTAGTCGGGGCTCTGGAAGGAGTAGGTGAAGTTGGTGTGCACGTCGTAGGTGCCAGCCATCAGTGCGTAGGCATCCTCGGTCATTACCAGCTCCTCGTCGGTGGGGATGACAAAAATCTTGATTTTGGAGTCATCGGCGCTGATGCACAGCTCGGTGTTGCGGGTGTGGGCCAGGTCGTTCTTGGCGGGGTCAATCTTGATGCCCAAGTGCTCCAGTCCGGCGCAAACCTGTCCACGGATAACATCGGAGAACTCACCCACACCGGCGGTGAACACGATGGCATCGATGGGGCCGATGGCGGCAAGATAGGCGCCAAAGTATTTGGCCATGCGGTAGCACTCCATGTCCTGGGCCAGCTTTGCCTTCTTGTCGCCCTTTTCGGCGGCGGACTGCACGTCACGGCGGTCAATCAGGTTGCCGGTGATTCCCATGAGGCCGGACTTCTTGTTCAGGGCGGAGTCCATCTCGGCGGCGGACATGCCAGTCTTCTTCATCACGTAGAAGGGCAGTGCGGGGTCGCAGTCTCCGGAGCGGGTACCCATCACCAGTCCCTCCAGGGGAGACAGACCCATGGAGGTGTCGTAGCACTTGCCGTTCTTTACGGCACACATGGAGGCTCCGTTACCCACGTGGGCGATGATGATGTTGGTGTCTTCGGGCTTCTTGCCCAAAAGGACGCTGGCACGCTTTGCAGTGTACAGGAAGGAGGTGCCGTGGAAGCCGTAGCGACGGGCGGAATACTTCTCATACCACTCGTAGGGAATGGCATACATGAAGGATGTGTCGGGCATGGTCTGATGCCAGGCGGTGTCCATGATGGCGCAGTGGGGCACGTCGGGCAGCACCTTCTGGGCAGCCTCGATTCCCATGATGTTGGCCGGGTTGTGGAGGGGCGCCAGGTCCTGAATCTCCCGGAACTGCTGGATGACCTCCGGGGTGACGATGACGGACTTGGTGAACTTGTCGCCGCCGTGGACAACACGATGACCCACCGCCTTGATGACGGACATGTCGGAGATGACGCCGGTGGCGGAGTCGGTGATGGTCTGGATAATCAGCTCGATGGCCTCCTTGTGGGTGGGGCAGGGCTGCTCCTTTACAAACTCATCCTTTCCCTTGGCCTTGTGGGAAATGACGGAACCGTCCTGGGTCACCCGCTCCACAACGCCGGAAGCCAGAACATCCTTTTCGCTCCAGTCGTACACCTGGTACTTGGCGGAGGAGCTGCCACAGTTCAATGTCAAAATAATCATTCCATTCCTCGAAAAACTAAAAATGTCCCTCCATTATAATTCTATTTCCACGGCTTGTGAAGGGATGAAGCCTGTTTTTCGGTGTTTTTTTGCAGGGGCTTGCCTCCCGTTGCGGTGGCCATTGGGACAAGATTTCTGTGCGTGCAGATGATAATTATATATGATTGCAAGACTAGACACACAAGAAATCATGTACAATCTGTTTGTCGCCAAGTTGACTCCCCAGGAGGGACAGCAAATTCTGGATATTCTGGAATACAAGGGATTGCTGGACAGGAGCTTGTGGTTCCAGAAGCAGCCCTCGCTTGGGAAGGAGGCCGCACAGCCATACCTCATCGACTTTCTGGAGGAATTCTGGGACTGGGAGCGCTCGCCCTACATTCAGGAGCGTCTGCTGTACAAGCATGGAATCCACCGCAAGTACGTCAGCCGCTGCGCCGGGGCAATCCGACGGTACTGGGAGCCCTGGTTCGGAAGGACTGTTCCCCTGTCAACCGTTACCCGGCAGGACTTGCAGGACTTCATCCTGTCCTTTCTGTCCAGCAAGAGCCTCAAGTCGGCCTGCGGCCGCAACGATGCCATCAAGAGCGGGACGGTAGCCCTTCGCTGGGCCTTTGCCCGTGGGTTGATTGCCCAGGATGTCACCAGCGGCCTCACCTATTACAGCGGACCGTCGCCGGAAATCCTGATTCTGACGCCACAGCTTGCCTGGTCCCTGTTTTCCCGTCCATGGAGGCACTACAAGTCCATGATGGCGAACAAGCTGGCCATGCTCACCGGTCTGCGATCGGGGGAGATTCAGGCGCTGCGGGGAGGGGACATCGGGACGGACTGCATCCTTGTGCGCCACAGCTGGAACCTGCTGGATGGCCTGAAGGTGCCGAAGAATGGCTGCCAGCGGGAGGTGTACCTTCCCTTTGCAGATTTCCTGCAGGAGCTGAGGGATATGGCGGGCGGCAAGGAGAACTTTGTGTTCCATCATCGTGACCTGGACCGGCCGATGGACGCAAAGTGCTGGCTGCGGGAGCTGCGCCGGGAGCTGGCCCTGCTGGGGGCAGAGGATTCGGTGGTGCAGAAAATCCGCTTCCACAGCTGGCGGCACTACTACACCACCCACCTGCACTCCAGCGGCCAGCTGGAGCCCCACCTGCTGCAGCGGCTCACCGGCCACAAGAGCGCCGCCATGCTGCGACACTACAGCGGCCACGGACTTGCGGAGGATGCCGCTGTCATGAAGGCGGCCGTATTCAGGGTATTCGGCGAGATGATGTCGGGCGGGCAGGAGGCATCCGGCGGTACTGCCGGCAGGGAGTGAGCGGCGTGGGATTCCGGCTCCAATGGCAAAAAGAAGGCCGCCCGCAGGGGGCGGCCCGAATCCTCGGCTCGCTAGAAGTTGTACTGCCAGAAGGCTCCCACCAGGAAGCCCGTGACCCAGTCTGCCGTGCCGGACTTGGTGAGGAGGACCACCGGCTCAAGGCGGAACTCGCCAATCTTTCCGGCATTGAAGTGGAGGCGGGGCATGATGCTGATGGCGGAGTCCCGCTCGGCCTCAACGCTGGCAAAGTCGTCCGCATACCGCACCTGGAGCCTGAACAGGAGGGGGTCGGTTATGTTGTACTGCACCAGACCTCCCACCAGCAGGGGCAGGACATCGGTCTTGCCACCTGCTGCCTGTGCCTCCCGCCAGCCTGCGGTGATTCCCATGTCGGCGGCCAGCATGAGGGGCAGGCCAAGGGCATCTTTGAAGCTGTACTCAACCCCCGCATTTACGGCGGTGGACAGCCCCTTTTCCGTCAGCATGGAGGGATACTCGAACCTCTCCTTGACGGCGGGGAAGAGGTTTCCGGGGGAGTACCACACCATGGCACGGGCCTGGGTCAGCACATAGAAGGGGTCTGCCAGGGAGGTCTTGGTGTCCAGTGTCACGCCAGCGTTCGCCCGCAATCCGGGTACGCCGATGAATTCGGTGTAGATTCCCACCGTCTGGTTTGCGTCCTTGGCCGTGTCCAGCCGGGCGGCCAGGTTGAAGGTAATCAGCTGGGCCAGGGTGTAGTTCACCGAGACCGTGGTGTACCATGCGGCCTTGTTGTTCCACTGCAGGGCACCATAGGGCATACCGCTTTGGGCCTTTTCCTGCGAGTTACGCAGGAAGGGGAAGGCGTTCCAGCCAATCCGCAGTCCCTCTATGCCAAGGCTGTCTCCCCGGAACAGGACGGTAAAGCCCTCGCCGTCGGCCCACTTGCGCAGGCCGTAGGACGCCTCCGTAGCATAGCCGAAGGCTCCGGTGAGGGTGTAGCCGGTGAGGGCGAACTCACCCTTGGAGCCTCCGTAGCCTCTTCCCAGAATCAGCTCTAGAAAGGGGAAGGGGCGCATGGCACCGGCAAATTCCATGATGGAGGGCTCGAACTCCACATTGCCCTTCCAGCGGTTGTCGCTGGTTATCGTGAACTCCGCCCGTCCCCACAGGGTGAATTTCTCGCTGTCATAGCGGCCCACCACGCGGTTGGACACGCTACCGAAGGAGGGGCTTGCATCCTCCTTGGCATCCTGAATCACCAGCACTGAGCTGAGCCTGTTGTAGAATGATGCGTACTGGGCGAATGTCCCGTGGCAGAGCAGCATCACCATGGCAAAAATCATGGCCTTGCGAGTATGAGCGACCATATCTTCCTCCTTAGTTTGACTTTACATCTATGATATGACAGAATCTCCATTTTGACAAGCATATTGTTGAGAGTATGTCCGTGTGACGGGGCGGCCCTTTTTGCCCTACGCTCCACAACACACAAAAAAGACCGCCCTGTTTCTGCAGATATTTTTTTCTTGACAATACGCATAATGCGTATTATATTATGAGTGTGAAAGACAAAGAGCTTTTAAGTCTTTTACAAAAAAATGGCTGGTTGCTAGACCGAATAAACGGCAGCCACTACATTTTGGTAAAAGACAAACAGACAATATCCCTGCCAATTCACGGCAAGGATATGAAAAAAGGGTTAGAAACCGCAATCCTAAAGAAAGCGAGTCTAAAGTAATAGTAAATGTGGGTGCAAGCCTGCAAGGAGTATAGATTTATGAATATTGTTTATCCGGCAATCTGCCACTTTGAAGACGGCGGCTATTGGTGTGAATTTCCAGATTTGGACGGCTGTTTTTCGCAGGGTGATACAGAATTAGAGATTGTTGAAAACGCAAAAGAGGCTCTTGAAGGTTATGTTATTTCAGTTCTTGAAAAAGGCGGCAACCTTCCAGAAGCAAGCTCAATCACAAGCATTCATGCAAAAGAAGGTGATTTTTCGACTTACATTTCTTGTGATATATCAAACAGGGGCAAGTTTGTAAGAAAAAATGTAACGCTTCCAGAATGGCTTTCTGTTCGCGCTGAAAAAGCAGCAATCAATTTTAGCCAAACTTTGCAGGAATCATTGTATAAAAAACTTGGTATTACCGCAATCGAAACCGCATACAGCATCAAAATGGGGCTGTCTTAGAAGGTTTCACAACTTCATAAAGGGCGGCCTTTTTTGATTTACGCTAAACCAGCAGGCTCAAGATTACAGGGCAATCTTTGCCTTGAAGTCCAGTGTTCCCAGCTTGGGATCGTTGCGGTTAGCCAAGTTTGTATGGAAGAGTCTGGAACGGCAGCTCCCGTCACCTGCAAAGCCGCTTGTAAAAAATCCAAACTTTTTCCCGCAAAAACGCATAAAAACCCCCTCCCAGCACCTACAATATATATGAGACCCAAACAATGGAGGAACAATGCAGGACGAATCCCCCACCAACGAAAACCGCAGCCACAAGGACTCCCTCTTCGTGGACTACTTCTCCAAGGA
>JAGARR010000049.1 GCA_017622135.1 Spirochaetaceae bacterium
AATCCAGTAGCTTATTTTCAAAAAATGTTGTATCATTCTTCTTGGCCATTGTCTTTTCCTTTTGTTAGTGTGGTAGCCAACATTCTGGATTTTTCAATGGCTTTTTTCTACCCCATTTTGCGAACTTTATTGTACACTATCGAATTTAACAAAAATCCTCTCAACACAGCAGCTTACGATTACTCCGTACAAAGATAACCAGTGCAGGAGCTATTTTTCTTACCTGTATTACAGCAATTTTTAGTTCTCTTTCATTTTTCTTTAGTTTTAAACGATATATTTTTTTGAATAAAGAGGGTTCCTATATGCTAATGTGAATTCTTATTCTAATAATTTTTATCGTGACAATTCTAAGGCCCTTCAAAAATGAAGGAAATCGGGATATGTCTCTAGAAATCAATAAAGAACAAAATTCTGGCAAATGGAGACAAAGATAAACGACAGTACGATTAAAAATCAACATGCTACAGAGCAGGATAAATAAATTATTTTAAGGAGGAAAGTTTGTGGGGAAGATTGTATTATATTTAGTATTATTATGTCTACTCTGCCTTTTTTTTATATTGGTTTTCTGGCTCATATCTTCCAAAACAAATGCAAAAACAAAGAAGAGATGAACGGACACGAACAAAACGAGGAGGACAAAACCAAGCGGAACAAAGACGGAGGATGTGGGACACATACAGTCATCTGCATAAAATATGGAACCCCTTACTAGAAAAATGGAATCAGTTCCCCATCCAAATGAGAGAACAAATTCCGGAAAATCCTATTCACTCCTTGGCAGCTCTTAAGAGTACTTGTGCATTGAAGGTTTACGAAGGGAAATGTGATTACAATAAAAGCTGTAACAGTTGCGGCCAATGGAGTAAAGACAAAACATGTGCTTTCAAATGTAAAAACAGTTGCTTCTCCTGTGGACAGTTTCATAAGTATGCAAATTGGCATGTCCAGTTAAGCGAGTCCCAGCAACTAGAGATTGACAAACTTGCCGCACAGAAGATTTTTGCCAATTTGTAGCACATGGCACACCGCCTGGCTCCAATTTGTAGATTTATAATACACACTAGGGAAAATACTGGAATAAAAGGAGGTGTCCTGTGAGACACACATAAGAATCAAATGGCTGGAAGAAGCAGCAGGAAACAAGAAGACTGCCATCCCACCCAATGCTGTTTGGTACAGTCAGAGGACTTGTGGACAGCATACGCAAGTTGTTGAGGTAGCACCTCCCCCAAAAGTCGCCAAAAAGGCGACTTTTTAAGCGACCAATCGAGTATACTGTATCTATCAACAGGAGAGTCAGGATAAAAATCGTTATATCAATGTTTTATCCTGCTTTCCAGTGAAAAAATTACATAATATAATGTATCAGTCACTGATAATCACTGGAACTGGATAAGGAGGAGAAAGGAAGATGGATGCAAGAGAGAAGTGGGAAATTTTAGTTGCTTATTACAATGAAAACAAAATCGCCCCAGAGCTTCACATTCAAAAAGATTGGGAAAATTTATTTGTTGAAATATTTGGTTACAGCAAGCTTTCAAAAGAGGTTGACGCTCAAAGGAATATTCAAATCGGTTCCACAGTACGAACCATTCCAGACATCATTATCCACAACAAAGAACAAGGAGACCTGTTTGTGGTGGAACTCAAACAGCACACCCTAACCACAGGAACCGAACAGCTGTTCAGTTATCTCAAGCTTTTAAAAGTCGATCTAGGAGTATTGATTTGTAACAAAATTTATCTCTACGATTACGACATCACAAAGGACGATGATAAACAAGCTTTTGTGGAGATAGCATTCACCAAGGACAATCCCGACGGAATCAAATTTGTGGAGTTGTTCAGCAAGGCTTCCTTTGACCGGCAGCACATAAAGAATTTCATTCAAGAAAGGAAAAAAGAGAAGGAAAACATCCACGCCATACAGCAAAAGGTGACGGCTGAATTTGTACGTCAGGTTTTGCAGGAACAGCTTTCGAAAACCTACTCACAAGAAGAAATCCAGCAGGCTCTGGAGGGAATTGTTATAACGGTGGACAAGAAGGTGGCAATGCCTCCAACTCCCTTCATCCCTTCATCAACCCAAAGACAAAGTAATCCTCCCATACCGATTGAAGGTGATCCATACCCTACAATGAAAATAGGTAAAATTGCAAACGAAATTCTACGTGAACGGCTTTCTCAAGGAATATCTGAACAAGAGCTCATCCATTTGCAAAAAGCAGAGTACAGCAAACAATTCTTAGGAATTAATTATCCACTTCTTGCAAAAAATAGATATGTTGATGATAGGAATGGCATACCACATTCACGATATTATGCTGAACAAGTAATAATTAATGGTAGCTATTTTTATTTGTGCAGTGAATGGTATAAATCTGATCGACCATATCTACTTAAATGGCTACAAGACCATTGACACTCCCGCTCCACCCACCCCACCCAAAAGTCGCCAAAAAGGCGACCTTTTGGGCAACCTCTTGTGCTACACTGGACAAAACAGGAGGAAATCCATGAAAAAATTCTTTTATGTCAAGCGACTGGTCATGCTGGTGGCCCTCGCCGGTCTTGCCACCATGCAGCTCTGGGGGGCAACCTATTCCCGCCCGGCATCATACGCCACTTCAGCCGCCTACCGCACCAATAAGCCGGAGCAAAAGGCGGTGGACATTGTAAACAACCAGCGGCTTGATTCTGTCAGACGCACCGCTCCCCAAGACTACATCAGGCGGGTTTGCTCCGAAATTTCCAGCCACACCAAGGACAAGTTCCTCCAAGCAAAGCTTGCCCACGATGTCACTGTCCTCCTCCTGTTCTACGACGACGCAAACTACTGGAACAATTCCGTTCCCCGGCAAGACCTGGTCTCCATTCTCAAGACAAGAAGGGCTGTCTGCGAGGGCTACGCCAACCTCTTCCTGGCGCTGTGTGACGGAATCGGACTTCCCGGCGAGAAAATCCACGGCTACGCACGGGGAGTTGGTACCAGCGAGCGGGGATACGAGGATCCCACCGACTCAAACCACGCCTGGAACATGGTGCAGATACAGGGAAGCTGGTACCTGGTGGACTGCACCTGGGACTCAGGCCACATGAGCGGCAGAACCTCCGTCCAAGACTACAGCACCACCTGGCTCTTCGTACAGCCGGAGCAGATGATTTACTCCCACTATCCAAGCCAGCACTCCCACCAGCTGCTGGAATACCCCCTGGATGCCGCCACCTTCGCCACCCTTCCCAACCTGCGCCCCACCCTCTTCGATGCCGCCCGTCTCCTAGAATTGCCCCGAAAGGAGAACAAGGTGGCAGGTGTCAGCATTCTGAGCTACCATACGAATCCTGGCTGCAGGCTCACCTTTCAAATCCACGACAGCTCCACCGACAAGAGCATCCCCAATACCGTGTTCATTGAGGCTGGAACGGAGACCACACCGTCCAGAGTGTACCTTGCTCCGCCACAGCCAGGAACTTATGAGGTAAAAATCTTCGCCTGGCAGGAGGAGGGGCAGAAGGGAAAAGGATGCGGCCACTTCTTCATCACCACCAGCGGCACCAAGCCAGCCAGCCTGGACCTTGCCACACCGGAGGGCAAAGCCCTCGCCCGCTCAGACAAAAGCTACTCCCCCTTCCCCGCAGGTGGACTGCCACGCAGCAGAACGTCGGCCATAGTGTCCTCCAAGGGCAGCAAAAGCAGCCCCTCCAGCACCCGCCCCTCCACTCCACGGAGGTCAGCCTCCTCCAGCTTTCTGGACTCTCAGGAAGAGGCGGCCATGGCAGGCATCTTTGTCGGCGGCGGGGACCTGCTGCAGGCAAGGGAAATGGATCGCCAGCACAGCCTTTCCTTCGGCTTCCTACTGCCTGCATTCTGCCTGGACGCCTGGGACAGGGTCTTTTATTGGGGCGGCAAGGTTGGGGTAGAGGGCAACATCGCCAGTTCCCACAGCCTGGACTACACCCTGCTGGCAGGAGCCACTCTGTCCCTAGGATGGCTCCACCCCTACATCGAGGGTGGTGTGGGACTCAGCAACGGCAGCTGGAATCCCATTTGGGAGTTTACCCCCGGCATTGACCTTTCCCTGGGAAAACAAAGCCCCCTCGCACTGGGTCTGTTCTACAAGTACCGGTGGCACTCCGACTGGGAGCACATCACCGGGAGGGATGAGTATCTCGGCGCAAGAATCCTAATCCGACCGCAGAATTTCCTCTCCATGCAGCTGCCCGATTTTAGCGGCAAGCACGTCATCAGCCTGGGCTACACCTTTCCCACCAATCTGACCACGGCCGCAACCACGGGCTTTTCGGCGGGCAGCAAGGATAACTTCGGTGTTTCCGTCAGCTGGGAGGACTCAGACCACAAGCAGTTCCCCCTCATCCTCGCCCTGTCCTACCGCCGGAGCCAGGTGCAGGAGGAAGGTAGCTCCCACCAGACTGTGGCCCACTCCAGCACAAATCAGGAGCCGGTGCAGACACTGACCCACCACACCCTAATGCTGGAGGGCTCTCTGGGCTGCCAGCTGATTCCCCACATCGTCTGCTATGCAGGAGCTGGCATCGGCCTCTCCTACATTCCCGAAAATCAGGAGGAAGGAGGCGGCCATATCGCCAAGAATGTTCCCTGGCAGGTGCAGGTTGGAGCCAGGGCGAGCCTGCTGAATCTGCTCTACATCAGGATTCAGGCAGCCTACCTGCACACTGGGGAGCTTCTGCCCTCCCTGCATCTGGGCCTGCCCCTGTTCTGACCCACCCGCAAAGTCAAGGGAGGTGATGCCTGCTGTTTGGCAGCCTTCCTTCCCAGCGGGTCCTTGAAAAGTCGCCTAAAAAGCGACCTTTTGCCAATTTTTTTTGGGTATACTATGTCCATCACTTGCAAAAGGAGCATTCCGATGAAAGAACAGCAAAGGTATTATGACGAGGAGCAGAAAATCAAAATTGTGGAGGTGGCAATCAAGGAGCTTGAGGGGAAAAGGTACACCTACCTCATGACCGACGACTACCTTGCCCTGGCGAAGGAGCTGCTGCAGTTCGGCTTCAACGACGGCTTTGTCGAACAACCCTTTATCCTCAATCCCCACCTTTCCACCTCGGTGCGGGAGGCCATGGAAGAGGCGGGGGCCACCTATTCAGTCACCTTCAGCCGAAATGTCTACATCATGAACCGCTACCTCCCAAGCCATGAGCCCGGCATCCTCAACCTCGCCCCCTTCCGCTACCACATCGACACCTGGCAGCCGCCCCTGCTCTCCGTGGTGGCCATGGGAAATGCCCTGCGACAGGTGGAATTCCTTTTGGACTCCCAGCATCCCATTGAGCAGGAGGATCACCGTGGTCGGACCGCCCTGATTATTGCCGCCCAGAACAATGCCCTCGACGCAGGCAAGCTCCTCATCCAGCGGGGAGCCACCGTTGACCTTCGGGACAGCTACGGCCTCACGCCCCTCACCGCCGCCGTCAGTGTCAACGCCCTTTCATTCGCCAAGCTCCTGCTGGACAATGGAGCCAAGGTGAACCGATTCAGCGTGGAAACCTCGCCCCTCCTGCTGGCCGCCACCATGAATTTCTGCGACATGATTGAGCTGCTGCTGGAAAACGGCGCCGACATCAACATCACCTCGCCCAAGGGCTCCACTCCCCTGCTCCAGGCCATCAAGCATTCTGCCCAGGACGCCGCCTGCCTGCTGATAGAGCGGGGAGCCGACATCCACGTCCGGGACAAGCAGGGCTACACCCCAGTACGGCTTTTGGCAAAGAACGGCCTTTCCTTGGTCTTGAGAAGGCTGCTGAACGCCAAGCTCCTTACCCAACAGGACAAGGAATGCATTCTGATGTATGCCACCATCGCAAATCGCCTTTCCCTGGTAAAGCACCTGATTTACGAAAAGATGGATGTGAATTTCCAGACTGAACCGGAGGGATTTTCCCTGCTGGCCCTGGCCGTCATGGGCAACTACAAGGAAATCGTCCAGTTCCTGCTGGAACAGGGTGCTGACGTGGAAATCCGAGACAAGATGGGCTTGCGTCCACTGGACCATGCGGAGCGTGGACAGCGGCGGGAAATCCAGGAAATGCTGGCCCGCCAGTACCAGAGGAAAAACATTCCCCTACGTCCGGCTGAAACCATCAACTACCAGACCCTGCTGGAACAGCATATCGGGCGGTACCTCCATGACAACCCCTCAAAGAGGCGCTTCCACCTGTGGAAGAATACCGTCAGCATCTCCAAGCAGCTGTTCTCGGACATTACCCGCAGGGATGGCTACAAGACCCGCAAGGACAAGCTCGTCATCATTGCAGCCCAGCTCCGCCTTTCTATGGATGAGCTGGAGGAGCTACTGGAGGCGGCGGGCTTCAGCCTGTCCGCCTCGGATCCACTGGAGACCCGCATCCTCCATGCCTTCGCCAGCGGAAACCATGCCTCCGTGGAAGGCATTCTGCTGGAACAGGGGGACGAAGACCAGTAGCCCCCCCCCCGAATAGCCCAAAGAGCCCCATTAAAAAAAGTCATTTTTTGATGAATAATAGCTTGTGTGTATGGTTTGTATATTATTTTTTCGCTTACCCCTCTGCCCATATTAGATTTTTAGCACAGAATTCTTTGTTTATCCTTAAAATATTTAGGGGCTGCCCTTACTTTTAGGACAGCCCCTTTTCCTTGACTCAAGCATCAGCCCGTGGCTTAGAACCCTTCGCTTTCCATAATAGCACGGACGTTGCTGATAGCAGACTTCTGTGCATCTGTGGTTCCCTGCGTCTCGGCGGCCACCTTGTCGATCATGTCCAGAACCTGCTTGTCCAGCAGCTCCTTCTCGATGGTGTACAGCACGTAGCAGCGGTACTCGTCGGTGTACTGCTTCTTCACATCGGGGTCGTAGCGGCGGGTGAGCACCCACCAGTCGTTTACCTTTCGGGCTCCGGAATAATTGGCGTTGGCAGTGGTCTTCACAATGTTCTCGAAGTAAGTACCGTACTCACCGTCGGGAGAACCGCTGGCAGCACCAGTGAACAGGGCATCCACACGGGTGGACACGTTGCGGGCAATCTCTCCGGGAACATCGAAGGAGGTGACCCAAGTCTGCAAAGCGTCAAGATTTGACCCTGCCTCCTCTCCGATGAAGCAGTAGGAGCCTGCATAGCTGGAAAGCTTCTCCACTCCCAGAATTCCCTCCGCAATGTAGGTCTCAACCCAAACCGGCAGCTGATTCACACCCAAGGCAGCCCCCTTGTGCTCCAGCACCTCAGTCTTTACCTGTCCCTCCAGTTCCTTTGGCTCAGGATCCTTGTTCGAGGCACAACCGACAAAAATAAACGATGCGGCCATCACCGCCAGCATTGTCTTTCTCAGAATCATTCTAAACCTCCAAATCGCTTAGTTTGAACTACCTAGTAGTATATCATAAAAATGCAAAAGAAACCACCTCCGTTACAAATCGAAGCATCCCAGCCTTGCTCAAGTGAGCTCGACCCGTCGCTCCCGCAGCAGCTTGATTTCGGCGGCATAGCCGGGAAGCTCGTTGGGGGTCTCCAGCACAAATGGCAGATCCCGAAGCACCGGATGGCTCACCACCCGCACCAGGGCCTCCAGTCCGATATGGCCCTCACCAATCCGTGCGTGGCGGTCCTTGCGGCTTCCCCCGGGATTCATGCTGTCGTTCAAATGGCAGGCCCGAAGCCGCTCCAAGCCAATCTCCTTGTCGAACTGAGTCAGCACCCCCTCCAGGTCATTGATGATGTCGTAGCCGGCGTCGTGGAGATGGCAGGTGTCCATGCAGACTCCCAGCCGCCCCCGCCACGGCTCCTCCACCCGGTCGATGATGTCCCGCAGCTCCTGGAAGCTCCGCCCGATTTCCGAGCCCTTCCCCGCCATGGTCTCCAGCAGCACCGTGGTGTGCTCCGCCAGGGGAAGAACCTGGTTCAGGGCGGCGGCGATGAAGTCGATTCCCGTCTCCACCCCCTGGCCCGTGTGGCTTCCCGGATGGAAGTTGTAGTAGTTGCCGGGAATCAGCTCCATGCGGGCCAGGTCGTCCTTCATCATGGTGCAGGCAAACTCCCGCAGGCCGGCGTCAGCGGAGCACAGGTTCATGGTGTAGGGAGCGTGGGCCACCAGCCGGGCAAAGTCCCTGTCACGGCACAGGTCCATCAGGGCCGACGCATCCGCTGGGTCCGCCGCCTTGGCAGCGCCGCCACGAGGATTCCGGGTGAAAAAGGCAAAGGTATCCGCACCGATGGACAGGGCCATGTCCCCCATGGCGGCAAAGCCCTTTGACGATGAAAGATGACATCCGATATGCAGCACAACAAACCTCCCTGTGACTTTGGAATTAGGCATCTATACGCTCCCCCTTGGGGGATTGACTCCCATTCTATTCCGTGGAGGAGTCAAGGTCAAGAACATGCCACTGGTGCAGGGCGGGGCAGCCCTTTTCCCCATCATTTTTTTTCAGTATATTGGTTCTATGAAATTCCTTCACACGGGAGACTTGCATCTGGGCAAGACCTTCTACGAGCGATCCC
Source organism: Spirochaetaceae bacterium (assembly GCA_017622135.1). Taxonomy (GTDB): domain Bacteria; phylum Spirochaetota; class Spirochaetia; order Treponematales; family Treponemataceae; genus Treponema_F. Next base: position 8,518 of record JAGARR010000049.1, read on the forward strand.
TCATCCAGGACCAGCAGCACCTGCTGGAGCAGCTGACACAGGAACTCACCAGCGATTCCGCCAATCCCTACCAGGCGCTGGTCATCGCCGGAGACGTGTACGACCGGGCCGTTCCATCCCCTGAGGCCGTGGAACTATTTGGCTCATTTCTTACCAGCCTGCGACAAACAGTGCCCCAGTTGCACATTGTCATCATCAGCGGCAACCACGACTCCCCCAGCCGCCTCGCCTTTGCATCCCAGCTGCTGAAGCACCAGAACATCCACATCGCCACCAGCAGCCAGGACATGACGAATCCCATCATTATCGACCACGTGGCCCTCTATCCCCTGGCCTTCATGAACCCCAATTTTTTGGGCGACGGCCAGACCCACCAGCAGCAGATGGCCCAATCCGCCATCACCCAGATCCTGGACTACCACCAGACCCACCATCCCCAGCTGGCAAAGGTGCTGGTAGCCCACCTGTTCACCCAGGGCGGCACAAGCTGCGACTCCGAGCGGGTCTTTGTGGGCACGGCGGAGCTGGTGGAGGGCAGCCTTCTCTCCCGGTTCGACTACGTGGCCTTGGGCCACCTCCACCGCTGCCAGAATCCCGGCGGCACAAACATCTGGTACTCCGGCTCACCCCTGGCCTACTCCTTCAGCGAGACGGGAAACGAAAACTGCTTCCTCCAGGTGGAGCTGCAGCCGGGGCGGCAGGCCGCCGTCACCAGAATTCCCGTCACACCCCTCCATCCCGTCCACCGGCTTGAGGGTAGCTTCGAGGAATTCTACCGGGATCAGGAGGGACGATACAGCCAGTACCGGGACTCCTATCTGGAGATCTCCTCCACCGACGCAACGCTGAAGGAAAACCCCATGGACCTGCTGCGCAGCCGATACCCACTGCTGCTGTCCTATCGGCAGGACAGGGCGGTGGCCAACTCCAGCTCAGGAAATATGGAGGAGCGGCGGCAGCTGATCCAGCAGGTGGGGGAAAGCAACCTGCCCACCGCAGCAATCTTTGAGGCCTTCATGAAGGACATCTACCAGCAGCTTCCCCCCGACTTTCCAGAGGAGCTGGAGCTGTTCAACCAAATTCTGGAGGAAACAAGATGAAGCCACTCCTGCTGCACCTGCAAAACATCGGCCCATTCAGGAGTCAATCCATTGACTTCACCCAGCTGGCAGACATGTTCCTTGTTTGCGGAAAGACGGGTGCCGGAAAGTCCACCATCTTCAACACCATCACCTACGCACTCTACGGCAAGCTCTCGGGCTCCCATTCCCAGGTGAACGGCGCAAGAATCCGCTCCGACTTCGCCTCTCCGGATGAGGAGGCGAGCATTACCTTCACCTTCCAGCTGCAGGACCAGTGCTACCAGGTTCGGCGGGAGCTTCCCAGAGATTGCATCAACAAAAACGGCAAGACAACCACCAAGCCAGAATCTGTGGAGGTATACCGCAAGAATGGAGACAGCCTCCAACTCCTCAGCAACCAGAAGAGGGAGGCCGACACCACCCTGGCAGACCTGCTGGGGCTCACCGTGGATGAATTCGCCCGCATCATCATCCTGCCCCAGGGGGAATTCGCCGAGTTCCTCAAGCAGAATTCCAACCAGCGGCGGGAAACCCTCATGAAGCTCTTTCCACTGGATGGATATGAGCGGCTCATGGAGGCCATCAAGGCCAGAAGCACCGAGGATTCCAGCAGGCTGCGGCTCATGGAAACCCAGCTTCAAAGCTTCGGTGACTTTGACCTCCAACAACAGGAGGAAATCCTCGTCCAATACCAGCGGCTTCTGCAGGACTCCCAGAACCAGCGGAACCAGCTGACGGAAAAGCAGACAGGCATCTCCGTGGAAATCCAAGCCTGTAGCCAGCAGCTGGAGGATTTTCTGTCCCACGAGGTATTGGTGTCAAAGCTGGAGCTCCACGTCAGCAGTGAAGATACGGTGCAACGGCAGCGGCAGCACATCAGCCTGGCAGAACGGGCTGCGCCGGTCCACGCACAGATTCAATCCCACCAGAAGACCCTCCGGGACCGTGCTGCCGTCCAATCCCAGCTGGACCTTACCACCGCCGCCTTGAAGGAGCTGGAGGCGGAGAAGGAGCGGCTGCAGCAGCAGGAGCCAGCCATCCAGCAGCTGCGGGAAAGCCACAGCAAGAACCTGCTACTGGAGCAGGAGCTGGCCCGTGGCCTGGAGACGGAGGGGGAGCTCCATCGTCTCACCCAAAGGAAGGAGCTCATCACGGACGAACTCACCAAGCTCCAGCGGCAACAGGAGTCCCTGGCGGCGAGACAGGTTGAGCTGGAGGTGGCACTGAGCCAGCTGCAGCAGGTATCCATCCAGGATCTGGACTCCCAGCTCCGGCAGCAGAGCCTCCTGTCCAGCCAGGAACAGGAGTGCAAGACGAGCCTCGCCAATGCTAGAGAAGAGCTTTCCCTGCAAGAAAAAATCATCGCTCAACAGCAGGTGGTGGAAAATTCCCGCCAGAAGGCCCAGTCCATCCAGCAGGAATTCCACCGCCAACAGCAGCAGCTTGAGTCCCTGCGGGAACAGAGCATGGCCCAAATTCTGGCAGCCACCCTCCAGCCTGGCAAGCCCTGCCCCGTCTGTGGCTCCACCAGCCACCACCTGCCGGACAGCCACTCCACGCCCCACCTGCAGCTGCCCCAACACCCCCAACTAGAACAGCTGCAGGAAACCCTCCGACAGCTGGAGCAGCAACGGAACAGCGCCGTGATGGAAAGCTCCCGGGAAGAGGGCTCACTGGAGCAGCTGCTCCAACAGCAGGCCTCCCGTTCCCCCCAGTGCCCCAGTCAGTCCATCCCCCAAATGGAGGAGCAGCTGGAAGGCATCCAACAGCAAAAGGAGCAGCTGGAACGGAGCATTTCAGACCTCCGCCAGAGCATCGGCAGGAAGGAGGAGCTGGCCACGGAGCTGGAATCCTGTCGCCATCAGCAGGAGCCATTGCAGCGGCAGTGCAGCAGTCTCCAGCAGGAGCTGGCCACCATGGAAGGACTCATCCAGGCGAAGGAGGGCAGCATCCAGCAGGCACTGGGCACTGCCAGGGAGGCGGGCTTCCACCAGCCCACGGTGGAGGAAACACACACGACCCTCAGCCACTGGCTGAAAACGGCCCTGGGCTCCATAAACCAGTTCGACCAGCAGCTGGACTCCATCCGTCAGAGACACAGCCAGGAGCAGGCCCGCCTCCAGGAACGGACTGCACAGCTGGATCGATGCCAGCAGGAGGAGACGGAAGCACGAAGGCAAATGGAGGCCAGCATCCAGGAAGCGGGCTTCACCACAACCGAGGAGGCCCTGGCAGCCTATCTAAGCCAGGAGAAGGTCCACCGGCTGAGATCCGCCGTTGAGGCGTGGCAGGAGGAGCTGACCCGGCTGAAAACCCAGGTGGAAGAAATCGGAAGGCGGCTCACCGGCACCAAAGAGGAGGCTGAGGGAAGGCTGGCCCAGCTCCAGGCCGAAGGCCGCCACATTCAGACGCAGCTGGCGGTGCTGGACGACACATACAAGGCAGCCTTCCACCAGCTGGAAGAGACCCGTACCAGAATAGAACGGTGGAAGGAGCTGGAGGAGCAGCGGCAGGCTGCACAGCGGAAGGCACACCTGAGCAGCCAGCTTTTCACCCACATCTCGGACAAAAACCCCAAGAAGCAGGCTCTCACCACCTGGATTCTGGGCGTCTACCTGGACCAGATTGTAGCCTGTGCCAACGGCCGCCTCCAGCGAATCAGCGAGGGCCGCTACACCCTCCACTTCATCCAGGAAAAAGCCGGCAATGGGGCAAAGGGACTGGACCTGGAGATTCTGGACTCCTACACCGGAAAACGACGGCCCTGCTCTACACTCTCCGGCGGCGAGACCTTCATGGTGTCCATCAGCCTAGCCCTGGCCCTCACCGATGTGGTGTCCAGCAGGTGGGGCGGCATCTCCCTCCAGTCCCTGTTCATCGACGAGGGCTTCGGCTCCCTGGACCCCGGCTCTCTGGACAAGGCCATGGCCATACTGGAGGAAATTCGTGAGGGCCGCTGCGTCGGTGTCATCTCCCACGTGACGGAGATGCAGTCCCGCATTCCCAGTCGCCTGGAGGTGCTCAAGACCACTACCGGATCCAGCATCACGATTGTGGAGGGCTAGACCACGAAACACTAGAGCCGCAAACAGAGGGGCACCTTATAAAAAAAGGACTGTCGGAAAACCCGACAGTCCTCTGTCTTTCAGTACAAGGTTGACACTAGCATACCAGAGCCAGCAATCTGACTGAATCTTACCGCTTCAGAGCCAGAGGCACATCCTCCAGAACAGAATGGGTTGGAATGTATACCTTGATGAGGAAGAAGATCAGACAAGCAGCGGCAAACACAACACCAATAATGTTGGAAAGGCCAGCCATCAAACCAAATCCCTCCTTAGCCTGCAGGATGTAGGAGCAGGAAACTGCTGCCATGAAGGTGGCAGGCAGGGCTGCAATCCATGCGGCGGCCTTCTTCTCCCGATAGCGCACCAAGTACACGGCGGCACACCACAAAACGATCATGGCCAGTGTCTGGTTGGACCAGGAGAAGTAGCGCCATACGATATTGTAGTCCACCAGAGAAATCAGATAGCCGATTCCCAGAACAGGGATGGTTAGGAACAGACGCTTCTTCAGGTCCTGCTGGTCAATCTTCAACCAGTCGGCGATGGTCAGACGAGCGGCACGGAAGGCTGTGTCACCGGAGGTGATGGGACAGGCGATAACACCGATCATGGCGATAATACCGCCGATGGGTCCCACCAATGTGGTGGACATCTCGTATACGGTAGTATTGTTTCCAGCGAAGGCTACATCGTGGAGGATGCCGCCCTTGTAGAAGAAGGCGCTGGCAGCAGCAGCCCAAATCAGAGCGATAACACCCTCAGCAACCATGGTTCCGTAGAAGATGGTGCGTCCACTGCGCTCGCTCTTGATACAGCGGGCCATCAGGGGGGACTGGGTGGCATGGAATCCAGACAGGGCACCACAGGCCACGGAGATGAACATCATGGGCCAGCGGGGCAGCTGGTTGGGGTGCATGTTGTTTGTGTGCTCCCACAGCTCCAGCATGGGTGCCTTTCCGGTGAAGTGGTTGATAACAGTAGCTCCACCAATCAGGACAGCCATCAGAATCAGTGCGATACCGAACACGGGGTACAGCTTGCCGATGATCTTGTCAACAGGCAGGAAGGTGGCCAGGGTGTAGTACATCAGGATGACGATGGTCCAGAACTTCACATTCAGAACCTCGGGGGTCAGCAGGGCGATGAGACCGGCAGGACCGACCATGAATACAGTTCCAACCATGACCAACAGGATTACGGAGAAGACACGCATCACCTGCCTCATCACAGGTCCCATGTACTTTCCTACAATCTCGGAAATGGACGCGCCGTTGTTGCGCTCGGACTGCATGGCGGAGATGTAGTCATGGACACCACCAGCCAGGATTGTTCCAAACACAATCCACAGGTAAACAGAGGGGCCCCACAGAGCACCAGTAATGGCACCAAAAATGGGACCCAATCCAGCAATGTTCAACAGCTGAATCAAGAAGATTCTCCATGTTGCCATTGGTACAAAGTCAATTCCGTCTTCATTTGCAACAGCAGGTGTAGGACGATCATCTGGCTGGAACACCTTCTCTACGAGGGCACCGTAGACAATGTAGCCAACAATCAGGATGGCAACACCAAGCAAGAACGTAACCATAATTCATTCTCCTTAGATTTTGATGGACAAATTCTACCATTATTCTTTCAGGCTGTCAATTTTTTTTTCCAAGTCAATCTCCATATTTTATTTATGGGAACAACTCATTTTTTACTGTTTTTATCATGTAATTGCTAAACATCACGTCTACACAAGGTCGCAGGCAGAGGAGTCCCTCCCTCTGCTGTTGATTCCAAGAAACAAATAGGACACCCTGAGTCGAAAACCTGTGTTAGAATGAAAAAAAGCAAAACAACATTTTAACAGAGGTGAAGATGAGAACAGGGTGTCCTATGCACATTGTAACAGTATTGCCCCGCCAGAAGCAACTGGGGAAAGGCCATTCTGGGGGAGTATCAACGAGGAGCACGAGGTTCCCTGCCGCTCGACGATCTCGAATGTCATAACACGCCACAACTTTTTTTTCCGGGCGGACACCAAGCCGTTCAAAAGACGGTCGAAAAGCGGAGTGAGGGCCTTTGAGAGGAGACGAATCAAGGGGAATCTCAGGACAGCT
>JAGARR010000005.1 GCA_017622135.1 Spirochaetaceae bacterium
CTCAAGCACAACCCTTGCCTTGAAATTCTTGCTGAATGTCTGTCGTTTTCTTCCCATCTGTAAACCACCTTGCTTTTTCTTTCGGCTGTTTACACCTTAATCCTTCTCCTTTTATTGTGTGGTTTTATGGGCTCATTATAAGGTGACGAAGAACCTGAAAGGAAGCTTTTTCTGTGACGCCGGCTACCTGAAAAACTCCATCCTACATAAAGGATTCTACACCAAGCTCCACCCTCACAGCCCCCTTGGTGAGATCCCGCACGAACATGGACAGTTTCTCGGCAGCGGCGGACTCCACAAAGCCTGCCAGTTGGACGTGGGTGGAAAATTCCTCCGTCACGGAAACGAATTCAGGGGCAGCCAGATACCGCTTCACCTGCTGGTACTGGTCATAGTCAAGGGAAAAACTAAAGGGGCGGCGAGCCACCAGTTGGTGGAACCGGGCCACCTCCAGCACCGCCTTGGCACTGTCTCCGTAGGCCTTCACCAGCCCCCCAGTTCCCAACAAGGTACCGCCGAACCAGCGGGTCACCGTCACCATGATGTTAGTGCATCCCCGCCCCTTCAGCACATCCAGCACCGGCCGCCCTGCAGTGCCAGCAGGCTCCCCGTCGTCCGACATTCCCAAAATCTCGGCGGCATTTCCCAGAACAAATCCATGAACCACGTGGGTGGCATCGTCATACTTTTCCTTCTGGGACTTCAGCAGGCTGCGGGCCTCACTCTGGCTGGACACAGGAAAGGCCTCCGCCAGAAAACGGGACTTCTTTATCTCCAACTCAGCGTTAGCATATTCGGAAAGCACCTCCATGCTGCCGCCTAGACATTCCCTGACGAGGCATCACTTCCATCTGACAAAAGCGGAGAGGCAGCATCAGCACCCTGAGCAGGGGGCTCCTTCAATGACTGGTAGAAGGCGGCCACCCCAGTCACCAGTCGGATGAGGGTGGTGTACACAAAGATAAAGTACACCATATCCAGCACCCTGGTAACTCCTAGAAATAGCTTCACTGTCCCGTCCGTCACATCGGTCATACCCATGAGCCAAAAAGTCAGCACAAGACTCACCACCAAGGAAACCACCGCACCCACCAGCCAGAAGCCTCCAGTCCGCAGGAGGAATTTCAGCAGCAGGATTTTCCGTCCCTTCAACAGGCGGAAATTCTCCTGAACCGCAACCAGCAAGGGCATCGAAGGATTGTCCATCAGCACCAGATGGGTACAGGAGGTAGGCAGTAGCACCAGCAGGAAGAACACTGCCATGCAGAGCATCACCGTCACCGGAAACATAGTCAGCATGAATCCTAAGGCAGCCTCATCCTGAAAGGTAGCAGGATCCGCACCGGTGGCATAGTAGGACAGGAGGGTTTCCCCAATGACCATGACCCCACACACCACTACGGCACTGACCGCATAGCCCAGAGCTAGACCACCACAGCGACGCCAGTCCCGGAAGGAGTCCAGTAGGTTGCCCAGCACGCAGGGCTCATCTCGGTACATCTTTCCACACATCTGGGCAAAACTGATTTGCAGCATGAACAGGAGCAGAGGCATGAGCAGCAGGGTCACTACCGCCAGTGGAAAAAAACTGGAGCTCAGCAGCAAGGCCAAGGGAGCCAGAGTGACACTGCACAAGAACACCACCAGCAGAGCGATGGTGGCCTTGCCAAAATTCTTTCGCAGACACAGGTTCACCTTGCCCAACAAAATTTGTGTATCTTCCATTATTATTCTCCTTTATCCTTCTTTTCGTCATTTTTTGCAGCTGACTTTTCCTGAACCTTTACTGCACCGACCTTGCCCGTACCCCTGCCCTTTACCAGCTCCAGCCGCTCCGTCTCCCGACTGGAGAGCCGCACGCCAAGCGTCCTTGCCCCCTTCTCCTCGTAGTCTGCGGCAGAAAAAACCTCCTCCCGAATCTTGATTCGGGGCTTCTCCACATAATGCAACTTGAAGCTAAAGCTTTTTTCCGTGCTGATGTGGAGCACCTCCATGCCATCGGGCACTAGCGGATAGTCCCGGTTGGCAATGAACTGCTCGATTCGGCACCGCTTGATGGAGCAGAATTTGGTGGCGGGGTCTCGGTAGATGATGGTAAACAGGGTCTTGGAAAGGGTTTCCCGCTCCGCAAGGCCACACCACCACATTCCCGTATCCACAAAGACCTTTTCCGGTGCCTGGCAAACAGTGTAGATACCGCTGCGGCGGACAAAGAGAATGCGGTCGTAGGGTGTCACCTGGAGCAATTCCTCCCCGCCGGAAATGGCTGTGCCAAGGTAGCCCGCCTTGCCATCGTAGCGAAGGCTCAGGTCACGCTTTGCCACCTCCCGCACGTCCACGGCAGAGAACCGCTTGATTTCCGTCCGCCGCTTTGCAAGCTCCGGCTCAATGTCCTTTAGGGTCTCCTCCAGCCAGGAAATAGCGTAGGCCACAAGGTTTTTCAGCAGCCTGGCAATCTCCTTGAGCCGCTTGTTGATGGCCACCACCTCCTGCCTGTTTTTGTTGATGTCGTACAAGGAGATGCGGCGGATGGGAATCTTCAGCAGATGCTCCACGTCCTCAGCTGTCACCGGCCGGGTCAGCTCCGCTTTAAACGGCTCAAAGCCTGTCACCACTGCCTTGTGGACGGCAGACTCGGTCTTCTCCTCCTCGATTCGCTTGTAGATTCTTTCTTCTATAAAAATACGCTCCAGCGTGCGCAGGTGCAACTTGTCTTCCAGCTGGGAGCGCTCCAGCTCCAGCTCCCGCTTCAAAATGCCCACCAGCTGCTGGCTGTGGTGGCGCACCACATCGCTGACGGTCATCACCTGGGGCATGTTGTCCTTGATTACCAGCAGGTTGCAGGAGATGGACTGCTCGCAGTCGGTGAAGGCGTAGAGGGTCTGCACCACGTCCTCGGCATAGACCCCCCGCTGGAGCCTGATTTCAATCTCCACCTTCTCCGCCGTGAAGTCGGTGACGGCGGTGGCCTTGATCTTGCCGTTCTTGGCGGCCCGCACGATGGATTCCGTCAGCCGCTCGGAATTGGAGCCAAAGGGCAGCTCCCGAATGACAATCCGCTTGGGGTCCTTGGTGTCAAGCTTTGCCCGGGTGACAATCTTTCCCAGACCGTCCTGGTAGTCGGACACATCGATGAGGCCGCCGGTGGGACAGTCCGGGTACAGGTGGAATTCCTCCCCCTTGAGGCAGTCAATCTCCGCCTGAATCACCTCCTTCAGGTTGTGGCTGAGGATGTTGGTGGACATGCCGACGGCAATGCCCTCCGCCCCCGTCACCAGCACCACCGGCAGCTTGGCGGGAAATACCACCGGCTCCTTGTTGCGGCCATCGTAGGAGGGCACGTACTGGGTGATGGCCGGATTGTGCAGCACCCGCTTCGCCAGGGGCTTGAGACGGCACTCGATGTATCGGGGGGCGGAAGCCCCATCCCCGGTGTACAGGTTGCCGAAGTTCCCCTGCTTGTCGATGAACAGCTCCTTGTTTGCCAGCACCACCAGGGCCGAGCCGATGGAGGCATCGCCATGGGGATGGTACTTCATGCACTCCCCCACCACGTTGGCCACCTTGTTGTAGCGTCCGTCGTCCATGGCAAACATGGTGTGGAGGATGCGGCGCTGCACCGGCTTGAGGCCGTCCTCAATGTCGGGGATGGCCCGGTCACGGATGACGTAGCTGGCGTACTCGATGAAGTTTTTGTCGAAGATATTCTTTATGTAGGCCATGACCTTCCTTGCCTTGTGTGGAGATGATTTCACTATACAACAAATTGAAGGAAAAAGACAAGGAATGAACGAACCCCCTACCCAGAGCAATCGGGCAGGGGGGGGGGTATACACCCTCTGCACGAATCATCCTGCCACTGGAGGCAACCCCCCTACCCGTCACACCTTTCCGTGTAAAAAAGAAAGGCGAGAGTTTAATTAACCTTTCTTTAACTTTAATAATTACAAAGAAATAAATAAAATTTAATTTGACAAATACAAATTCCCGTGAAATAATTAAAACATCCATTATCATTGTATTTTGAGGAGGAAGTTGTGGGGAAATGGATGATTGCATCGTTATCTGTGGTTGTGCTGGTGGCGGCCACTGTAGTCTTCGGTTGCTCACAGGCAGCCATCGCACCTGATGACGACAGCAGCTCGTCGGCCTCCACCACATACCTCGCCATCGTCAAGGCACAGGAAGAACATGCCAGGCTTGCGGTGGAGGCGGTTTCCCGCTATGTTGACTTGCCGGGAGGAAGCGGGCGCTCAGCCGGTGGAGGGGACGCAATGAGCTTTGATGACATCGGCGGCTACCTGCCGGACGACCTGTCCACCCTCACCCGCAGTGTGCCGAGCCGTGCCGCTGGCGGGGAGACGGAAATCACCTTGGAGCAGGAGCTTGACAGCATAGCTCAAGACTTCCAGAGCCAGCTGGACAGCCTGCTGCCGGATCCTACCGACGCACTGACACTACCCTTTGTGGCTGGCAGTGAGGATGGGCTGGTGATTGGCGGCGACTCGGTGATTCCATACCGCAGCCTGGAGGGAGCGGTGACGGTGGAGATTCTGAACGCCATGGCTCGTGGAGAGGACGTGGAGGCTCTGGTACAGGGAATGGAGCGGGAGCTGGAGGCAGAATTCGGGACAGAATCCAGCCGTGGCGTGGTGAAGGCCGGGGACGGACGCTGGCCGGGTGGGGTGGTGAACTACCGCTGGGGCAGTATCACCCAGCAACACAAGGATGCCGTATTGACCGCCATGAGCACCTGGAGTGCCGCCACCAGCAACAGAGTGAGCTGGAGGGAGCTGCCGGACAACGGCTGGAACAAATTTCAGCTGGCAATCTACGCCATCGGGGTGGTGGACATCTCCACAAAAGATTTACCTTCTGGGACTAATGGCTGGGCAAATGTGGGTTACGGTGGCGGACACAGAATCTGCGAGATTGACATCTCTACAACTACCCCCCAATCCCTCCAAAGAGTTCCCCTCCACGAGCTTGGACACGTGCTGGGACTTTATCACGAGCACCAACGGTGGAACCGTGACGAATACATTATTGTAAAGAATGCCAGTGATGGCGTAAACTATGGGAAAATTCCCAAGGAAATCAGCGGCTGGCGCTGGGAGTGGGTACGAATTCGCATCGGATGGTGGACCATCTCCATCCCCTACCCCTGCTGGTGGACCAAGACCAACAGCTACACCACCGGAAATTTTGATTTCAACTCAATCATGCTGTATCAAGATTTCAAAGTACACCCTCATAAACAACATCTGAATGATGGTGAGTCAAGGACAAAATATAACCTAACCCTCTCGCCTCATGACATCGAGATGGTGAATCGAATCTACTAGGGCGCTTGGCTGGGAGAGCACAAAGAGCACTCCCAGATTTAACTACTGAGATTTCTTTATCAAGGAGAAAACTATGAAAATAACACTACAGTTTTTACTCCTGTGTCTGCTTGTCCTGCTCCTCACCGGCTGCCCAGAGGAGCCAGACATAACAGTTGTCCCTGCTCCATCGTGGAAAGCAGAATTTACCATAAAAAACCAAATCTCCCAAGAAGTGCCCCTCATCCTTAAGCCCTGCCATTACTCCCACCTTGACAAGCAATGGTATATATGGTCCCGCTTCCAGGAGGATGAAACCATCCAGGATTCCTCAAAGCAGGAGGAAGCCAAGGCCCTCCAGACGAAAACTCGTACTTCTGTTGCCTTACCACATCCCCAACAGGAGGTGCTCAAGGCAGGGGAAAAACGCACGGTAATCTTTCGAGAAATGTTTGGGTTCAGTGGCCCTGAAGCCACCCTCTCCTTCCTTGCGGAGGTGGGAGGCAAGACCTACATCGGCTGGGAAAAGGAAGCCCTTGTGGACCGGCAGCCACAGCCCGCCGCCCCGCTCCAGCCTGCACCTGTGCAAGACAGGCTTGGCTACTTCCATCTGCAAAACGAAAGCGCTACCTGGCACGGCCCACAAGCCCCCAGAACCCCGCCGCCGCAAGGATCGCCGCCCATCGCCCGCTACACCGTCACCATCACCGACGACGGGCCGGACGGCACGCCCCAGGCAGAGTTCACGCTGGTGGGGCTATCCTATTAGGCGTCGAGATGGTGAATCGAATCTACTAGGGTGCTTGACAGGGAGTGCATCTTGTGTGCTCCCTGTCACACCTGATATTTTCTTAGAGGTATAAAACCATGAAAATAACAATAAGACTTTCAATCCTGTGTCTGCTGATTCTGCTCCTCACCGGCTGCCCAGAGCCAGAACTGATAATTGACTACGTATACGGCATTTCTGTAAAGCTGGACATCATGAACAACAGTACCCAAGAGCAGAATATAACTTTCCATGGCGTACAGCATTCTTACGCAGATCCGGGAACTTGGGGAATGAGTTTTGATGACACTGGCAAGGAAGTGCATGAAGTTTCCAGTACCGTCCAAGGGGGTGATACAGCCACCTTGGACGGAAAGAGCAGCTTGAATTGGCCGGAAAGATTTTCCTTCTACGTGGAAATCGGTGGGGAATGCTACCTTGGCTGGAGCAAGTTGGAACCTCTGCACGATAAATACGGGAAAGAAATGAAACTATCTGTAGCAAAGGACAATCTGGGAGTAGCCACAATATCACAACAAGGAGAAGGAGTAAGAACGCAGTGGGAGGGGCCAACACCATCCGCCACATCGTCGCCATCGGATAAGACTTGTCCCACCGCCCGCTACACCGTCACCATCACCGACGGTCCGGACGGCACGCCCCAGGCTGAGTTCACGCTGGTGGAGCTATCCTATTAGGCATCAATCTCCTCCAGCAGGTTGTTGACGATAAAATCCCGGCGGGAGGGGGTGTTCTTGCCCATGTAGAATTCCAACAGGGGCTGCACCTCCTTCAGAGCCTTCACCTCCACCGGCACCAGGTGCATGTCCTCCCCGATGAACTGCCCGAACTCCTTGGAACCGATTTCTCCCAGCCCCTTGAACCGGGTCACCTCCACCCCCTTTCCCAGCTCCTTCATAGCGGCATCCCGCTCCGCCTCGGTGTAGCAGTAGCGGGTGTCCTTCTTGGTGCGGACCCGGAACAGAGGTGTTTCCAAGATAAAAATGCGGCCGCTAGTCACCAGCTCTTCAAAAAATCCTAAGAAAAAGGTAAGCATCAGGTTACGGATATGGAAGCCGTCGTTGTCCGCATCGGTGGCGATGATAATGCGGCCGTACCGCAGCCCGCTGATGTCGTTCTCGATTCCCAGAGCTGTCATCAGGTTGAACAGCTCCTCGTTGCGGTAAATCTCTGTCCGTCGCTTGCCGAACATGTTCAGGGGCTTTCCCCGCAGGCTAAAGATGGCCTGGGTCATGGGATTGCGGCAGCCCACCATGGAACCAGAGGCGGAATCACCCTCGGTAATAAAAATCGTGGAATTTTCTCCCTTGGCATCCCCCAAATGGTACTTGCAGTCCTTCAGCTTAGGAATGTTCAGGGCAATCTTCTTGGCCGCCTCCTTAGCCTCCTTCTTTACGGCGTTCAGCTCGGTACGCAGCCGCTCGTTGGCGGTAATCTTCTGCTCCAGAGCCTTGGCGGAATCGGGGTTGCGGTGGAGCCAGTCGTCCACGGCGGCCTTGGTCTCGGACACAATCCAGGAGCGGATGTCCGTGTTGCCCAGCTTGTTCTTTGTCTGGCTCTCAAAGACGGGATCCTTTACCTTCACCAGCAGGGCGGCGGCAATTCCCTCCCGCACGTCCTCACTCTTGTACTGCTTCTTGAAGAATTCGTTCACCCCCTTCAGGAAGCCCTCCTTGAAGGCCGAAAGATGGGTGCCGCCGTCGGAGGTCTCCTGGCCGTTTACAAAGGAAAAATAGGTCTCCCCATAGGCATTGGAATGGGTTACGGCAAATTCCAGCCGCTCCCCCTTGTAGTAGCCCAGCTGATACAGGGCTGTTTCCGCCACCTCGCTGTTCAGCAAATCCAGCAGGCCGTTGTTGCTCACGTATTCCTGGCCGTTGCACACCAGCTTGAGTCCAGCGTTCAGGTAGGCGTAGTTCCAAAGCCGCTTTTCCACGAACTCCAGGTTGTAGGCGTACTGACCAAAAATCTCCGTGTCCGGCTCGAATTCGATGTAGGTGCCGTCCGCCACCTCCGGCTTCGTCTTGCCGTTCCGCTGGGACACCAGCCTTCCCCGCTGGAACACCGCCTCGGCGCACTTGCCGCCCCGCACGGACATGACCTTGAAGTAGGACGAAAGTGCGTTTACAGCCTTGGTTCCCACGCCGTTCAATCCCACGGAAAACTGGAACACATCGTCGTTGTACTTGGCGCCTGTGTTAATGATGGAGACGCACTCCACCACCTTCCCCAGGGGAATGCCACGGCCATAGTCCCGGACCTTCACCCGGCTGCCGGCAATCTCGATGGCAATTTTACTGCCATTGCCCATGATGAACTCGTCAACTGAATTGTCTATTATTTCTTTTAAGAGAATATAAATACCATCGTTGCGGTTGGAGCCGTCCCCCAGCCGCCCGATGTACATGCCAGACCTGAGCCGGATGTGCTCAAGGGGACTAAGAGTCTGGATCTTTGACTCGTCGTACACGCTTTTTTTCTTCTCACCCATAGAATTGAGTATAGCAGAAATAAAGGATGTAGCCAAGCTAAAAGGGTTTCACACGGATACTGGAGGAAATCTCCAAGATGGCTCCTGATATGGAGCCTTTACGAACTTTTTTTTCTGTTTGGGTCAAAGAAATACTTTTCAAATTCCTGGTCATCATGGGCAATGTGGGAAATAATCCACTCCCGCAACTGAGATGAGAATTCAAAGGCTGTCTGCATGGTGGCCTTGGGAAAATTCTCCAAGGTAGTGGCCACCATATCTACAAATTCCTGATGATACCGCTTGTGCTGCTGAAACTTGGGATAATCAATCTGCTGCATCATACGCTCCTGGGCCACGAAATGACCCTTTGTGTACTTTACCGCTCCCTTCAACGCAACAGCCAAGGCTACCTTCCAGTCAGCCCCGTCGCCACGCCGCATGATTTCCGCTCTCAGCTGATTGCACAAGTCAACGAGCTCCTTGTTTTGGCTATCCAGCATGGAAATGCCCATCTCATATTTCTTTTCCCATGGAACCCATTCCATGGGTGTCTGCATCTCATCTCCCATTTCCGCCCTCAAAACCTTATTTTCCAGCAGCTTGTTGCTGCATACGCACCTTGCTAAAATACTCCAAGATTGGGCGCACATACAGCTTGTCCTCGCAGGCCACATGGGACAGAATCCAATCCCGCAGGAAGTCCAACAGGGAATAGGCCTCCTGCAAGGTGGCCAGGTCAAAGGTCATCAGCTGCTTTGTCACCTGCTCCACAAACTTGATGTGCTGGCTACGGTGGATATCATAGTCCTTGTAATTGCAGGCCTTCATTAGCTTTTCCTCGGTGGAAAAATGCTCCTGGGTATAGGAAGCCAGTTCCTTCAAGGTGTTGGCTAGGGACACGTGCCAATCAATACCTTCCTGGGAGGAAAAATCCTTTAAATCACGCCGCAACTTGTTGCACAACTCTACAAGATGTCGGTGCTGCTTGTCTATGAGGGGAATGCCCAGCTCGTACTTTTTTTCCCACTTAATCCATATATACTGCTCGACCTCTTCTTCCTGTCCATTCAGAACCTGGCTCTTGTCTTCAACACTCATATACATACCTCCTACAACAATACTATCATAATGGATAAGGCTTCAGCAAAATCAAATACCCTTCTGCTTACAATATTCCACAATGTGGCCCTGGAACTGCCGGTCCTCGTAGGCAATGTGCGTCAGCACCCACTCCTTGAGATAGGTGGCAAATTCAAAGGCCGTCTGCAGGGTGGCAGCCTGGAAGGACTCCAAGATATGGGTGATGGTCTCCACAAATTCCTGATGGCAGTGGCGATGATACTCGAAATTGGGATAATTGGAGGCCTGCATCAGCTTTTCCTCCGTGGAAAAATGAGTCTTCGTATACTGAACCGTCTCCCGCAAGGCTTCTGACAGGGCAGTCTGCCATCCGACACTCTCACTGGAGCTATGGTTCATCAGCTCCGCCCTGAATTTATTGCACAAAAAGACAAGATGCCTGTGCTGCTCATCTATCGTGGAAATTCCCAACTCATAAGATGCATCCCAAGGCATCCACGCATTTGCATCATCGTATTGTCCTGCCATCTTCTGCAAACCTCCTGCAAAAAAACGTTGGTATTAGTATATCACAGTTTCTATCTTTTGGATATTTTTTTTACCAAAAAATTACATTTTGAATTCCTCCCCCAGATAAATCTTCCTGGCCACCGGGGACTCCAAAATCTCCTCCTTGGAGCCCTGGGCCACAATCTGCCCGGAGCTGATGATGATGGCCCGATCGGTAATTTCCAGTGTGTCACGAACATTGTGGTCGGTTATCAGAACTCCGATTCCCCGCTGGGAAAGTTTGCTCACCATAGACTTGATGTCACTGACAGCAATGGGATCGATTCCGGCGAAGGGCTCGTCCAAAAGTAGGAATTTCGGTTCGATGGCCAGGGAGCGGGCAATCTCGGTACGGCGGCGCTCGCCTCCGGAAAGGGTGTAGGCCGGCTGCGTGCGGATCCGCTGGATATCGAATTCCTCTATCAGGTGCTCCAGTCTCTCCCGCTTCTCCTTCATGGACAGACCCCGCTGGGTCTCCAGCACCGACCAAATATTCTGCTCCACCGTCAGCTTCTTGAACACAGAGGGCTCCTGGGGCAGATAGGAGATGCCCATCCGAGCCCGCTTGTACATGGGCAGCCGGGTGATACAGGTGTCGTTCAAAAAGACCTCTCCAGCAGTGGGACGATAGAAGCCTACAATCATATAGAAGGAGGTAGTCTTTCCCGCTCCGTTCGGTCCTAGCAGCCCCAGCACCTCCCCGGTGGTCATGGAAAAGTCCACCCCCCGCACCACCTTCTTCTTACCGAAGTTCTTGTAGAGGCTGTTGATTCTCAGCACATGGGACGAGCCTGAGGGGGCTTCCAGCTGGACGGGAGGAACAGCATCCTGAGGATTGGCATCGAGGCCATCATCCTGCATCATCACTCCTCCCTCTCCGTCACGGAGCCCTGCACACGACCGATCATAGTTATCTCCTCTGTATCCAGGTTGAACAGAATCTCCTGGGCACGAAAGGTATCCTGCCCTCGCACCACCTGGGGATTTCCCGTCATCTCCAGCATCTTCTCCTCCTTCCGGTACAGTGCGAAGACACAGGTGGAAACACTGTCCTCCCGAGTCAGCTCCACGTCCACCTGCATCAGGGCCACGGCATCCTGCTCCCGGTACTCAATGCGCTGGGCCTTTGCCACCACATCGTTCTCCCGGTCATCCAGCACCACGCTGCCACTGAACAGGGCAATCTTCTCCTCCCGGTCATACTCCATGGTTCCGCAACTGAAGGTAAGGCCATCCTCCTGCTGAACACCACGAACGCCGCCAACTGCCTTGATAAAGCGAAAGTCCTTGCCATACAACTCGATGACATCAGCCTCAATCTCCATGGAAGAGGTCTTTATCTTGGCGTTTCCTGAAAGCTTGGTGTAGTCCTGCCCCTCCTTCATGGAACCAGACATTCTCCCTGCACTGAAATCAATCGACTCCTCCCGACTCTGGGCTTCACCCTGCTGGGGAAAGGCCAGGGGACCCCACAGGCAGAGGGAAAGGCACAGCAGCAAGAAAAATGACGCTCTCATTGTGGGCCATCCTGCTTCTTGCGGGTATAGATGGTGCCGGACACCTCCCCACTGAACTGAAAGCTCCTGCTGACAGCACTGGCGGAAAATCCAATGCCAGCCATCTCTATCCTGCTAGTATGCTCCGCCTCCTGATTCTGCCGGGAGGGATCCTGCTGAGAGGAGGCCTGCCCCCTGCTTCCCCGCACCAACTCCAAGGTGTCGCTGGATCCAGAAACAAGCTGCTCACCAACACCGTCCCACCTCAGAGCCTGGGACCGCACCACCATATCATCCTGGATAGAGTCGATGAACACATCACCCAGCAACGAGTACTGCTGGTCGGCAGTGTTGACGGAAATCATCTGGGAGCTGCCCTGAGCGGAAAGCTCCCCCGCCTGGTTGTAGGTGGAGAAGGAGACCTCTCTGCCATAAAGGGCACTGTCATCACGATATTGCTCCAACTGACTGCTCTTCATCATCATGGACACCTTGCCAGCCTCATAGTCTAGATACTCCACGTCAGTAAAAACCAACTCCGGAATATGATCCACCTGGGGCTCCTCCACCTTGTAGGAGAGGGAGCAGGCGGCAAGGGAGAAAAAGGAAAATACCAGCAGCAGGAAACGTACCATCATTTTTTCAGGGCCGCCGCCACAAAGGACACGAACAGGGGATGGGGCTTGGTGGGCCGAGAGGTAAACTCAGGATGGAACTGCACGCCAATTCCCCAAGGATGATCCTGCCACTCAAAGGCCTCCACCAAGCCATCTTGAGCGGTGGCTGCGACCACAAGGCCACAGTCCGCCATATCCTGGGTATAGCGGCGGTCAAAGGCGTACTTACTGCGGTGGCGCTCGGAAATCTGGGCAGCTCCATCGTAGACGGCGGCCAGACGGGAGCCCCCCTCCAGCTGGATGGTGGCGGCCCCCAGCCGCATGATGCCGGCCGCCGCCAGCCCCACCTGCTCCTCCGGCAGACTTATGACAGGATGGGTGGAGCTCTGGACAAATTCCGTGGAGTCCGCATCCTGCCAGCCCAAGATATTCCGGGCAGACTCAATAGCCATCAGCTGCATTCCGCTGTTGATGCCCAGATAAGGAAGCTTGTGCTCCCGGGCATACTTCACACCGGCCAGCATTCCCAAAAAGCCCCGCTGGCCGTAGCTGTCGGGAATCAGCAGGCCGTCAAGACCTTCAAAGAACTGGGACACATCCCCCACCGCCTCAAGGCTCTCCGCCTCGATCTTCCTGATCTCCAGCTTCATGTTGTGGGCACTGACGGCCGCGTGGAGCAATGACTCCCGCACGGACTTGTAGCAGTCGTCCTGAAAATTCTGCCGTCCCATGACACCGATAACCACCGTTCCCCGGGGCTTGTTGAACTTGCCCAGAAAGTCCTGCCAGGGACGGAGATCCGCCTGCCGGTCTCCCAGACCCAGCCGGGAAAGAATCTTTGCGTCCAGCCCCTGCTTGTGGAATTCCAGAGGCAGCTCGTACACGGTGCTGTTGACATCCACGGAGGTGAACACAGCGGAGGGCTCCACGTTGCAGAAGAGGGCAATCTTCTTCCGCAGCTCCTCGTCCAGGGGATTCTCCGTGCGGCACAAAAGGATGTCCGGCTGGATGCCGATCTCCTGCATCTTCTTCACGGAATGCTGGGTGGGCTTTGTCTTGAGCTCGCCGCCAAAGAGCATGGGCACCAGGGTCAGGTACAGGGACAGGGCGTTGCCCTTCCCCAGCTCCCGAATCAGCTGGCGGGCAGCCTCCAGGAAGGGAATCAGCTCGATGTCTCCCACGGTACCGCCAATCTCCACAATCACCACGTCGGCGCCGGTATGGCTGCCCACCGCCAGAATGCGGCGCTTGATCTCGTCAGTGATGTGGGGGATCACCTGGACGGTGCGTCCGTTATAGCGGCCGGAGCGCTCGTTGCTGATGACCTCGTTGTACACCTTTCCCGTGGTGACGGAATTCAGCTTTGTCAAGGATACATTGGTAAACCGGGAGTAGGTTCCTAGGTCAAGGTCCGTCTCCGCACCGTCCTCGGTGACATACACCTCGCCGTGCTGATAGGGACTCATATTTCCTGCATCCACATTGATATAGGGATCGCATTTCATCATGGCGACAGAAAGGCCGCAGCACTCCAAAAGGCTTCCCACAGAAGAAGCCGCCACACCCTTGCCGAGACTGGAACAAACACCGCCGGTTACAATAATGTACTTACTCATGCAGCAATTTTCCCGCTATTACCCGCTTTTGTCAATGGAGAGGAAAAGAAAAGCGTACCGCAAAAAGAAGCCAGCTCCATCTCCCGCATGAACTTTTTTTTAACTTTTTTTTATCATAAGACAACTTCTCAAATCTCATTTTTAATGATATTATAAAAAAAAATGGTTGGAGTTCCTCATGTCTGAAGACAAGATTGCATTTCGTTTAGATAGGTCTGTTCTATTTCTGAACATCAGAATCGTCCTCACGGTACTCATCTTCCTGTCGGTTGCCACCATCATGCTCTATGACAACCTGAACCTCAAGGAATTCATCACCCACCGCACCAAGAAATTTGCCCAGGACCTGACCTTCCAGCACGCCGCCAGCATCACCAAGGAATTCAACACCAGAATGCTGAACATGAACATGATCGCAGATTCCCTGGTGCAGACCAACAGCACCTCGTCCTCACAGCAGCTTCTTGAATTCCTGGCACGAAAGGCGGAGCTCAGCGTCTTCAACGAGCTATACTTCATCGGCACCGACGACCTCATCAACACCAATTTCCATGACACCATCAACCTCACCAACCACGAGCTGCACCTGCCCCACGTAGACCTCCTTCTGAATACCCAGGAGCTGGACCACGCCTGCATCACCTACGACGGAGTCAGCAACATCTACTACACCCGATTCGTCGCCCAGCAGGACAAGCCCCTGGGCATTCTGGTGGGCGTCCGGGGAAAGCACAACCTCCAGGACCTGATACAGTTGAAGGCTCTGAACAACCAGACCGTCAGCTGCATCGTGGACAAGAACAGCGGCATCGTGGTGGCGCCCACCAACGCCCACCTGAAGCAGGACATGAACCTCGACAACTTTGTCATGTTCACCGACACCCAAGGCAGCAGGGTAGCAATCCAAGCGGTGAAGGAAGACATTGCGAGCCTCACGGAAGCGGTCCATCTGGTAAGGAACAACCAAGACAAAAGCATCCTGATAACCTACACCCCCCTGGGCATCAATGACTGGGGACTGGTCACCTTCATCCCGGAAAACCTCATTGCCGTGGGCTCCCAGGACTATATCCTCAGAACCCTCCTGATCTCCGTGGTCTCAATCTGCCTGTTCGGCATCATTGCCATCACCGCCTTCATCTCATACAAGAACAACAAGCGGCAGATGGAACGCATTGCCTTCCACGATATGATAACGGGGGGCTTGAACAACGAGGGGTTCCAGCTGCGGTTCCACGAGATTGTCGCCAAGGCCAAGGGCAACACCTATGCCGTAGCCCTCATCAACATACGGAATTTCAAGCTCATCAACGAGAAGTATGGCAAGAAAGAGGGCGACCGCACCCTGAAGCACATCCACCATTCCATCACCACGTGCCTCAAGGCAAACGAATTCACTGGACGAATCAGTGCCGACCGCTTCTTCATCTGTCTGCGGGAGCACCAGCAGGAGGCCATCGAAGGGAGACTCAAAGACATCTGCCGGGAAATCAACAGCTTCAACACGACGGACTCCCCTTTCCACCTGCTGGAATTCCATTGCGGCGTCCAAATTGTAGACGACACCACCGCCGATGTCACCCGCATCCAGGACCATGCCCGCCAAGCCTACGACCTAGCGATACGAGAAAACCTGTTCTGCGTGTTCTACCAGAAATCCTTTACAGAAAAGCTGCTGTGGGAGCAGGAGCTGGACATGATGTTCGAGACCTCCCTGCGGAACAAGGAATTCAAGCTCTACCTGCAGCCAAAGGTGGACCTGGAGACAGGAACAGTCTGCGGGGCAGAGGCACTGGTTCGGTGGCTCCATCCAGAAAAGGGCTTCATTTTCCCCTCCGACTTCATTCCCCTCTTTGAGGGCAACGGCAAGATTTGCCAGCTTGACGCATATATGTTCGAGGAGGTCTGCAAGGTGCTGCACCGCTGGCATCAGCAGGGCAGG
The DNA here is from genome assembly GCA_017622135.1 of Spirochaetaceae bacterium. Lineage (GTDB taxonomy): Bacteria > Spirochaetota > Spirochaetia > Treponematales > Treponemataceae > Treponema_F. Next base: position 15,888 of record JAGARR010000005.1, read on the forward strand.
CACCTCATCCCCATCTCCGTCAACCTGTCCCGGCAGCACTATTTCCGCAACCCTGAATTCCTGGACACCTTTGCCCAGCTGGCCCAGCACTACCAGATTCCCCCCAAGCTGCTGGACTTTGAGCTTACCGAATCAATCTTTTTTGACACGGACCAATTCAATTCCGTAAAGAAGAGTCTAGAGGAAATGCACAAGCTGGGCTTCCTCTGCTCTCTGGATGACTTTGGCGTGGGATTCTCCTCCCTGGGTCTGCTGAAGGAATTCGACATAGACACCATCAAGTTCGACCGTCAGTTCTTCCTGGACGTTTCCACAAAAAAGTCAAAAACCATCCTGGAAAGTCTCATGAGAATGTCCGAGGAGCTGGGCATCAAAACGGTGGCGGAGGGAATCGAAACTCGAGAACAACTCACCTACCTCAACGAAACCAGCTGCGACATGATTCAGGGCTACATCTTTTCCCTGCCCCTGGAGGTGTCGGAATTCGAGCTGTGGCTGGATAGCCTGGAGAACAGAAAGCCCTCAATCCCCCAGAAATAACTGCCGAATCAATAGTATCGGACAAAACATCCCGCAAACATGTTCCCTTCACATTGCGGTTATCCCTTTCTTCCGATATAATAAAGAAATGTCTATGAAAGGAGGATTGCCTATGAAGAGCATCAGATCTGTTATACTAACTTTGGTTTTATCCACCACCACAACGCTGTTCCTGGTGGTTTCCATCGTAAATTATCGAACATCGCGAAACCTTGTCCTTGACCAAACCCACCTACAGCTAATGGACACCACCACCCTGATTGCCTCCGAGACAGACAGCTGGCTGGCCCTACGAGTTGCAGAAGTGGAAACCCTCGCCAGCAGCCCCACCCTCAAGAGCCTGGAGCCCGCTGCCATCAACGCCTATCTTGGACGACTGCTGGGGACCAAGGGCCCCATGCCCAACTACAGCAGCTTCTGGCTCAGCGACCTGGAGGGCAACTGGTACTCCCCACTGGGAACCTCCGGCAGCATTGCAGACCGAGACTACTTCTGGGAAATCCTTGAGGTCAAAAGAACCGTCATCTCAAATCCCCTCATTGGACGCGCCGACGGCCAGCTGGCGGTGGTTGTTGCCGTACCCGTGGAGGTTGACGGACAAATGAAGGCCATCCTTGGAGCCAACGTAAAGGTTGCCGAGCTTTCCAACAAAATCAACAGCACCGCCATCGGGAAAAGCGGCTTCACCACCCTCCACCAGAGCAACGGCCTGGTGGTGGTGGACAAGGATGAGTCAAAGATTCTGACCTACAACCCCTTGGAGGATCCCGCCAGCCCCTACTATCCCCTGCGGGATGAAATCACCCGGAGTAACACCGGCATCATCGACGTGACTGCCGATGGAGAACTCCTGTACATATCCTTTGTGCATTTGAAGGAAACTGACTGGACCATGATTTCCACCGTGTCAGCCAATGAGTTCAAGGGGCCTATCTACCGTCTTTTTGTCATCGGCGGAGTCCTCTTCCTGATAATGATTGCCACCGCCGCCATATCCTATTCCTTCATCCTGCAGTATGTCCTGGTACGGCCCATCAGAATGCTGAACAGCTCCATCCAGGAGCTGGTGAGCGGTGATGCGGACCTGACACGCCGCTTGGAGCTGAAGTCACTGAAGGAAATCATGGCCCTGACCAGCAGCTTCAACCAGTTTACCGAGAAGGTCCATGATATCATCGGCGGCGTGCAGCACTCCAAGGTTCGGCTGGAAAGCGTCGGACATGAGCTATCCTCCAGCACCTACGAGACCGTATCCTCCATCAACCAGATTACTGCCAACATCAACAGCATCAAGGGGCAGATTTCCAACCAGAACAATGGTGTCGCAGAGACTGCTGGTGCCGTGAACGAGATTGCCTCCAATATTCAATCCTTGGAACGCATGATCCAGTCCCAGTCTGCCCAAGTAACACAAGCATCCGCCGCCATTGAGGAAATGCTGGCCAACATCCATAATGTCAGCAACTCCATGGACCGCATGGCCAACTCCTTCCATGGCCTAGCCTCCGACATCCAGCGGGGAAACGAAAAGCAGGCTGACGTCAACCAGCGCATCATGGAGATTGAGCGGCAGTCCCAGATGCTCCACGAGGCAAACACGGTCATCGCATCCATCGCCGAGCAGACAAACATGCTGGCCATGAACGCCGCCATCGAGGCAGCCCACGCCGGTGACGCAGGACGGGGCTTCAGCGTCGTTGCCGACGAAATCCGCAAGCTTTCCGAGACCTCCTCCGAGCAGTCCCGCAACATCGGAACCCAGCTGACCCACATCCACACCTCCATCGAGGATGTGGTGTCTGTTTCCGAGGAGTCAAGCCAGTTGTTCAACTCCGTCTCCAACCAGATCCAGGAGACAAACAACCTGGTCACCCAGATGAAGGGCGCCATGGACGAGCAAGCCTCCGGTTCTCAGCAGGTGGGCCAGGTGCTGAAGCTGATGAACGACAGCACCTTGGAAGTCCGCACCGCGTCCCAGGAGATGTCCATGGGCAACCGGCAGATTCTGGAGGAAATCCGCAAGCTACAGAATTCCACCGACACCATGGCCACCAGCATGGAGGAGATGAACAAGGGCGCCCAGCGGATTTTTGAGCGGGGAACAATGCTGGCAGACATCTCGGAAAAGATGACCACCACCATCGACGATATCGCCTCCCGCCTGAATCAATTCAAGGCTTGAGGCAAGCTCAAGGGCTCAGAATAAAAAATGGGGCTGGCTCGAACGGTACGCTTCGAGCCAGCCCCTTCTCGTTATTCAGTCTTCCTCCAGAACAAAGTGAACCTTCTTTGCCCCGCAGAGCGGACACACCCAGTCATCGGGAATGTCCTTGAAGGGTGTTCCAGGAGCAATTCCCCCGTCAGGATCACCAACTGCAGGATCATACACATAACCACAAATCTTGCAGACATATTTTTCCATATTTAACCTCCATAGACACGTTTCTTCTTAAAAGATATATCTCCAAGGATACCTTTTCAACTCCATCGGCAGCCTCATCCCCCTCAATTCAGCAGCTCCTCCAGCTGGGCATTCAGCAGCAGCATCTCCTCATCATTGGTGTTCAGGGCCACCACCTGCTTCAGGTAATACTGGGCCTTGCGATAATCCTTGCGGTCAAAATAATAGCTGTACAGCTCAAAGAGGGAGTCGCTATTCCTGGGATTTGCCGTGAGACTCTGCCGCAGGTCTGCCAGCTTGTCGGTGTCGTTGGTGGCCAAAAGACTCCGCTGGTAGTACAGAAAGCTTTTCAACTGGTTGGAGGCACTGGGCAGCAGGCTGGCAATCAGGGAACGAACCTCCCCCCTGTTTTCCGCCGCTGCCAGCACACGGATATACAGCTCCTTCACCTCGTCGGAATCGGGATGCTGACCGTACAGCGCAACAACCTCCCGTTGGGCCTCACCAATTCGTCCAAATCCAAGACAGGACCGAACATAGACCAGTCGCTGGGAAAGGCTGGGATTTTCCTGCTCCATCAGACGGGAGCTGTTGACATATGCCACATTCCAGTCCCGCCGGACAATGGCATCCTCTGCCCGAATTAAGATGGCATCCTCATTGCCGGGATCCTGGGCAAGGATTTCCTCCGCCAGCTCCCCAGCAGTTTTCTCCTTCACCCTGTTTCCGGTGATAGTGGCCAAATACGCTGCCGCCAGCACCACATCAATGTCATCGGGATAAAGCTCCAGGGCCTGCTCTGCCGTAGCAGCGGCAGCGGCAGTATTCTTGTTCCATTCATACTGGATGCGGGAACGCAGCAGCAAATAGTCCTTGGACACCTTGTCCACCCGGGAGTACACGTCCAGCAGGGGAACCGCCTTCACATAGTTTCCCTGGTCCATCAGCACCTCTACCCTCAGCAAGATGAACTGGGAATTGTCCGGCTCCTGCTGCAGCACTTGGTTGATATAATTCTCAGCGGCGGCATAATTGCCGGTACGAGAGGCCAGCTGGGCCAACAGCTTCAGCAACTTTATGTTTCCGGGATACAAGTCCAGCAGGTGGGTGGCAGTCTCCTGGGCTTCCTGGTATTTCTTCTGGAGGAAATAGATTTCCGCCAGAGCATAGCCTGTTTCAAAGCAGTCCTCGTCCAGGTCGGCCGCCCGTTTGAACTGGTCTTGGGCAGCCTTCAAATCATCCATCCGTCGGTACAGGCAGCCCAAAAGATAGTGCACCAGTACGGAGTCAGGACGAATCCGCAACCCCTCCTCAAGGGCGGCCTGGGACTGGGAATAATAGTCCCCCTTGCTTTGGGAGGTGAGAAGCACCAATGAAGGCAATACAATGGTAAAGAAGTCGCTGTTGCCCGTATTCACATCGTAGATGCCCATTTTAGCGGACTCAACAGCAGCAGTATAGGCATTGGCCTCGATGTCGGAGGGCATGGTGATGCTGTTCCTCTGGGACGGCCAGACAATGGACATGAGGGAGGAGGCCACTGCCAGAATCACCTTCTCCGGCTGGGTGGAAGGATTGCGAATCTTGGAGGCTGCCCGCTGGATTGATGCGGGGGATCCAATCTCCATATCCTTTATGATGCTGGAATCGGATAAAGAGAAGAAGCCCTTGTCCTCCTGCTCCGGCACAAACAAGGGGGTTGCGGACCCCAGGTCAACAGGCTCCGGCTCAGGACTGCTGGCACAGGAGAACAGGAGAACCAACGGGAGGCAACAAAATAGAAGATTTCTCAGGTCAAGACTTGCAGTGAACAGCTTCAATTCGTGTCTTCCAAATCGTTGAAGTCATCATCAACCTCTTCCAACTGAACGCTCCCCTTGTTCCAGATGAAAAACAGAATTACCAGGCAAAAACCTGCCGCAATCAGCAGCACCGGCCACCAACGGCCGGCAAACTGAAGGAACGGCTGCTGGATTATATGAAGGGAGAACAAGAGGCAGCAGCCTCCGAGTAACAGCAGCGACACGGACGGAATCACTTGGGAAATCCTTATCCGGCGATGAACAAAGAGACTGGAGACCAGCAGGGAAACTCCTCCGATTACCACCACCAAGGGCCACAGGGCATCCAAGGTGTAGGGAATGTGCTTTGTCCTGATGAAGAACAGCAGCAATCCCGTCAGGACAAGGAAGAGACCGGCAAACATCACCGATTTTCGGCGGACCTTGACGATGGCGAGAAACAGCAGGACCCCTCCCAAGGCGACAAAAGCCAGATGGTAGATACCAATGGAGTGGATTTCGATGTCGGAAGAAAGGATTCCCAGAAGAAATATCCCCAGCAGAACAAAGGCTATTCCCGTACCAAGAAGGAGGTTAAAGGAAGTCTTCTTGTTCTGGTGTTCCAGATGGTGCTGCTCAGACATGACTCCTCCTGTGGCCTTAGAAAATATTTTCATTATAGAATACACTATGATGGCAGTCTTGCCAATAAGTTCTGACCATGATAAAATAAAAAAATGCTACAAACCATTGCAAGACTCACGGCAAGGCTTTGCCTGGGATTATCTGCTGTCACCCTCCTGCTTCTTGTCACTGGATGCGACTCCCCAGCCAATTCCTTCACCGAAACCCAAGAGCAGCTGTATGCCATCCTGCAACAAGAAAATCTTCCTGCTGAAAGCAAATACACCATCATAAACAGAATCGCCAACAACCTGTTGGCTACCGAGGAATACAACCAGCTGATTATCCTCCTCACCGGCTATGTAGAGGATAATCCGGCGGACCTGTACAACGCCTACTGGCTTTTGATGACTGCCTACGTCTACATGCAGCTGGAGGCAAAGCCCATGGCGGAATACTACTTCGACCGCATCATCAACACCTGCCAGGACTTGGAGGTGCAGGGCCAGTCCATCCACTTTCTGTGCCTCCAGAACCTGATTCAAATCAGCCAGAACTCAACCCACCGCATCACCTACTTCAACGAGATCATCTCCCGCTTTCCCCAGCTGGTAAACACCACAGAGCTGTACTACCGGCTGGGAGTGGAGTACGAGAACGAGGGCGAGTGGGACCTGGCATTGAAATCCTTCTCCGACTTCCTGGCCCAGGAGGACGCCTCCTCCATCCAGATTACCGGAGAGCCTGATGCCTACAACTACGCCCAGCGACTGGTGGACTTCAACGACTCCCCCAAGGACTGGACCTTTGACAGCCTTGAGTCCTTGGAAAAGGCCGTAAAGACAGCCATTACCAACTACAACTACCGTCTTCTGGACAACTACAAATCAAAAGTAAACTTCTTTGCCATGTCCTGGCGGCAGGATGCCTACGACACCAACAGCCAGGAAGACTTCTCCATGCGGGGCTTCATGCGGGGCAACAGGATCAGATACAACGCGGAGTTGGATGAAGCATCCAACCCCAACGAGGCATATCTTCGCACTTGGGGCTGGAACAACTACGTTTCCGTCTGGTACCTGTACTTCAGGAAGGTGAATTTTCCCATTGACCCAGAGATTCATGGCCGCTGGGAATGGGCCGGCATCTATTACGGTGAGATGCTATGATGAGGATGCGCCGTTTTTCCTCTGTCCTCCTGTTGGGCTGCGGCCTCGTTCTTGCCAGCCCCAGTTGGGCCGACTCTAGCCAAGCCAACCAGCCGGCTGAACAGGAAGATGCTCTCGCAGAAAGTACATCTAAAGAAGCGTCGGAAGAGGAGGTCGCCGGAACAGATACCGGTGTAGAGGAGGTTCCCGGAGCAGCAGCTGAAAGAAAGCCGGGAACGGAGCCTGAAGACACAAGTCCCTCCGATGCTTCCCCGGTACAGGAACCAGCCGAAGTGGACCAGGAGGAACCTCAGCGGCCTCCACGGAAGGAGCTGGACATCCACACCCCGGAGCACATCCACATCCAGAAATACCTTGACGAATACCAGCGCCCCTTTGGAACAAAATGGCTCACCGCCGTACTGGAAACAGGCGCACCCTATCGGATGTATGCCCGCCAGCAGCTGGCCCTCAACAACATGCCCGCCAGCCTGGAATACCTGCCGGTGGTGGAGTCTGAGTACAAGGTCACCGCCAAGTCCCGCTCAGGAGCCCTGGGCATCTGGCAGTTCATGGAGAACAGCATCCATCCCTTCCTGGAAAAGGACCAGTGGGTGGACGAGCGGCTGGACCCCTGGAAATCCACTGACGCCGCCATAAAGAAATTGCAGGACAACTACAATATGTTCGGAGACTGGGCATTGGCTCTGGCCGCCTACAATTATGGTGCAGGCGGACTGCGACGCACCATCAAGGCGGCGGGCGGCGTGGACAACTTCTGGGATCTGGCGGACCGGGGACTCTTGGTCAACCAAACCACCATGTATGTGCCAAAATTCCTGGCGGTGGCGGAAATCGTCACCAACCAACAGCATTACGGCCTAGAATTCCCCGAGGTCAGCGAGGCAGACCTGATTCGATGGGATGAAGTCACCACCAAACGCTCCGTACCCCTGCAGATGCTGGCTAAGGAGATGAATATCGACGTCAGCATCCTGAAATTCCTGAATCCAGCACTGATTCTGGGAAGAACCCCACCTGCCAGGGAATACACCCTCCGGGTCCCCCTGGGAACAGGAGCGGAGGCACAGCAGGCCATCAGCACCATGGTTCTGCCCTCCTATGAGCATACCTACAAGGTGGTGAAGGGAGACACCCTCTGGGGCATCTCACGACGGTACGGCTTGACTGTCACCGACCTTTGCGATGCGAATAACATAGAAGAAAACGCAATTTTACCTATAGGGAAGACCTTGTATATACCGATAATGGAATAAGGTGAAACTCGTGAAAAACTTTTATTCAAGTGCACTATATCGGATTTTGACAGGCTGCCTCCTCATTGTGGGTGGATTCTTGCCGCTGGGAGCCCAGTCGGTTACCTCGGAAAGCATGGTGGATTGGACAACTCGGACCTTCAGCTCCACCATCAGCCTAGACATGCAGCAGGCGAATCTCTCCTTCCCCACCGGCAAGAACACTGCCTTGAACAGAATGAATAGTCAGCTTCCCCTCCTCATCAAGGATCCCCTGCTGGCTCTGAAGGTTGACTCAAACCACATGCTCAGCGACCTGGTAGTGAGCGACCAGCTTCCCTTCGCCAGCATTTCCGCCATCATCGAAAATGGAGACAAAACACCAGGCATATTCAGCCAGACAGGCCTTGCCCTCAGCATGAACCACCAGCTGGACATAACCAATATCGGCACCCTGATGATCAAGCACAGCCAGCCTTATAGCCCTAAGGAGCCCATCCAGCAGGTGGCCAGCCGCAAGTATACCGGCATTATCATCGATGCCCGCGGCAGCCTCCCGGTGCAGGGTGAATACGTGCAGGATCAGGTGGAGCCCTGCTTCTTCCCCACCATTTGGGACGACAACATGAATCGGCTCTACGAAAAGAACATGACCAATGCTGCCGTCGCCCAGCAGAAGGGCATCGTCCATTACGATTATTCCGACGACGAATCCCGCTACCGAGAGCGAATCGGAACGGATCCCCTGCGTATCAAGGCACGGAAGGTCTACGGCATCAACCGTACCGACCCCGTCATCTCTCGTACTGATGCACTGAAGATCCTCTCCATTCCAGAGAATATCAGTCTCCTGAATGAAGGACGAGTGGTGCTTCTCCTAAACAAGGAACAGCTGATTCACCCAGCCGCCGCCCCCAGCAAGGACGAGGCTTACTATATCGTACTTCGTGAGCTGAAGAAATTCATCTACGACGACAAGGTTGACGATGTGGCAGTGAAGGACGAGGCCCGGGGCATTCAGATTTCCATCCAGAACCTGCAGTTTGTGGCAGATTCCTCCAAGCTGTTGCCCGACGAGGCCTCCCGTCTGGACGAGCTGGCAGAAATGATTCGTACAGTAGTCACATCAGAGGAATACACTGTTACTGTAGAGGGGCACACCGCCAGCGTCGGCAAGCCCACCGGTGAGTTGAACCTGTCCATTGAGCGTGCCCAGTCCATCATCGAGGAGCTAGAAAAGCGGGGCATCAACACCGCTGGCTTCACTTATCGTGGCTACGGTGGCACCGTTCCATTGGGGGACAACAATACTGCAGAAGGCCGGGCTCAGAACCGCCGGGTGGAAATCATGATTATCCCGAAGCAGACCTACATCCAGCGTAGTGACGACAGCATGATTCCGCCAGCCCAGTAAGTTGTGGCCTACACATAACACTGCAATCCTAGGTTCGCTTCGGCATGACACCAGCCGGGACGAATCTTTGGGGAATGGTGGTTCAAGCCCCCTCTTGGCCATCATTCCCTTATTTTTCTTAAAAACGCATTTTTTCACCACTTTTTCCCTATAATATGTATATGAACATATTCTCACAAAAAAACATGATGGTGCTTACCATCACTTGCCTGCTGGTCACATCCAGCAGTTGTTCCTTTGTGCCGGGAAAAAGCTCTGCCCTAGAACTGATTCCCGGCTGGCCCCAGGAAACGGTGGAAATCCACCTGCCCGCCTATCCAGGAGAAACCCACCCACCCCTAGCTGGCTGGAAATTGGCGTATCTCCAAGGTGGACAGCAGAAGACTGAAATCCTGCCCGCCAGTACAGCCTCCGTCCACCTGAGTCTGGACAAGAACCAGCCCACGGCAGTGCTCTTCTACCCCCTGACCCAGCTGCAGGGTCAACCAGCACACTTTTTCAGGCCTGGGGGCTGTGTCTATCCCTACAATCGGGAAGCCAGCTGGCTGGAGGGCTTTACGGCGGAAATTCTTTTTCAACTGGCAAAATCAATGTCGCCGGAGGAGCTTGCCACATCGCCCGCATCCCGATTCAACTGGCCCCGCCTGACACAGCAGGCTGGTAAGCTGGCACAGAAAGCAATGGACAAAGGTACAGTCTTCAGTCCCTGGCTCCTGCAAGCCGGACTATTGAAGGATGCCATTCTACAGGGTACAGCCACCACCAAGAACATAAAGAAACATACCGTCTCACAAATTCCACTGGAAGAAATTGTCATGCAGGAACAGCCAGCAGGAAATGGAGACAGTTCTCAAGTCACACTGAGAAAAATCTACTACCGCTACATTCCACTGGGATTCATCCCCACGGAAAAAATTCCCGTAGAATCTGTTTCCGTGGAACAAGATTCCCTCCAGCTGGCTGTTCCCCTCCAAGAGAATTACAGTCTTCATGGGGAGAACGCCTTTCTTATGGGAGACAGGATATTCATCCTATTTACAAAAAAAAATCAGAAGCCAGCCCTTGTCACAACGGGCATTGAAAGGTACACTGGAAGGTGATGAAATCTTTCAGGCACCGTTTTGGCATCCTTATAGTGTGTATCCTTACCTTTATTTTTTTCCTGTCAGCCTGCGGCGGATCAAAGGGGCAGTCCCCTCGGGAGATTACGAAGCTGAAGGCCCACCAGTGGTATTATTTTTCCCACCGGGGATTCTATCCTATCGAGCTACCGCAGAATGCGCCTGAGGTGGCGGCAAAGCCTTGGACGGAAGCCATCCGCATTTCCGCCGCAGGCAACAACACCTCTGACAACTGTGCCCTAGTGAACCGGCTGGGCATCCTGGACTTTACCACTGGGAAGCCTGAGCTGTTCCGGGATGTGCTGCTCTTTGACCAGGTGACGGCGGATACCCTGCTGTTCACCGAACATGGGCCGGTCTTCCACCTGTACAAGAACACCCACTTCAACCAGCAGAGCCAGAGCTCCATTGACGGACAGACCAAGACAAAGGAAGAAGCCTTTGCCCGTCCCCTGCTGGTGCGCTACGACCGCCAGCAGAAGCTCTGCACCCCCGTCCTCACCTACGGCAACATGAACCTGCCCCTGGATGCCCAACTTACCAGCATCATCCCCCAAGATGAACGCTGGATTGGAGCGGTGAAAACCCTACGAAACAATGTGGTGAACTTCACCTACCTCACCTTCCAGGCACTGGACAAGGATGGTGCCATTCCCGATGCAGATAAGAGTGTGATTCCCACCGAAGAAATCGATGCGGACACCTTCCGCCAAGCACAGCAACCCACTCCATTGAAGAATGCACCGGCTCCCCTCCAGCAGCTCTTTGCCCAGGTACCGGAAAGCTTTGAGTTCTACCTTTCCTGCCGTGAGGAGGGAAAGCTGGCACCAGTGCTCTACGACAACACAAGGAACCAGTCCCCCGTCGGCGGCTATCTGGCCCAAGGCTGGGGATTCCTGTCCACAGCCGGTGCCGCCGCCCTCTTTTCCGACGGCACCGTCTACATCACCAAGTCACTGCTGCTGGGTGGAGATGATGCCCAGACACCAGCCGACGGTGTGATTGCATTCCGGCTACCGAAGCTTCCTGCGGGCTTTTCCTACGGGGAGTTCACCATTCAGGGAAGCACCCTCTACGCCGGCTGGGAGGAAACGGACTTCTACAAGACAGCCCGCAGCGGCTTCATCGCCGTCAACCTGTCCACCATCGGAGCCCAGCTGCACTAACACCAATCCGTATATCAACGTCCCTGCTGCACGTCGGGACACACTACCTGCAAATCAATCCCCAAAGAAAAGGCCTGACCTTGAGGTGAACATCACTTCAAGGTCAGGCCCTTGTATTCTGAACTGCATCAGCGGCTTTGGAACAATCCCCTTACAGCTCCACCGAGTGCTTGGAAACATTTTCCCGCAGGTAGGCGGCAAAGTCGGCGAGCTTCATCACCTGCTGCTGACGGCCATCACGGAAACGGACGGCAACAGCCTGGTCTGCCGCCTCCTTCTCGCCCACCACCAGCATGTAGGGAATCTTCTGGGTCTGGGCAAGGCGAATCTTGGCGTTCATGCGGTCGTTGCCCAAGTCGGCCTGCACACGGAAGCCCGCCTCGTCCAAGGAAGCGGCCACCTTCTGGGCATAGTCGTTGAAGGCGGGCGCAACGGGAATCACCACCACCTGCTGGTAATGGAGCCAGGCGGGGAAGGCACCGGCAAAGTTCTCAATCAAAATACCGATAAAGCGCTCCAAGGAGCCCAGCACCGCACGGTGCAGCATCACGGGATTGTGCTTGGCATTGTCGTCACCCACATACTCGGCGTTGAGACGGTCAGGGGCGGGCAACTGGAAGTCAGCCTGGATGGTACCACACTGCCACTCACGGCCCAGGGCATCCACCAGCGTGAATTCCAGTTTGGGGCCGTAGAAGGCACCCTCACCGGGCTGCAGGGTGTACGCAAGACCCGCCTGAGTACAGGCCTCTGCCAGGGCAGCCTCGGCCCGATCCCAGGTGGCGTCATCACCGACACGCAGCTCAGGACGAGTTGAAAACTTGACGGAAATCTTGTCGTCGCCAAAGCCAAAGTCCTTGTAGATGTCCTTCAGCAGGTGGCAGAACTTCTTCACCTCGCCGGGAATCTGCTCCTCGGTACAGAAGATGTGGGCGTCGTCCTGCACAAAGCCACGGACACGCATAATGCCGTGGAGGGCTCCAGATGCCTCGTTGCGGGTGCAGGAGCCGAATTCAGCCATACGCAGGGGAAGGTCCTTGTAGGAGCGCAGACGGCTCTTGAAAATCTCCACGTGGCCGGGGCAATTCATGGGCTTGAGGGCAAAGAGCCGCTTTTCGCTTTCGGTGATAAACATATTCTCCTTGTACTTTGCCCAGTGGCCGGAGCGCTCCCACAGGGAACGGGGCATGACAAAGGGCGTGTTCACCTCCACATAGCCGTCCTTGCGGATTTTTTCCCGCACATAGTCACGAATGATTGAATAAATCATCCAGCCGTTGGGATGCCAGAAAATCTCTCCCGGATTGTCCTCGTCGATGTGGAAGAGGTCCATCTCACGGCCCAGCTTGCGGTGGTCGCGGCGCTCAGCCTCCGCCAGCATGTCCAGATACGCCTTGAGGTCGGCAGGCTTTTCCCAGGCAGTGCCGTAGATGCGGGTCAGCATGGGACGCTCCACATCACCCCGCCAGTAGGCTCCCGCTGTCTTCATCAGCTTGAAGGACTGGGCGTTGATCTCCTTGGTGCTACAGACATGGGGGCCACGGCACAGGTCCGTAAAATCTCCCTGGTTGTAGATGGAGATGGTGGCATCCTCCGGCAGCCTATCAATCAGCTCCAGCTTGTAGGGCTGGTCTGCAAACATGGCCTTTGCCTCCTCCCGAGAAAGCTCCTTGCGCTGGAATTCCTTGTTGCTGGAAAGAATCTTCCGCATCTCCTTTTCGATGACGGGCAAATCCTCCTGGGTGATGGGGCGGGTCAACTCAAAATCATAATAAAAGCCGTTCTCAATGGAAGGCCCGATGGCCACCTTGGAGCCGGGAAATAACTTCAATACAGCCTCCGCCATAACGTGGGAGGTACTGTGGCGGATGGTCTCCAACCGCTCCTTCTGCTCAATGGTCATATCTTTTTGCATGACAGACATAATCACCCCTTTTCTTGGTATAATTATAGAAGATATATCCCTTGGCCTACCGTGTCAAGGGAGGGGGAAACGCGATTTTTTTACTAAACCATCGTTGTCATTGTCAGCATTATGCCGTATAATTTTGCAAGAATCTAATAATGATAGGCAAGGATTACAATATGCAAAATCAAGGCAATGCGGATTATCCATCCAATGTACAACAGGACATCATCAGTCTCTATCTCCACGAAAGCAAAATTCAGGCAAGCCTTGCAGATATACCCATGCAGGCTCGACTTGTCCTTGGATTTGTAAAGCCCAGTGTGGACATTGCCAGCGTCGGCAGGAAAATCAAGTCAATCTTTCCATCGGCAACAGTCATTCTGGCCAGCTCCTCTGGCTTGCTCTGCAGCCGCATGAAGGAAATGCCGCTGGACAATCTTTACGGCGATGGCATTGAGGGCAGCGACATCACACTGTTGCTGATGTCCCACCGCATAATCAAAAATATCCATGTTGCCAACATCAAGCTGGGAAAGGAAATCAGCAATCCCAAGGAGCAGATTGCCCTCATCGGACGGGAGGTGGACAGAATCAATGTCCCCTTCAAGATGAGTCATCTGGATACCTTGGCCTACACCTTGGTGGACGGTCTCAGCGGTGCGGAGAGCTTCTTGATGGAAGCCATCTACAACTCCCCCAAAGGTGGCGGCGACGCCTTCTACGTGGGGGGAAGTGCCGGCGGCAAACTGGACTTCAAAAACACCTACATCTTCAACGATGGAAGCGTAGTGCAGAACAGTGCCGTCATCACCTACATCAAGCTGAATCCAGGCTATCATTTCGGCATCTTCAAGACCCAGAATTTCGAGCCCACCGCCACCAAATTCACCGTACTGCAGGCCAATCTCAAGGACAGAATCCTGTCCGAATTCCTGGACAGAGCAAGCAACCTGTCCAAGAACGTCATCGACGCCTTGTCGGACCATTTCCGTTGCAAGCCGGAAGCCCTGCCAGACATGATGAAGGACCACGTCTTTGCCATCAAGATTCAGGACGAGTACTACGTCAGATCCGTGGCTGCCTTTGACTTCCAGAACAAGCACATCTCCATGTACTGTGACGTGGACAGTGGCGAGGAGCTGTATCTGCTGAAGCGGACTGACCTGATTCAGGCCACCCGCCGGGATTATGACAACTTCAGACGGGGCAAGCCAGAGCCTATTGGCGCCATCTTCAACGACTGCATTCTGCGGCGGCTGAACAACAACTCCAACCTGGCAAAGCTCACCCTCTTCCAGAACATACCGGTGGCAGGCTTTTCCACCTTCGGCGAGCTTTTGGGAGTGAACATAAACGAAACCCTGAGCGCCATCTTCTTCTATTCCAGCACGGAGGATTTTTCCGATGAGTTTGTGGACAACTTCCACCTGAAATACAGCCAGTTCAAGTCATATTTCCTGCAACGAAAAGTCCAGCAGCTGGAACTCATCAACAGCATCAACCAGATGATGCTCCAGCAGCTGAAGGCAGGGCTCCCAACCTTCCAGGCAGTGACCCACGTACTGGAGGATGCCGCCGAGGAAATCGACGAGGTTCAAGGAGACTTGGAGAGCATCGAGGAGAACTTCAAAAGCTTTACAAAAAAACTGGTGGATACCGTACAGTCCAGCAGCGACAAAATGAATATGCAAGAGCAAATCAAGGAGCTGCTGACAAACATCAACGGGCTCAACGATATCTTTGCCATCATCAATGACATTGCGGAGCAAACAAATCTACTGGCTTTGAATGCGGCCATCGAGGCGGCACGGGCGGGCAACCACGGACGCGGCTTTGCAGTCGTGGCAAAGGAGGTCCGCAAGCTGGCAGAGCGGACCAAGAAGAGCCTCGATGACACCAAGCAAGAGGTTCAGACGGTCATTCAAGATGTGCAGATTATCAATGAGGCTCTGAATGTCAGCTCCCAGAACATGCAGGAAATCACCCAACAAACCGTCGATATTTCCAGCACCATCTCGAACCTCATCGCTGGGGGACGCCAGATTTCCACCATGTTAAGCTCGAAGGTGGGGGCCAGCAAGGATGTGGACCAGGAGGTGGAAAAAATTACGGTGTACGAGAATATTCTTGATGCCCTGCAATAATTGGACAACATCCCATTATTGCCATGGCTCCTGTTTTTCTGTATACTGAAAAAAATCGACTTATTTTTAGAGAGGATTACGATGATTAGAGGCGGCGATATTGGAAAGGGAACTGTTCTGCTGATTAAGAATGCACCCTATCTTGTGGTGGAGCGTGAATTTGTAAACCCCGGAAAGGGAACAGCCTTTGCCCGCGTCAAGATGAAGAACCTGAAGGACGGCACCGTCCTGACCCAGACCATCAAGACCCCCGACATGGTAGAGGATGCCGAGGTGGAGACCCGCACCTGCCAGTACCAGTACAATGACGGCGAGAACTACATCTTCATGGATGCCCAGAGCTTTGACACCGTGACCGTTCCGGAGTCCCTGAACGAGAACCTGAAGTACTACCTGAAGGAGGGCGAGGAATATCCCATCGTCATCTGGGAGGACGAGCCCATCGACGTGAAGGTTCCCCAGAAGATGATTTTTGTGGTGGCCGAAAGCGAGAACTATGTCCGTGGCGACACCGTTTCCGGAGCCACAAAGCCCATCGTCACGGACACGGGCCTCACCGTCCGGGTTCCCCTGTTCATCAAGCAGGACGAGAAGATTCTGGTGAACACCGAAACCAACGAGTACGTGGAGCGGGTGAACGGCTAAGGCTGGCACACACCTGCCCCATAGAATGAGCCGGAATTCCACAGAACCTATCCTGTGGAATTCCGGCTTTTTTGTCCTGCAATGATTTTGAGGTGGTCTCCCCGCGTAGCCACACAAAATTACAATGCCAGTAAAAGGAGAGCCACCCATGCGCATACCCATCTCATTTTCTTTTCCCATTGATACGGCAGGAATTGCCATACACAGTTTGCCAGCAGGAACATACAACATCACCATAACGGGAGTGGTAACAAGATACCACAAGATGGCAGAGGTTGCAGGAGCACTGAAGAATAACCACAACAAGTACATCAACTTGGACCTATCCCAATTAGAAGGATTGCAGTTCATCGGCATGTGGGAAACAGGGGAAGCACGAGACAATAGTGAAAACATCGGGTTCAGAGGGGCGGTACATCTTGTGTCCATCATTTTACCCGACAACCTAGAATTTATTGGAAACCATGCATTTGACAGCTGCTACGCACTGGAGAAAGTCCAGCTGCCGGAAAGCCTTCGCTCCATCGGTAGCGGGGCATTTGGCAACTGTGCCAGCCTGAGAGAGCTGGCAATCCCTGAAGGCGTGGAGTCAATCGGTGACTACGCATTTCCCGGCTGCTCCGCACTGGAGAAAGTCCAGCTGCCGAAAAGTCTCCACTCCATCGGTAGCTGGGCATTTGGCAACTGCGCCAGCCTGAGAGAGCTGGCAATCCCTGAAGGGGTGGAGTCAATCGGTGACTACACATTTCCCGGCTGCTACTCACTGGAGAGGCTCCAGTTGCCGGAAAGCCTCCGCTTCATCGGTAGCCAGGCATTTTGCAACTGCGCCAGCCTGAGAGAGCTGACAATCCCTGAAGGGGTGGAGTCAATCGGTGACAACGCATTTTCCGACTGCTCCGCACTGGAGAGGCTCCAGCTGTCGGGAAGCCTACTCTCCATCGGCAGCTGGGCATTTGGCAACTGCTCCAGCCTGAGAGAGCTGGCAATCCCTGAAGGGGTGGAATTAATCGATGACTACGCATTTTCCGGCTGCTCCGCACTGGAAAAACTCCAGCTGCCGGGGCATTTCAAGCAGTACGACATCCAATCCAGATTGGATATTCCAAATCGGGTGGAGATTACCTATTCCGATGGCTTGTAGGCCTTGGCAAAGGCATCCACAATCTGAGTAAACTGTTGCTGGGTGAGTTGATGGGGTTTGTTTTTTACCGCCGTCTCGTCATCAAGCCTGTCTATGAGGTGGAAGTCACGGTTCAAGGAGGGCACGCCGTCCATCCTGTTGCAGTCCGAAAGATAGCTCAACACCTTCAGATTGCTGGCGGAGTGAAAGAGAAATTCATATTTTGCGGGATTGAGCCCTATGTCTTCCAATAGTTCTTGGTTGGCAGGCAGGTAGGTTCCGTCAACAATCTGGGTGCTCTGGATGTTTGGGACAGAGATTTTCATGCTGTGTGCCAGCGAGTACTTTTTGAGATGCAGCCCCGTGCCCAGGAGCATCCTGCGGTCAATGTCGATGGATTCTATGCCGAACCAATACCGGGTGACTTCGTTGGACTTGTTCCTATATTCAATGTAAAGCCACTTTCCCTCATGTATTGCCCGGAAAATATCCCTGCCGACAGTGCTCATGGGATGATTCATGCCCCACCTCTCCTCCAATCTCTAACACGGGGAGATTTATTCTGGTCTAGCTACAGTACCCCAAAAGAGTCTTCCTGTATCGCTATCCTCGTAGAGTTTCCACGTAGCTCCAGTTATCGTATTTATTAGATAACTGCCCTTGACGGAGATACCTGATAAGGTGATTTGATAAACGGCTCCTTTATGATGTTCTGGGATTATATCGTGAGGGTGTTCTTGTCTAGAAATCTGTTCCCAAACATACCCATTATAACCCGATACCAGCTGCCATGTATCACCAGTCTCCTTGTCCAGCAGGTAGGTCTCCCGCATCGCTATGGAACTTGTGATTATCTCATACCTCCCCGATTCTGGAGGAGTAGTGGCGGTCTGGTTGTTGTAACTGTTCTGTGCCGTGGCAGAAAATGCTGCAACGGCGAGCAGAAAGGTCAAAAACAGACGTTTCATGGGGGGTGTCTCCTTTATTCTTCAAACAACGCATCCATGGCTCTGGTTATTGCTTCTCTGATATCATCTGCCTCGGTATCTCCAATTCCCTCTGCTGTTGTTAAGAAAATGACTTGATTGGAGAAGGCTGAAATGAACTGGATGGTAACTTCTATTGTGTATCCAAGGCCAACATTTCTTCTTCCGCTTTCCCCATAGTTGACTATGAGGGTTTGAGGTAGCAGTCCCTCTTGAGATTCTGGCAAAACTACAAGTCCTTTTTTTATCAAGTAACCTGCTATGACATCCTTTGGATTTACAGTCTTATTGATTGATGAGTAGATTCCGTTAGAAGTCATTCCCTGTCCCGATGTAAGGGTTTCTGTTGAGTTAATGACAAAATAAGGGTAGTCAGACAATTGACCATTTCTTGTTACACTTGCTGGTTGTAATGTCACACAAGCAGTCATTACCATTGATACGATAAGTACGCTGAAGACAAGAAAGCCGCTCTTGAATACCGTCGAATTGATATTTCTTTTCTTCATACAAGTTCCTCCTGTGGGATTATAGCATGGCTGTTAGCAATAGTCATCAAAAACTGCACCACCTGTCCACTCTTTATCTTGCAAAACAGTGAAATATTTGTCCGCACTTTCCCTCTTGAAACAGGTTCTATACAATGAATGGATATATACTCCATTTTCAAAAATGATTGTGCCGACACTCCATGGTTTTACAGCGTCCTCTCCATCTCCACTTTCACATTTCACAATAATTTTGCCATTATAAAGAGCAATATCAAGAATGATCATCTTGTAGGTTTTATTTTCGTAATATGTGCTTCCAGGCATCAGTTTATCATAATAGGTTTCCAAAGGCTTGTCCGAAATATCTTCCGGACAGCAAGGAAAGTATGACGGAGTCATTCTTCCCTTCACGAATGCGTTTGGAGTCAATGATGGATATATCTCAATATGATACAGAGGTACTACCTCGTGAAAATTGTCCCCTATTTGCTTTGTCTCCGGGAACTTATCCATAAAAGTAGGGTTATTTTTCTTTGAAAAATATCTTTTTTGATAAATCCACTCTCCAATTGCACCTCTTCTTTCAGAGGGAATCACATTGGCCTGATGTGCCCAACGCAACAGATTTTCATAGCAATTCTGGCTTTCTTCTTTTGTAACCGTTCTCATCCAAGTGAAGTTTGGAGAGAGGTTCACTTCATGCAAGATTTCGATATGTTGCAGGACGTAATCTATCGGTTTTCCAGTAAGATAGCTTATCTTCTTACAAGTGATAGGATTCAATATAATGTTCTCAAGTCTTGTAACCCACCTTAGATTCTCCGGCCTATTGTCCTGCTTGTTGGTGTTGATGTGGTCAATCACATGCTGTTCGGTAGGTGCTTGACCATGGAATGCAGTAGCAACTATCCTGTGAACCTGTGCATCTGCTATAACTAAATAGCCCTTCTGTGTGTCAACCTTGCCGAATGTCCACAAATCATCTAGTAGCCGTTTCCGCCCATCTTCCCGTGGATGACGCCTTACCGCCCCATTGTCCCGAACAGAATAGGTTTCTCCCTTGTAGGTGCAAGTAAGTTCCCTTGCAAAGTCATCAATCGTCTTTTTCATTGAATATTACCCCTCCGTTTTTGGTATCTGGATGCTGCAATTCCACAATGAGCTTGTTGACATTCTCCTGTGAGCATTGTGTATATAGGTTCCTTGCCAGAATCCTCCACGTCCATTCCGGTTTTGTATATTGGTGTCCGATAAGGCTAAGAGCCGTGGCATTGGCAAAGGTTATGGGAATGTTTCGCTCCATCAATAATTCTCTGGCAAGCTGCCTCATAACTTCGGCAACTACAGCGATTTGGTCTGACTTAGTAAGCTCAGGCAGCTTGAGTATGGACTTTATGTTTCTTGCTGTTTCAGGAGCCTTGCATTCAGCCCTTCTCAATTCATTAATATTGAAATTAGGATCCATAATGCTTCTTGCTGAATGTATATCATTGTGTAGAAGGTGGGGATTTTCATATATCCCATTCAATAAGCTCTCAATTTTTTTTACAGCAGCCTCATAATCCTCGTCCGTCCAACCACTGCGAAGGCTAACAAGCTCGTCTATCTCCGCCTTGAGCTCCTCATTGGATTTCTCGTAGCTCCTCGTAATCCCATTGTTGGAAATGACCAGACGAAGGAGAACCTCATTGCCATACTTCTTGAGCGCCTCCAATTTCTTGTGTCGTATTTGCTTCTCGTTGTTTGACAAAGCCATTCCAATCTCCATCACATAAGTTTATAACCAAATCTATTATGGTTATAAACCCAATTTATTTCAAGGACTTTTTTGGTTAAAACCTGATAGTTTTCTTATGATGAAGATGTAACCAAGTACCCCCACCCCACCCCCGCATTGACGAACCACTCCCTAATATGGGAAAATATATACTATGAAAGCTATTGTTTTGTTCGGGCTCACCCTTGCCAGCGTGGGCCTCCTCTCCTGCCAAAAGCAGCAGGAGCTTTCCATTGCGGAGATCCAGCGGCTGACCGCCAGCACCGACGCCCAGCTGCTGGCCAAGACGGTCTCCAAGCCCTACAACAACCAGGAATTTGTGCCCGGAACCCTGGGCGGCGTGTGGAACACCACCATCCTGGCCGACCCCAAGACCTTCAATCATCTGATTGCCGAGCGGGATGCCGACAGTGCGGGCATCATCGGCATGACCACCGACTATCTGGTGGACTACAACGCCGTCACCAGGGAATGGGAGCCACGGGCCGCATCCTTCGAGATTACGGTGGACGAGGCGGCTGGAACCCTCACCGTCCGCTACACCCTGCGGGACGACCTGTACTGGAGCTGGTGGGGCTCCGACCGGAAGCTTCCCGTCACCGCCGACGATGTGGTGTACTGGCACGACGAGATTGCCGGCGACCCGCAGTTTGGCAGCAGCGCCTACAACGGCCAGTTCGTCACCATGGCCGACGGAACCCAGGAGCGCATCCGCTGCGTCAAGGTGGACGACAAGCGCTTTGACTTTATCTTTCCCCGGATTGTGGCCGAACCGCTGCTGTCCACCAACACCTCCATCCAGCCCGCCTTCCTGTTCCGGGAGGCTAAGGAGCGGAACGGGGCCGAGGGCGTAAAGGGCATCCTCAACGCCTCCATCAACCCCAAGGAAATTCCCTCCTGCGGACGCTGGTTTATCACGGAGTACACCCCCGCCCAGCGGCTGGTGTTCACCCGGAATCCTGACTACTGGGAAAAGGACAGCGGCGGCACCTCCAATCCCTACCCCCAGCAGATGATTGCCCAGATTGTGGGCGACATGAACACCCAGTACCTGCTGTTCCGCCAGGGCAAGAGCGAAACCTACTTTCCCCGCCCGGAGGAGCTGAGCGACGTGGTGAACGCCCAGGCCGATGACTACACCGTGTTCAATGCGGAGGGCTCCTTCGGCTCCATGCTCTGGTCCTTCAACCAGAACCCCAAAAACCAGAGCCATCCCTACTACCGCTGGTTCACCCAAAAGAAATTCCGCCAGGCCATGAGCTGCCTGCTGAACCGGGACCGCATCATCAGCCAGACCTACCGGGGCCTGGGCGACCCCACCTACTTCTTCTTCCCGCCGCCAAATCCCTTCTACAACCCGGACATCACCCTCCAGTACCGCTACGACCGGCAGCGGGCCTTGAGCCTGCTGGAGTCCATCGGCTTTGTCCGCAGGGATGACGGCCTCCTCTACGACAGCAACGGCGTGAGGGTGGAGTATGACCTGACCATTCCCTCCGCCAACACGGTGGTGAACGACGTGGCCCAGATTATCGCCGACGAGTGCGCCGCCATCGGCATCACCGTCCACGTGCGGCAGATTGACTTCCAGAAGGTCATCGAAATGCTTACCGCCACCTACGACTGGCAGTCCGTCATCATCGGGCTGGGAACAAGCCTGTTCCCCACCCAGGGCAGCAACGTGTGGCCCTCCGACGGCAACCTGCACCTGTGGCATCCCCTCCAGGAGAGCCCCGCCACCGAATGGGAGGCCCGCATCGACTACCTGTACAACGAGGGCAGCTACACCCTGGACAGGGAGCGGGCCGGGGAGATCTGGAGCGAGTACCAGCGGATTCTGCTGGAGGAGTGCCCGGTCATCTATCTCATCCGCTCACGAGGATTTGCCGCCGTCAGGAACAAGTGGGACTTTTCCAACCTGTACTACGACAACCTCAACGGCCTGATGACCGACTGGGTGTATCTCAGGGGCAGCGGCCAATGACGGCTAAGGCCGAGGGCAAAACCGCTCGATAATGAATGGGGAGGGGAGAATCAGGATGGAAGAGTCCAATTTCCTTGCAAGGGCGGCCGCCACGGTGCGGGCTCCCTTCAGGCTGTTCAAAAAGAAGGCGCCGCTGCTGTCCTTTGTGGCAGGGCGGCTTGTCACCATGGTGGTGCTGCTGTTCCTGCTGGGACTAGCCCTCTTTGGCCTGATGGAGCTGGCGCCCGGCGACATCGTGGACCAGATGATGACCCAGCAGCTGCTGTCAGGCACCCAGGGAGAAACTTCGGGCGGCTTCCAGGGGAGCGGCAGCACCGAGCAGGGGACCTTCACCGAAATGCAGATGGAGCGGCTGCGAAAGGAATTCGGGCTGGACAAGCCCTTCTACATCCAGTACTTCAAGTGGCTGGAGCGGGTGATTTTCCATGGGGACTTGGGAACCAGCCTCATCTCCCGCGCCCCGGTAAGCTTCCTTTTGAGCTCCCGCATCTGGAATTCGGTGCTGCTCAACCTGATTTCCCTGGTGTTCATCACCCTCATCTCCTTTGCGCTGGGGGTCTTCTTTGCCAGCAAGTCGGGAACCCGCACCGACACGGCGGCCACCTTCTTCGCACTCTTCTTCCACGCCTTTCCCGGCATCCTCCTGCTGATTCTCCTCCAGCTCTTTGCCAGCGTCACCGGACTCTTCCCGGTTACGGCCTACCCGGACTTCCCCTTCTCCCAGGCACCGCTGCAGTTCACCTTCAGCTATGCCCACCACGTCTTCCTGCCGCTGCTGGCCTCCTTCCTAGGCGGAATCGGCGGCACCATGCGGATGATTCGGGCCACCATGCTGGACCAGATGGGGATGCCCTACATTCTGGCCATCAGAGCCAGGGGCATCAGCGAGCGCAGGGTCTACCTGCACCATGCCTTCCGCAACACCTTGAATCCCTACATCACCGGCAGCGCCAACCTGCTGGCAAGCCTTTTCAGCGGCTCCCTGGTGCTGGAAATCATCTTTGCCTATCCGGGACTGGGCAGGCTCATGTACGAGGCTGTCCTACAGGAGGACATCAACCTGGTGCTGGCAAACAGCATGTTCATCTCGGCGCTGGTGCTGGCAGGCATGGTCATCTCCGACATCCTGCTGGCCATAGTCGATCCCCGCATCAGGTACGGAAAGGAGTAAGGGCTTACTATGAAGAAATTCTTCCAATATCTAAAGACACGTCCGCTGGGCATGGCATCCCTCATCCTGCTGGTGATTGTATATCTCGTGATGATTTTCGCCGAATTCGTGGCTCCCTATCCGGCCAGCCGCACCTTTGACCGCAACTCCTACCACCCGGCCAACCTCCAGCTCACCAGCTCCGGACTGGTGGCACGTGAGTACCGGGTCATCAACCAGTCCACCTGGCAGTATGCCCGTGTCAGCGACGAGGGCTACAGCCACCCGGTAAAGCTCTTCGTAAAGGGCAGCCCCTACAAGCTTTTGGGACTGATTCCCACAGACATCCACCTGTTCGGCACGGAGCCCTCCGATGACGGAACCGTCTACCCCGTCTACCTTCTGGGAGCGGACATCCTGGGGCGGGACCTGTTCAGCCGCATCGTCTACGGCAGCCGCATCTCACTGACCATCGGCTTTGTGGCCACCGCCATCTCCCTCTTTCTGGCAGTGCTGCTGGGGGGCTTGTCCGGCTACTTTGGCGGGGCCACCGACTGGACCATCATGCGCTTTGCCGAATTCTTCATGCTGATTCCCAGCCTCTACTTCATCCTCTTCCTGCGCTCCCTGCTGAACACCAGGATGGACAGCGGCACCTCCTACATGCTGATTACGGTGATTCTCGCCCTGGTGGGCTGGCCCGGCACCGCCCGCACCATCCGGGGCATGGTCCACGCCATCAAGCGGGAGGAATTCGTGGTGGACGCAGACCTGGAGGGAATCCCCGCCTTTGTGGTGATTTTCCGCCAGATCATCCCCCAAATCGCCAGCCTCCTGATTGTCAGCATTGCCCTCAGCGTGCCGGGCTTCATCATGAGCGAGACCACCCTCTCCTACCTGGGGCTTGGCATCAACGACCCGGCGGTGAGCTGGGGCTCCCTCATCAACCGGGACATCTCCACCCTGTCCAACCTGATTCGCTTCCCCTGGCTCCTGTATCCCGTGCTGATGCTGCTGATTGTCACCCTGGCCTTCAACTTTATCGGCGACGTGCTGCGGGACTTCTACGACCCCTACAACATCGTCTTCAACCGGCGCAAGCTGGCAGCCTTCTTCCGCACCACCCAAAGGTCTGGCTCTCCCAGCGACGCAGCATCCGAGGCTGGTGCCGACTCCGAGGCACCACAACCTGCCCCCGACGCCCTGCTCTCCGTCAGGAACCTCCACGTCACCTTCAGTCTCCTGCGGGGAACCACCCGCATTCCCGTCTACGGTGTGCGAGGAGTCAGCTTTGACCTGAGCCGGGGAGAAATCCTTGGAATCGTGGGGGAGTCCGGCAGCGGAAAGTCCGTGTCCACCACCGCCATCCCCGGCCTCCTGCCTGCCAACGCCCAGGCCACCGGCTCCATCTTCTTTGAGGGGGTGGACTTGATGGGACTGGCTCCTAGCCAGCTGCGGGAGTACCGGGGCAAGAGGATCGGCCTGATTTTCCAGGAGCCGGGACGCTCCTTCGACCCGCTCCAGAGCATCGGCAAGGTCTTCTGGGAAACCTTCCGCAACAGCCAGCCGGACATCACCAGGGAGGAGTCCGACAGGAAGGCCGTTGCCCTGCTGCAGGAGGTGGAGCTGCCCGACCCGGAAGGCCGGCTAAAGGCCTATCCCCACCAGTTCAGCGGCGGCCAGCTGCAGCGAATCGGCATTGCCCTGGCACTGGCCCAAAACTGCCAGCTTTTGATTGCCGACGAGCCCACCACCGCCCTGGACGTTACCATCGAGGCCCAGATTGTCTCCCTGCTGCTGCGGCTCAAGGAGGAGCGGGGACTGTCCGTCATCTTCATCAGCCACGACATCCACCTGGTGGGCCGCATCAGCGACCGAATCGCCGTGATGTATGGCGGAAAAATCATGGAGACCGGAAGCTCCCAGCAGATACTGGCCTCGCCCCGCCACCCCTATACCCAGGCCCTCATCGCCGCCACCCCGGAATTCGGCAGCCACTACACAACCCAGCGGATGGCCTCCATCCCCGGCCAGGTGAGCGACCCCACCCGGCCCCTTCCCGGCTGCCCCTTCCAGCCCCGCTGCCAGTTTGCCAAGGAGGAGTGCAGGCAGACGACAGACTGCTGGAGGATGGAGGAGTGAGGGTGGGAGGAGTCCCTGCCCTCCGCCTGCCGGATTTTGGGTTAAGACAAGAAATTGCGCTGAAACGGAAAACCCACTGGGATTCCGGAGGGTGGAGCCGGATGGCCGGGATGCCCCTAGAAGCAGCTGCTGTCTTGCTGGCGTAATGCATTCCAAAGTCACTGGCTTATTTCACCTTAAAGTCGCTGGCTTAGTATTTTAAAAATAACAGTCGTTTCTTCCAAAAATTCTAGTCGTTCTTTTAAATGATAACGACTAGTACTTGTTTAAATAATAGTCGTTTATCTTCATGATAACGACTATTATTTTTTAAATTAACGACCAGCAATTTTTAAAATCACCGGCTTAGTTTTTCCAGACAACACTAGTCGCCAGTCTACTTTTGTAGACAGTCACTTGCATTTTTTACTAAAATCTAAAACTTTTTTCTGAAAAAACGCATTTTTTTGTCAGATTCACACAATAATATATATGAGACCCAATCAACGGAGGAACAATGCTGACAGAAGCAGAGCTACAAAAACAGTGGGAG
>JAGARR010000050.1 GCA_017622135.1 Spirochaetaceae bacterium
AAGCACGAACACCCTTGAACGGCTCAACCGTGAAATTCGAAGGCGCTCCTCTGTTGTCGGCATTTTCCCCTCAACGGATTCTTATATAAGACTGATAACAAGCTATCTGCTTGAGTATTCAGATGACTGGCAGACTGAGCGTTGCTATATGAATGCCGGCTCAATAAAACTTCAAAAGGAGATTCTGTTTGACGCAGCATGATGGATTTGCGGCTTTTTTCAGGAACAAAATTGCGAACTAAACTTGACACAATCTTAAATTCTTTGTTTTTTGTGTTTAAAATTGTTTTATAAATTTTACCAGAAATAAAATTTTCCATATTAAAGGTATTCATATATTCCTTCCTCTCCATACAAACCCTGCCACAGTATGAGATAAAACTGTGGCAGGGAACCATTGCATCTTTGTCTCACACACCACCACACCAGCCCAGGACCGGCGTGGTGGAAGTGCTTACATTTTGGTTGCTGGCGAACTATATTCTGCACCAATTGATGATTTTATATTGACCACGCCTTCTGTTGCACTGGGATTGTCGATGGACAGATACAATGAAAGATTCATTGTTCCCATCCTTACACCGTTTTTAATTCCAACCATATACCCAGAATCACCAGAGACTAGTGTGTATTTTGTTGGCTTGTTTCTGTTCCATGAGACAGTACCGTTCTCATAGAAAACCAAGTCTCCTGTTTCAAATACTACACCAGCGCCACCACCACCCTCAGCTTTGTAGGTCCATTTTGTACCTACAAATGGATCGTCCTCGCTACCAGCTACAATGTCTACAGCATTTGCCATATATGGTTGGCTACTTGCACATCCCGTCAGGGAAAACAGTCCCAGCACTGCCACCACCAGCAGGGCGGCCACTCCGCCTGCCAGTCCATTCTTCTTCAAAGCTTTCATTCCAAGCTCCTCCTTAAAGAAATTATATCCTAAAATCATGTCTTTTCTGTGGTGTCAATTAACACACATGATTTTATAGCATCATTATACATCATTTTATCGATAATAATGCTTTAAATCTACAATAAACATTGTATAATCATGTTAATAAAGGCCGTCCTGCAAGCTATCCTATAGGCAATGTCATTGCAACAGACCTTCATCGCCAACCTGCGCTACTTCCGCAAGAAAAAGGGGCTGACCCAAAAGGACCTGTCCATCTACCTGAACAAGGGCTACAACTACATCAACTGCATCGAGGGCGGCAACTCCTTTCCCCCGCCGGATGTCATAGACCAGATGGCAGCGATTCTGGAGGTTGAGCCCGGCCTGCTCTTCCAGAAGGACAGCTCCCCGGAGAACCTGCGACGCTATGGCGGACAGCAGTACGTGGAGGAGGTGACCCACCAGATTATGAGCCGGCTGCAGGAGGTGGTTTCTCGTGAGGTCCGCCAGAGCCTGGAGTCCTGACCCGTTCCCCTGTCCGTGCCCTGTTGTGTCAACTATAGCAGATGCGGCAGGCCCACGGGTCGTTTAAAAACCGACTTTTGTGTGGGATTTTTGTGTGGGGATGGCTTGCAAGCTGATGCCGGAATCATCAGGTGGGAGGACGATTCCAGCCCAATCGCAGCTTTGGTCTAGCAGGCAATGCTTTTTGATTGTGAAGGGGGCTATCTTGTTACATATACTTCAGGCTGAATATCTCAAAGAATATATGATTCAGGTGACATTCAACGACGGAACTGGTGGCGTTGCCAATTTTATGGACAAGATTTTCCAGGACAAGAGGGAAATTGTCCAGTCCCTGAAGGATGTTGCCCTTTTCAAAAGCTTCACCGTCAAGGCCCACACGATAACCTGGCCGAATGGACTTGACTTTGCCCCGGAATTTATCAAGTCACTGATATCCACAAGTGCCAGCTCCTGACTCTAGGCAAGCGTTCATTCCTAGTGAGGCTCAACGGCTTCCATGGTTCCGTTGATTCTTTTTATTGAAAAAAATGCCAGCTCTGTTTTCCAGAACTGGCATTTTGCATCGTTTGTGGAACTTATTTTGCGGAGGCAATCAGCTCGTTGAAGGTCGCCTCGTCCACAAAGGTGAGCTCGCCTGTATCCTCGGAATTCACTGCATACAGGTTCCCGTCCGGGGCAATTTCCTCCAGCTTGGCCTGGGCTGCTGCGGAAACCTGCGGATCAACCAGAACGGTTCCCTCGAAGATGTATCCCCATCGGTGGGTAAAGTTCAAGAACCCTCTTTTCCTGTAATAGGAAAGCTGGGCATCCACAAGGGCAATTCCGCCAGGAACTTGTTCCACAACTGCATCCAAGGCGTTTTCCAATTCATAGCTCTGAGAGATTCTGCGTGTTTGGATAAACCAGAAAACCTTGAAATTCAAGCTTTTAGTATCAGTTGATAGATCCTCATGGTGGCGTGTCATCTCAGCAAGACGACTTAACTCAACATTCTTGGATGAGATAATTGTAAACCTTCCCAATGCCTCTGTACTGGTACATCCAGCCAACATCATCACCACGACAGCCAATCCTGCCAGCAATCCAACATTTCTTTTCATAAGAAATCCTCCTTACAGTTTTCTTCTTAATAAGAAGTAAAAATGTAATAAACTTACTTTAATGAAGTATATGATACTTTTTACTTTCTGTAAAGAAGTATTTTGACCTGATACTCATTTATCATTAAATTTATGGATGGATATTTTGACGAGTTCAGGATGAACGTGAAGTACTATCGGGACAGGCGGGGCATGACCCAGGCGGAGCTTGCGGTGCAGGCGGACTGCTCCAACGGACTGATTGGCAACATCGAGGCCGGAAACACGCATCCTTCCTTTGACACGATTGTGGCCCTGGCCAGGGCGCTCGGCGTCCATCCCGCCGACCTGTTCCTGCGGAACGCCTCGGAGACTCGCCGGGAGATAAAAATCTATCTGAAGGAGACCCTGCATCGGGAGTTGGACCGTCTGGTGGACAGCGGCTTTCCCTTGTGAAGGGGCTGCGGGTTACAACAACTCGCTGCCAGCTGCCTGTCCAGGTCAGGACAAGCACAAGGCTTTGCTGGGTGCTTTTATTGATTCATATCTAGTGCAGCCCTCACCTCCTACATGGTAAAAGTCTGTTGCATCTGCCCAGTTTTTTTTCCTGTCCCCCTTAACAAAATTGCCGCCATAGCCGATAAACTAACGAGAGGTTTTTTATGATTCGAGGTTGGTATATTGGTTCCAGTGGCATGAATGCCCAGCAGACGAGGCTTGACGCTATCTCAAACAACTTGGCGAATGCCGACACCACTGGTTTTAAGCGGGACATTGCTGTCAGCAAGTCCTTCCCTGAGCTTTTGATGCGGCGCATGGGGGACGATGGCGTGTATGAGACACCCTTTGGTTCTGCTGACGTGGCTCCCATCATCGGGAAGATTGGCTTAGGCGTGGAGACCAATGAGCTGTACACCGACTTTGAGCAGGGCTCCTTCAAGCAGACCTCCACCCACACGGACATGGCCTTGAGCGGCGAGGGCTTCTTTGCCGTGGAGACTCCCAGCGGCGAGCGATATACCAGAAACGGCAACTTCTTGGTGGGCAAGGAGGGAATCCTGGTGACCAAGGAGGGCTATCCCGTGCTGGGCGAGAACGGCTACATCCAGGTGGCTGACGACCGCTTTACCGTAAATCAGGACGGCATGGTGTATTCCGAGAACGATATGCAGCTCATCGACCGCTTCAAGATTGTCCGCTTTGACAACGAGCGCTACCTGCAGAAGATGGGCTCCAGCCTCTACAAGGACACGGACATCACTGGGCCCGCCTATATCGCCGAGGGCAAGGAGCGGCCCGTGGTCATGCAGAATTATGTGGAGACCTCCAACGTCAACGTGGTGAACGAGATGGTGAGCATGATTGAGGTGAACCGGGCATACGAGGCCAACCAGAAGACCATCCAGGCTCAGGACACCATGATGAGCACCCTCTGGGGCAAGGTGGTTCTGGCTCGATAACAGCGAGACTCGGTAAATCGAGGCTCGTTGTATCGGGAACAGTAAGCATGGTGGAAATTGGTGGTGCGGGGCTTTAGCCAAGGGGTTTTGTTGAGGCAGGGCTTTAGCCGCCCAGAATTCCGCCGATAAGATTTATAGTAGAAATTAGGAACGAGAGGAACAGATAAATTATGGTACGAAGCTTATGGACAGCCGCCACAGGCATGAACGGCCAGCAGGCCAACATCGACGCAATCTCCAACAACTTGTCCAACGTGAACACCACCGGCTACAAGCAGCAGCGGGTGGAATTCGAGGATTTGATGTATCAGACGGTGCAGCCTGCTGGAACTCCTGCCACGGAGGACACGGTGACTCCTGTGGGAATCCAGATGGGAACCGGCGTGAAGGTGGGTGCCACCCAGCGCATCGTCACCCAGGGCTCCCTCCAGAACACCGGCGTGGACACCGACATGGCCGTGGTGGGAGAGGGCTATTTCCGGGTGCAGCAGTACGACGGAAGCTTTGCCTACACTCGTGATGGTGCCTTCAAGGTGGACATGAACGGCCAGCTGGTAACCTCCGAGGGACTGCGGGTGATGCCTGAAATCATCCTGCCGGAGGGATTCAACCTTTCCACCCTGGCAATCAGCGATGACGGCCGTGTTACCGTGAAGGTGGACGGCGGCAACGACCCCATTTTGGTGGGGCAGATTGAGTTGTACCGCTTTCCCAACGCCGTGGGACTTGAGGCGGTGGGCAGCAACCTGTTCAAGGTGACCAATGCCTCCGGTATGGCCATTGCCGGCCGTCCCGGCTACGACGGCATGGGTGTCACCAAGCATAAGTTCCTGGAGATGTCCAACGTCTCTGTGGTGAACGAGATGGTGCAGATGATTGTGGCCCAGCGTGCCTACGAGTTCAGCTCCAAGGCCATCCAGACCAGCGACACCATGCTGTCCTCTGCGGTGAACCTGAAGCGCTAAGTTTGATTGAGAGGACGAGATAGAAATGGACGTACAGGGAATCAACGGTTTTTTGGGAAATAGCGCTGCCATCACCGGCGGGGCCTCTGCCAGCGAGGCGGCCAAGCTTCAGGGTGAGCTGGGCAAGTTCCAGTCCCTGCTGGACTCCATGCGGGGAGAGGCTTCCCAGCCCGCCATGCAGGGAACGGTGGCTTCCTCCCAGATTGCCCAGTCCGGCCGTCTGAACGGGGACTACACCTCCGGCTTTGACGGCAGCTTTACCGCCGAGTCCGACAAGGCCGCCCTCCCCACCGGTGCCGCCGCCAACTCATCCAAGATTGTACCCAACAAGACCATCGACCGCACCAGCGACCTGTACGAGAAGTCACTGGAGCTGGAGTCCTACTTTGTGAAGATGATGCTCTCCTCCATGCGGAGCACCCTTTCCGGCACCTCTATCAACGGGGAGGAAAAGAGCTACGCCCAGAACATGTACGAGGACATGCTCTACGACGAGCTGGCCATCAGCATGACCAAGAACGCCGGATTCGGTCTGGCGGACCAGATTTACCTGGAATTGAGTTGACACCGTCTTCCAGATTCAAGGAAAAGGCCACCGCAGGGTGGCTTTTTTTGTTGGCAGCGTAGTTTTATTGTAAAAAAACACCCATGAGCCGGATGCCCCATGGGTGGTGGGTGTGTGGATGGCGGCTATTGCAGGCCGATTAGCTCCTTGCCGTAGACAGTGAGGCCCTTTCTGTTTTCCAGGAACCACACCACATCCTGCATATTTTGTATCAGGCCGGTGAATTGGTAGGTATGATTGTTTTCTACTGCCTGTATCTTTGGTCTCAGTCCCAGATAGGTAAAAGCGATGAGGGAATCCTTTGGACTTCTATATGTGGAAGAAAGGAATGCGCCATCAGAGCCTGTTCCGGTAGGAATGTAGAATATGAGGTTGCCGTCATCTCCCTGCTCAAAGCGGAATCGCTTTTTCTCCTCAGCAGAGGTTTCACTTACAGGATGCTCCTTGATAGTAATTTTTTTGCCATCCTTCAGCTTGTTATAGAGGGTGAGGGTGATGGATGAAGGAATTGCTCCCTCATCAAGATATAGCTCTATGGTATCTGAGATGTCGTATGTGTTTGGGTAGGAGCCTTCCGGAATATGTTCTTCTGCTTTTAGGTCGATAAAGCGGATAGAACCTGAATCCCGGATATTGCCGGTGTACACATCAATACTGCCAGCTGACATGGGGACTGTGGGCCCGTAATACCCTGCACTGACATAAATGTCTTGGTACTGACTGGTGTCTCCTTCAATTGTGAAGTCAATTGAATGCTTTTTTATGTCCACTATCGTAGTAGTGTGGTGTCCAGGCTTGAGGTCGACGGAGGCCAACTCAATCATTATATCAGTTCCTGCATCCCGGATGTTATTTCCGTTTTTGTCAAGGAAAAGCTCGAAGCCTATGGCTGTGTTTTCTGCAGCATCAGTTATGGAGATGGTTTCGGAAAAATTCCCGTATCCTGATGGATCGCCAGAAGAGTAACTATAGCTTCCATCACCATTATTCTCTCCCATCTGGTAATATAGCTTGAATGAAGCTACATCATCCCCATAAGCTTCTACTGTGAAGGTGGTGGAACCGTCATCATTTGGGATGTAAGTAGAAATAGAAGCGGTATCTGAAAAAGTATCGCCAGAAATGATAATCGGGTAGGTTGTGATGAAAGGTGTCAGGTCTGCCTCCGTTATGGTGACCGTCTTGGAGGACGCTCCACTCCTGTATGCTGTAAATACTTCTGTCAGTTCTGGAGACGAGATGCTCACTCCTGATACAATGAATTTACTCCATTTTTGTACGTTAAGCAGTACTGTGCCGTCTGTGAGGGAATCATCGGTGTAGGTTCCCACAAGAGCAGGGCCTTCAATGGTGTAAGAAAAATTGACCTCTTTAAGTGTTCGTATGTATTTAACGTGCCATATGAAGGTTTTATTTGAGTAGAAGTTAATGGTATGGAAATCTTCCCTATCATAATAGAAGTCTTTGCCACTGCTGGAGAAGTGTGTCATCGTCACCGTCTTGATGATGCTGGGACTGGTGCCTGCAGGTGGCTCTACCTGCACCACAATCTCCACGGCGGGGATGGTAGCGGAGAAGGTGCCCGTGTTGGTAACTTTAAACTCGAAGTTTTGTGGTGCTGTAACCTCCTGCAGCTTTCCGCTTGGGTCGGCGGCCTTCTCCACGGTGAGGCTCAGGCTGTTTGCTCCGCTGGAAGTGATGTCGCCGGTGTAGCTTCCCTCAAACTGCTTGATTTCATCTTTGTTGGTGTAGTCCCAGGTGCCGCCGGAGCTGGAACTGGCGCTGCGGATTGAGGCGGCAGGAGGGGTTGGCTGGGTGAAGGTGTACCTTCCGCCGTTGGAGTCGGTGGTGGTGAGGGTGGCACTGCCGTCGGCTTGTAGTGCTGGTTTTTCCATTGTACCAGAAGTAGTCAGCGCCTCGGTTTTCTCTGTTTTCGTTTCGACTGTGTTCGAGGGAGTCTTGTCTCCTGCTGGTTGGACGGTTGCCGAGTTGGGGCAGCCGGTGAGGGCAAGGACGGCGGCAAGGAAGAGGGTTCCCGCCACCGCTGCAGTTGTCTTTCGCATAAAATCCTCCTTAAAAATATGGTGCTGCTTAGCTTTATTGAGGTTTTCTTTAATATTGCTAAACTATACTAAGTATATCAGAAGAAAAACTAAATGTTATTATGTTTTATAATCAAAATTCTTAATTAGAATAGGAGTTATGGAAGAGGCTTTGGACACCTTCAGGATGAACATGAAGTACTACCGTGCAAAGAAAAATTTTTCCCAGGCCCAGCTGGCAGAAAGCTGCTCCTGCTCCAACGGCATGATTGGGCTGATGGAGGCGGGCAAGGCCAAGCCCTCCTTTGACATGATTGTGTCCCTGGCTGCCGCACTGGAGGTGCATCCTGCAGACCTGTTCCTGAGAAACGCCTCCAGCCTCCAGTCAACAGTGCGGAACCAGCTGGAGACACGGCTGGTTGCAGACATCCGCTCCGTGCTGGACAGCAATTTTTGTTGAGAAGTTTTTTTGCGGGGCTGGGGAAACGTAGGTAAAAAAACGGCGTGACTGAAATCACGCCGTTTTTTTGGTTAAAGGTTAAAAGGTATTGTCCAGGTTCTTCTTTTCGATGTCCTTGAAGTATTTCACTGTGCCCACCTTCAATTCTTCTGTGGCATCCTCGTCACAGACGATGACGGCCTTGGGATGGAGCTGCAGGGCACTGATGGTCCACATCTGGCTGATTCCCTCCTCCACGGCGTGGCGCAGGGCGTGCATCTTGTTGCGGCCGGTGATGAGCACCAGCACCTCCCTGGCATCGGTGACCGTTCCCACTCCCACGGTGAGGGCGGTGGTGGGCACCAGGCTGATGTCGCCGCCAAAGAAGCGGGAGTTCACCTGGATGGTGTCGGAGGTGAGGGACTTGACCCTAGTGCGGCTGGACAGGGAGGAGCCCGGCTCGTTGAATGCCAGGTGGCCGTCCACTCCAACGCCCCCCAGGAAGAGGTCAATTCCGCCCACATCGGCGATGGCC
Source organism: Spirochaetaceae bacterium (assembly GCA_017622135.1). Classification (GTDB taxonomy): domain Bacteria; phylum Spirochaetota; class Spirochaetia; order Treponematales; family Treponemataceae; genus Treponema_F. The sequence goes on from JAGARR010000050.1 coordinate 8,509, forward strand.
TTCTCGTAGGCGGCACACTCGGCGGCAAGGTCTTTTGCCATGCCGTTCAGGATGTGGACGTTCTCCTTCTTGATGTTGATGTGGTTGAAGAAGTTGTCCCACATGAAGAAGTGGTAGCTCTGGGGATGGTCTGCGGGAAGTCCCACATACTCGTCCATGTTGAAGGTAACAACATGCTCAAAGGACACCTTGCCAGCCTTGTTCAGTTCGATGAGCTTCCGGTAGGTTCCCAGGGGGGTGGAGCCGGTGGGCAGTCCCAGCACGAAGGGCTTTTGGGCGGTGGGCTGTGCCTCGTTGATGCGGCCGGCAATGTGGTATGCCGCCCAGACTGAACAGGCGTCATAGTCAGGATGAATTACTAGTCTCATATACAACTCCTTGCGCCGGAATGCCGGCTATAAAATGCTAGATGATGTTCTTTTTGATGTCGCCGCCGATGATGGTCATCAGTACGTTGAAGTGCTTGTCAAAGACGGTGATGTCTGCATCATAACCGGGGATAATCTGCCCCTTCTTGTCATAGTGCATGATCTGGGCGGGATTGGTTGAGGCACAGCGGACAGCGTCTTCTAGAGGGATGCCGAATTCCACCAGGTTCTTCACGCCACGAATCATGGTGAGGGCGGACCCTGCAATGACGCCGTCCTCCTTGCGGTGGAAGCAGCCTCCCTCAAAGACCACCTCCTCCTTGTTGGCCAGCAGGATACCCTGGGTCTGCTCTGTGGGGCGCAGGGCATCCGTCACCAGTACAATCTTGTCTGTAGGCTTATCCCGTCGCAGGAGCTTCAATAGGTCGGGATGCACGTGGATGCCGTCGGCAATGATTTCGCAGGCCATCTCCGGGTGAATCAGCACTGCTCCCACGGCGCCAGGGTTCCGGTGGTGCATCTGGCTCATGGCATTGAACAGGTGGGTGGAGTGGAGGATTCCCGCCTGCATTCCCTCCACCATATTCTCGTAGGTGGCATTGGTGTGGCCCGCCTGGAGGACAATGCCCTTCTTCAGGCAGAAGAGGGCCAGCTCCCGCATACCCTTGATTTCCGGGGCCACCGTCATGTTGACAATCTTTCCCTGGGAGGCTGTCCACAGTCGTTCCATCAGCTCTAAGTCCACCTTGTGGATGGTCTCTGGCTTCTGGACTCCCACCTTGTCCGGTGAGACGAAGGGGCCTTCCAGGTGCATGCCCATGATGTTTGCTCCCTGCTCCTGCCCCATGGCATCGGTGACGGCCTTGATGTCCTTCATGAAGTTCTCCTCCACGGAGGAATAGAGGGTGGGATTGAAGGATGTGACACCGTAGTCTGCCAGATCCTTGGACATGGCCAGCATGGCCTCGGTGGAGCCGTCCTCCGTTCCGTGTCCCTTGAAGCCGTGGATGTGGGTGTCGATGAAACCGGGGGCGATGTAGGCTCCCTCAACGTCATACACCTTGGTGGAGGGGGAGAATTTCTTTTGCTCAAATCGTTTCTGGCTGAAAACATCGGCAATCTGCCCGTCCTCGATGAGCACCGCACAGCGCTCCATGACGGCGAAGCCGCTGAGAAGGGTACCGTTATAAAGACAAATGGACATGAAACCTCCTTGTATGGGTCTGGGAATGGCGGAGTGGCAACTGTTTGGAATCCAGGAGAACCCTCCAGTCATCGTCCAAGACCTTCAATACATATAATACAACAAAAAGTCAGAATGTGCTATAGAAATCACGGTCTATTCTATATAAAAATAACGATAGTGTTTCTCCGCTGGCTCCTTTCCCTTTCCGTAAAATCCTGCTACACTGAATCCATGTGGAGCTTTACCATTCCCATCCTGCCCATTACGGTGCGGCAGGACAGCGACAAGAAGATGCAGCGGTACGAGGTGCCGGGCATTGAGCTGGATTTTGTTCCGGGGCGGGATTTTGGCCGCAAGGAATTTACCGGAGCCTTTGTGGCTGGCGGCAAGGACGGCCTTGCCCTTTCCTTTTGTGCTGAATTTCCTGGTGCCAGGAACAGTCCCGCCGCCGCCTTTGACGTGGCCTCTGCCCCTAAGCCTAAGTCCTGGGTGTTCAAGGGGCATTGCCTTGAGGTTTTTGTGCAGCCGGAGGGCTCTCCCTTTTATTATGGCTGGGAAATCAGTGTGGATGGAGCTTGCCTGGATTACCGGGTGGCAGTGGGGGAGGGGAAGCTGGCGGCCACCTGCGACTGCCTTTCTGACCCGGCAGCCGGAGTCCTGATGCAGGAGATTGGCGGACAGAAGCTTTTCTTCGACTACGACTGGAAGAGCCACGCCAGCTGGAGGATAGAGGTGGCCGACGAGTTCTGGTATCTGGAGCTGTTCATTCCCTGGACGGACTTTGGCTTGGAAAACACCATGGAGAATCCAGTGACCCCTGCTGACGGCAGCTGCTGGCGGGCCACCATCAACCGCATCATTCCTGTGGGGCGGAGTGCGGCTGCCGGTGGGGACAGACCCCTAGCCCTCCAGTCCCTGCTGGACTTTGAGGGTGTGGAGGTTCTGCCCCGCTTCCACCAGCCGAATCTTTTCGCTGAGTTCCACTGGGAAAAGGTGGAGCGAAGGTAAGGCTTGTTTGTGGCGGAAGGCTGTGTTGCCAGCTGTTTCATTGTACTTAAAAGGCATGTTGTCAGGAATCATAAGATTATGGAGATGAAATGAAGAAGTTGATTTTTGCAATTCTATTGGCTTTGTTTTCATTTGCTTGTTATGCAGATATTAGAAATTTCAGCGCACGGGAAATTTATGTTGGATATTATTTTGCAGATAACTATGCCAATGTCATCGAATATGATGTTGTTCATACTGGAAAATCTCGTGACATACGAGCAGATGTTCAACTTTTGGAAGATTCTATTATGAATGCAGAATTTGCAAAGAATAAATATGAGTATGATTATTTTTCATCAGCAGAAGAATCAATTTCCAACGAAGGGAATTTTGTCAAGATTAACCTTGATTTGATATGCAGTGAGAATGTATCTTTTGCTACAATGGAAGACCTCCTTTCAAAAACCTTGGGGAGATCAGTTATCATAAAAGTAGAAGGTGAAAAATTAAATGTATATTTTGAAGGAGCTGGAATTCAGATACGTTCAAATAATGCAGAAGGTGCCTATAGAAAAGGAGATACTATTCTGATGTCTTGGCCGTCCAGACTCAGCAAGATGGAGCTTGTTTTTGGTGTGGACACTGTGGTAGCGAATAAAATTGACGAATATGTTGCTGGGAAAAAAGCAAGTCCTGAAAAAACGTCGGAAGAAATAGACTTTATGAAAAATGCCTTGCCAGAACTAGAGGGAGTGGAGCGGAGGTTTCAGGATGATTGTGATATTATTCGACTCAAGGATTTGGTCTACTATGGCAAGCTCATAGAAGCGTACAAGGCTAAAATAGGAAAATATCCCTTTGCCCAAACCAACCGGACAGTTTATAGTCTGATTTACAACAATATGCAAAAACAATATGCAGTTGACACGAATCCCAATGAGCATGTTTTAGTTTCTCCAAGGGATTTTTTCCAAGAGCTTGAAAAAGGGTTGGGAGCTCCTGTCAATCAGCATTTTGACCCCCAGTATGTCCCATTGCATAGACCTGTGTTTTATATCTATATGGTTCAAGGGGATGAGTATTTCTTTGCAGTCCATGTCTCCAAATATTACAGTTTCTCGAAGAAGGTTGCCTCCCACTATTACAAGGTGGAAATTTCTAGTGGAGACGATTTGCCATATAAAATTTACTCAGTGGATACCCTGGCATCAAACCCGAAGTTCACTGCTGCCGTCTTGCAGCAGGTAAGCAACGAAAAGTTTTTTGAGGAAAGGGAAGAAAAGCATAGACAGGAATACTGAATTTTTTTCTTCTACACCATCTCCTCCGGCTGGAACACCTCATCAAATCTTTCCGCAGTCAAGAATCCCAGCGCTACACAGGCTTCTTTGAGGGAGAGGTCTTCGGCAAAGGCTTTTTTTGCCACCTGTGCGGCCTTCTCATAGCCGATGTGGGGATTCAGTGCTGTCACCAGCATCAGGGAGTTGTGGAGGTTGTGGTGCATCTTTTCCCGGTTCGCCTTGATTCCCACGGCGCAGTTGTCGTTGAAGGACTGGATGGACTGGGCCATGAGCCGCACCGACTGGAGGAAGTTGTAGATGCACACCGGCATGAAGACGTTCAGCTCAAAGTTGCCCTGGCTGGCTGCCATGGAAACGGCTGCGTCGTTGCCCATCACCTGTACTGCCACCATGGTGACTGCCTCGCATTGGGTGGGATTCACCTTTCCCGGCATGATTGAGGAGCCTGGCTCGTTCTCCGGGATGGTGATTTCCCCCAGTCCCAGCCGTGGGCCGGAGGCAAGCCAGCGCACGTCGTTGGCAATCTTCATCATGTCGCAGGCCAGGGCCTTCACGGCACCGTGGGCAAACACCAGCTCGTCCTTGCTGGTGAGGGCGTGGAACTTGTTGGCCGCCGTCACAAAGCTCTTGCCCGTCAGCTGGCTCACCGCCTGTGCCACCGCCACATCGAAGCCTGCCGGGGCGTTCAGTCCGGTTCCCACGGCAGTGCCTCCCAAGGCCAGCTCCCGCAAGGGCTCAAGGCTGCGGCAAATCAGCTCCCGGTCACGCTCCAGTGAGCTTCTCCAGCCGCTGATTTCCTGGGAGAAGGTGACGGGGGTGGCATCCTGCAGGTGGGTGCGGCCGCTTTTTACGATGCCACGGTTTTCCTCCTCCAGTCGGCGGAAGGTGGCAATGAGACTGTCAACTGCGGGAAGCAGCTGGTCCTCCAGGCTGATGAGGGCGGCAATGTGCATGGCAGTGGGAAAGGTGTCGTTGGAGGACTGGCTCATGTTGATGTCGTCGTTGGGATGCAGGAGCCGCTGTCCATCTGTGCTGCTGCCGTGGGAGAGATTTCCCGCAAAGGCAATCACCTCGTTGGCGTTCATGTTGGTTTGGGTGCCGCTGCCGGTCTGCCACACCACCAGGGGAAAATGCTCCCTCAACTCGCCAGAAATTACCCGGTCGCAGGCCGCCTCGATTGCCGCAAGCTTTTGCGCCGTCATCTTTTCTGGCAAAAGCTGGTGGTTTGCTTGGGCGGCTGCTTTTTTCAGCACGCCGAAGGCCCTGATGATTTCTTCCGGCATGGTTTCTATGCCCGCTCCGATTCTAAAATTGTTGCGGCTGCGCTCCGTCTGGGCTCCCCAGAACCTGTCCGCAGGAACCTGCACCTCGCCCATGGAGTCATGCTCAATCCGGTATTCCATCTGCTCACCTCTGTTTCACGTGTTTTTATCAGTATACTGAAGGGGGCGGCAAGGGGGAAGGGGAAGTCTTGCAAAATGGGTGTAGGAAAATTCATTGAAAAAACACCCATATTTTAGAAAAATTAGGTTATAATGTGTAAACGTGAAGCTATAGGAGAAAACATGGCATATCCAAAACCTCTTTCAAAAAAATCTATTGAACGTATGTATGCAGCTTCAAAACTCACAAGAGAGAAGATTGTGTTCTTGCACAACTTCTTTGATTCCTGTGCATCTCTTTACGGTTCAATCTGTCTTAGTGATATGTGGGAAGTGTATAAGGAACTTTCCGAAAAAACGGAGGTGGTAAAGATTCAACGGAGGATATCATTGCGTTTTCTTTAATTGCTCGTCGTGAGGTTCACAACTACTGCGTTTACGAAATTGATGAACTTTATTCGGCGGAAGAGCGTTCTGATAAAAACCGATACGTTATTCTTGGAGAAATAATTGGGAATGGTAAAGAACAGATGTTCTACCAGCTTGATGAATTGCAGGAGGGGAAACCTTTTTACGTTCCTGAGAATCTTTTGGAATTAAAAGGTCATGTTGTTACTCAGGAAGAAAAGAATCTTGTAGATTTTATCGAAAATTTAAGAGCTACTTGTCCTGTAATTCGCAATCCGTGGAACGAAAAAATGAATAGACTTTCACCTCACCAAGGAAAGAAACTGAAGGATTTTTCTTTCTTGAGACCTGAAGAGGAGTTTAAAAGGGAATGGCTAAGCGGAGAGGTTAAAGGTGGCTCAAAGAAATGTCAGCAAAAAAAGCTGGACGACTTTATGGCTAGCATACAGGGCACTTTTGCGGAAAAAGTTTTCCGCGATTTACGATTGAATCTGTTTACCGGATGGTGTCGGGTTTTGGATCAGGTAAGATACACCATGGATAATCTTACAGAGGTAGGCGTTGAGTTCACGGAGAATGAGGCCGATACATTTTTGCAGCTTGTACAAGATTTTAACAACAACTCGCATCTTTATATAGACCGTGGCTGGACTCCTTCTGCCTTGTCGGAATATTACAGAAAAATGAATCCAAATCAGAAGCTTGTAATAACATTGGGATCTGGAATCAGAGAAGCCATTGAGAGGGGAGAGATTTCTTTGGAGGCATTAAAAGAACAGGCTAGAGTTGAGGGCTTAGAGATTCAGTTATAATTTCTTTCTGTTGACAAGGCGGAGAATAGGCAAAACCCAGGGTTATGGTGTTTTTTTCGATTTGTTTTTGTCGTGTTTATACTCGAATGGAGGTATTGGTATGGGCACTTTCATTGAGAATTCATAATGCCAGTGGGTGGGTTGAACCATCATTAAAATTTGATATTCAACTTATAAGTGTTCCGAATAATTTGAGTTCACAAATCAAGTCATGGTAAAAAAATTAATGAGAGTGGGTGTGATTATTGATTTTTCTTAGTGGAGAGATGGTAATTTCCGTTATCCATTATTTGAGTGATTTTTCAACACCCCCGCAATGGCAATGACTCTAGTCCTTGTTCCAAATTTGTCTTTCTTGCCCTTTCATTTTCCTCCTTCCCATGGTAGTATAAGGTATGATTTCGGTGGTCTTTTCTTTGAAAAAAATGTTTTTTATCTGTGTTTTTCTTCTTCTGGTCTTTACTCCTGTTTTTTCTCAAGATGGGGAGGATTTGCGTGGACTGACGGTTCCCCAAGAAGCCTCCTTCACCTACATTTCCCAGTATGAGCGGGACACGGGACTTTTTTCTTCCTCTCTAACTGGGCTTGACTTGATTAAGGTGGGGCTGGACTTTTCCTCCTGTCCCGCCGAGACGGTGGAGGGCCAGCTGATTATGGAGCAGTATCGTCAGCTGGTGGAGGAGGTTCGGACAAAGACCTACCAGCGGATGACTCGTGCGGAACGGGGGGAGGCTGTCCTGCGACTCATGTATCGTGACGTGCTGAAAAAATACGTGCTCACGGAGTCCAGCATTACGGCCCTGTTCCAGAAGGGGCAGTACAACTGTGTGTCGGCCACCCTGTTGTACGTGGCCCTGGCGAAGGAGGCAGGGCTGGAGACGGTGATCTACAAGACCACCGACCATTCCTTCTGTGCCATCAAGACGGAAGACCGTCTCATCGAGGTGGAGACCACCAATCCCTACGGCTTTGACCCCGGCACCAAGAAGACCCTCCCGGCCCAGAAGAAGGGTGCCACCAGCTGGGCGGTGATTCCCCAGCGGTACTATAACAACAAGCAGATCATCAGCGACCGGGTGCTGGCCTCTCTGGTTGGTGGAAACATCAGCACTCTGGCCATGAAGGATAATGACTATGCCTTGGCTGTTCCCCTGTCCATCGCCCGGTATGAGTTCATCAGGAAAGAGGACACCACTGCAGCCAAGGAAGTGAAGCGGGAGTTCGACGTGGTGGCCACCAACTACGTGTCCCACCTGCAGCGGCAGGGCCGGCCCTTGGCGGCCCTCAACTGGATGGAGGAGGCTCTGGCTCAGTGGGAGTCCAGCGATATCTGGCAGGACTGCATCGACGTGGTGGTGCACAACTCGGTGGTGTTCTATCTGAACCAGTCCAAGGTGGAGCAGGCCCAGGAAATCTACGAGGGCTGGAGCCAGCGACTGACGTCAAAGACACGGGAGGAGGTGGCACTGAACATCTTCATCGGAGCCATGGATGCGGGGGTAAAGGATGTGGAACCAGCCCAGGCTCTGGCCTTCCTGCGGACTATGGAGCAGCATCCTGCGGCTTCCACCATCAAAGGGGCGGCGAAGTTGAAGGAAAACCGAGAGTATGTCTGGCAGAGCCAGGTGAAGGTTCTCGTTGACCAGCAGCAGTTCCTGGAGGCCGCCGCCGTTGCCCGTCAAGGGGTGCAGGCTCTGGGAACCAGCAGGGTTCTTTCCAATCTGGAAAAACAATGCCTGAACAACCATGCCGTCACCGTCCACAACAAGTATGCCGCCCTGTTCAACCAGAAGAAATACCAGGAGGCTCTGGAGGTGGTGCAGCAGGGCTTGATGGAGGTGCCGGGCAACCGCACCCTGCAGGCGGACCTAAATAAGGTGCAGCGGGCTTTGAGGAACTAGTCAAACAGGCTGATGTCATGGTACGATAATCAAGTTATGGGGGTGGGTGGGTGTTCGGTTCAACACTTTTTGAATACCCGCTTCCCTACCATCTGGACTGAATACATATTGAGGAGATTTGGTATGAGGATTGGTCAACCCAATCAAAGTCAATCTATCTTCAAAAGGCTTGCCTTGCTCCTGCTGGCAGCTGTCTGTCTTTCCCTTGCTGGCTGCCACCTGTGGTATCAGGACATGAAGGGGTATCTGGAGTATTGGACGGGAGCAGTGAGCATTGGGAATCTATCTTGGAGTGCAAGCCCAGACAGCCAAAAGGATTCCAGTGGAGTGGATACTGTCTCGGCCAACGCCACTGTCACAGCTTCTGTTGGCATCATCAATCCTGATGGATATCCCCTTGATGGTGGCATTGGTTCTGCCTCCGAATCCCGTCGTTCTGTACGCATATCGGGGGATGCGGGTTCGGCAGCTCTTGACAATGCAAGGGTCATCTCCTCATCCTTCACCAGCATGGCGGTGGAGATACAGCCTCTCTCCCAGGTTCCCACGTCCGCCAGCCTTGCCCTTGAGCACAAAAGCTTTACGGTGGCGTTCATCCCCACCCGCAGCGACAATGCCGTGGCCACGGCATCCGCCAGCAGCCTGACCCTGAGGTACAACACCCCGCCACGGATGCCTCTGGAGGTAATGGAGTATGATGGAAGTCTGAAATTTCTTGACGGCACCAAGCGGTGGGAGGTTGTGACAGGTAGCCCGACCACTGAACTCAACGACCTCATCTTTTGGGCGTGGCCTTCTGGCATAACTAACCCCACCCATCCCGATTACGTGGTAAAATTCGAAGTGTATGAGGATGGTGTTCTTTTTGACGAATACACGCCACAAGAGTGTCTTATGTCGTGGCAGACCAATTTGCAGTCCTTTGTTCCCCAGGATTTGAAGAATGCCGGCTACAACATCTATTGTTCCCTTGCAAGTACCGGCAAGGAAATCACAATCTATGCCGTGGACTCCGAGGGAGTGCGGAGTCTTGCCACAACCTCTGGAAGGGCTCCCCATGCCATTACCTTGGATGCCAATGGTGGAAGCTTTGCCGGAAGCGACAGCGTGACGGTGTATAGAAGTGAAGGCTCCACTCTGAGTGGCGGCGACCTTGACATTCCCACCCGCAGTGGCTTCTACCTTTCCGGCTGGACGGTCAGCGGGACTCCCGTCACCTTTCCCCACACTGTTTCTGCCCCAGTCGCCTTCACTGCCCTGTGGACGGCGAATCCCAGCTCCGGTGGGGGAGGTGGGGAGATTTACACCGTCAAGTACAATCTGGATGGAGGGGCTAATCCTGCTGATGCGGTGACTAACTTCACAGTTGAGGAGCTGCCAGTTGAACTGCCTGTGCCTACCAAGGCAGGGTACACCTTCGAGGGCTGGTACGATAGCGTCAACCTCAGCGGTACGGCTTTCAGAATGATAGAAAGCGTCGGCGACAAGGAGTACTGGGCCAAGTGGGAAGCCAATAGCATAGATGGTATCTCAGCCAACGCACCTACCTACAGTGACATTGCCGGATTGTCGACCCCAAGAATCAATGGCAGTACCCTTGTGTTTACCTCGCCTGCTGGTTACAGCAAGTACAAGTGGTTCTTGGATGATGAAGAACAAGTCTCCACCCAAGAGTTCATGCTGGATGTGAACACGGTTGCCCCAGGCATTCATTCGGTGGTGCTGGAAGTGCAGGATGGGGCAGGATTGTGGTATTCCGCTCGATATGACATTGCTGTTTATGCCATAGACTACAACTGTAATGGTGGACAACTATCAGGAAATAGTGTTCCCAAGAGATATGTCACGGGTATGACTGTTACCTTGCCCACTGCTTCTGACCTCATCCATTCTGGTTATACCTTTGAGGGTTGGTACGAACGGAGTGATTTTTCTGGCAATAGTTCTACTGCTATTGCTACTGACGCTATAGGTAGTCGGTACTATCATGCCAAGTGGAGGGCCAATGGACCGTGAATGATTTTGTCAAGGTTCCTGTATCCCTGATTGGATCACTGGTGCCAATTTCCTGTATCATCCTTCTTCCCGCCTTGGGCTCCATTTGTAGCAATCCATTCAGTGGTACAGTTTTTGCTGAGGGTACCATTGGAATTGGAGTGGAGGAGATGGAGCTTACAGCCTTCGCCCGATGTACAACACCCATAACCTCGGTGATGAATGCCGGTTCATCTTCAACTTTGAACGTACTAGATGATGATCGAAAGACACAGATGCCACAATTTCAACTATCTGTTGCTAGGGTAAAGGTATCTGCTGTGTGTTGCAGTACCTGTCGGAATGCGGTGGGGTGGAATGGTTCCATCTACAATTTTACCTTTGAGGAGGTTATTCCATGAGCACGAACCGCAGGTTCATATCATTTTTCCTGATACTAATTGCTATCCTTCTTTTCTCTTGTGACAATGGGCTGAGAGTCTCTGTCACGTCGGCACAGGAGGATGGCCGGGCCTACCTCTTCATCTCCACTGGCGACAATTCCAGGACGGTGTTTCCGGAACAGCTTGCCCTAGACTCTGACATGAGTCTGAGCTTTCAATTGAAGGGTGGCCTAGTGGGTAGTGGGCAGACTGTCTTGAGGGAATGGACGGCAACTAGCAGCACGGCATACGTTGCCATGACTGGTGACAATAGCCTGACGGTGGAGGCTGGAGAGTGGAACTTCACTCTGGAGGCCAAGAGGAATAATCTGGTGATACTCTCCGCCGCCATTAACAGCATGGACATTGTGGCTGGAGTCAACAAGCTTTCCTTCGGTACAATGGAGGAAAACAGGACCAGTGGTACTGGAACGGTGGATGTGACTGTAAAGTTGCCAGCCGACAGTGGGGTGTCCCATGTGGGAACAGGTGTGCTGTGCGTAGAAAATGGAGGCCTTGATGACACAAGGCAGGAGTTGACATTAGAGACAGGTAGTGATGGGGCCCCTTTCTTCCGTTATTATCGGGAGAATGTGGAGTCTGGCTCCTACAGTTTGATGATACAGCTGACCCAGGATAAGGATCCGAACGTAAAATATGTTTTTCGTGAGGCAGTGCAGGTGGCGGCGAACCTCACCAGCTCCAAAACGCGCAGTATTTCAAGCCTTTCTACCGTGTATTCTGTTACCTACAATTTGAATACAACGGGAGGGACTGGCTCCTGGAAGGGGAATTCAAGTCCCCAAGATTTCTATAATCCCTACGACATTCTCGTTCTTCCTGTAGCTGGAACCATTGAGCCGCCTACAGGCTATTTCTTTGGCGGCTGGTATGAGGACAGTAGTTTCAGCGGAAATCCTGTCACCATGATTGGTGGCGGCTCGTCAGACATACCCACAGGAGCCAAGTCCTTCTACGCCAAGTGGACTCAGGAGCTTTATGTGGGTGGTCCCATGGCTAGCGATGCAAATGATGGTGGGAACGTTGCCGCTCCCCTGGCCACCATCCAGGCAGCCGTGGACAAGATTGTGGCGGCGAATGACGGCTCTCCTTACACCATCCTGCTGATGGGTGATGTACGTGACTCCAGTTCGGTGGCATATGTTTCCGGAAAGAACTTTTCCCTTGTGAACATTGTCCCTGCCGCCACGTTGAACCTCACCATCAAGTCGAACATTGATGGAACCCCGCGTACCATCGACGCCGGTCGAAACGACATCAGCACTGGTCGGGTGATGTACGTGGGAGCAAAGGCCAGTGTCACCCTGCAGGACGTGGTGGTGACTGGCGGATATGTAAAGGATACGAGTGGTGGAGGAATTCTTGCCACCAGTACGGCGACATCATTGACTCTTTCCAATTGCGAGGTCTCCCGCAATACTGTGGAAAATGGAAATGGAGGTGGACTCTATGTGGCGCATGATCCCACTGCTGGTGCTATGGAGCTTGCATTGCAGTCCACAAAGGTCAATTCAAATACTATCATTCATAAAGATGGTGTGGTAACATATAGTGGTGCCGGAGTGGGCATTGAGAATAGTGCTGTTGAACTGAAGATTTCTGCTAATTCACAGATACAGGGGAATACGATTGATAATAGTGCTAGCATTGCTCAGAATCCCCAGGCTGAAGGAATCGGCTTGTGGCTTGGCAATAGTGCCACTACTACTGTGGAGAACACCGTTATTTCTGGTAATATTTTGACAGCAAAAACTGGCTCCAAAGCCTACGGAGGCGGAATTTATGTCGGAGGAGGGGAGCTTACTCTCGGACAGGGTGCCAATGTCAGTGGGCATGACATCTCCAGTGCCAGCGGAGAGGCTCAGGGCGGTGGAATCCATATCGCAGGAGGACAGCTCATCCTTGAGGGAAATGCTGCTGTAGGTGACAACAAAGCTGTCAATGGCGGCGGAATCGCTGTCATTGATGGAACACTCAGTATGAACGGCGGAGAAGTCTCTGGCAACACAGCTACTTACAATGGAGGCGGCGTGTGCGTAGACTCTGGCGGCATTTTCATCATGAATGACGGCAGCATCAGCGACAACTATGCAGGTTTTGATGGCGGCGGCGTGTATGTCAGCCAAAATGCCACCTTTATTATGAAAGGAGGAAGCATAAAAGCCAATGAGGTTGGCGCTGGTGCTGGTAATTATAGTGGTGGCGGCGGTGTCTACGTCAACGGTGGAACCTTCACCATGGAAGATGGTGAAATCACTCAAAATAATGGTCTAAAGAATGGTGGCGGTGTGTATGTCGGAGGAAGTGGAACGCTCAGTATGAGCGGAGGCGAGATTTCCAGCAACACAGTTACTGGTGATGGTGGTGGCGTGTATGTTTCGGCTGATTCAACTTTCACCATGACAAGTGGTATCACTGTTCCCAAAATCATTGGCAATGAGGCCGGCGGTAACGGTGGCGGTGTCTATGCCGGAGGAACGCTAAATATGAACGGCGGAGAAATCTCGGGCAACACGGCTACTTACAATGGTGGTGGAATTGCGGTTGATGGTGGCGTCAATTCCAATATCAAGGCCAGTATTGCTGGTGGTGCTATTGGTGTGTCAGGTTCTCCAAATACTGCTGAAAATGGTGGCGGAATCTATCTTATTAGTGGGATGGTAGACATAAGTGCTGCTGATGTGTCCTATAACGAGGTAACTGCTAATGGTGGTGGAATCTACCTTCTGAATGGAAGTGTAACCTTACAAGGAGGTGCTGTCTCCAATAATGAGGCTAACAGCGGCGGTGGCGTGTATGTTGTCGCAGGAGCGACATTGGAAATGACCGGTGGTATCATTTCTAGTAATTCTGTCACTACTGGAAGGGGTGGCGGAATCAATCTTAGTGGTACTCTGTCTATGACAGGTGGAACCATCAGTGGAAACGGCTCCCAAGGAGTCTATGCTATTTCTGCCCAGGCCATCAATCTTGGTGATTCTGCGGTCATTGCTGCGGACAACGACATCCAACTGGGTAATGGAAAGTCCATCACCATCACCAGTTCCCTGACGGGTTCCGCTCCTGTGGCCACTATATCGCCACATACTTACAGCGTCGGTTTGCAGGTTCTCTCCGCAGGTTATGGGGTAACTTTAAGCCATGAAGTGGGGAAATTCGACTTGTCTCCAGGTGCTTCTGGTTTGATCATTGACAATACAGGAAAGCTGGGGAATCCAACTCCTGTGTCTACTACTGAGGTGCTGACTAAACTTCAAAGTAGTGGTGGTTCTTGTTCTGATACATTCCTTTTAGCACCCGATACTACGTTATCTGATTTAGATTCAATACTAACAGAATTGTATTCAACGTATAATGATAGTTCTCTGTATCAAATAACTTTGGATCTTTCACAAACAACGATAACAGAGTTTAGTCCAACTGAGACACCGCCCCCTGATTCAACAGGCAATGGTTTGCCTACTAGCATGGGACTTTCTAAAATCATTCTGCCTGCTACTATTGAAAAAATAAACTCAACTGAGGTATCAAAGCCGTCACCTTTTGCCAATGTTGACCCAAGTGCTTTCACTGTTGAGTGTATAGATCCCAATGTTAGGTGGCAGGTGACGAGCTATATGTTGGATCTTGATGGTAGTGGTAATAATTCTATTTATACAGAGAGCATGAAAAATGAGACATCGACAATTGAATCTTATTATTTGACATATGATGGATCATTTCGTTATGTTTTGGAAAAAATATAGTGTTCTAGCAGAATGATTGCGGAATCACGGCGGGCGGACAACCAACCAGTTGTCCGCCCGCTTTTGTTGCTATCTCAATCTTACTCCCCGCCGTCCACCGTCTTGGGCAGAATCAGGTTCAAAAGGATTCCCACCACAGTGGCAAGGGCAACGCCGCCCAAGGAGAAGGTAAAGTCTGCACCCACCTGGAATTGCAAGAGGCCGCCACCGATTCCAATCACCAGAATGACGGAGGAGATGGTGAGGTTCCGCTTGTCCTTGTAGTCAACGCCGCTTTCCACAATGGTACGCAGACCGCTGGAGGCAATCAGACCGTAGAGCAGCATGGAGATGCCCCCCATCACTGGACCGGGAATGGTCTGGATGATGGAGCCGAACTTCTGGATAAAGGAAAGGATTACAGCCACAACGGCGGCCCCACCGATGACCCACACACTGTAGACCTTGGTGATGGCCATAACGCCGATGTTCTCGCCGTAGGTGGTGTTGGGCGGTCCGCCCCAGACGGCAGCCCAGGCGGAGGCCAAACCGTCCCCCAACAAGGTGCGGTGCAGGCCGGGATCCTTGTAGAAGTCCTGTCCCACTACCCGGGAGGTCACCAGTGTGTCTCCCAGATGCTCGCAGATGGTGGCCAGGGACACGATGATGAAGGTGACGATGGGAACAAGACTGAACTTGGGGATGGCGAACTGGGGCAGCCCGAACCAGGAGGATTGCTGCACTATGCTAAAGTCAATGAGCTTGTAGGCAGGAAAAATCATTCCCATAATCAGGGTGAACAGGTAGCCGCCCACTAGTCCGATGAGGATGGAGATGGTGTTGAAGAAGCCCTTGAAGAAGATGGTGGCCACAATGGCGATGGCAAGGGTCACCAGGGCAATGGAAAAGTACACCAGGGAGTACTGGTCGCCGTTCATCATGGCGGAGGTCATGGCAGTGGGGGCCAGGTTCAGACCGATGACGATGATGACAGATCCGATGACTACTGGCGGCAGCGCCCGGTCCAGCCACTTGGTTCCCGCCAGGCGGACGATTCCAGCTACCAGAGCATAGAAGATGCCGGCGCAGAAGGCTCCACCCAGGGCGTAGGGCATTCCGTACTCAGCGGAGATGCCGATGAGGGGCGGGATGAAGGCGAAGGATGAGCCAAGGAAGGCGGGAACCTTTGCCCCGGTAATCAGGATGTACAGCAGGGTTCCCGTTCCCGCCGTAAACAAGGCGGTGGAGGGACTCAAGCCTGTCAGCAGGGGAACCAGTACGGTGGCTCCAAACATGGCGAACACGTGCTGGAAGCTCAGGGGAATCCAGCGTGCAAGGGGTGGTCGGTCGGCAGGCCCCAGAATCTGTTGGTTTTTTGACATTGTATCTCCTGTGCAGGCTGGAATCTGGACAGCTCCATAGCTCGGCAAACCAGCCTGAAAATAAATTGGCATAGGATACCATAAAAAGAAAGGGCCGTAAAGACGGCCCCTTCTTTTGAAAGCATAATCTGGTGGTAGTGCATCATCTGGTACGTGCCAAGCCAGCCTAGTCGATGCACTTGGTATGGACAGTATTTCCTTGACAAACCAATAGATAGAATTTAGGATATCGATGGTGATTTCATTGGACATGGAGATATAATTATGATGAGGCCTGTTTTTGCCATGCTTGTACCCTTACTCTCCTTCTTTTGGATTGGCTGCAGAAGTTCCTCGCCACTTGCTTTGGAGCGCTTACCCCACCACTTGGAGGACGGCACGGCTATGGAGCGAATCCACTTGAAGGGAGACTTGAGCTCAGCCCAGCTGCGAGACTTTTCCTACCAGCGGAGATGGGATGATGGAATTCCCCGCATCCTTGACCTTTCCCACGTGACTGGCCTGGACAAGATTGAGTCCTCCACCTTCTATCGAACCGCTTTCCACACCATCATTCTGCCGGAAGGCATTGTGGAACTGGAGGCCGCGAGTTTTCGGGAAAGCGACAGCCTCGCACGGGTACATCTCCCCTCCACTCTTCGTGTCATAGGCGATGGTGCCTTTCAGTTTTGCAGTCAGCTGCAGGAGGTGAATTTGCCGGAGGGTCTGGAGTCAATCCTCCATGATGCCTTCGCCTGGTGTCCACGTCTTGGGAACGTGCGCCTGCCGAAGACCCTGCGGGTGCTGGAGGGTGGAGCCTTTGCCGGATGCCAGTCCATCGACAGAATCCACATTCCGGCGGGTCTCACCGCAATTCAGGGCGCGCCCTTCTACGCCTGCCACGGCTTGCAGGAATTTTCAGTGGCGGAGGACAATCCCTCCTTTGCCAGCTGGGAGGGAAGCCTCTACTCCAAGGATTATTCTCGCCTCGTTGCCTTTGCCGGGGGGATTGCGCTGGGCAGCCTCCATCCCCAGACCCGAACAATCAGCCCTGGTGCACTGGTACAGAACGAGACCCTGGTGGAGCTTGAGCTGCCGGAGCTGCTGGAGTCCCTGCCAGAAGGAACTTTCCAGCGCTGCCTGAATTTACGGCGGATTGTGTTTCGGGGCAGGGACACAAGGCTTGATGAAGGAGTCTTTTCCCAGTGCAAAAATCTGGAGTCAGTGGTACTGCCGGCAGGATTGGAGTCCATCCCCAACTCACTTTTTGCCCGTTGCTACAGCCTAAAGCATGTAGACCTGCCTCCAGCGATTACTTCCATCGGTGCCAGTGCCTTTTACGGCTGTGCAATCGAGCGGCTGGACTTGCCCAAGACCATTGTGGAGATAGGGGTTTCCGCCTTCGCCTCCTCCAAGCTGCGGGAGGTGGTAAGCCTGGGGAGCATCGAGGTGGTGTCCGATGCCCTGTTCAGCCATTGCGATAGGCTCGAAAAGGTGGTTTTGCATGAGGGAATAAGGAGCTTGGGGGAGAGGTGCTTCCAACGCTGCTGGAATCTGCCGGAGCTGCATCTTCCTGCAAGCCTTACCTCCATTGGAAAGGGGGCCTTTGATACCGGAACCTTCGTTGGCAGCTTGAGGAAGATTACCGTGGCGGAGGGAAATGCCAAGTATGCGAGCTACGACGGCTGCCTGTACACCAAGGATTTTTCCACCCTGATTCGTGTGCCCTCTGCCCGCATTTGGGTCGAAACTCGGACGGGTACCAAAGAGATTGCCGGCGGATCATTCAGCGACTGTGTCCAGCTGCTCCAGCTTGAGCTTCCTGACTCCGTGGAGGTCATCGGCGACTATGCCTTTGTCTCCTGCATGAATTTGTCTTCCATATATGTTCCCGCCGGGGTGCGGCATATCGGAAACAAGGCTTTTTCCAATTGCCAGCTGCTCTCCACCATCCTCGTGGCGGAGGATAATCCGTTCTATGCCTCTTGGGAGGAGTGCCTGTACACCAAGGACTTCAAGACGCTGCTGCAGGTGCCGGGAAACAGGCACGAACTCAGGGTACATCCGGCCACCACCACCATCACGGATTGGGCGGCCTCCTCTGGAGGACTTGAGTTGGTGGAGCTGCCGGAGGGACTTGAGACCATCGGAAAGGCGGCCTTCTTCGGTTCGCCCATCAAGGAAATCAGAATTCCCTCCACTGTCACGCTGATTGAAGAATCCGTCTTCAGCCAGTGCCTTCTTTTGGAACGCCTGGAATTCGCCGACACCTGGGGCTGGTTTGCAGTCAGCTACATTCCGGGAGGGGAGGAGACTCCTCTCTCCTGGAGCAGGGATGGAAGGAAGAACGCCCGACTCATTGAGGAGCCTCCCCGTAGCATCTCCAGTTGGAAAAAGTCTCCCAGATAGACAAGTCTCGCAACGTCATCCACCGAGCCTTGCCAACGAAACTCACCAAGCAAGCCACAGGCCAGCGAATAGTTCCAACCTTAGCGACGGAGTTTCGGAACGAAACTCCCTCAGCACGCCGCAGGCGTGCGACTACCCCTTTACCGCACCGGAAAGCACACCCCGGATGATGTATTTCTGGCAGGAAAGGTAGAAGATGACCACTGGCAGCATTGCCAGCACCAGCATGGCCATCATGGCACCCATGTCCACTGCACCGTAGCCGCCCCGCAGGTACTGGATGGCGATGGGAATGGTCTTGTAGTCCGTTCCGATGGTGAGGTAGGGCAAGAGGTAGTCGTTCCACACCCACATGATTTCCAGTATGGCGATGGTGATGCCGGTGCTCTTCAGCATGGGGGCAATCACGTGGAAAAAGATTTGCGGCGGGGTGGCACCGTCAATCATGGCAGCCTCCTCCATGGACAGGGGGATGGACTTGATAAAGCCGGAGAACATAAAGGTGGACATGCCGCAGCCAAAGCCGATGTAGATCAGGATGATTCCCACCGGGTTGTCCAGATGCAGCAGGTTGGCCATCTTGCTCATGGTGAACATCACCATCTGGAAGGGGACGATCATGGAGAATACCAGGCTGTAGTACACACCGCTGGTGAACTTGTTCTTCACCCGGGTGATGAACCAGGCCAGCATACTGCTCACCAGGAGGATGCCCGCCACGGAGGCCACGGTAATCCACAGGGAGTAGCCGAAGGCCCTGAAGAACTTGATCTTGGTGATACCGGTGACGTAGTTTGCCAGCCCCACAAAGGTGGGGTTATCGGGATTGGTGGAGGGCAGCCGGAAGGGCTCCGTGGAGATGAACAGCCGTCCCTTGAAGGAATTCATCAGCACCACCACAATGGGAAGCAGCACATAGATGGCCGCCAGCACCAAAAAGGCGAAGATAAACCACTTGGCGTTCTTGTTCTTCTGAATCATGCTCATTGCTCAACCTCCTTGCTCCGGGTAATTCTCAGCTGCAGCAGGGCAATGGTGGCCACGATGATGGTGAACACCACCGCCTTGGCCTGTCCCACACCCTCGAATCCGGTGCGGCCGTAGAAGGTGTTGTAGATGTTCAGTGCCAAAAGCTCCGTCTGCTTGCCCGGCTCCCCGGCAGTGAGGGCCAGGTTCTGGTCAAAGAGCTTGAAGCCGTTGGTCATGGTCATAAAAAGGCAGATGGTGATGGAGGGCATGACGCTGGGAATGATGATTTTGGTGAGGGTGGTCCACCAGCCGGCACCGTCAATGGCGGCGGCCTCCAGCAGGTCGCCAGGAATGTTCTGGATGGCGGCGATGTAGATGACCATCATGTAGCCCACGTTCTGCCAGTTCATCAGCACCACCAGTCCCCAAAAGCCATATTTCGGGTCGCTGACGATGGTTGCTCCGTACCTGTACAGCACACCGTTGATGATAACCTGCCAAATCCATCCCAACACGATGCCGCCGATGAGGTTGGGCATGAAGAAGATGGTTCGGAAGACATTTGTTCCCGGCACCCCCTTGGTAAGAATCAGCGCCAGTCCGAAGGCAAAGAGGTTGATGGAAAGGACGGAGACAATGGTGAATTTCACCGTCAGCCACAGGGCCGAGTTAAAATAATTGTCGATGGTGAATGCCTTAACGTAATTGTCCAGACCCACCCATTGGGCGTTCGTCACGTTGGTGAATTCGCAGAAGGACAGGTAGATTCCCATGAACAGGGGAATCAGGAACGCAATCAGGAAGCACACGATGCCCGGCAGGGCAAAGAGGGGAAAATATTTTCCCAAGGATCTTTCCATAACCATACTGAATCTCCTTGAAAAAAGGGGGCCGCCAATTGACAGCCCCCTCAAGCTATTGTAACCGCTTAGTTGTTCTTTATCTTCCACTCGGCGGCCCACTGATCCTGTGCAGTCTTCACTACAGTGTTCCAGTCAGCCTTGCCCTCAAAGTAGGCCAGCAGCGCTGAGCCCAGGGCATTCTTCCATTCCTCGGAGGGAATGGCGGCAAAGGTCCAGCCGATGGAGGTGACGCCACTCTTGTTCATCCAGATGCTCACCTGCTGGGAAAGGGGATCGGTGGGCAGCTCGGCCTGGCTGAAGCTGTTGAAGGGAGTGATGAAATTCAGGTCCTCGGACACCAGCTTCTTTCCGGTGGGGGAGCTGAACAGCCAGGTGAGGAATACATCGGCACCCTTCTGGGCCTCGGGGCTGGCATTCTTGTTGATACACAGGTAGTTCTCTGTTCCCACGCAGAGGCCGGCATTCATCTCGCCGTCAATGCCCATGTACAGGGGCAGGAACTTGATGTCCTCAGAGGCAACCTTGTTGCCGGGGGTTCCTAGAATCTGAGCGGCTGCCCAGTTTCCATTCTGCACCATGGCGCACTGGCCCAAGGCAAACTCGGCCATGGAGTCGTCCACGCTCTTGGAGCCCAGCAGGGTCTTGGGAGTGAGGCTGTTGTTGGTGTACAGGTCCATCAAATCCTTGAAGTTCTGGTTGTAGGTGAACTCCAGCGTCTCGGCAGCCAATCCAGTGAGGACAGGGGAGGTGTCGGGGGCTTTGGCTAGGAACTCATAGTACAGGGGGACGTTTACGGTATGGGTCTGCCACCGCCACTGGTTTCCGGCAGCCATTGATGTGCTGGCAAAGACACCCTTGATTCCCAGTGTATCCTTGTGCTTCTGCATGTCCTCAACCACAGCCTTCAGTGTGGCAAAGTCCTTGATTTCCTCGGCGGAGTTGATGGTCACCGCCTTGTTGGGCAGTGCGAAATACTTGCTCATGATGGCATTATTATAGATGATTCCATAGCCTTCCACAGCGTAGGGAATTGCGGCAACCTTTCCGTCCAGCTTCAATGCCATGGACTTGTCGCCCAGCAGCTTGTAGAAATCAGTATTGTCAAGAGCTGCCGCTTCATTGCGGGAGGCCTCAAGACCTACAGGACCATTTGTCTGGAAAATAACAGGGGGATTTGACTTTGCCTGCTCGCTCTTCAAGGTTTGTTCATAAGTGCCAGAAGCAGCGGTAACCACCTTAAGCTTGTAGCCAGGATTCTCCGCCTCAAATGCAGGAACGACCTTTGCCTCGTAAACGTCGGCGATTTCCGGCTTGAAGTTCAGGAAGTAGATTTCCTGGGCCTTTTCCTTTCCGGCACAACCGACGAAGAGGCCGCCTGCCAGAGCCAGCGTCAACATGATTCCAAGTGCTTTCTTCATAAAAACTCCTTTTGCTGTATCGTAAAAACTTGTAATTGCAGGGTACGGTGACGATCAATCCATCATGCAATCCCACAATTTCTCCAACACGCTCTAAAATATAGAGTAAACCGATTTACTAACTCTGTCAAGGAATAAATCAATTGAAAATGAGTATTTTCTGACAAAAGAATGTATCATTCAGAGGTATCTTGCCATGCTCATTTTCCATGATAAAATGTAATGCGCAGAGCTCTTGTTTGCAAGCAGGAAAAACGCTGTTGATTCTTCTTATAAATATGCCGAAAAATTCAAGTATGAAGAGAATTCGTTTTTCAATCGTTTGTTTGACAGGATTGTTTCTGATGGGGCTTCTTGCCGCACAGTCAAGCTCACCGCTTCATGTCGGAATTGAGGATATCCGTCTGGACAACATCCGTTCCCCGGAGGACGGCAGTCTCCAGGGCTTCATGCTCTATGTCCGGCAGAAGGATGGGATGGAGTCTGTCCTCTTGACTGAGACGACACGATCCGCCGATGGTATGGCCACCAACTACGCCTACCGTGCCTTGGAGTGGAATCCTGTTAATGGCGATGAAAAGCGTATGCTGAACGGCCAGCCCCTAGTGTCCCAGTATGCTCGGTTCAGCATCATAGACTCCACTGCGGAAAGTCATCCAGAACTGGGGACGGCCTTCTGCCTGTTCATTCCTCTGGAGATGGAGTACGGCTATCCCTGGTCCCGCAGTGGACGGACCAAGGTGGACATAGGCACCTTCATCAATATCCGAGCCTTTGGGGCGGCCTACGGAGACTATAGTAATGGCTATGAGGACAATCCCTTCATGTTCGATTTGGGAACCGTGCCGATGGATCCGCCTGCTCCTACTGCTCTGACTGACTCCTACAATCCTCAGGCGGTCACTGCCTTTGACCTAATTGCCAGGGAGGCGGGTGGTACCATCACCTATTCCAAGGGGCCGGAAACCATTGTTGACGACATTATCAATGTGTTGGAGGAGCTGGATCCCAACCGCCCGGCGGAAATTGTCTTTGTCCTGGATTCCACTGGTAGCATGAAGGACGATGTTGCACGGTTGCGGGAAAGCTTGATTCCTCGGCTGGAGGAGGCCTTGGCCGGCTTTGACTCCATGCAGCTGGGCTTGCTGCTGTACCGGGATTATGTCGATGGCTACAGCTTCCGGGGGGTTCCGGTACGGTTGTATCCCTTTGTGGATAGCGTGAAAGGATTCAAGGAGCACCTCTTTGACTTCATCATCAAGGGGAATGAGGGAGGCGACGTGCCGGAGGCGGTCTACGAGGCGTTGTATGCTGCCATGGACTTCTATTCTTGGAGTGAGGAAAGCCAGAGGAAGGTGGTGCTCATTGGTGATGCAGAACCCCACAGCAAGCCTCGAGGGTCAAAGAAGTATACCCGTGAGCTGGTGGTTTCCACCGCTCTGGAGGGGAATTTCACCATCGACACCATCATCACCCCCGATGGCAAGACTGCCGCCGACAGAAAATAGCTTCTACTTCTGGACTGGTTTTTCCATGAGGCCTGCCTCGATTAGTTCCTTTTCCGGTATCTTTGCCATGTCCAGCTCCGCCAGCTTCTTGAAGGCGGGGGGAAGGCTGCCTGTGGTGTCAGTCTCATAGTAGGAGATGATGCGCTGCAGGTCGGGGATGGCCTGCTGCCACTTCTTTTGCTTTACCTTCAGGTGGGCAATCTCATATTCAGCCTCCACCAGCTTGTCCATCTGGCTTCCGTAACGGATGATGATAGTCTCGTAGTAGGCTTGGGCGGCCTTCACATTGCCCTTGTCGTAGCTGGCCTGGGCAAGATTGACCAGTTCGTCGGCAGTAAGAGCCTCAGGAATATCTTTTGGTGCTGACTGGCAGCCCACTGCAAGAAAAGCAAGGGCAATGCAAGCCCCCAAAAAATAAATTGTTCGCTTCATGGAAAAAGTGTAGCATAGTGAAAGGGACTGTGCAAGCCCTTGAATTTGCTCCCGGGGCCTGCACCTTCTGGTGTCATTTCTTTTTTAGTAGGGCGGCGAAGGGATTGTAGGTGTCTCCGTCGTCACGCTGGCTTCCCAGGAACTGGGCCGTGTCCTTGTCCTGCTGGGTGCTGGTGGCGGAGGTCAGGCTGATTCGCCGCTGCTCCTCGTCCACGGACTTTACCACCACATCGATGCTGGAGCCCGACTTGTACTTGACCCGCAGGTTGGTGCTCCGGCTCTCGCCCTGCAGCTCGGAGATGTGCACCAGACCGTCCAGTCCCGGCTCCAGGGTGACAAAGAGGCCGTAGTCGATAACACGAGCGATGGTGCCGGTGTGCTTGGAGCCTGCCGGATATTTCTGTGCGGCGGTGTCCCAGGGGTCGGCCATCAGGGATTTCAGGCTGACGGAGACCCGCTCCTTGTCCCAGTCGGTGGAGATGACCTCCACCTCGATTTCCTGTCCGACGGATAAAACTTCCGAGATGTCCTCCACCCGGCTCCGTCCCACCTGGGAGATGGGCAGCAGGGCGTGGAATCCGCCGATGTCCACAAAGGCACCGAAGCTCTGCAAGGATTCCACCCGACCCTTTACCACGGAGCCCTGGGTGATGCTCTTGCTGATGTCCGCCAGCTTCTGACGGTGCTCTTCCTCCAGCACCGCACGGTTTGACACCAGGATGTTCCGTCCCTTTTCCTTGTATTCTTGGATTTTGAAGGTCAGCACTCGACCAATGCAGGCGGCCGGCTCCTCCTTCTGGCGGAATCCCATCTGGGAGTAGGGGCAGAAGGCACGGACATTCCCCAGCTTCACCTCAAATCCCCCCTTGATTTCCTTCTCCACCTTGCCCTCCACGGGAATGCCGCTCTGCCAGGCCTGCTCCAGCATGGATGTGTCTGACTTGTCGGCGGACAGCTTGTCTGCTGCCAGTCTGGTGGTAAACCGCAGCTCACCGTTTTTCTCACCGATGAAGAAGGCCTTGACCTTGTCCCCTTCCTGCACTGTGCATTCACCGTCTTTGCCGGTGAGCTCAGCCTTGTCGATGATGCCCTCGCTCTTGGCATTCAGGTCGATGAAAACGCAGTCGCCGGTGACGGCCACCACCACTGCCTCGATTTCTTGTCCTGGTATCAGTTTGTTCATAAAAATCTCCTCGCTCCTCGATTATTGTTCTTGTTCGACACTGGTCCGCCGGTGACAGGCTCAGCCATTCACCACCTTCCTGATGGCATCCAGCAGGTCGTTGTACTCGGTGAATGCGGGAATCTGGGGGTGGTCTGCGATGATGTGGTCGGGCGCTCGGAAGAGGAAGCCTGACTGGGAGGCGGTAATCATGGCCAGGTCGTTGAAGGAGTCCCCGGCAGCGATGGTGTCGTAGCCCATGGACTGGAAGCCCCTGACGGCGTGGAGCTTGCCGTTGTCCTGCCGCATCCTGTAGTCCACAATCCTGCCGTCTTCGGCTACCACCAGCTCGTTGCAGAAGATGGTGGGCATCCCCAGCTTTTCCATCAGTGGTGCGGCAAACTGGGTGAAGGTATCCGAGAGGATCACCACCTGTGTCACCCGCCGCAGCTGGTCCAGGAATTCCTTTGCTCCCGGCAGGGGGTCGATGCGTGCGATGGTGGCTTGGATTGACTTGAGCCCCAGCTGATGCTCCTCCAGGATGCCCAGCCGCTTTTTCATCAGCACGTCGTAGTCGCTGATGTCCCGGGTGGTGAGCCGCAGCTCCGGGATGCCCGTCTCCTCCGCAAAGGCAATCCAGATTTCAGGCACCAGCACGCCTTCCAAATCAAGGCAGGTTATATACATATCAATTCCTCGTGTTAGCAGTCTGGCTCCGGGAAGGGGCTTCTCGGAGTCGAAAAAATTTTCCTCATTGTAGCACAAAAGCACCTGAATTGGTAGGGGTCCGGCGCAGGAAACAAACGTAAGGAAACTATTGATGCTGGATGGGCGTTCGAGGCAAGAGGTTTGCCACTTTCTTATTAAAGAGGTAAAATCTATCTGATACTGCACTGAGAGGACAACCTTGAACTTAATTGATATTTCTAGGCAAAAAGCTGAGGAATTTTTTCCCGACGAGACATGGATTGAAATCTACAGGAATGTCTATATGGCAGCAGGACGGAAACCGGTAAACTCTGAACGTGAAAAAGTATTCCAAAAAGAGGTTGTGATGGCGAAAATTGCCAGTGACAACAATCATGTGGTTTTTCTGTTGCCAGAAAAACACTATGAAAAAAAGAATCCCGATTCAGTCATGGATGGATTCTTGACGGAGTTCAAGAATGTAACAGGCGGGACAAATGCCATATCTCATAGATTTCGAGAGGCGTTACGGCAAGGAGTCAATGTGTATTTAAAAATTGATTCCGCTGTTCCAGTAAAACGAATCAAGCAGGTTTTGCGAGGTGTTCTTCTGCATAAGGAAAATACCGGCACGGTATATTGCTATATTTCTCAAAGTGAGAGGATGTATTGCTGGCAGATGGCTGATTTAAAATAAATCAAGGCACCGACTTGTCAGTGCCTCTTTGATGCCCCAGGCTGGAAACCAGAACTCGGACAACTTCAGGATAGTATATTTATTCTATGCTGTCAAGCATGATTCAAGGGACAACTACCCGGCACAGACTTTGTCAAATTGCCTTGTTCTGTCTTTTTGTCCGAAGTTGTGTTATACTTCATCGTGAGGTGAAGACTTTATCATCAAGACTTCACGGTGAGTTCAGGAGGCGGGTTTTATGGCAGAAAAGCAGACGTTAGGCAATGCCGTCAGCAGCTTTGAGCAGCAGTTCAAGAAATTCCAGGATTCGGGCAACAAGCCGCCGGAATTCCTGTTGCCCAAGAAGCGGGCCGCCGCCAAGGCCTTGGCCACAGAGAAGGCTTGCAAGGGGAAGAAGGATGTGGTGGCGGCCTACCGCCAGCTCTTGTCTCCTGAGTCGTTTTTCGGGGACTTTTCCGCCATCGCCCAGCAGCTGGAGGACGACAAGAATCTTTTGGTGCGGGCCTACGACCTTTTCGTTGCCCTGGTGGACTTAAATCGCCAGCTGGGGGACAAGGACACCTTCATTGCAGACTTTACCATCGCATCTCCTCTCACCCAGCGGGAGCGCTACACCACCGGCTCGGACTTCGTGTACCTCCAGTTCTGGCTCCAGTGGGAGGCCAAGCGAACGGACTATGTGCCGGTGCTGCGCCTTGCCCGTGGACAGCCCGGCTGGCAGCTGGTATTCGTCCCCAGCGGCAGCTTCTCCTGGACCGACTGGGAGCTGAACGTGGTGCAGCTTCTGGAGGAAGAATTTTACAAGAACAAGGTGCTGGGGACGGGTGAGGCTCCAAGTGATGGGAAGGAAGGTGCTGGGGAAGTCCAGTAGTTTGGTTGGTGAGTAAGGGCTGCTCTATGCACATTGAACACATTGCCATGTACGTAAATGACTTGGAAAAGACGAAGGATTTTTTTGTAAAATATTTTGGGGCAGGGGCAAATGAAGTATATCATAATACGGCTACAGATTTTCGTTCCTATTTTTTAAGCTTTAGTTCAGGGGCACGACTGGAGATTATGACAAAACCCCAGCTGCACGATGAGGAAAAAACTTTAGGCAGAACAGGCTATGTTCACCTCGCCTTTAGCCTTGGAAGCAAGCGTGCTGTAGATGAACTGACGGAAAAACTAAAAAGCGACGGTTATTCTGTTGTTAGCGGCCCAAGAACCACCGGTGACGGGTATTACGAAAGTTGCATTGTTGGAATTGAAGGCAACCAAATTGAACTGACAGTTTGAGGTGGGGGGCGTCACCGCACTATGATTTTTCACCGCCTCAGAGACAGATGGAATCACGTTCAATGCACTGCGCATGAGTGACGGAAAGAAGGTTTTAGGCCAAGTCCCTGTAATTTACCTTGGAATCTATTGGTGGCGTTGTTGCAGATGACGAGGTGCTCCAGCTGGGTTACAAGTTCCTGTGACAAGAGACGGATTGATGGGGAAAGGGAAGGGGTATTTAAGATGGCATTTGTAATTTCCCTCAAATCGATATATTCGGTGTACACAGTATCATAGGAAAGACATTTCTGACGGATGGACTGGATTATCGCCCGCTCCTTCGCCGAGGCATTTGTCAGGGTATTTGTCCATTGGGAGAAGACGTTGCGGAAACGGGCTAGGTTTTTTGTGGCCATGGCGGAGTAGGAGATGCTGGTGACGGTGTTCACATAGAATTCCCTGAAGGACTCCACCGAGACCAGGGCGAATTCTCGGTCTGTTATGGCAGGTGTTTTTGTAAGATGGGAAAGAATCGCTTTGTAGTTGCTACCAGTTCCGGGGACGTTGGCTTGGGAGCCGACAATGTAGGTTGCCTCGTGTTCCAGTTGCCACACTGTCTCCAACATCTGCATGAGACAGGCATCGAATTGTAGTAGTTGAAGTGGGTTTCCCGTGGCTTTGCGGTGTTTTTGTAGGATTTCACCCAGTGACTGGATGGTTGTCTTTGCTAGATACCCAGTGGAATAGTCGTGGACAACGCCACGTTTTGAATTGGTTGCCGCTGGTATGGTTATTCCTGTACCATCGTCTGGTAGGAGTGGAGGTTGCAGAAATGCTCCTTCCGGGTAGACTCCTGTACCATGGCTCCATAGTACTAGAGCTGTGTTCCGTGCCGGGTAATGGGTGTTTGCCAAGGTCAAAAAATCCAGTAAAGTTGAGGGATTCGTCATGTCAAGTTCTCCATATTCCTTGACAATATCATCGTTGAGAGAGCCTTCCTTTGTTATGTAAAGAAGCCGAGTGTCCGTCCAGTCGCCATTTGTTTTGTCATAGCCAGGAGACCGATCCAGTAGAACGAGAATGTTCACATCTTCTGTGGAGCCAACCTCCTTCATGTCCATGATGTTCTGTATAGCGAATCGCTCCAAATTGTTATCTGCTGCCATGTATACCAGATAGTTCCATTGGGCGGTGCTGTCTCGTCCCAGCTGATGACGGTAGGCGCTTTCCCCAGCCTCCTGCTGCACCGGCTGCGAGCATGACAACAGCAGTATCAACACAGAAATATAACAGACCAGTTGAATCTGAACACCGCTCATGGCGTAGTTTCCTGCAGTGAGAACAGCAGTTGGTCTATGTTTGGTGTTCTGTCTTTGGATGTGTTGGATGAGGTGAGGATAACGTAGCAGGTGTCCTTGTTTGGGTTGTAGAACATACAGTTCTCTGATCCTATGCTGCGTCCGTAGGAACCGATAAGGCTTGCTGAGTTATGATAGATCTTTCTGATTCCGTAACCATAGGCCTCCTTGTCCGACTGAGAGAACCGGCTGACGGAATCAAGCATCTTGTCCCGAATTGCTGGGGAGACTACAGCATTCCTGCTGTAGAGTTCATATCCCCACCGAGCTATGTCTTCGGCTCTGGACACCATGCCTCCCGCTGTCCAGCTGGACTTGCCCAGCAGTTCTAGGGCATCGGTAATGACGGTGGTGATGTCGATGGGGGTCTTGCCGTCTCCTACTAGCGAGAGGGTGGTGCCAGGATATACGTGGGGATGGGCGATTCTGCCAGAATCTACAGTGTCTTGGGGTACAAGGAATGTCGCTTCTAAACCAAGCGGCTGAAGGAATTGGTTCTGTATAAGCTGTGCAGCAGTTGTGTCTGAGACTCGCTCCACCATGAGACCCAGCAGGATATAGTTCATGGAGGAATAGGTGAACAGGCCGCGTTCCGTTTTAGGGCTTTGGACAAAGGGCAGCAGGAATTGGGGATTCCATTGGCTTGTACGATAGGGATTCTTATAGAAGAGGGCTGGATTGTCTACATACTCCTGGATGCCAGAGGTGTGGCTCAGCAGCTCGGCGACGGTGGCTGATGTGTTGATGTATACCGGGTCAAATTCCACCTCTGGCAGGATGTCGCCCACGGTGGTGTTCAAGGTAAGTTTTCCCTCCTCCACTAGCTGCAGGACTGCCGCCGCCACGAAGGTCTTGGTAATGCTGTAGATGTAGTGGAGGGTTCCGCTCCCGTTTGACTCTCTGGTGGACAGGGATGTATAGCCTGTGTCTATGGAAAAGTCCACATCGTTTCCCTGCACCGCTACGGATACAGAGGTCTGGATGTTGTGCTGGTCTAGGAAGGAGTGGACGGTCTTGATGAGGGCGGGATGCGAGGTGCTATAGACGTGGCAAGTGGCGCTGGCAATTACTTGGCCGTCCCGATTGCACTGGGCCTGGACAGTGTGCCGTTTCTCATGGGGACTGGCGGTGGCAGAAAGTGAGGCTCATTTGCCCTCTACTGTGCCGCCGTCCACCAGCCAGGTGATGGCACAGTCTCGCGGCAGATGGCTGGCTGTCACTGTGAAGGTGCTGCCCGGAGCCACCACATCCGACTGAGGCTGTATAGCGAATGCCGCTGGAGTCTCCTGGTTGTGCCTGCACGCTGATAGGAGCAGGATGGCCAGCACTCCCGCCGCCAGCAGGGAGATTCTATTACTGGTATTTGTACACATACAGCGTCTCCTTGCGCGGGTCAATTCTGTTTGCGGCGGAATCCTCCTGGCCCTCCGGCAGGTTGAACCAGGTGAAGGTGACGGTGTCCTCCGTGTCCCGGTGTAGCTCCACGTACTGCGGGGCATCGGGGGCGCCGTCAAGGAGCTGGTACACGACCTTCTTCTGGCTATCATCCAAGGAGACCTGCTTCATGCCGCCGTGGTAGAAAAGCTCGTTGGTGGTAATCTTTCCTAAACTGTTGTAGCCATAGCGACGAACACTAAAACATAGAAAGCCCTTTGACGTAATTGAAGTGTTGGGATCAGCCCATAACAAGAATTGGTATTTTATATTTCCTGAATTAGTTTCTGTAAATTCGTTTGTTAGCCATTGGGGAATAGTATTAATGGTGTAGTAAGCCTCCTTTAAGGCTTTAAAATCTCCTTTGATTATTTCTTTCCCTGCTACGTTCAGCTGAACAGCGAATTTGCTGTATAAATCTGTTGTTTCCTGAAGAGTATATGTTATTGATGCTTTCTCTTTCGGATTGTCCGTATGTTGATGTTTTATGAAACCCTCAAAAGAAAAAATATTAGGATTGGTTTGTTGTATGATGAAATCCGTATCGTCTCCTTCAATATCACCTAACCACAGAAACAAAAAAGTAACTGCCGTTCCATCATCAAATTCGATTGCAAAATCTTGTATATTTGCTAGAAGTCTATATTTTCCCTTATATCCGCTTTTATTTAAAGATTCAGGAATGTAATCGATTAGAGGATTGTCATCTGTCCACTCCATCCACTCCGAGAAGGTTTCATCGCCTGACTTCTCCCATAGCCATGAAGGAGGATTTTTTATGGTTTTTCCTACCATGTAAACATTCGGTGGAAGGTTTCCATTTGGGCAGCAACCATACAAACCACTTAGTATAATGATAACAATGAATATTTTGATGGTAATGATAAATTTGTCCATGTTGATGGCCTCCTGTTAATTTTACAGAACAAGATGCATACAAGTTATACAAATATTCTAACTTGTATGCATTTAAGAAATTATTTTCTCAATAAGTTGAACGAGAAGAAGTGGTACAGTGGGTTGTAGGTTTCCCAACCACTGTCAATGTTATTTCCATCATGGATTTTTATATACGACCACTTGAAAATCCACCATCCCTTCTCGTCATAGGCCACTGCGTTGCGGTAGTGCAGTCCATCCGTTAATTGGCTCAGAGCTGACACCCCTCGCAAATTTATACCGGGCAGGTTGTTGTTGATGCAGGTATTGGGAACAACTCCCAAGGCAAGGGTGACCTTATAATTTGAGTAACTTGCAACTGCATTGCCGAGATTCCAAGGCCATGTGGCACCCTTAAAAACACCGCTGGTAACAATGCCCATCTTGGATTCCAAACTGGTAATCCGGCTTGACCATGAAAGGTTGTTCCAAGTTGAAAGAATTTGTAAGTTGTTTCCATGGATGAAATCCAGAAAGAATCCTGCTGCCGTCGCTGCCGTCACGGAGATTCTATTTCTGCACATACAGGGTCTCCTTCCGCAGGACAATCCTGTTCGTGGTGGGATCTTCTTGGCCCTCCGGCAGGTTGAACCAGGTGAACAGGACGGTGTCTTCCGTGTCCCGGTGCAGCTCTACGTACTGCGGGGCATCGGGCGCGCCGTCAAAGAGCCGGTACACGGCCTTCTGGTTGTCATTGTCCACGGAGATTTCCTTCATGCCGCCGTGGTAGGTGGGGGCTGGCAGGTAGGAGGAGTGTTCAAGGTGGACGTTGTACACTCCGTTGTTTCCTAGCGCAGGGGGAGAGTAGAAGTGCGTGTAGCTGGTGTAGTGATTCCCCGAAAGCTTCCCAATATTGCATTCCTCGCTGGAATCTTGCCTGGAAGAGCCGTCCTTTCTGACGTAGAGTCTTGACGGCAACCACGTGTGGACGGAATTCTGCTTGTCTGCAAACCATTGTTCAGTGTAGACATGGAATTTCTCATTGACTATGGGCTGTCCGTCTATGCTCAGGATGTAGGAGAACGTCGTCCGTCCTGTAGCCTCTTGGGTTCCTTTTGTCATAGTGCAGGTGAATTCTCCGATGTCCTGTCCTCCATAGAAACCGTATTTAGCTGTCCCATTGAAGCTGAATAGGTCGGGATCTGGTTGTGGAATGATGAGGGGGTGTCGTAGTTTTCCTTTGTCGGTTCTTCCATGAAAAGGTAGAGCAGCCCGCATTCATACCCGTTGTCAAATTGAATGTAAAGAGTTTGCTCCCCAAGCTCGAGTTGGTAGAATCCCTTATAGTCGTAGATGCTCATTCCGTCATCAAAGGCAAAGTCTGAGGGGACGAGTTTGCGAAGGCTGCTGGCCTGCTCATCTTGCCAGAGCTTCCAATCTGACACACCTCCTGTACTTGTGCAGCTTACAGCCCATTGTGGATAGTTTGAAATCAGCCGCCCCCTGAGTTTTACCTCTTCTGGCAAGGAATACCAAGTTGTACAGCCGGTGAGAAGGACACAGAGAAGCAGGACGGCCAGCAGCCCTACCGCTGACACTGCCGTCACGGAGATTCTATTTCTGCACATACAGGGTCTCCTTCCGCAGGACAATCCTGTTCGTGGTGGGATCTTCTTGGCCCTCCGGCAGGTTGAACCAGGTGAACAGGACGGTGTCTTCCGTGTCCCGGTGTAGCTCCACGTACTGCGGGGCGTCGGGGGCGCCGTCAAAGAGCTGGTACACGGCCTTCTGGTTGGCCTCATCCACGGATATTTCCTTCATGCCGCCGTGGTAGAAAAGTTCGTTGGCAGTGGCCTGCCCCAAGTTGTCGTAGCCGTGGGTGGAGGCACTGAAGCTCCTGAACCCGGTGGTGACAAGGTCCTGCTCTCCAATTCTTGGTTTTTGGAACACATACTTTGGATTGTAGGTATCGGGTTCCTTGTGGAATGTATCTGGTAGCCAGCTGGGAACAGTGTTGCTGGTAAAATACGGCTCCTTCATGGCGGTGAAATCTGTGTTGACCATCTCGGTCTCGGCAATATTGAGTTTGTAGTTGAAAAGGAACTGTTTGTCATCCTCCGATTTTTTTGTCATGGTTACGGTGGCAGTCTTGTCCTGGGAAGAATCCGAGAAATCGAATTTCGCTGTGCCGGAGAAGGTGAACGAGTCGGGCGTTGTCTGGGGGATGGTGATGTCAGTGGAGTCGCGGTCGTCCTCCGTCACTTTTGCCAGCCAGACATACAGGAACACGACAGCCATTCCGTCATCAAATTCTATGCCAAGGTTCTGGCCTATCATCACCAGCCGGTATTTTCCGATGTAGTCCTGCCGGTTGTATTTAGCTGGCAGCAACTGACTGAGGGCAGATCCTGCCCAATCCTGCCATTTGGAGAACGATTCTCCGGGGCGGGCAGCGTATGACCATTCAGGCAAATTTGCAATGCCCTTGCCTATGTTCTGGTAGAGGTTCATCCAGCAGTTGCAGGGGCAACCGGTGAGGAAGACGCAGAGGAGTAGGACAGCGGCGATGAGAAGTGTTTTCTTGGTCATTGTGGTCTCCTTGAGACAGGTAATGAGCGGGTATACATTCATTGTGGGGCATGAATTTCCAGCTGTCAAGTTAGGCTAGGGTAATTTTAATGGGATTTTAACTATTACTAATAGGGTAGGCTCATGTACGCCTAGCTTGTGCATGAAGTAACCTGAAGGTAGGTACACTCGAAAAAAAAGCGGAAGCCGTGAAGGATTCCGCTTTTTTAGATTCGTGACGCAACCGAGTTTTGGCAAAGCCAAAACTCGCTCGGTTGTCATTGCTCTTACCAACACCTAGCCAACGATGGCCTTCATGGCAGTCATGTAGCCACGGAGCTTCTTGCCAACAATCTCTACTGGGTGGGTGCGAATCTCCTCGTTTACCCGCACCAGTTCCTGATTGGAGACGCTGTTGTCCTTGCTGGCCAAGCCCTTGCCGATGATGTCGGTGTCCACCTTGGACATAAAGTCCTTCAGCAGGGGACGGCAGGCGTTGTCAAACAGGTAGCAGCCGTACTCGGCGGTGTCGGAGATGACCTTGTTCATCTCGTAGAGCTTCTTGCGGCTGATGAGGTTGGCGATGAGGGGAGTCTCGTGGAGGGACTCGTAGTAGGCGCTCTCCGGCTTGATTCCAGCGTCCACCATGGTCTCGAAGGCCAGCTCCACGCCAGCCTTTACCATGGCCACCATCAGGATGCCGTTGTCAAAGTACTCCTGCTCGCCAATTTCCATGTCGCCTGCGGGAGTCTGCTCGAATGCGGTCTTGCCGGTGGCCTCACGCCAGGCCAGCAGGTTCTTGTCGTCGTTGGCCCAGTCAATCATCATCACCCGGCTGAACTCTCCGCTGATGATGTCGTCCATGTGCTTCTGGTAGAGTTCGGCCATGATGGCTTTCAGCTCCTTGGACAGGGCGTTGGCACGGAGCTTGGCGGGGTTGGACAGGCGATCCATCATGCCGGTGATGCCGCCCCACTTCAAGGCCTCGGTGATGGTCTCCCAGCCGTACTGAATCAGCTTGGCGGCGTAGCCCTTGTCGATTCCCTTTTCTACCATACGGTCAAAGCACAGGAGGCTGCCGGTCTGGAGCATGCCGCAGAGGATGGTCTGCTCGCCCATCAGGTCGGACTTCACTTCCGCCACAAAGCTTGACTCCAGCACACCTGCCCGGCTGCCACCGGTTCCTGCAGCCAGCGCCTTTGCGATTGCCCAGCCCTTGCCCTCCGGGTCGTTCACGGGATGGACGGCGATGAGGGTGGGGATTCCGAAGCCACGGACGTATTCGGTGCGGACCTCGGAGCCGGGGCCCTTGGGGGCCATCATCACCACGGTGATGTCGGGGCGAATCTGCATTCCCTCCTCCACGATGTTGAAGCCGTGGCTGTACCACAGGGCAGATCCCTGCTTCATCAGGGGGACAACGTTTTCCAGCACATTGGAATGCTGCTTGTCCGGGGTGAGGTTGCCTACCAGGTCGGCAGTGGGAATCATTTCCTGGTAGGTTCCCACCTTGAAGCCGTTCTCCACGGCATTCTTGTAGCTGGCCCGCTTCTCTGCAATGGCTTCTGCACGGAGGGCATAGCTCACGTCAAGACCGGAGTCCCGCAGGTTCATGCCCTGGTGCAGTCCCTGGGCGCCACAGCCGATGATGACAATCTTCTTGCCCTTGAGGGCATTCGTGCCGTCAGCGAATTCCTCCCGCTCCATAAAGCGACAGTGCCCCAGCTGGAGCAGCGCCTCCCGCCATGGGATTGAATTAAAATAATTGACCTTTTCCATGATGATTCCTCTGAAAAATAAAGTGAAATTTAAGTTTCTTCATTTTAGTGAAAAATTTCCTTTTGGTAAAGGCTCGGAGCTGGGGAAGCCTGGACCTTCCCCTTGTCTTTCCAAGCATCCTGCCGCTGTCGGTCTCGGTACAAAGTCAGCCCAGTGGCTGGCCGCACTTGGTGCAAAAGGAATCTCCCGGCTGGCAGGTGGCGGCGCATTTGGGACAAGGAAGCTGCCTGTCCTTCACTGCCTTGCCGCATTTATGGCAAAAGGCGGCATCCGCTGTCAGGGAGGTGCCGCAGCCACCACAGAATTGTGCGGGCTGGACCGTCGCGCTTGTCTTGAGGGTCTCCCGTACCATGTCTGCCATCACGTTGCCCATGGCCATGCCGACGCTGACTCCGGCCAGCTCTCCGCTGCTGCCGAGGTTTTGTGCCGCCTTTTCCAGCACATTGAAGCTCCGTTCCTGCTGGTAACTGAATTGGAGGGTTTCCATCTCGTGCTTCCGGTTGAACACCTCCCGGAGTTTTTGGACGGAGGGGTCTGTCTCCGGCGCATTGATGGAGGTGATGCAGAAGTTTACCAGCCGGATGCCATGGCTCTGGAAGAAGGGGGCTATCTGGCTGGCAATTCCCTCGGCAATCTCTGTCAGGTGGGCCTGGGCCTCCAAAAAGCTCATGGTGTTCCTCAGCAGGTAGCCCGCCAGCTCGTCTGCAATACGACTTCCCACAACGGCATGAAAGTACTGCATGAGGTCTTGCGTGGTGTAGGACTGGGCTGTACCCACTGACTTTTCAAGGAACAGGCGGGAGTCGTCGATGGTGACTCCGTACTGTCCGAATGCCCGCAGGGGGATGACCACATTGTAGGCGGGATCCTGCATCTGGATGGGTCTGGCCGTCCCCCATTTGATGTCCAGAATATCCTGCTTGCTGACGAAGAAAACCTCTGCCGTGAAGGGGGAGCTGTTGCCGAAGGGCAGGCTGACCAGCCCCGCCAGAATGGGCAGGTTCTTGGTGTTCAGGGTGTAGGTGCCCGGCTTCAGGATGTCGCACACCTGCCCGCCCTTGACAAAGACTGCCTCCTGGGTTGGCCCGACAACCAGCTGGGAGCCAGTGGTTATATTCTCCTTGGGATGCTTCCACACCAGCACATTTGCCGGACCATTGTACTTGATTACTTGAAACAGGGCCATGGTGCCTTCCTCCTCTCAGTGTATCAGGGTTATTCCGACCCGCCCTTCCAGTGGCGAGGGGTCGGCAATCCGATTGCCGGACAGGTTTACAAAGCGCAGCTTGTCCAGCTCCGCCAGTGGTGAGATGTCTGCAATGTCATTGTCGGACAGGTCCAGATGGACGAGATCTTTCAGGGCGGAAAGACTCCCGATTTCCTGGACACCGCAGCCGGCTATGTGCAGCGCATTCAGGCTGGGCAGGCGGTCAAGCTGGTGGACAAAGGCGGATGCAGGCCCGGCCTTGTAGGTCCAATGCTGCTGGCCTGGCTCTGGCGGCAGGTCATGCATATCCCGGTATCCATTGAGATTCAATTCCCGCAGCTGCCTCAGATTGGAAAGCTTCCTGTAGTCTGTCCCCTTGGAATCGGAGCCGCTCAAATCGAGGGACTGGAGGGTGGAAAGCTCCAGCACCGCATCCAGGGGTCCGTAGATGCTCTTGTCCCGCAGGGACAGCTGCTCCAGCGGCAGTCCGCTCAGTCCCTCCAAGCCCTCCAGGGAGGTGGTGTAGGTGTCTGCGAACCAGCCGCAGTGAAGGCTGAGCCGCCGCAGGTTTGCAAGCTGGCGGAGGGAGGTGAGGTTGAGGGTGCTGCGATAGGAGCAGACTGACAGCTCCTCCAGGCCCTCCAGTGGATGGAGGTAGCTAAAGTCCCTGGTCATGCGGATTTTGAGGGAGCGCAGGCTGGTGAGGGCGGCTATATCCGACGGGGATGCGAACAGTTCGTCGGATTCCAGCGTCAGTCTTTTTAGTGCGGGCAGATTCGCCAGCTCTGGAACAGAATCAAGGCTGTCGTTGCCGGTTAGGGTGAGCTCCTCCAGTCTGGTCATGTCCGCCAGAAATGGGGTGTCCCGTATACTGGTGCGGTCTATGCTGAGGCTGGTCAGATTGTGGAGGGAGGCGAGGGGACTCAAGTCCGTCAGGGCGGAGCCGGAGAGGGAGAGTCTTTCCAGATGGTCGGCCATGGACAGGGATGCTACGCTGGAAAGGTGCTTGTTTGCCAGCAGCCCCAGCTCCGTAATCTGCCTCTGGCCGGACAGGACGGAGAGGTTGGTGATTCCAGTATTGTACAGCGTCAGGGAGCGCAGGCTGGGAAGCTTGTCCAGCCCGTCTAGGGAGCTCAGGCTGCTGCCGCCCACATACAGCCGCTCCAGCTTGGGCAGCCTGGCGTAGCCGCTCAAATCTGTGCTCTGGATTCCGGCAGGCAGTGTCAGCTCCAGAAGCTCCGGCAGCAGCAGGTCCTCTGGGGCAAGGCCACGGACAGCGGCCTCCAGCTGCTGCAGTCCCTGAAAGTAAATCAAGCCCAGTTCCCTGCCGTCCTGACTGCCCTCCACCACAAGAGTGACAGGGATGCCGCCGTCAAAGGCGATGGAGATTTTCTGGGCCTTGGTGAGGAGGTCCGGGGAGCGGATGGACAGGGAGGTTACGGTCTGAATCTGCTCCAGCGTGATGTGCTCGGCGGTCATGCCCGTCGCCAGCTCCATTGCCTGCCGCAGCGGGGATGCTGGCAGGAGCTCGGACAGCGGCACCTCCGCCACCTGGGGAAGCAGGTTCCGCTTGCCGCACAGGACATCGGCAGCTATGGCTAGACTGGCAGCAAAATCCCTGCGGCCAAAGCTTGTAAACCGCTCCACGCACCAAGGCCCGTATTCGGCGGCATCCGTATGCTCCAGCATTTTTCGGGCAGTACGGTGGGCCGCCTCAAAGTTGCCGTTTTCCAGGTGATAGTCAATCACCGTCTGGTATGTGGGGCCGTCAGCAGTAGCGGCATTGACCTGATCCATCGCCGCTGCAATGGAGGAGGCCGCCCGTGCAGGGGAGGTTATGGCGCGGGACAAAAGGTATGAGCTTAGGCCAAGTATGAGAACCAATGCCAGCAATATGGCTATGGGGGGCTTGCCGGGACTCGCTTGGGGCGATGCAGAAGTCGTCTGCCGTGGAGCCTCCGGCAGCGGGCCTCCGCAAAACGGACAGGCACTTGCCTGCACGTCCACCATGCTCTGGCAGTATTCACAGCGAATCTTCATGGATGCCTCCTGATTGAAACAGCTCCTGTTCGATGAGCCTTTCTGAAATTGATTTTCAATGGGTTTTCCTGTACAACAACTTTTCTTTCCTTATGGAATGGGACGGGGAAAAGCCCTGTGCCAGCCAATCGCTCCCCCGTCTCCTCCATCCCGCCGAACAGCTGCCAGCAGAGTTACATTCCGCCGAACTGCTGCATAAACTTAGCTTGCAGGCCCTTGTTCTTGGTGAGCTTTTTCATGGCGAGTCTGGTCTTCTCGAACTGCTTGATGAGGCGGTTCACCTCAGCCACGGAGGTGCCGGAGCCCTTGGCAATACGCTTGCGGCGGCTGGGACCGATGATCAGGTGGTTTGCACGCTCCTTCTTCGTCATGGAGAGGATGATGGCCTCCTGCCGCTTCATGGCGCTGGTGTCGATGTCCTGGTTTCCCATCTGGGCGGCCATGCCGGGCATCATCTCCATGATGGACTGGAGGGAGCCCATCTTCTTCACCCGCTGCAGTTGGTCCAGCATGTCCTGGAGGGTGAAGGTTTCGCTCATCATCTTCTTCTGGAGCTTCTCCGCCTCCGCCTCGTCGATGGTGGCCTGGGCCTTTTCCACCAGTGACACGATGTCGCCCATGCCCAGGATGCGGCTGGCGATGCGCTCAGGATGGAAGGGCTCGAAGTCCTCGGTTTTTTCACCAGTACCGATGAACAGGATGGGCTTGCCGGTGATGGATTTCAAGGAGAGGGCGGCACCACCACGGGCATCGGAGTCGAATTTGGTGAGGATGACACCGGTGAGCTGCAGGGCCTCATCAAAGGTCTTGGCAATGTCCACGGCGTTCTGGCCGGTCATGGCGTCTGCCACCAGCAGCACCTCATCGGGGTTGACTGCCTTCTTCACCTCGGCAATCTCTGCCATCATGTCTTGGTCAATCTGGAGGCGGCCGGCGGTGTCCACAATCAGGGTGTCGTAGCCGCCCTTCTTGGCCTGGCTGATGGCGTTCTTTGCCACCTTCACCGCATCCTTGGTGTCTTCCGCATGGACGGGAACGCCGATTTTTTCTCCCAAAACCTGGAGCTGCTGGATGGCGGCGGGACGCACCAGGTCGCAGGCTGCCAGCAGGGGCTTTCGTCCCTCCTTTGCAAGGCGTGCGGCCAGCTTGGCGGCGGCTGTGGTCTTTCCCGCTCCCTGGAGACCCAGCAGCAGGATGACCGACAGGGTGTCGGGCCCCTTGAGCTTGAGCTCCTGCTTTTCATCGCCCAAGAGGGATACAATCTTGTCGTGGATAATCTTGACGAATTGCTGTCCGGGATCAACCGCCCGCAGGACCTTTTCGCCCTTGGCTTCCTCGATGGTGCTGTTGACAAAGCGGCGCACCACCCGCAGGTTCACGTCGGCTTCCAGCAGGGCAAGCTTGATCTGCTCTACGGTCTCTTCTATATTCTTCTCCGTAATGGAGGACTTTCCGCTGAGCTTGCGGACCACATCGGTAAAGGTATTGGAAATTTTCTCTAACATAGGGTCAGTATACGGGAATCAGGGGGAAGGCTCAAGGGGTGAGGGACAAGCGAAAAAAAAGCCCCTCCAGTTAAGGCTGGAAGGGTAAGGTGTTTGGATTAGATATTCAAGAGCCTGAGAATCTTGCCCTGGAACAAGATGCACAAAAGGTCAAGAATCCAGATGATGTTCCAGCCCAACAGCAGGCGCAGCAATCCGGCCACAATCTTTCCTTCCTGGAAGCGGGTCACAAAACCGAACAGCCAGGAGGTGACGGGAATGATGGCGAAGATGATGCTGATGAGTCTGCCCATCCCAAAGTAGTCCTTTCCGCGGGAGCCTTTCTTTTTTCCCATGGTTTCCTCCTATATGAAATGAATGACCTTCATGGTAAAGGAAAAGAGTGGATTTGTAAAGGCTGGTAGGTGGGTGGGGTGCGCTTCTGTCACAGGGCCTCTGCAAGTTTTGCCTGCCAGGTGTCTTGGGTATTTTTTGCTTGACAGGAGGGATTTTCGATTTTATCATAGTACATTATACGATATTAAGGAGATTTTCTTATGGATTATTCCACACAACAGTTGAGAAATATTTCGATTGCCGGTCATGGTCAGACGGGAAAGACCACCCTTTTTGAGCATCTGCTCTTTGTGGGTGGGGCGCTGTCCAAGGCCGAGTCGGTGGCTTCCGGCAAGACTGCCAGCGACAACTCACCAGAGGAAATCCAGAGAAAGATATCAGTCTATTCCTCCTTGGCCCACCTGGACTGGAAGGGTGTCCTCATCAATATGTGGGACACTCCCGGTTCCTCCGACTTTTCCGGTGAGGTCATCTCCGCCTTCCGTTCCAGCGAGCTGGCACTGATGGTGGTGGACTCCCGCTCCGGCGCCCAAATCGAGACCATCAAGCTGTGGCGTGACTTGGATCGTAGGAACAAGCCCCGCATCGCCTTTCTGAACCACTGCGAGGATGAGCGCTCTGACTACGACGGCTCCGTTCAGGATATCCGCAAGAAGTTCAGCGTGGAGGTGTGTCCCGTCACCATTCCCATGGGCAGCGGTGGCGATTTCAAAGGGGTCATCGACGTGCTCCACGGAAAGGCCTACCTGGTGGCTGGTGACGGTGCGGTGGAGACTGCCACCGACATTCCTGCTGACTACAAGGACTTGTACGAGGATGCCTTGGGGGTACTGGCTGGTGCCGCCGCCGAGGGTGATGACGACCTTCTGGTGAAGTTCATTGATGAAGGTGAGCTGACCCAGGAGGAAATCATCGCCGGCCTTAAGATTGCCGTGACCAACAACCGCATCGTTCCCTCCTTTGCTGGTAATCCTGAGAAGAACTGCGGCCTGGTTCCCCTGCTGGACTTTATCGCAGACATCGCTCCTGATCCTTCCCATGCTATCGAGACTGCCGTGTCTCCGGTGGAGGAGAAGATGGCGGTGAAATTCGACGCTGCCACTCCTGCAGTGATTCTCTGCGTCAAGACCTCCAGCGACCAGTTCTCCGGTAAGCTTTCCTATCTGAAGGTGGTGGGCGGAAGCCTTCATTCCGATTCCGAGCTGTTCAACCTGACGGAGAAGAAAAAGGAGAAGATTGGAAAGCTCTATCGCTGCGTTGGCAAGAAGCTGGAGGAAATCAAGGTGGCTCAGGCGGGAGATCTTTGTATTGCCGCCAAGCTGGCGGTCACCAAAACTAGTGATACATTGGCTGCCTCTCAGGATGCACTGCCCTTGGTAAAGCTTCGTCTGCCTGAGCCGGTGTACTCCATGGCTGTCGCTGCCAAGGAAAAGCGGGATGACGACAAGCTTTCCACCCAGTTGCTGAAGGCCGCCGAGGAGGACAGGACCCTCACCTTCCAGTACAATCCTGAAACAAAGCAGAACGTGCTGTCTGGCATGGGTGAGCTGCAGATTGGCATCATTCTGGACAGGATTCGTGCCCAGTCCAAGATTGAGATTGAGACCTCCCTGCCTCGCATCGCCTACCGGGAGACTATCCAGCGGAAGGCCCAGGCGGAGTACACCCACAAGAAGCAGTCCGGTGGCCACGGCCAGTATGCCAGGGTGGTGCTTTCTGTGGAGGCTCTGGAGCGAGGAATGGAGTATGGATTCACCAACGCCGTTGTGGGAGGTGCCATTTCCAAGGGATACATCCCCGGTGTGGAGAAGGGTGTGCGGGAAGCCATGGAGCATGGTGTCCTGGCAGGCTACCCTGTGGTGGATGTGGCCATCACCGTCTTGGACGGTAAGGAGCATCCCGTTGACTCCTCCGAAATGGCCTTTAAGATTGCCGCCCGTAATGCCTTCAAGGATGCCATGCGTTCTGCAGGCCCTGTGCTGCTGGAGCCAGTGATGAACATTACCGTGTGGGTGGAGTCCAAGTATTTGGGAGACATCATGTCCGACCTCTCCGGCAAGCGGGGTAGGGTGCTGGGTCAAAACACCTTGGCTGGTGACATTGATGAAATCCGGGCCTTGGTTCCCCAGTCCGAGCTGTTGAAGTACGCCATAGACCTGCGCTCACTTACCAGTGGCACGGGAAGCTTTGAGACCTCCTTTAGCCACTATGACCCCATCTCCGGCAAGCTGGCAGATGAGGTCATTGCTGCCGCCAAGGAATTCATCCAGGTGGCCTCAGAGGATTAGCTCGTTGGTCAGCTGCGGGACAGGAGCCACCCCACGGAATACTTCTGGATGGGGCGATTTTCAAATTGACCTGTAGCTGGATTCAATAGATGGCACCGGGAAGCAGGAATGT
Source organism: Spirochaetaceae bacterium (assembly GCA_017622135.1). GTDB lineage: Bacteria > Spirochaetota > Spirochaetia > Treponematales > Treponemataceae > Treponema_F. Next base: position 51,295 of record JAGARR010000050.1, read on the forward strand.
CTGCTTCCCGGTTTTTTTGCGAAAGCTGGTGGGATGTCTTTGTCTGTAACGGAATCATAATCCTGACTGGGAATATTGTCCGTCAGGAATGCATGGACAGGCTCCCTCTCCTCCAGGACAAGCACTGCGTCGCAATGATTGCCGGGGTGGGAAGCTGCGGGCACGTCTACGGTGGTGCGACAGCTCCAGCAGAAACTGAGGGGAGATCCACCCGCCCCTGGCAATCTACGATTCCTACCTCAAGCGGTGCTTTTCTTGGACAATGAGGCGGGCTATGGGGGGGGGCAAGAGCGCATTGGACTGGCGCTGGAGAGGTGAGGGGTCTAGGCATCCTCCATCGAGGTGATGATTCTCGTAGCATCACATGCGTACAGGTCGGATCCGCTAAAGGGATTTGTCTCCACGAGATACAGTTCTTTGTCGCTCTCGCAAATGTCGATGATGTATGCAAGGTCTTTTTCCATTTTTAAGTCTGCGATTCTCTGCGCAAATTGCCATGCTTCTCCTGTGTCGATGGAAACACCGCCTTTTCTTCCGTCGGCAATGTACTCGCAGCCGGTTACGATTTTGTCATTTATGCAGACAAATCTAAATTCTTTCCCTATCTTTTTGAATTCTGCTAGAACGATGGGCAGGCTCATGTCTGAGTGATAAAAACCATAATCGAAATGACTTGGAGTAAGGTTTTTCGTGCCGATCACTCTCCCGGAAAATTCCTTTAGTGGGCTGTTGGGCCTGGCAAATATTTTTCCGGCACCATTGGAGAGTGCGTCCATGATATGCGGAGAGCCGAGCACCTCGGAGATTGTTGTAAATACTGGATCCCTGTTGAGGAGGAAATCCCGGTATTTTTTGTAGATGGAGGAAAATGAGAACTCCTCCTCGTCGCAGAGGGAGCCGGGCTGCCAGTCCATCTCCCGTTTGAGTCTCGCTGCGTTCCCCAGGCTGCCGTGAAATATCGAATTCTTTGGGAACGCCTCATATTCCCGTGTAATCCAAAACTCATCGTGCCAGACAACGTGCTCCTTCTGCAAGCGCTCTAATGACCCCAAAAGAATGTCACCATTTGCAAAGGCATCGTTTTCAATCACCCAGTGCATATCCCTCTCCTCATATCGCCCCTGTCGTTGCTCGTCACGGCTCGTTCCCCAAGAGGAACGTAAGCTCGGCTTCTGGGATGCGGTATTTCGGGCCGCCTCGCTCCACCTCCAGATATCCGCCGAATGCCCAGCCGTACTTTCCCGTCCTCGTATTCAATCTTAATCCAATAATAAAAAAATAGAATTACTCTTCCTGTTCCATAAATTCTCGTGCTCGTTGCATCTTTTGTAGGACAGTGTCTTTGGGTGTTTCCAAGGTAAAATCACGAACATAGCAATAGAATTCCCCATTGAGAATAAAAATCACAGAAGTATAGAGATAGATTTTGTTTCCAAGCTTATATTCTTCCTTGAGGTATTGGTCAAAACCATTTTGAAAATAGAGACGCAACGGAATCCCATTATAATTATGCTGAATCATATAAGGACAATTAGAAAAATATCTCCGTACTATCAATCCTGCTGCTGGTGATGACAATCCTGCTGCAATCTCTGCCGTTTTCGGATAGTTTGAGAGTGTTGTGGTAAGGCATACTTGGAATACAGGGAATGAAGAAAAGTGTATCTGACGCTCCTCATCTCCCCTTTCAGTGGCTTGCCTGTAGAGATTCTCAAGGGAATCTGGATAATCCCAAAAATCAATTTCGTCAGTTTTACCAGCTATGGGTTGGTAATCCAGCAATTTTGAGGAAGTGGGCAGGAACATTTCAATTCCAAAATAATACCACCCCTGCTCAAATTCCGGTGGAACTGCAGAAACATCGATAAGATAGGGGTCAAACTCTTTGCAACGTATATTGAGTATAACTGGTGAAGAGACTGCCGTGCCAATTACCTCCTCTTCCTTTATCTGTATATTTCCAGTATCTTTATAGCTGTCAAAGACTTGCACTCCTGATATGATCAGCTGGTATTCTACAGACTGTTTTCTCCCATCGTAATAATAAGTATTTGGAAAGGTGATGATGATGGTGTTACCGTTGAATCCTTGGGGCAAGTTTTCATTGCCAATTTGATATATCGTTCCTGTCACTGGGGATTTGACCTGCTCTCCAATATGTAGCCTCATTCCCCCATTGGTCCTTGATACTCCATATAGTTGCAAGGTGAGGGATAGCAATACAAGTGAAATTATTTTTTTTCTCATTTTCTTTCTCCTTATTTTCCAACTATATTTGCTAAAAACTCTTCATCTGATATCCGTGCCGTAACAACAGCCTGTTCTATGGCCTCTGCCAGTACCTGGGCTGCCAGGGTGCCTGCCATGTTCAGGTCTGCCGGATGGCTGCCGCAGGAGACGGCGTACACCGTGTCTCCGTCGGCCAGGGTTCCCACGGGATTGATGCAGCGGGCGTAGGCGTTGGTGGCCATGGCAGCCAGTTTGGTGAGTTGGGCCTTGGTAAAGTCGCCGTTGGTGACAATGGCAGAGATGGTGGTGTTGTTGCGGGTGAACAGGTCGGTGGACTGGGTGAAGGCGTAGAGGGCCTGGGCACTGTCTGCCCAGTCGGTGCGGTCCTGGGTGGTGAGCCCCGCAAGCTTTTCTCCCGTGGTGGCAGAAAAAACGTCCCCCAATGCGTTCACCACGGCTATGGCCGCCATCTGGAGTCCAGCCACCTCCACCCCATAGATGCCTAGGCCCGCCTTGGATGCCCTGTCCATACCGGCAAGCTTTCCAATGGTAGCGCCGATGCCCGCCCCCCAGTTGCCCTGTGGATGCTGGTTGCAGTCTAGGGCGTGAAGACATGCCTGGTAGCCCATCTCCTTGTTGGGCCGCACCTTGCTGCTGCCGTAGCCCAGGTCGTAGATGCAGCTCTGGCACAGGATGGGCACTAGGGCAAAGCCCGTGTCGTAGCCAATTCCCCGCTCCTCCAGACAGGCCATCACTCCGTCTGCGGCAGCCAGTCCGTAGGCGGACCCACCGGAAAGCACGATGGCATGTACCGGTACGTCGGCGGTGACGGGGGAGAGCACCGGTGTCTCACGGGAGGCCGGCCCTCCGCCACTTATGTCCACGCCCGCCCTGGCTCCTTGGGGAAAGGCCAGCACGGTGACGCCGGTCTTTGCCACCTCATCCTGGGCGTGGCCGATGCGGAGACCGGCAATGTCTTGTAAGCTGATTTCCTTCAATTGCATGGGAAAGCTCCTTTTCTGGCAGCTGCATCCTTTCAGCCGTCTCGGCCTACTTGTTCATCTTCAGTGCGCAGTAGAGGCCGTCGAAGATGAGGCTGGGAATCACCACATTGAAGATGCCCTCGTCCTGGAACAGGTGGGAAAATCCGCCGGTACCAATGACCATGGGCTTCCTGCCATCGAAAACCTCCTGTGTGTAGGCGGAAATCAATTCCTTCACTGCTCCCAATGCGCCGTAATACAGTCCTGATTGGATGGCCTCTGCGGTGCTTGTTCCGCAGGCCCGGGCAGGGTGGGCAATCTCAACGTTGGGCAGCTGGGCAGTTCCCTGGGACAGGGCCTGCATGGACATGTTGACTCCTGCCATGATGACACCTCCAAGGAATTCCTTCTTGGCGGTAAGGATGTCCACGGTGGTGGCGGTCCCCATGTCCACGATGATGATGTCGGAGTCGTGGTAGTAGGCGGCAGCACCGATGGCTGCGGCGATGCGGTCCGCCCCGATTTCCTTGGGATTGGCGTATTTCAGCTGGAGTCCAGTCTTGATGCCCGGCTTCACCAGCAGGGGATCGATGTCAAAGTACTTGATACAGGCGCTGGTGAGGGGGTAGTTCAACGAGGGAACCACGCTGCAGCACACGATGTCGGTGACCTCCTTTGAGTCAAGGCCGTTTTCCCGGAATACCGAGCGCATGAAGACCCCCAGCTCGTCGCTGCTGGTGTAGTGGGCGGTGGTGTGGCGGAACTGGAGAATCAAGTCGTCGTCCAAAAAGACTCCGCCGGAAATCTGGGTGTTTCCGATATCAAGGGTCAAAACCATTCTTCTTCCTCCTCTGGTTTTTCATGTAGCACGTCGTCAATCAGTGGTGCTTTGTGGCAGAATCAGCTGACGCAGCCTCTTGTGCTAGCCCAAAAAGAATGCTGGCCATCTCCTCCTCGCTGCTTCCGTGCAGGATGGCCACGAGCTGTCCATCCTGCATGGTGTTCACAGCAAAGGGATGGCGGTCCCCCGTGATGTGCAGGATGTCGTTGGCCACCACAAAGTCGGCGGCACCCCGCTCCAGAATGGCACGGCAGGCTGACTGAACTTTTTCCGCAGCAGCCCCGCTGGTGAGCTTGAAGCACACCACCACCGGCAGCTTCCGCCCGGCAGCTTTCGCCCAGCCCTTGAGACGGTCTGCTAGCTTTGGTGCCGCCCTGAAGGTGATGGTCATGGAGGAACCCGAGGGAATCTTTCCCTCAGGCCCTGCTGGCACCTCCACACCATCCATGATGATGGTCTGGGGAACAAAGTCGCTGACGGCGGCGGCGTGGATTACCATGTCATAGTCTGTGGTGGAAAGCTCCTGCTGTAGCAAATTACCCAGGTCCTCACCACTGACAAAGGTGCGTACACGGCAATCAGAGCGGGGCTTGATGGCTGTGGCAGCCGCCAACAGGGTGACGTTTGCTCCTCGGGACACGAAATAGTCGGCAATGGCAGAGGAGGTGCGGCCAGTGGAGGTGTTGGTGACACAACGCACATTGTCTATGGCCTCCCTGCAGCCACCGCCGGTAATGAGTATGTTCATGGATTGTGCTCCTAGCTTATGGATTGGTTGGATGTGGATTCCAACAGCTTTTCTATGTATTCCATCGTGGCCTCCGGGGAAAGAAGCTTTCCCTTGCCCACGGTACCACAGGCCAGCAACCCCTCCTCCGTAGGAAGGATGCGGGTGCCCCAGGATTCAAGTTTTTTTAGGGCCTCCTGAACCGCAGGGTGGTTGAACATCTGGGTGTTCATGGCGGGGGCCAGCAACAGAGGCTTGTTGTAGTTGTTGGCAAGACAGATTGCACCAAAGAGGTCGTCACTGAGGCCAGCGGCAAGACGGCAGATGCAGTTGGCAGAAGCAGGATAGGCAATGATGAGATCCGCCCAATTCTGGCTCAGGGTGATGTGGTGCATGGGATCCTCCCCGCCATTGAAAAGATCTGTCAGGAGGGGCCGACCGGTTAGTCCCTCCAGCAGTGCCGGCTGGATGAACCGGAGCCCCCCCGCCGATGCTGTGGCCTGCACCTGGTAGTCCTTTTTTATCAGGAGGCTGATGAGGGCTCCTGCCTTGAAGCAGGCGATGGATCCTGTCACATGGATAAGTATGTTCTTCATAGTGCCTGTCCCTTGGAGAAAGTCTGTTGCGGGGAACCAGCCCTTGGAGCTGGACAAATTTGATTTTCCCCACACTGTCTTTTTATATGTCACCTTTATCCCTTGTGTCAAGGAGTGAAGGAAGGTTTATGGGGAATTAAACGGTGATTTGCTGCAATTTTGGAAAGCGCCGTGCCGTCCCCACCTTGAAGATAGTCCCGGCACAGCTGCACATGAAGGGGGCTATCGCTCCCAAAGGATTTCAGGATAGTATCCCATCTGAATCTTTTTTGCAATTTCCTCCTTGACGATGGCTCGATCCTCAGGATAGGTCATGCCGAACCAGCTTTCAGGGGAAGTATACACCTTGATGCGTCCCTTGCCGTGGGCAACAATGTCGCTGGCAGCCTCTGGCAGCAGTGCCTCGGCCTTTTCTCTGGTGAGGTTCTTGGAGAGGAAGGTATCCCAGTACTGGTGGAATTCCTCGAAGGCCTTGGGTGAAAAGCCAAAGAAATTCATAGAAACCCACTCCTTGCCGGTGAGCTCAATCTTCTGGTCGTCCAGGGTGCTGATGATCTTACTGCCCTCGTAGCCAATCTTGGTGTTCTCCTTCATGGAGACAAGGTAGCCGTCCTTGACGGTACAGATGGCCCGGGATACAGTGCCGGAGCGGCTCATGGTATTGCCCAGCACAAATCCCACCATGGCGTGGTCGGTGCCGTCCACCGGCAGGGCGGACAGATGGGTGCCTAGGGTTTCGAAGGCGGAGCGGCCGTAGTAGTCGTCGGCATTGATGACGGCAAAGGGCTCGTGGATAGCTTCCTGGGCGCAGAGTACGGCGTGGATGGTTCCCCAAGGCTTGCTTCTGGTAGCCGCCTGCTGGAGTTGCTGACTGGTGAGACCGAATTCCGGCGTCTGGAATACGTACTCCGCATCACAATTTCGTGCAACCCGGTCAAAGAGCCGCTCCCTAAAATCCTTCTCAATGTCCTTTCGGATGATATAGACCACCTTCCCGAACCCGTTGCGCATGGCGTCATAGGTGGCAAAGTCCAGTAAGGTCTCGTTATGGAGTCCAACGGAGTCTATCTGCTTGACTCCTCCGTACCTGCTGCCCATTCCGGCAGCCAAAACCAATAATGTGGGTTTCATAGTCATTTCTCCTGACTTTCAGAATACCATGGAAAAAGGAATACCACAAGTGATAGTTCTCGATTCATGGCCTAGGACTGCCTCCAAACACTTGTACTGGCACAGCATCGGTGGAATCCTGGGCAAAAAAATCCCCGATGCGGGTCAGCATCGGGGAGCATCCTTGAGAGGATAGGGGATTAGTCAGCCTTCAGGTTACCCTTGATGGTGAGGATTCCCTTCTTCAGGGAAGCTGTTAACTCTCCATCGTAGTCAACGGTGGCATCCTCGGCGGCCTCGTCATCTACCAGAGTGATCTTGCTCCAGTCCAGGTCGGCCATGTTCGCCTTGTTGCCGTCGGCCTTCAGGTATTCGTCCTTGATCATGAACTTTCCACCAATGTTGTCTGCAATGCCAGTAGCAATTTTGAAGGAATCATCGGTGTCAATCTTGCCCTTGTTGTCTGTAACAATCTGGTAGGCAGTTCCGCGGTGGACGAAGCGGATAACCAACTGCTTGCCGTTGGCAGTCACGGTGAAGTTGTCGTTGGTGGCTGTGTCCCAGGAGGATACGGGATACAGCACCAGTGCGCGGAGTCCTGCAGGAACAGCATTCTTCTTGGTGGCCTCATTGTCATAGCGGACAACATTGAAGGCTGTGGTGGACTGTGCCTTGGAGGCTCCCGTTGCGGCATCGAATCCATCCTTTACGGAGGTACCGTTGGCAGACCAGTTGAAGTGATTCTTTGCGTCAGCTGCTTCGGTGTTGAAGCGGAAGTCGATGGATACCTTCTGTGCGACAGCGAGACCTGCCACTGTCACCAGAACCAGAGCTGCAATCAAAAACTTTGAGTTTTTCACTATAATCTCCTTAAAAATCTTAGACTAAATCAAAAGTCTTTTATTGATATAAATATACCGGAATCTTTTCCTTCGGTCAAGTGTGTTAGTTTAAGTAAGGTTTAGATGCTGGTTCCCGCCTCCAGTGCAATCTCAATCATGTTGGAGAAGGTGGTCTGACGCTCCTCTGCAGTGGTGGCCTCCCCGGTGGCAATGTGGTCCGATACGGTGAGGATGGCCAGGGCCTTGCGGTTGAATTTTGCCGCCAGCGTGTAGAGCTCCGCCGCCTCCATCTCGATTCCAAGCACTCCGTACTGGGCCCACAGTCTCCAGTTCTCGTTCTCGTCATAGAAGAGGTCGCTGGAGGTGACGGGGCCTTGGAGTGTCTTAATTCCCGCCTTCTGGGCAGCGTTGTAGGCTGCCATCAGCAGGTCAAAGCTGGCGGTGGGGGCAAAATGGAGGCTTCCGAAGCGCTGCACCGGCAGGGAGGAGTCGGTACAGGCGGCGGTGGCCAGGATGGTGTCCCGCACCTTGGTGGAGGTGTGGATTGCTCCGCAGGTTCCCACCCGGATGGCCTTCTGCACGCCGTAGAACTGGAACAGCTCGTTGACGTAGATTGAAAGGGAGGGTTGGCCCATTCCTGTTCCCTGGACGGAGACCCGCTTGCCCTTGTAGGTGCCGGTAAAGCCGTACATCCCTCGCACCTCATTGTAGCACTGGGCATCCTCAAGAAAATTCTCCGCAATGAATTTTGCCCGCAGGGGGTCTCCCGGCAATAGAATGGTGTCGGCAATTTGGCCTTCCTTTGCATTGATGTGTGTGCTCATGATAATTCCTCCAGTAGTTTGAGTCTGCGGGGCTCCTGTGAAGGATGGCCGGCAGTTTCTTTCAGTATAAACCCTGGCGGGGGAAAACACAAGGGATGGCCTTGCTGCTGGGGCGGCATTCAGTCTTGCCAGAAATGCTAGCTGCGAATCCGACGGAAAAGTTGGAATACGGTGGTGTTTCCGTGGGGAATTTCTCGCAGGTAGACAAAGCTGTCTGCAGTCTCCCACTCCTCCCACAGGCATTCCAGCCACAGGGCCTCAGCAGCCTTCAGCTGGTTTTCCCTGAGTATCTGGGGTTTGTTCTCGTGGGGTGGATATTCGCATTGCACAAAGGCGTAGGTGCCGGCGGGAATTGGCTGTAGCTGCTGGCGGGAGATTCCTTCGGGAATGATGATCTCCACACTGCCGTCAACGTTGGAGGGAATGCCCTGTCCGCAGAAGATTCCATTGCAAAGATAGTTCTCCAGCTGCGGCTCCAGATTCCTCCTGTCCACCCGGGTTTCGAACCGGGTCATCCGTTCCCCGGTGAAGTCGGGGGGAACGACTTCTGTCATGTCCCCGGGCAGGTACAGCAGGTCCTTGAATAGCTCCAGTCGTCTGATTTCGTGATTCATGGCAAAATAATAGTGATTTTTCAATTTTTTTTCATCTGCTTCCGAGAAAAACGCATTTTTTTTGAATCTAGCACCTACAATATATATGGGACTGAAAAAATCTTTCGTCAGTCCAATACAATTTTTTGGAGGTATTTGTTTGAAGAGAAGAAATGAGTGCTGGGCTTTGTCTCGGCTGGCCGGTCTGCTGGTACCCATGGTACTGATGTTCGCAAGTGTGGCTTCTGTGTCCTGTAGGATGACACCGGAGGGAGTCGTTTCTGTATCTAGTGATGTGAGTGATCCTAAGATGACGGGGTTCTCGCAGGAGTCGAAGGATACCTTGGTGTTGGTCTTTTCCGAGGAGGTGGAGCTTTCTAGTCTGGAGGTGCGAAAAGGGGACAAGGAAAATCAAGGGGATATTGTGCTTGCTGCATCTGAGATGAATGTTCAGCCTAAGAACAGGGAGTCCTTGGTGGCAGCAGATGGGGAGGAGTCGGTTTCCATGGAAAACCAGGGCATGGAGGCTCGGATACAGTTTTTGGACACGGCTAAATTGGAGGCCGGAGAAACCTATATCCTGTCGGGGGTAGCCCACGACCAGGAGGGCAACAGCCTTCTGTTCCAGGTGCCCTTCCATGGCTATAACGATGAAGCTGCTGGTCTGGTTCTCAGCGAGGTGCGATCTGGTTATAGCAAGCCGAAAGTTGAGTATGTGGAGCTATACGTCCACCGTTCCGGGGACTTGGCGGGTATCAGCCTGTATTTTACAAACAAGGATTTTGAGTATGTGTTTCCTTCCGCAAAAGTTTCTGCCGGTGACTATATTGTCTTGCATATGAGAGCCTTGGAAGGAGAAACAGGCCGTGTGGACGAGGTTGGCGACGACTTGAACCTGTCCACCGCATCAGAGTCCTGTTCTGACGTGCGGGATTTCTGGGCACCCTCAACTAGTAGGATTGTGGGGACTAACGATGTGATTGTACTGCGGGAACGGCAAAACGGAAAGGTTGTAGATGCATTATTGTATGCTCAATCTGGAATTTCAGATGCTGTTTCAAAGAGACTTATACCTGTTGCTCAGCAAATGGTTGATGAAGGTGTGTGGTCTGGCAGTGTAGATTTCTCCACCTGGGCCTCCGGTGAGGATTTATCAGACACTGCCACTACCCGCAGTCTGTCCCGGCAGAACATCGCAGCCATTACCGATGCGGAAAAGGCGGAGAGGCCTGTTCTTGTAGGCAGCAGTACCGACTGGATGGTGGTGAAGGGAGCCACTCCCGGTAAGGCCAACTCCACCGAAAGGTACGTGAAAAAATAAAATGACGGCCTGAGCTTTAGGCTCTGGTTCCCATTGGAGCCGGAGCCTTCCTGTTCCGATTGACATTTTTCTTGCAGTTGGATATACTATAGAAGAACATTAAATATTACCATTTTTGTTGGGGAGTCGTTCAAACGGCTCTTTTTTTATATTCACAGGGCACAGTCTTGGTTATGACGTAACTGGGGCAGACCCTATTCGGAGTATTGGTGGAATATATATCACTTGATTCTGTGCCTCATTTTTCTGATTGCAGCCCCTTGGTGACAGGCCTTGGGTATGTGCTGGTGGACCTGAAGGTGGTTCCTCAGCACGGGTCAATCAGAGTGACGGCTGTCATCACCAAGCCAGCCGGCGAGTCCGGGGCTGTGGGTGTCAATGACTGTGCCCGCGTCCATCGTGCCCTTCTTCCCCGTCTGGAAGCAGTATTGGATTCTCAGGACATTTACATGGAGGTGGCATCTCCCGGCATGGAGCGGCTTATCAAGAACCCGGCGGAATTCGCCCTGTTTGCAGGACGCTATGTTCGGGTTTGGGACAATCAGATAACGGATTGGATTGCCGGAAGGATTCTTTCCTCTGACACCCAGTCATTGACCTTGGAGCTCGTTCATCAGGAGGAGGGTGACATGGAGTCTGCCACCAGCGGTGGGACTTGTATCATTCCCTATGAGCGAATATCAAAAGCAAAATTACTACAGTTAGGAGGCTAGGCATGTCCTCTCAGATGGCAGAAGCTATACGCCAGTTGATTCAGGAGAAGGGTCTTCCAGAGAAGGCTGTTCTCACAATGATTGAAGATACCTTGAAGGCCGCTTACAAGCGCAAGTTCGGTACCTGCGAGAATGCAGTGGTGGAGTTTGCGGAGGATTTATCCGAGGTGTATCTCTATTCCAAGAAGATTGTGGTGGATGGTGCCTACGACCTTACCACTGAGATTGAGCTGGAGGACGCCAAGAAGCTTGGTGAGGATTTCGAGGTGGGTGATGAGATCGCCATTCAGATCGATCCTAAGGACTTTGATCGCTCCATCATCCAGACAGGAAAGCAGACTGCGCGCCAGTCGCTGTCCGAAATCCAGAAGGACAGGCTTTACGCCGAGTTCAAGGACAAGGTGGGGGATCTTGTGGTGGGATACTACCAGCGTGAGGATATGCGGGAAGGAAAGAACAAGGGAACCATCTATGTGGATTTGGGCAAGGTGGAGGGAATCCTCCCCAAGCGCAATCAGTCTCCCCGTGAAAGCTACGAGAAGAATAGCAGAATCAGGGCCTTGGTAACCGAGGTGAAGAAGAGCAATTCTCGGGGTGGGCCTGGACTGCAGCTGGTTCTGTCCCGCACCGACCCTGATTTTGTACGTAAGATCATGGAGCAGGAGATTCCTGAGACATATGACAAGACGGTGGAGATTTACAAGATTGTCCGAGAGCCAGGCTACCGCACCAAGGTTGCCGTCTATTCCCATCGGGAGGATGTGGATCCCGTTGGAGCCTGTGTGGGTCTCAAGGGTGTGCGTATCCAGTCTGTCATCAAGGAACTGGAGGGAGAGAAGATCGACGTGCTGAAATACGAGCCCGATCCAGTGGAGTTCATCAAGAATGCCCTGTCTCCCGCCGAGGTTTCCGGTGTTATCATCTTGGACGAGGACAAGCGCCAGGCTCTGGCGGTGGTTCCTGAGAGTCAGTTCTCCCTGGCCATCGGAAAGCAGGGCCTGAATGTCCGCCTGGCCAACCGTCTGGTGGACTGGAACATCGATGTCAAGACGGAGGATCAGTACGAGGAGTTTGACCAGCTGGTGGTTCAGTCCCGGAAGGCTGCCGAGGATTTGTTCTCCGACGAGATTCCTACGGTCAACACATTGGCGGAGTTGCCCGGCATCAATCAGGATGTGGTGGCAATCCTCAAGGAAAATAATATAGAAGACATCGAGCAATTCCTTGTGGCTTGTGAAAATGGTGTGCTGGAAGGAATTGAGGGGGTGTCTGCAGAGGATGTATCTGCAGTGGAGGCCCTCATCAATGATGTGGTGGAGTTTGTGGAGGACGAATTGGATGTCCAGGACCAGGAGTCCATGGAGGAAGAGGAGTACTTCTGCCCTGAGTGCAACGCAAGGATTACAACCGATATGACAGCCTGTCCAAACTGTGGTATTGGTCTTAGTTTCGAGGAAGAGGACGAGGAATAGGATAGAATATGGCGGATGAAGAGAACAAGCCCAAAGTAAAACTAATCAAGAAAAAGAGCGACGCTCCACAGGCTCCTGTCCAAGAACAGGCCCCTGTCTTGAGCAAGCCTGCTCAGGAACAGGCTGCTGCAGGAAGCTCCCCTGCAAAGGTGGTGGTGCACAAGCAGGGAGGGGCTGCCGCTCCGGAAAAGAAGAAGAAGGTGGTGGTGGTAAAGAAGCCCGCCGCCGCACCTCGGCCCGTCAAGTCGGATACCCCCAAGGAGAGTCCCGCACCTGCTTCCACACCTGTAGACTCATCCGTACCTCCCTCTGTCCAGACAAAGGAGTCCGCCGCACCTGTCTCCCAGCAGAAGGAACCAGCCACCGCTGAAAAGCCAGTGGAGCAGAAGCCCAAGCCAAAGACAGCCTTTGAGTTGAGTCCCGCCCGCCCCAACGTCAAGGCAGGAAACCTTTCCGACAAGCCTCGTGGCGGCGGCTACAACCGTGGTGGCCGTGATGGCTACCAGCGCCGTGATGGAGGATTCTCCGGAGCCCAGGCTCGTGAGGGATTCCAGAACCGGCAGGGTGGTCAGGGTGGCTACAACCGTGGCCCCGGTGGCTACAACCGGCAGGGCGGTCAGGGTGGCTACAACCGTGGTCCCGGCGGCTACAACCGGCAGGGTGGGCAGGGCGGCCAGGGCGGATTCAACCGCAATGGTCCCGGTGGACGGCCTGGATTCGGCGGCCCCCGTCCTGGATTTGGTGGCGGTGCTCCGGCTCCCATGGAGGAGGCGAAGAAGGTTCCCGCCAAGAAGACCTTCAAGGGAAAGAAGCCTGTCTACCGCAAGGATCGGGAGGACGAGAACTTCTTCGAGGACAGGAACCAGAAGAAGAAGCAGGCTTCCATGGCCAGCGCCGTGCCTGCCTCCATCGAGATTATGGAGACCATCTCCGTGTCCGACTTGGCCAAGAAGATGAACCTCAAGGCTTCTGAAATCATCGGAAAGCTCATGTCCATGGGTATGATGGTTTCCATCACCCAGTCCATAGATGCGGATACTGCCACCCTGCTGGCCTCCGAGTACGATTGTGACGTGCATATCATCAGCCTCTACGACGAGACGGTCATCGAAAGCGATGCCGGTGAAGAGGGGGATATGGAGGTTCGGCCTCCTGTTGTCACCATCATGGGTCACGTTGACCACGGTAAGACAAAGACACTGGATGCCATCCGCAGTACCCGTGTGGCCGAAGGGGAGTTTGGTGGAATTACCCAGCACATTGGTGCCTACATGGTGGAGACAGAGAAGGGACGCATAACCTTCCTGGATACTCCTGGTCACGAGGCCTTTACCATGATGCGTGCCCGTGGTGCAAAGATTACGGATATCGTTGTTCTGGTGGTTGCCGCCGACGATGGAGTGATGCCCCAGACGGTGGAGGCCATCAACCACGCCAAGGATGCCGAGGTGCCTATCATCGTGGCGGTGAACAAGGTTGACAAGCCTGAGGCCAACCCCGACCGGGTGAAGACTCAGTTGTCCGACTTAGGCTTGGTGCCAGAGGATTGGGGTGGAGACACCCAGTTTGTCCATATCAGTGCCTTGAAGAAGGAGGGCTTGGACGACCTGCTGGATGCCATCCTGCTGCAGGCTGAGGTTCTGGAGCTGAAGGCTACCTGGAACTGCCGCGCCGAGGGAAAGATTATCGAGTCCCGGGTGGACCATGGTCGTGGTGTGGTGTCCACCGTCATTGTGGAGCGGGGAACCCTCACCACAGGAGATCCCTTCGTGGCTGGAATCTATTCCGGCCGTGTCCGCGCTATCTTCAACGACCGTGGTGAGAAGGTCAAGGAGGCAACTCCCAGTATGCCGGTGGAGATTCTCGGCATGGAGTCCATGCCCAACGCCGGCGATCCCTTTCAGGTTACGGACACCGAAAAGACTGCCCGCTCCATCTCCTCCAAGCGTCAGGAGTTGAAGCGTTTCGAGGATGCCAAGAGCGTGCGAAAGGTCACCTTGGACAACCTGTATGACACCATCGATGCCGGCGGCATAATGGAGCTGAAGGTCATTATCAAGGCAGACGTGCAGGGTTCTGCAGAGGCCTTGAAGGCTTCCTTGGAGAAGCTTTCAACCAGGGATATTCGCCTGGTGGTCATCCACTCCTCGGCCGGTGCCATCAACGAGAGCGATGTCATGCTGGCTGCCGCCGACTCAAACGCTATTATCATCGGATTCAACGTGCGGCCCACACCCAAGGCCAAGGCCTTGGCGGACCAGGAGAAGGTGGACATCCGCAAGTACAACGTCATCTACAAGTGTGTGGAGGAGATAACGCTGGCCATGGAGGGCATGCTGAAGCCCGACGTGAAGGAGGAGGTCGTTGGAATGGTGGAGGTTCGGGATACCTTCCGTGTGCCCAAGGTGGGCCTCATCGCCGGTTCCTACGTCATCCAGGGTGTGGTTCGCCGCACCTCCAGCGTCAACGTCATCCGGGAAGGCATCGTCATCTACAGCGGCAAGATTTCCTCACTCAAGCGTTTCAAGGACGACGTGAAGGAAGTGAACACCGGCTACGAATGCGGTATCGGCATCGACAGCTGGCAGGACATCCAGGTGGGCGACCAGCTGGAAATCTTCGAGTATGTTGAGGTTGCCCGCAAGCTGGGAGACTCAGCTCCCTTGAACAAGGCCGATGGGGCTGGAGGGGACAAGGAGTAAATGGCTTCCTTCAGACTGGTACGTTTAGGAGAACAGATCCGGGAGGAAATTTCCAAGATGATTCTTTCCGGCCAGATAAAGGATCCCCGCGTCTCCACCTTTTTGTCCATCAACAGGGTGGAGGTCTCCGGTGACTTGGGATATGCCAAGGTCTATGTTTCCAGCTTCATGAGCGGCAAGGAGACGGAGAAGGGAGTGCGGGGCCTGCAAAGTGCAGCTGGCTTCATTCAGTCCACCATCGGAAGGAAGCTGACCATCCGTCAGTTTCCCAAGCTCACCTTCGTTGCTGATTCCAGCATCAAGGAGGGCTTCGAGATGGTGCGCAAGCTGAACCAACTGGAGGCTGAAGAGGCGGCTGCCCAAGCAGAGCGGGATGCCGCAGCATCGGCCTCCGCTGGCTCAGAGGGAGAGCATTCCTCTGGCTCGTAAGGATTCTTCTGCATCCGGTGTCATGCTCTTTGCCAAGGAGAGCGGCCCCACCAGCTTTTCCTCCCTGGGGGTCATCAAGAAGGCCCTGGGCACGGGAAAGGTGGGGCATACCGGTACCCTTGATAGTTTTGCCGAGGGCCTGCTGGTGGTGCTGGTGGGAAAGATGACTCGGCTGGTTCCCTACATCACTGCCACAGAAAAGCGGTACCAGGCAGTGGTGGCCTTCGGTTCTGAGACAGACACCCTGGAGCCATCAGGCCAGATTATTGCCACCTCTCCATTGCCCAGCCGTCAGCAGGTTGAGTCGGCGCTGGATCGGTTCCGGGGAACAATTTCCCAGGTGCCGCCCCTGTACTCTGCCATCCATGTGGATGGCCAGCGGGCCAGCGACCTTGCCCGATCCGGCCAGCAGGCCCAGCTTCCCTCCAGAGAAATAACCGTCCATTCCCTTGCGCTCACCGACTTTGACGGCCAGCACGGCCTGCTGGAGGTTACCTGTTCCAAGGGAACCTACATCCGCTCCCTTGCCCGGGACATCGCCCTGGCGGCAGGAAGTCGTGGCCATCTGGTGGCATTGCGGAGAACTGGAGTTGGTCCCTTCCGTCTGGAGGATGCGGTCTTTTCCCAAAGGCTCACGGCCTTCACCCTTGCCAGTCGTGGACAGGGCGAGGTACCCGCTGCCAAGGCAAGCCAGCAGGAGCTGGAGGAGGTGGCTGCAGGTCTGGTGCAGTTTGTGCCCGGAATGGCGGCGGCCTGTGGATTGGAGAGCCTTGTCTTGTCCAGCGGCCATGAGACGGAGTTCTTTCAGGGGCGACCTCCCAGAAGCAGCTGGTTCACACCATGGGAGGGTGCAGTTTCTGTCCAGCCGCCACCAATTGAAGGCCAGGTCAGGGAGCTGCCGGTGTTTCTGGAGACTGGAGAGCTGGCGGGAATGGTAAAAAAGGCTGGGGGACGATTCCACTATTGCTTTGTAATTCCCCGGCAAGGATGATGAATATGAATGATTCACTGAGAGTTTACTCTTGGGATGACATAGCCTCCGGTGCCTTCCTGTCACCTGAGGAATTGGCGGAGGCGGGATACGAGGGGACAGCCCTGACCGTTGGTGGCTTTGACGGTGTCCATTTGGGACATCAGGCCCTTTTTTCCGCTGTCATGGCCCAGAAAAGGCTCCTGCCCGGTGTGGTGACCTTCGGAACCTCACCAAAGGCCCGCCTAAACCCTGAGCAGTTCGCTGGATCTGTGTGTACCATGGAGCAGCGCCTGAACCTGTTTCGTGAGGCAGGCTTTGCCTTCACCGTGGTCATTGACTTTTCCGGTGATTTTGGTAGAATGGAAGGAGTTGTCTTCCTCCAGCATTTACGTGATAATTTGTCTATGCGCTATCTTGCGGAGGGAACAGACTTTAGATGTGGCTACAAAGGTTCCGTCAATATTGATTTCCTTCGGAGCTTCGCCCGTGAGACTGGTGTCCGGCTGGATGTGGTGGAGCCGGTCATAGCGGAGGGTGTGCGGGTCAGTTCTTCTGAGATTCGTTGCGCCTTGCTTGAGGGAGACCTTGTCCGGTGCAGCCGCCTTTTGGGAAGGAATTTTTCCCTGGGTGGCAGTTGCTTCGATTGGAGCCAGGAGGGAGTTTCTCTGTTAGGAACGAGACGGCGGGGGCCTTGCGGCTGCATGCAGGTGCTGCCGCCTGATGGAACCTATCAGGTGGCACTGTACTGGAAGGATGGAAAGTCTTTCCAGCGTGGACAGGTGGTGATTCAGGGAGAGATCCTCCGGTTTACCCCTCCTGCTGGAGAAGCTGATGATGGAATCAAGCTTCCAGTAGCGTGGGTAGAGTTCTTGGTATAGTCCTAGATGGACGTGGAGCGATTCCCCTCATACGTTTGGTTATCTTAAAGGGATTAAAATAGAAAGGAGTAAGTAATGGCACTTACAAAAGACACAACTGCTGCCATCGTGACAAAATTCGGTGCAAACGACCGTGACACTGGCAACACAAGAGTTCAGGTAGCACTGCTGACTGAACGCATCAAGCAGCTCACAGAGCATTGCAAGACCTTCAAGAAGGACAAGGGAGCTTCCCGTCGTCTCATTATCTTGGTTGGTCAGCGCAGAAGCCTGTTGAAGTACATGCAGCGTACTGATCTGGAAGGATACCGTGCGCTCATCAAAGAACTTGGCCTGCGCAAGTAAGCTGTGGGGGACAGCCTGCTGCCGTTGTGTGCGGGAGGCTGTCCTTTTCATTTTTTAGGAGAAAAAGAAATGGTTCATAGAGTATCTTATACATTGGCAGGACAGGAATTGATTTTAGAGACCGGCCGCTTGGCAAAGCAGGCTAACGGTGCTGTCTATGCCCAGTTTGGCGGCTCAGCCGTCATCGCCACCGCCTGTGCGTCCAGCGATGCTCGGGAGGGATTGGACTTTGTTCCCGTAACAGTGGACTACAACGAGAAGTACTATGCCGCCGGAAAGATTCCCGGAGGCTTCATCAAGCGTGAGGGGCGCCCCAAGGACAAGGAGATTCTGGTGTCCCGCCTCATCGACCGCCCCATGCGCCCCCTGTTCGAGGTGGCCTTTGGACGTGAGATCCAGATTGTGCCCACCTGCATCTCCTCAGACCAGATCAACCCGCCGGACATCCTGGCTGTCATCGCCAGCTCCGCTGCCGTTGTCATTTCAGACATCCCCTTCAACGGACCCATCGCTGGTGTTCGGGTGGCCTATGTTGACGGCGACTATGTGGTGAACCCCACCTATGCCCAGATTGAGAAGGCTCAGCTGGAGATTGTGGTGGCGGGAACTGCCGAGGGCTTCACTATGGTTGAGGGTGGTGCCAAGGAAGTGTCCGAGGAGATTATGCTGGGAGCCCTGGCAAAGGCTCAGGAATTCATCACCGACATGTGCCACCTGCAGGATGAGCTGCGGAAATTGGCCGGAAAGGAGAAGCTTCCCCTGTGTCCCGCCACCGCCCAGCTGGAGAACAAGGAGGCCATGCTGGCAGAGGCCTTGCCCAAGATGGAGGAGGCCTGCTTTGTGAAGGGCAAGCACCAGCGCCACGAGGCCATTGGTGCCGTAAAGGCTGCCCTGGCGGAAAAGTATGCCCAGCAGCTGGAGGATGACCTGCAGAAGAAGTTGTTCAACGGCCTCTTTGAGGACATGGAGTACAACATCCTCCGCAAGAGCATCCTGGACCGAGGCATCCGTGTGGACGGTCGCGGCACCGAGGATATCCGCCCCATCACCTGTGAGATCAATGTACTGCCTCGGCCCCACGGCTCAGCTGTGTTCACCCGTGGTGAGACCCAGTCCCTGGCAGTTGCCACCCTGGGAACTTCCCTGGACGAGCAGGTGTACGACGACATTGACGGCGACCGCCGTGAGCACTTTATCCTGCACTACAACTTCCCGCCCTATTCTGTTGGTGAGGTTGGCCGCATGGGTACTGGCCGCCGTGAGATTGGTCACGGAAACCTGGCCCGCCGTTCCTTGGAGGCCATGGTTCCTTCCCGTGAGGAATTCCCCTACACCGTCCGTGTGGTCTCCGAGATTCTTGAGTCCAACGGCTCCTCCTCCATGGCATCCGTCTGTGGCGGAACCCTGTGTATGCTGGCTGCCGGTGTGCCTATGAAGAAGCCGGTGGCGGGAATCGCCATGGGACTCATTACCGAGGGTGACAAGTACGAGAAGTACGCCATTCTCTCCGACATTTTGGGGGAGGAGGATCACCTGGGTGACATGGACTTCAAGGTGGCAGGAACCGTTGACGGAATCACCGGCTTCCAGATGGACATCAAGATTGCAGGTGTCACCACAGAGATCATGCAGAAGGCACTGGATCAGGCCCGTCGTGGTCGCCTCCACATCCTGAGCGTCATGAACCAGACCATCAGCAAGCCCGCCGACAAGATCAGCGAGTATGCCCCCAAGATTGAGTCCATGAAGATTGACGTGGACAAGATTGGTGCCCTCATCGGTCCCGGTGGAAAGGTCATCAAGGGAATCTGTGCCGCCCACGATGTTAAGATCGACACCGAGGACGACGGAACCGTCATCATCTACGGCAAGACAGGAAAGGCCACCGATGCCGCTAAGGCCGCCGTGAAGGCCATTGTGGAGGATCCCGAGGTGGGAACCATCTATAACGGAAGCGTCAAGCGGATTATGGAATTCGGTGCCTTTGTGGAGATCCTTCCTGGCAAGGAGGGGTTGTGCCACATCTCCAAGCTTTCCCGCCAACGGGTGGAGAAGGTTACCGATGTCATCAAGGAAGGCCAGCAGATTCCCGTGAAGCTTCTGGAGATTGACAAGATGGGTCGCCTGAATCTGTCCTACATTGATGCCCTTGAGGCTCAGAAGAAATAACTGCAAGGTGATTCGTGCAAGGGCTGTCCTAGAAGTTGCAGAGACTTCCAAGGGCAGCCTTTTTTTTGGGGAAGGAGACTTGCTATGGCGGTAGAAACACAGATTTTATCCAACAATGTTGTCCTCGTTACGGAGTCGGTTGCCACAGTGAAGACTGCCGCAGTGGGCTTCTGGTTTCCAGTGGGTTCCCGCTACGAAGGGGAGGGCCAGCGGGGTGTCTGTCATTTTGTGGAGCACATGGTTTTCAAGGGGACGACCACTCGCAGCGCCTTTGACATTGCCCTGGCCTTTGACCGTATGGGCGGCTATCTCAATGCCTTCACCGACCGGGAGACCATGTGCCTGCACTGTGTGATTCCTGCAATCCATTTGCGGCAAGCCCTTGAGGTGATGGTGGACATGGCCTCCAACTCCGTCTTTGATCAGAAGGAACTGGAGCGGGAGCGGGCGGTGATCCAGAGCGAGATTGTGTCTTCCCAGGATGATCCGGAGGAAGCGGCCCTTGATGCTGCCAGCGAGGCGGTGTGGCCTGCCCATCCGCTGTCCGCCCCCATCGCAGGAACGGTGGAGGAGGTGGGTTCCCTAACACGGGAGACCTTGGTGGACTGGTACAGGAGCCATATCGTAAGTGGCCCCCTGGTGATATGCGCCGCAGGAAATCTTGACCAGCAGGAGCTTTTGCAGGTGGCTGAAGGCTTGCCTCTTCGGCAGGGTGCTGATGAAAAGGAATCCTTTGAGCCGGAGTGGCGACAGGGTATTCAGTTCAGGGATGCCCCCTTTCGGCAGATGCAGTTTTTCCTGCAGCTCCCCGTCTTCAAGCCCTCTGCTGCCAGGGACTATTATTGCTGGGCGGTGGCCAATGCCTTGGTGGGGGACACCATGAGCTCCCGCCTCTTCCAAAAGCTGCGGGAGGAGGGCGGCTACAGCTACAATGTCTACAGTTTCATGACCTACTACAGTGATGCCGCCTGCTGGTGTGCCTATGCCTCTGCCGCCCGAAAGGATAGCCAGAAGGTGGTGGCCACCTTGTATCGAGAGCTCTATCGTCTAAAGACAGGGGGATTTTCTCGTGATGAGCTGGAGGCGGCCTGCCAGCATGTCTGTGGCGAGGAAATCATCGCCGCCGAGGACATGGAGTACCGCTCCAAACGGCTGTTCCGCCACCATAGCTTTGGCTTTCCCCAGTCATCTACGGAAGAAATTGTCGAGTTGATACACAGCCTTACCAGCCAGGAGGTGACGGCTACTCTGGACAAGCTGCTGGATTTCCAGGAGGCAGCCCTCCTGGTGTACGGCAGCAATCCTTCGGAGAGCTTCCAGCGGAAAATTAGCGCCTCTGTGGATGAGGTGGAAGAGAGTTGATGGTAAGAGTCATAAAATGGTGTTTAGCCTGAAATTCGAGTTTTTAAATCAACCGCAATCTAAAGAAATTTTGATAAAGAGCAAGATTGCGGTTTATCATGTATGATGATTATATTTTCAAAGTCGCCATTTTCATTTCAGATTCCACTTAATTTAAATCCATACCGCCAACCCTTTGTGGATTTGCTTCTTCGCACAGGAACTTCAAACATGAGATTTCCTTTTAGACTCTTGAAAAACATCTGGGTTAAGGTGTAAAGGTGTTCATACATAAGCGTAACTCCTTTGCTTTTTGTTGTGGTAAACAAGTCTTAAGGTTTTACGCTTTTTTGTACACTCCTAATAAAACTCGAAATTTGGGGTAAATAAGGAGGTACAAAATGAGTGATGCGATGTTTGATGCAATGCTCTCAGGACTAGATTTTTTCTCGACTTTCCCAAGTTTTTAAGACAAAAGACAATAATCAATGGCAACAAACCATTCCCCCATAGATGAATTCTTTGGAACGATTGATGATGAGGAAAGGGAAGGGGAGGCTACTGTTCCCTACAGCGGCTTGAGCGGGGAGGTGGTTGCCTTCATATCATTTTTTCCTTTCACCTGTTGAGTATCTGCTAAGAAAACCGATACTTTAAAAAACTGTTTGCATGGACTTCAGTTTGGGAGGGGATTATGAGCAAGCGGAAGGGTTTCCTGTGTCTATTGATGGTTGTGATGGGGGCATCGGTATTCGCCCTGTACAATAGGCAGGGAATTCCCGATTCTTCAGAGATTCGGCAAAAATTGGTGGAGTCCTGGTTCACTGCTCCGGTGGAGGCTGTGCGGGGAAAGGTTCCTGAGCTTCATAGAAACAATGTGGGCACGGTCTTCCAGATTCGTTCCGAGGAGGACGGGAGCCAGCTGATGATTGTGGTGGCTCCCCGCCAGAAGATTTCGGTGGACATGTATTCCGGCGGGCAGGTGAGCGCCTCCACGGTGGACGTGTATCCCGCCACCTCTGCCGGCAGCTGGGTGCTGCACCGGGACATCAAGAGCGGCGAGCCCCTGTACATCCGCTACTATTTTGCCAGTGAGCCTGAGGTGTATATGCAGATGAATTTCAACAACCACAAGGTGCTGGCTGACTTTGTGGTGTTTGATGGCTATGCCGCTAGGGGGGTTCCTGTTGGAATTCCTTTCCAGCGTCTGTACAAGGCATCCTTTTTGGAGGTCTTTGACATGACGGAAAGCACCCTTCCCTGGAACTATATCAATATCATGCCGGCCCTCTATCATCCTGTGCTGCAGATGATTGCTGTGATTCGGGAGAATCTCGAACGGATTACGCCCCTGGAGGATGCTGCCTACAACGAGGATGGAAATGCCGTCTACATTTCCACTGGCAAGCAGCGGATTGAGTCTCTCGAGATGCGGGAGGCTGGGGAATTGAGTCTGTCCTCCGCCGGCTTCATCAAGTGGATTGTGGACGGCCTGGTGATTCCAGTGGGAGGAAGCTACACCCGGCTGGAGCCCTTGACTATGCCCACGGTGCAGGCTCGTCAGGGGAGCTTTGCGGAGAGCGTGGGGGAGGAATTCGCTGTGTCCTTCTCCTTGGACTGGACCAGAAACCTGGCGGCAGCAGTCCTCTCCACCTATTCGGGAAGGAATTTCTACTACAACACCTCTGGCTGCGACGTGCTGATAGAGCCCTTCGCCGCCGAAATCGATGAATTCGGCAAGTTGTCCAATTCCCTGGGCTACCTGAAGGATACCGGCTACCGCATCAACACCATCAAGGGGCTGCTCTATGTGCTGGCGGTGACGGAGCCGGGAAAGCTGTACCTTGGTGCCGTGCGCCAGAGCCACCGTCCCTCCGTGGAGTCTCCCGAGGTACAATTCTTTACGGAATCGGTGGCCATCTTCCCCTATTTCGATGGTTATGGTCAGTTCCAGGTGGTGATTTTTGAGAATGGCAAGGAGATTTCCCTGGAAACCTTCATGGACCGCTACAAGGACTCCTACGTTCATTTAGTTAGAATTAATGCTTCCGAGCGTTTCTTTCCCCAATGATGATTGTTTATGGTGCGAGGTCGGTCCCGTACCGGCCTTGTCCATAGCTTGATTCATTGAGGATTTTGTGCAGCAGAAAAAATCTTTTTTCACACTTTTGTATTCGGGTGGCCCTGGAGCCTTCGTCTTTTCCTTCTGTATTCTATTGATAATCTCAAATTGTACGTCGCATCCCCTCTTTTCACAGAATGCAGGTGACGAGGAGCTTTCGCTGGTGGATACTGGGCTGCAGAGTCAGTTCTGGGCGGGGGTGGACTTCTTCCAGGAGGGGCAATACCAGCAGGCGGCCCGCAGCCTGAAGCCGGTGCTGGATGCCTGCCTTCGGCAGCAGGAGTCTGCCCCGACGAAAGCAGCGTTTCCCCTTGATTCTGGTCAGGTGGCCGCTGCCGCAAACCTCTACGCCCTCTCTCTCATTCGTCTGGGCCACCGGGAGGAGGGATTGCAGTCCCTTGCTGAATACTACCGTCTGGGCATCCTTGACGGGGAGGGGCTGTTGAACTACAGCCGTGGAGCCATGGAAAAGAAGGAGTTCAAGCTGGCGTTCCAGTTGGCTCAGGAGGCGTGCACTGTGGCAGGGCGTCCCTCAGGTGGGGCGGCCTCCTTCCAGAATGAGGCTGGCTGGAACGGCCGCTGCAATTATGTGGCGGCACTGGCAGCCTTTGGTCTGGGGGACTGGCTCCAGGCGGAACAGCTTTTTGAGGATAGCCGTCGTCTGGACGAGGCTGCCTTCGCAGAGAATCCCTACCACCAGTATTATCTGGGGCTTGCCCAGTTCCGGCAGAACAAGTGGTCAGTGGCCTACCAGACCCTCCAGAGCCTGTACCATTCCCACCCGAACCATCCCTTGTCAGAGAAGACTGCCCGCCTTGCCATCCATTGCACCCTCCAGCTGTGGCAGGGCCAGGATAACAGTCGTACCTCCTCCCATTGGTGGAACAAGGCTGCGGAGCTGGCTCTGGAGCTGGTGCATACTGCTTCGGAACGGCAGCTCCAGCCGGACTCCCTGTCCCGCCAGCAGGCGGTGATTTTAGCCGCCAGAATCTACAGAGACGGCGGCCGCCACCAGGAGGCCCTATCTCTGCTGGAGCCCTATCTGGAGCGGCAGGACGCGCCTTCCCTTTCCTGCCGTTTTCTTGCGGCGGAGATTCTGGCCTCCCAGGGAAAATCGGAGGGGTCCCAGGAGACGCTGGAGTTGGCGGCGGCGGCGTATGGCAAGCTGGGGGAAATCTGCAGTCCCTCTGGTGCTGGTACCGGAGCTAGTGCAGAATTCAGCATTGATTCCAGGGGGCTTGCCCAGGAGCTGAGGGCTTTAGGTGACACGGCATCCTATCGTCAGGGGGAGCTCCTCTATTCCATGGAAAAATACAGGGATGCGGCCCAGGCCTTTGCCTTCTACCGCCACAATTATCCTGCTGGAAGTCATGGTGATGCCGCCCTATACTTTAATGGGGAGGCCCTGAGGCGGGAGGGCTTTCATGACCAGGCGATTCTCCTGCATGAAACACTGCTGGTTCGCTATCCTGAAAGCAGCTTTGCCTTTAGCTCCCAGGTGGCATTGATGGGACTGTACAAGACAAAGGGGGAGTATCAGCTGGCTCTGGAACAGGGGCGGCAGTTGCAAACGCAATTCCCCCAGCAGGCAAAGACCATGGATGTGGAAGGACAACTGGAAGACTTGGTGCTTTTGGAGCAGGGAGCCGACTCCCGCACTGTGGAACTGCTTCACCAGTACAGGGCGGCGGGGGAGTGCGGAACGAGGGAGGGGCGTCGCTTGGCGGTGCAGCTTGCCGCCCGCTACCGTTCCTCCAGTCAGGAAATCACCGCCGCAGAGCGGGTTCTCTTGGAGTTGTTGGACGCACTTGGCTTGCAGGGGGATCACGTTGCTGACGGTACAGATGACCGTGGCATGGAGCTGACGGCGGTGGGGGAACTGCCCCGCAGGTGGGTGGGGGAGGAGGAAGTGGCCGCCCAGGGATCCTATCTGCTGGCAGACCTGTACCGGCAGGCGGGACGTTACCGTGAGTCCGCACAGCTCTTCCTTGTCTCCGCCCGATTCTTTTTGCTGGCGGGCAATGGAACGGAGGGGGGCGGTGATGCTGGTGAGGCGGCGGCAGCAGCCCTGTACCGTGGGGCGGAAAGCTTTGATGTTGCAGGCTTGCGGGCGGACTGTCGTGCGGTAGCCCATCAGCTGGAAAGTCTCTTTCCCCAGTCACGATGGACTAGTGCGGTCAGAATTTTTTTGTAGCGGAGGCGAGTATGGCTGCGATTCATTTGGAAGACTGTCCTGGTGTTTTCTCTAGGCTACCGTGTACGTCCATCCTGGGGTGGCCTGTCCTGTTGAGGCTGATCTTTTGTCTGCTCCTGCCCACTGTTGTCTCCGCCCAGGAGGTGTACCTCCCCGACATCACCACCGTTATTGCCGGAGAGGAGCTGGAGGTAGCGGAGGAAGCCCTGCCCGAGTATTCTGCCTCCCTTCCCCAGCGTCCCCCTGTTTCTCCGGAGCCTCCGCAACCAGTACCGGAGCCGGTTGCGCCTGTGCAGGAACCGCTTCCTCCCTCGGTGGTGGAGCTGGCCAGCAGTCTGCCACAACAGCAATTTTTTGTGGAGGGACTCATAGCTCCTGCCTGGCCCTTGGGCTTGTTGTCCCAGTTCCAGGTGTATACGGAAGGTGAGGCTCCCTTTCGGCTGGACTTTGGCTATGGGATGGTGGGGGGCTATGGCTTGGAAACAACAGAGGACGGCTTTTTTCACACCAAGAGCCTCCTTTCTGTGGAAAAGACCTTCCTGTTGAAAAAGAAGTCCCTGCAATCATCAGGAAATGGAATCGGAACACAGGAGCCTTCTCCCGCCCAGCTGAAGGTGGCAGGAGGCTACCTGTCTCTGGACAATGGACTGCAAGGTCACAGCCTCCTTTTTGACGACATAAACCGACGTGGCGCCAGCCTCCAAATGGCCATGGAGGTCCCGTTGCCCCATGGATTCAGCCTTGGGGCAGTCCTTCCCTTGGGCTGGTACAACCGGTATGCAGGCTTTTCCAGCACAGTGGGCAGAACCAAAGTGAACCGTGGGGTGGCGCTCTCCATCCTGCAGCTGACTCCTCAGCTGAAAGCCACCTGGAGCACTGCTGCCCACCAGCCTTTCCCTAGCAGCCATCTCTTTGACTTGGGGCTGGTTCTGGGGTGGGGCTACACTGCCAGCCTTGATCCTGAGGTGGTGCTGTCCCAGAACAGGATGCATCTGGAGGTCTCCGCTACCTGGCGGTGGAATGCTGCCCTGAAGGTGCAGGGGAATCTGTCCCTAGTCTCTTTCCCCTCGGGCAGCGGGGCAGACGATGTGAGGCTTCTCCTGCCCTTTTCCCTAGGGGTGGAGTGGGGGAGAAGGCTGAAACAGGGAGACCTGCAGCTCTTTGCCCGAGGTGGACTGGAGTCCCGCCCGGTGAACTTCCTGGAGCTGGAGGAACGGGAGGCCTTTGTGAACCTGCTGGCAAAGAGTCTCATCAAGGAGGGGGAGCAGAGCGACTGGTTCTTCACTGCTGGTGCACGGCTTCCCCTGGTTTCCCACCTTGGTCTTGACCTAGAGGCTGACTTCAAGCAGTCGGCCTTTGGAAACAATGTGCTGACGGGGAACTATGCCGCTGGCATCAATGGATATACGGGACTCTTCGCCGAAGATTTTGTGGCGAGAACAGCCTTTGCCACCCAAGGGGCTGTAACGATGGAGCTCAACAGTTTTTTAATGAAAGCAGGCTGGCGGGGAAATTGGCTCTATGTGCCGGCCTATCTTCCTCCCCACTGCATCTTCCTGTCCCTGGGCTACAATGCTCCCTCCGAAGGCTGGAATGGAGCCTTCCGTTGGGGTGGAGCGGTGCACACGGATTTTGGCATCCATGGGCCAGACAATGTGCCGGAGCTGGGTGTCATGGCCTACTTCAAGCCCGTGGAGAACCTGCGGCTGGCGCTGGAGTTGCGGGACATGATCAAGCTGTTTTCCGGCAGGCAGCGGGTGCTGGTGGAACCCTACGTGAAGGAGTCTGGTTCAGTCTCCCTCTCGCTGCACTTTCGTTTTTAGGAGTGAATATGATTGACTTGATAAAGAGCGGTGGCCCCCTGATGATTCCCCTGGGACTCTGCGCCGTGTTGGCCACCTTCATCATTTTGGAGCGCTTCATCTATTTCAGCAGCGTCAGCCGAAAGGACCGGTTCTTTCTGGATCGTCTCCTGTCCCTGATTCACAGCTGCCGCTTTGACGAGGCCCTCTCTTGGTGCACGGACGTGGCCACTCCCGCTTCCCAGGTGGCCTCCCAGGCCATTGCCCTGCGCCATCTGCCTGAGTCTGACTTGAAGGAGCTGGTGGCCGCTGAGTTGGATCGCCAGGTTCCACGGCTGGACAAGTTCATCACGGCCCTGGGGACCATCGCCAATGTGGCCACCTTGCTGGGACTGCTGGGAACGGTGACGGGCACCATCCAGGCCTTCGGTGTGTTGGGTGCGGGGCAGTCCATGGGCAATCCAGCTGCACTGGCTGGCTCCATTGCGGAGGCTCTGGTGACTACCGCCACGGGCCTATGCATCTCCATTCCCGCCGTCATCTGCCACAACCATTTTGTGGCCACCGTCAACAGACGGATTGCCGCCATGGAGTCCATTGCCACCGCCGTGGTGATTCAGGTTTGTGGCCGCAATCTCGTAGGGAAGAACCTATGAGTTTCCGTGGAATGTTCGCCTCCCGGAGTGGAAGGAATGGCCGTGAAGGCAGGAGTCGTACCTCCCAGGTGGATATGATTCCCCTGATCGACATCGTGTTCCAGCTGATTCTCTTCTTTCTGGTGTCCACCACCTTCGCCCTTCTGCCGGGCATTACCGTGAACTTGCCCCAGTCTACCACAGCGGAGGAAAGCCAGGTTGCGGGGCTGGTGATTACCCTGTCGGCCGATGGCGGTCTGTGGCTCAACGACCAGTCCGTGACACTGCAGCAGCTTGACCAGCAGCTGGCCGCCTTTGACACCCAGACTATTCCACGGCAGGAGTACCCGGTGCAGTTGGAGGCTGATGCCCAGGTGACCAACGGAGTCATCGTGGGGATATTTGACCTGCTGCGGAAGAACGGCTTTTCTGCGGTGAACCTGCGGACGGTGGAGCGATAGTGGCGGCCCAGACAGAATCCCCCAGAAAAAAATCTCCTGAAGGCATATCTCGCTCCATGGCTGTGCTGCTGACCATGCTTGTTTGGGTGGTGGCCTTTTCGGTGGCAGTCCTGCTGCCTCCTGAACTGCTGGAAAAGCCCTCAAAGCCAGTCTACCAAAGGATTTCCCTCACCCTTGCCCCCCTGTCTGGCATCTCCCAGCTGGCCTCGGCAGGACAGCTGGCTTTGCCTGAAAGCGTCCCTGATGCAGAGGCCACTGAGGAGGTTCCGGGGAGCGAGTCCGTTTCTGAAGGAATCACTGCTGAGGATTCCCTTTCCACACCTATGAGCTCCGTCGTCCCGGCAGCTCATCCGCCAGTGAAAAAAGAGACTTCCCACAGCACGCAGCAGGCTCCCAATGCATCGGAGTCAGTAGCGGCAACCGCCCCCGCTCGGACAACAGACCCGGCTGCATCTGCACCAGTGGCATCGAGCCCTCCACCGGCGGCTTTTCCCTCCATTCCTGCCGCTGCACCTTCCTCTGACCAGGAGCCTGTGGATCCCAGCTCCTTCGACCAGGCGGCCTGGGAAGCCTTGTTCGGGGAGAACAGCACCAGCTACACCTTCTCACCCGAATCGGGAAAACCGCCCGCCGTTCCCCTTGACTCCACCTCCAGCCTCTCCGGTGTGGCCGCCACTGGTTCTCCGTCTGTCAGCGGAGGTACTACCAGCAGCAGTGCCCTTCCCAAGGAAGCAGCACAGCCCGTTGCTGCTGGCACCACAGAATCTCTGTCACGCATTGCCACTGCGGCTGCCGGCGATTATTCCAGTGCTGGCTCGGAAGGCCAGGACCGGGAAGTAGGCTCTGGCACCTCCGAAGAAGAGTCTCGTGCTGGAGCACATCTGGAGCTGGTGGGCGGTGGTCGCCGTCGCCTGCTGGAGCCCGGGGAGCCGGTGATTCTGATTTCCCGGGAAAACCAGCGCCTCATTCCCGGCTCCCTGGAAGTGACCATCACCTTCGAGATTACTCCGGAGGGGGTGGTACAACCTGGCTCCATCAAAATCACGCCGGAATCTCTGGTTCACCAACAGGTGCAGGAGGAAATACGGGCGCAGATTGGAAAATGGCGCTTTCAGGTTGCAGAAGGTTCTGGACAGGTTCGCTTTAAATATAATATAATGAAAAAATGACAACAGGGATAAAGGCGGTTGCCTTTGACATCGATGGTACCTTGTACCCGAGCTGGCAGCTGTATATTCGCATCATTCCGTACGTACTGAAAAATATCCGCTTTTTCCTCAAGTACAAGAAGGTTCGGGAGGTTCTCCATAGGACGGCTCCCTCTGGGGATTTCTATGAGTATCAAGGTCGTCTCCTTGCCCTTGAATTGGGGGTGGACAATGAGTCCGCAAAAAAGCTGATAGACACAATCGTGTACAAGGGGATGATGCCCTACCTCAAGGCTGTCCGTCCCTATGCCCATATTCGTGAGACCATCCTGGCTTTCAAGGAGCGTGGGCTGAAGGTTGCCATCCTCTCGGATTTTCCTCCGGAGCAGAAGGGGGATATCTGGGGAACACGGGAGCTGTTCGATGTCATCTGCGGCTCAGAGGAGCTCGGTGCCCTCAAGCCGTCGAAATTCACCTTTGGCAGTCTGGCCCTGAAGCTGGGGCTGCCTACGGAAGAAATCCTGTATGTGGGGAACAGCATCACCGCTGACGTGGAAGGGGCTGCGGCTGCGGGGATGAGGACTGCGTACATTCTACCGTTATGGAGACGGCTTTTGCGATTGCCTTTGAAGGAAGCTGACATTTCCTTCAAAAGTTATCGTCAACTAGAAAAAAATGTGTTAAACTGATATCAAGTTTTTTGGGTGGGGAATAAAATATGACGATCTTTGGAATACTCATATCTGTTGGTATTTCGCTTGTTTTTTCTTTGGCGCTCCGGTATATGGACAGGGACAATCGCTCTCTGGACAAGGTCAAGAAATATATCGGCATCCAGAAGGATGACCTTGACCAAAAATTTAACGAACAAATATCTCGTCTCAAAAGTGAGTACAATGAGGTGGAGGTGCGGCAGACCCAGGCCATCGCCACGGTACGGAATCTCAATGACAAGATTGGTGAATTTGACCAGTTGACCAAGGAATTCGACAACCGTATCCAGGCGGTGGACACCATCGACAGCAAGATTACCGCCTATGACAAGACCCTCCAGCAGCTGGTGGACATGACCGCCGACCTGGAGGAGAACATGCGCCGGGTGGGTGCGGAGACTGCTGTGGTGGACAAGCTGGAAAAGCAGATGGGATTGTACCAGAAGAACGTCCACACACTGGAGGGTCGCATCTCCAAGCTGACGGCAGACTTTGCGGAGAAAAACGGCGAGCAGCTGAAGCAGATGGGTGCGGAGCTGTTGAACCGTTTCAACGAGAAGGTGCAGCAGCTAGAAATTTCCACCGAGGAGTCTCTGGAGAAGAACCAGCAGGTGCTCCAGCACATCAACGACAGCGTGGCGGACATCTATTCAAACGCCGCCCAGAAGGCCCAGAGCCTGGAGGATCAGTCCTTCCTCCAGCTGCAGAACCGTACCCAGGAGAATATTACCCAGCTGCAGCATGCCTTTGACGAGGCTCTGGAAAAACTCAACGACGATACAAGCATTCGGGTAGAAAATCTGCAGGAATACCTCACCTCCCAGGTTGCCAATCTCCGGGGGGAACTGGATGAGCGCACTGCATCCTTGGAGCAGCTTTCCAGTCAGTTGGCGGAGGAGACTTCCGGCAACAGCAGGACCCTGGCCTCTGTCCAACAGTCCATTATGAGCAGGGCGCAGGAACTGGAGGAGCAGTATCGTGAGGCCTACGACCGTGCCATGGAGGAGATTGCCCTCCAGGAAAGTCAGGCCCTTGATTCCTTCTCCGCCCTTTCCATCCAGAATCGGGAGAGCCTCCAGAGTGACATCCAGTACCAGCTGGACCAGCTGCAGCAGCGTCTGGAGGAAGCGATTGAAAATACCCGCCAAAATACCTTGGAACGGCTTGATTCCGTTGAGGGAGAATTTTCCTCCCGCATTTCCCAGGCGGAGGAGAGCATCAATTCCAGAGCCACCCAGGCCCAGCAGCTGGCGGACCAGGTTTCCATCTTGGCGGGTGAGAATAGCTCCAGCCTGGATTCCGTTCAGGCTGATCTTACTCGTCGCATAGAAGACCTGCGTCAGGAATATCTTTCTGCCTATCAGAATGCCCTAGACTCCATTGAGGACAAGGAGCGACAGGTGCTGGCGGATCTGGAGGAATGTTCCCGTCAGGATACCGACCGCTTGCAGCAGGACATGGAAAGCCTTGTTGCCCAGGTGAGGAGTCAGCTTGAGAACGATATAGCCCGGACTCAGAACGATTCCAAAACCAGGCTGGAGAGCATCCAGACCTCGATACAGCAGGGGATCGCCAGTCTTGAGAACGATTCCCAGGATCAGCTGGAGGGCATCCGGTCCACGATACAGCAGGATATTGCCAGCCTTGACAGTGATTCCCGGAGCCAGCTGGAGGGCATCCAGTCCTTGGTTCAGCAAGAAATCTCCAATTTTCAGGAGGGCTTTGAGAACAGGCTGTCCTCTGTGGAGGCAAATCTGGAGCAGCGGACCAGCCAGACCGAGGAGGCCCTTCGTCGGATGGAGGAAGTGGCCCAGCAGAACATCAGCCAAGTGGCGCTGCTTTCCCAGGAGAACCAAAACCGCATGCAGGAGCTGGAGGACCAGTACCATGGGCTGTACCAGGCGGCCATGGATGCGGCACGTCAGAAGGAGCGGGATTCCTTTGAGGAGTTCGAGTCCTTTGTACGGCAGGAAATTTCCTCCATGCGTGAGGATGCCCTTTCCCAGTTGACCGCCCTAAAGGATGATATCCAGCAGAACATGGATTCTGTCAATCAGCAGGCTGAAAATCGGCTGATGAATTTTCAAGGAACAGCCGCCAGCCGCTTCGACAGCATCCAGGGAAACATGGAGAATCGCTTCCAGCAGCTGGAGGATCTGGCTACCAGCCTTGAGAACGATGCCCAGAATCGACTGTCCAGCATCCAGAGCCGGATTCTGGAGGGAATCGCCAGCCTTGACAACGACTCCCAGTCCAAACTGGACACCATCCAGTCTTCAATCCAGCAGGAAATCACCAGCCTTGAGGAGGATTCCCAGAGTCAGCTGTCCAGCATCCAGAGCAGGATTCTGGAGGGAATCACCAATTTTCAGAAGGATTTGGAGAACAGGCTGTTCTCTGTGGAGGCAAATCTGGAGCAGCGGAGCGATCAGACCGAGGAGGCCCTTCGTCAGATGGAGGAAGTGGCCCAGCAGAACATCAGCCAAGTGGCGCTGCTTTCCCAGGAGAACCAAAACCGCATGCAGGAGCTGGAGGACCAGTACCATGGGCTGTACCAGGCGGCCATGGAGGCGGCACGTCAGAAGGAGCGGGATTCCTTTGAGGAGTTCGAGTCCTTTGTACGGCAGGAAATTTCCTCCATGCGTGAGGATGCCCTTTCCCAGTTGACCGCCCTGAAGGATGATATCCAGCAGAACATGGATTCTGTCAATCAGCAGGCTGAAAATCGGCTGATGAATTTTCAAGGAACAGCCGCCAGCCGCTTCGACAGCATCCAGGGAGACACGGAGAGCCGCTTCCAGCAGCTGGAGGATCTGGCTACCAGCCGCTTCGACAGCATCCAGGGAGACACGGAGAGCCGCTTCCAGCAGCTGGAGGATCTG
>JAGARR010000051.1 GCA_017622135.1 Spirochaetaceae bacterium
AAAGTTCCTGCAATACAACATCATTAAAAGAATCTGTGATTACATTTTTGTTAAAAACTTCTACTTCAAAATCAACTTCATCTTCTAATTCAGCGGGATTTAATAGTTCTTTTGTAACTGGATTGTAACGAGCTAAAGTTTCGCCCTTTTTATGATGAATTCCATTTTGATTCAACTCAGTTTTTATAATGTGTGGAGCATCGTAATCAACCAAATATCCGTCTATAACAGCTTCTCTATAAGAATATGTAAATACAGCTTCTCCAAAAATTTTTGTTGTATGGATTGCAGGTGTTGCTGTTAATCCGATTCTAACTGCATCAAAATATTCAATAACTTTTGTGTACTTACTTATAAAATCATTTTGGTCTCTATATAAAAGTTCAGCTTCACTTAATTCTTTGTCTAGTGAATATCCTCTGTGTGCTTCATCAATTATTATACAGTCGAAATCTCCAGAAGAAGGAATTCTTTCTTTATCATCACTCATAATTCGAGCAACCATTCCTTGAACTGTTGCAACTTGAATTCTTGTTTCTGAAGCAAGTTCAATATCATCAAGAGTATTGATATTGTAAATTTTGTTTAATGGTTGCAAATCTTCCAGTTTTACATCATTAAAAACATCTTGAGCTTGTTCACCAAGAGCGGTGCGGTCTACTAAAAATAAAATGCGACGAAAACGATTTGTTTTTAAGAATCTATAAACCATTCCAAGAATTGTTCTTGTTTTTCCTGTTCCAGTTGCCATTGCAAGAATGATTCTGTCTTTTCCATCAATTACAGCTTTTTCTACAGCTTCTACTGCAGAAAGTTGATAATGTCTGAAATTTAAACCATCTGGGTCGCGTAAAAAGTCATAAGGCAAATTGGATAATTTTTGATCAGCTTCATCTACATTTTGCTTAAATTTTGCCATTAATTCATCAGGACTATACCAGCCTTGTAAAGCAATTGGATTATTTGTTTCTTTTCTTAAATCTTGAAACCAAATGCCAGATTCAGTTTCAATTTGCTTTAAATATGGTCGTCCGTTTGTGGCAAAAATAAAAGGAACTTGATATTTTCCCCATTTACCAAGTAAATATTTTTCATCTTCATCTTTTATATTTCTTGCATATTCATTACATTGATTGTCTATAATTGAATAAACACTTTTTTCGTAAGCCTTTGCCTCAATAATTCCAATTAATTTTTCATCAATAAATAAGGCATAATCAGCACGATGATCTTTTGATGTTGGAGAATTTACAGGCCATTCCGCAATTGCAACTTTTTTTCCTTTTTGCGGACGAGTTCCTTTTGAATATCTTAAAGTATGTGTATCAACTTCCCATCCTACACGACGGAGTTGTTCGTCAATAAGTTTTCGGGTTTCATCTTCTGAAAGTTTTGTATTTGAAATAGCGATAGCAGAAATGTTTTGTCTTTCTTGTTTTGTTAATGCTGCTTGAGGTGTTGTTCGACGGTTTTCTTCATGTTCTTTTGTTAATTGTTCAATTAAAGCTTGTTGTTCTGCTAATAATTTGTTGTGTTCAGAAAGAGTTGCTTCATATTTTGCGATTTCTTCATTTTGTTCCTCGATTTTTCGTTCTTGATTTAATACAAGTTTTGTATAATCAGGAACAACTTTAGTTTTTTCAGGATCTACAAACTGATTGGGTTTGAATGAACCATCTCCATAAACTTGCATAAACCAAACAGCAGTACGAAATGTAAATTTTAATACTAATAACGCGTCTGAAGAAGAACCTAAATTTTCATGAGAAGAATCATTTCTTTTTAATCTAACTTGATTTATCCATTGATTAACATCATATGGAAGAATACCATCATCTTTTAATAATTTAATTCTGTTATAATGAGAGTTTTCTTTTTTATCTTCTGGCTCTGGTATATTTTCAATTCTAAGGATTTCACGAACCATTAATTCCAAAAATAAGCCAGATTTATTTTTACTAGACGCAGGATCTGTATAAACATAATTTTCTGCAAATTCCATGATTTTAGCAAAATCAGGCCAATAAGTATTCAAAAAATCAAAATTGCCCATGAAATATTCTTCCGATAATACAAAACTACGGGAACATTATACCACACTTACATAAATTTTACTATTTACAAAAAAAGATTTTCACGAACTTGAGATAGTGTACAATAAAGTTCGCAAAATGGGGTAGAAAAAAGCCATTGAAAAATCTGGAATGTCAGGGCGAGACTCATTGCGGAACAAAAAGCCCCAAGGCTCACACCTTGGGGCTTCGTATCAAGATTATCTGCGCTTACTTGAACAGCTCCGCAATTTCCTTTGCATACAGCTCGGAAATCTTGTGGCGCATGATTTCCTGCTTGGCAGAAAGGGTTTCTCCCACCACAAAGGGCTTGTCCAGCATGAAGAACCGGGAAATCTTTTCAAAGAGGCGGAATCCGTTCTTGGCACTGATGGCAGTCTGAATCTCCGAGTCGATGAGCTTGCGGATTTCCTGGGTTTTCAGCAGGCCGCTATAGTCCTCGTAGGGAATCTGCTGCTCCTGGGCGTATCCCACAATCTCCTCCTCAGAGGGAACGATGATGGCTCCCAGGAAGCGCTGGTCCTGTCCCACCACCATGGACTGGGCGATGTAGCGGGAATTGTTCAGCTTCATCTCGATGGTCAATGGCTCGATGTTCTCGCCACCTCGCAGTACGATGGTGTCCTTGATGCGTCCCTTCAGCACCAGCTCGCCGCCCAGGGCGATGAGACCGATGTCACCGGTGTCAAACCAGCCGTCCTTGTCAATCACCTTGGCAGTCAAATCCTCCCGCTTGTAGTAGCCCTTCATTACGGTGGGGCCCTTCACCTGCACTGTTCCCTTCTGGCACTTGGGCAGTACATTGCCCTCCTCGTCAACAATCCGAACCTGTACATCCTTCAAGGGGCGGCCGATGGTTCCAAAGACGGGTGCACGGAAGGGCCGCACGGAAACTACTGGGGCAGTTTCGGTAAGGCCATATCCCTCCACCAGATTCACACCGATGGCCCAGAAGAATTCGTCAATCTGTGGGGGCAGTGCACCACCACCGGAAATGCCTCCCCGGAAGCTTGTTCCCAGCTTGGCCCGAATCTTCTTGAATACAATTACACCGCCCAGAGCCTTCAGAGGGTACAGCAGCAACCAGGGGATGAACAGCACAATCCAGGAAAGCAGAAGGTGGTCGTTCTTGAATCGGGCGGTCTGGCGGAACAGGTGGCGGTGAATCCTTGAGTGGACTTTTGCCACACCCACAAAGAACCGGAATAGGGCGTACACCACGCCACCAGTTTTCCTCATGGTTCGGTAGACTCCCTCGTACACCGCCTCGAACACACGGGGGACAGCGGGTAGCATCTGGGGATTGAGTTTCTGGAAATCGGGAAGCATGACGCTGCCGATGGGCTTGGAATAACAGATGGCAGCAGCCTGGCACAGGATGACATACTCGCAGAGCCTCTCAAAGGCATGCCACACAGGCAGCACGGACAGGGCACGCTCTCCAGGATACAGGTAAATACGTTCCTTCAAGTCTTCCAGCTGGGCAAGGAAGTTGTTGTGGGTCAGCATTACCCCCTTTGGCTCGCCAGTGGTGCCGGAGGTGAAAATCAAGCATGCCAGCTCGTCTGCAGTGCCTGCGTCCAGCGCTGCCTCCACCTTGCCGGGATTCTGCTGGCAATAGGTTGTTCCCAGGGCAAGCACCTCCTCGAATTGAAGTACTTCCACACCTGCTTGCTGGGACTGTGCCTTTGTGTTCGGTGAAATCGTATCAAAACTGATGAAGCGAATGAGTTGGGGCAGGTCGGCCTTGAAGTCCAGCACCTTCTTGAGCTGGGTCTCGTTCTCTACGATGATGGTCTTGCACTCTGCCAAGGAGAAAATGAAGCGAAGCTCCCGTTCGGTGGCATCACAGCCCCGAGGAACATCAACGGCACCAATGGCCATGATTCCCATGTCGGCTTGAAGCCACTCCTTGCGGTTGTCTGCCAGAAGACCGATGTGCTCGCCACGCAGGGTTCCGAGGGAAAGCAGGCCACCACCAAAATTGTAGGTGTAATCCATCAACTCTTTGTATGTTACCGGCTGGAAATTCCCCTCTGCATCCTTCGCATTCTGGGCTGCCACTTGCGGGTATTGCAGGGCAACTTCTTTTACCATTTGTGGAACTGTCTGTGCCATTACTATCTCCAAATATTCAAAATGACATAGTTCGACATTTTGTAATTTTCAACCCATAGTATATAGCTATTTACGATAAAACGCAAGTAAAAAGGCCAGGATTTGCTCCTGGCCTTCCTTAAAATAGTTGGAAGAATTTTAGTAACGTGCTTTTCTCAATCGGACTTTCTCGATGTCCTCACTGAACAGCTCCCGCAGGTCGTTCAGGCCCAATGCCATCAATGCCATACGGTCAATGCCGATTCCCCAGGCTAAAACAGGAACATCAATGCCCATGGCCTTGGTGACCTCAGGACGGAAGATTCCTGAGCCGCCCAGCTCAAACCAGCCAAGGACAGGATGCTTGATGTGCACCTCGATGGAAGGCTCAGTGAAGGGGAAGTAGCCAGGAACGTACTTTACGTCTGTTGCACCAGCAATTTCCACGGCAAACATCTCCAAAAATCCCAGAAGTGTCTTCAGATTCACCTCGTCTCCCAACACGATTCCTTCTGTCTGGTAGAAATCGGACAGGTGGGTGGCGTCCACCTTGTCGTAACGGAAGCAACGGGCGATGCCAAAGTACTTGCCGGGAATCTTCGCCTTTGCCAACTGATGGGCAGAAAGGACGGTTCCCTGGCTGCGGAGAATCAGTCTGCGGGTAAAGTCTCGGTCAAAGCTGTAGTTCCAGCCGCGGCTTCCTGTGTCACCACCGTTTTCGTGGGCGGCGGCAACATTTGAAAGATAGGGCTCTTCAATGAACTTTGCGTGGGTAGGATTCTTGACATAGTACACGTCGTGAATGTCCCGGGCCGCATGGAACTGGGGCATGAACAATGCGTCCGAGTTCCAGAACTCGGTCTCCACCAAGGGCCCGTCAAATTCCTCAAAGCCCAGGGAGCAGAGCTTGTCCTTTACGCTTTCCAGAAAGGACACGTAGGGATTTGTCCGGCCGGGAATGATTCGTGCAGGCGGAACTGCGATATTGTAGCCACGGAAGGTGCCGTTCTTCCAGCTGCCATCTGCCAGCATCTTCGGTGTAATGGACCCGATTTCGTTGCCAGTAACTCCTGCCTGCTCCAGGGCAGCCTTGATTTCGGTGGCAATTGGCTCCAGCTTGTAGACAACCGTCTCTCGCTCCACCATGCGGAAGGGAACATCGGCGGCGCCACGCTTCTTTGCAAGGCCACCCATGCACTTCTTTTCCTCGTCAGAAAGGTTTGCTTGATCAAGGAGCCCACCCTCGGCGGCGGCCTTCTTCAGAAGGCTTGCCGTGATTTCTATTGAATCAGGAGCAGCGGCTCCAGTGTAGGCTGCCTTCTTGTCGCCGTCCATAGCCAGGACTCCCTGCTTGGACAGCATTCCGAAGGCGCTTCCCACATCCTTGTTCTCCAGGCCCAGGGCAGCCGCAATTTCTGGCAGGCTGTGTGGGCCTGAATCACGAAGGAATGCTATAATTCTGCTTTCGGGAGACCCCTTCTCGGCATACTCACGCCCTAACTCGGTGAGCTCGAAGAATGTGTGGGGCTCCCTCCGCACGACAGAAACAATATTCTTGCCCCCAAGCCATGAGAAGGCCTGATTTGCATGCCCTTCCTTGTAATCCAGTTTCTTCTGCAATAAATCTGATGTCAGTTCATCGCTTGGGGTGTAACTCAGTAGCACCCGGATTTCAAGGGGGTGCAGATTCTTAATGAGGGCTTGAATATCCATCAATAATCTCCAGCTAGTTCAACAGCTTGATGTAGGATGTGTAGACTACATTGTCAGAACCACCATCGTAGTAGGTGTCATCAGGCTTAAGATAGGTGTAGAAATAGTATCCCCGTTCCTTTACAAAAGCCTCCACGCTTTCCTTGATGGCCAGCATTGCGGTACTCTGCTCGAAGAGAGGAGTAGGGCATGAATACTTGAAGCGGGCCTCATCATAGGCGGGCATGTATTCAATGTTTACTTTCCCACCACCCTTCTTCAGGTAGTCACTGGTAATCTTTCCCTGGACTGTCTCTGTCTTTGTGTAGTCAGGTTCAGGGGCCAAGAGTGATTCTGCATCATCAGCGAAAACACCGCCGAATACAAACAGAGCACAAAGCAAACTTACAACATACTTTATCATTGTGACCTCCATGCCATAGAAATTAATATATTGTATAATTTATTATTCTACTCACATTGAGAAAAAAATCAAGGTCAACGATATATTTGCCTGATTTTAGACCAATGCTTGGTAGACCAGTTAAAAGAACTTCCCCGGTGATTTCCTTGGGCTTGTTTTTGGTGATGGAGCGGGCATATTCCCGAACGGCCTCCTTGAGGGCAATGGTGGCCCCCTCGTAAATGCCGTCAAATCCATCGGTGAGTCGTCCCTGTCCCCGGCCAGAAATGCGGTGGTAGCCTAAGGTTTTCCATGTGTTTCTCCAGGCGGTGAGGTGGGGTGGACAGCGGAATTCAACCCAGCAGTTCAGCCTGTTTTCTTCAACCCAGGGCTCCTTGTACTGGATGCGGGATGCCATGCCGGGGTATTCCCGCAGCGGCTTGAACTCAAAGAATTCCTCTACACCACGCATCTTGTCGGAGGGGACGTAGGTGAAGCTCCAGCCGCAGACCATGCCCTCCACAAAGAATGGAACAATTTCCTTAAGTCGGTTGACGGGGTGGGCAAAGGGTGCAGCTGTGTCGACAACCTCTCCTGCACCAGGATAGGCCTCCAGTGTGGCCCACAGAGAAAAGCGGATGAGCTCTTCCGGCGCAGGGCCGGCTGCTGGCTTGGCAAAACTGCTGGCAGTGCACAGGACGAGGACGAGAAGGAGCGGATGTCTTTTCAGCGATAGGCGTCTTTCCATACCTTCCATGGGTTTATTCCCATCCTCACAATAAAATATACCCAGGCAACGGCAAATCCTGCCAGATGCGTCATGTGGGCCACTCCATGCTGGAGTGTTAGAAGTTGGCTGGCAATCTCTATTCCAGCGTAGATGGCCACCAGCAACGGGGCTGGTATGGGCAGAACTCCCCAGAAATAAATGCTGTTTCTGGGAAATGTCACGGCATAGGCCAGCAGCAGCGAATAGATGGCTCCGGAGGCTCCTACCAGAAAGGTCATGTAGGCACCGGAAAACAGGTATACCAAGTACGATATGATGCCGCAGAGGATGCCCGATACAAGGTACATCAGCAGGAATTCCTTGGAGCCAATGGTTCGTTCCACAGAAAGCCCGAAGAAGAACAGTCCTAGCATGTTGAACAACAAGTGGGTAAAGTCCCCGTGAACAAACATATAGGTGAGGAATTGCCAGTACATGTGGTAGTGGCTCACCAGCATCACGTTCAGCGCCAGATAGGTTCCCAAGCTCCTGCTGATGCTCGTCAGCAGGAATACCAGCAGGTTCAGTCCAATGAGGATGAAGGTGGCGTTGAAGAAACTATACCGGAAGGGTCTTCTGACGTATTTCACGATGCTCATGGAACAAAACTCCTGCTACTGCCTATCTAACAAATTGAATTCGAGGTATGTTACACGATTCCTGCCATTATGCTTGGAGGTGTACATGGCCTCGTCCGCCATGTTGACCAGCTGCTCCAGTCTGATTTTTTTGTCCTGCATTCGTTCGGGGGTATATACCGTGAACCCCGCAGACAGTGTGACCTGCATGTGGATGTCGCTGAAAACGATATCGTCATGCTCCACGGTGCTGCGTATCCGCTCGGTAATCCTGTAGGCGTCCTGTACCGTCACATTGTTCAGCATGATGATGAATTCCTCGCCACCGTAGCGGGCAGCTAGGTCGTTACTCCTGATGTTTGTCTGCAGCAGACGGGCAATCCGCTGGAGCACAAAATCTCCGCAGGCGTGGCCGTACACATCGTTGAATCTCTTGAAGTGATCGATATCCAGCATCACGATGGCCAGCGGGATTCCTGATTCCTTGGCCTGCCTAAGCCTGTTGCCCACCACGTTGTAGAAGAAGTGGCGGAGCTTCAGGTGGGTGAGCATGTCCGTGGAGGACTGCTCGATAAGCATGGCGGTGTTGATGGACAGTGCGGCCAAGGTGGCGATGTCCAGGATCTGTTCCCGCTCCTCCTGGGAGAATGACTGGTCGTCCTCGCTGAAAATCCGCTGGCCCAAGACCAGGATGCCCACGGTATGGTTCTGGTAAATCATGGGGACAGCCAAGGTCACTTTCAATGATTCCAATAGGAGCAGGTCGTTGGAGTCCTTCAGGACTACCGCCAGTTCCTGGATGGAGGCGCTCTTTCCTGTCTCGTTGAGGAAGGGGATGATACCCTCCGAGTCCTTGAAGACGTATTTGGTGTGGGGGAGCAGGTCAAGTCCAATGCATTCGTCATCCAGGGTGTAGTCTGTGTCTCCCATCTGGGTCAGGCTGAAAATACCTGCTCCCGTTACCCGCATCTGTCCCATGCAGGTGTACAGCAGGGATTCCACCAGCGCAGAGGATTCCAAGGTGGAGGCAAATGACTTTGATATCTCGAGGAGTTGGCTCAGATTGTATATCTGTCGTTCCTGGTGGGCGATGAGAGCTCTGTAATCTTTGGTGTTCCCGGCTGCTGTGTTCTCCATGAATTATTGTTTTTCTGTCTCTCCCACGATTGTGTAGTGTTTCATGATGCTGAAAAATTGATGCCAGTCTCCCAGCTGGTTCTCCAATTGGGCCGTATTGTCCTTGTTCCGGGAGGAAGCCAGCAGCACCTTGATGTTCGTGATGTTCACCGGATTGATGAGCTTGGAATCCTCTATCATGTCGGTGAGGAACCTGTGGAGTGCCTGAAGGTGTCCCACCTCCTCTTGGATAATCTTCTTTGCCTCGCTGTTGATTTTGGCCACTGACTGGGTTAGCTTGCCCAAAAAATCCGGGTCGGCATGACTGTCTGCGACATAGCTGCGTATAACGGCGATGTCGTTGGGCTGATTACGGTCAAAGGATGTCTCAAAGTCCTGGAGCCTTTCATGGGCTTCCAGA
The DNA here is from genome assembly GCA_017622135.1 of Spirochaetaceae bacterium. GTDB lineage: Bacteria > Spirochaetota > Spirochaetia > Treponematales > Treponemataceae > Treponema_F. The sequence goes on from JAGARR010000051.1 coordinate 9,149, forward strand.
GCAGCAAAGACGGCGCTGGAGAATTCTGTTTTAAAGGCAGGGTTGTAAAAGAACCCCTCGATAACGATGTCATTCAACAGGGACTTGATGTGGGGGCCTAGGTACACGGCCAGGAAGGTTTTAAGAATCTGCATGGGAGTGACGGAGGAGAAGGCCACTGTTCCGTTTTCTATGAAATAGTCGTTCTGCTCTGCATCATAGCCCGTAAGGATGTCCAGCTCCCGGTCACCAAAGAGACTCTTGATTTCGCTGGCTACCGTTTCGTCTTGCACTTCTATCCTGATGCGGTTTGTGTCCGCCTCGAACTGCTTCTGTGACTGCTCAATGAAGTTCGCCAGTGCCGAGCAGGTGTAGGTGGCATTTTCCAGTGCTGCTGCCGGATTCTGTCGTGCAACCATAATAAGCTGATGAATGGTGGTGGGCTGGAGGACGTGACGGAACACATAGGAAATCTTTTTTAGGTTGTCAAGAATCTTGTCCTGGTCAATCTGCTTCTCGCCAGAGTGCAGGCTGGCCAGGGCTATGATGGCCTTTGCCATGCTGCTGGTAATCTGGAAGTTATGGGCGATGTAGTACAGATCCGCCAGTGTGGTTTCGAATTCCGTCACGGGAACATTTTTGATTTCCATCTTTTCCAAGTCAGTGTGGTCTGAGAAGGTGGGTACAAAGGCCCTTATGGCACCGATGAAGTTGAAGCGGCAGATATCGCAGAGCTGGTAGAGTTTTGCGATGATGGCGTTGATTTGGGTGAACTCCTCCTGGTTGATAACCTGGAGGAAATATTGGAAATCCTGTGTCTGCTTCTCGATGGCTTTGTCCTGATTCTTTGCCTCCACCACGGCGGCCTTCCTGTTTTCAAAGGACAGTCCCTCCCGCAGTTCGATGATTTCTGTGGTAAAGCCCGTCATCAGCAGCTTGTTGGCGTAATGGGTGGACCGGTGGAGATCGGTGGACTTGATGGTGCTTGAAAGAATTTCTTCTATGTATTTTGTGTTCACATACAACAGAACAAAGGCTTCAGCTACATTGGCAAGGAGGGAACCGTTTTTGTAGACGGCGGGGACATGAAGCTTCAGCTCGTTTTCTATCCGCTTGAGCTCACTTTTTACCTTTCCATCCTCAGATGAAGACTTGAACAGGGAGTCAAAGATAGAAGTAAAAAATTTAAAGAAATTCATACTTCTTCATATTACAGTGACTTTACGGCTTTTTCAAGGGTTTACAACAAACCTTCCCCTTCAAAGAGAGAAATGTAGTCTGCTTCTGTAGTGGCGGCCACTATTGAGGCCCGCAGTCGGCTTCCTCCAGGGATTCCCTTGGAGTAGGCACAGAACCGTTTCCTCATCTGACGGCAGGCGGCCTCTTCCCCGGCATCCTGAATGAGACACTTCAACTCGTTTATACCGGCTCTGATGCGAAGGCTCGGTTCGATTTCTCCGTAGGAGCCGGATTCCAGCAGCTGCCGTGTCTGGATGAAGATGAAGGGATTTCCCATGGCACCCCGGGCAAACATCACACCCTGGCACCCCGTTTCCAGCAGCATCCGTTGGGCATCTTCCGGAGAGAAGATGTCGCCGCTGCCAAATACGGGTACTGTACCATCGCTTTTTTCTCGTACCAGCTCCACCAGCTGGGCAAGTATGCTCCAGTCCGCCTTGCCCTCGTAGCCCTGGGCGCGGGTTCTGGCGTGGATGGTGAGGGCCGCCGCTCCCGCTTCCAGTGCCGCCAGTGCTGCCTCCTTCCAGGTGATGGTCTGGGCATCCCAGCCGGAACGTATCTTGATGGTAACGGGAACGGCCCTGTCTCCCAGGCTGGAGCTGGCCTTGACGGCAGCAGCCACCACCTTGTGGAGCTGCTCCGGGTTGCGGGTGAGGGAGGAGCCAGCCCCCGTCTTGGTGATTTTCGGCACCGGACAGCCTGCGTTGATGTCTATGAGCTCCGGCACTACCTCCCGGTCATCCTGAGAGAGAACCTGCTCCACCGCCTGGCCCATCACCTCTGGTGTGCCGCCGAAAAGCTGGACGGCATAGAACTCCTCGTTGCTGGCCCGCACCATCAGCTGGCGGGTTTTGCCGGAGCCACGAACCAGGGCTTCTGCCGAGACCATTTCCGTGTAGGCAAAGTTTGCCCCTCCCTCACGACACACCGATCGGAAGGCACGGTCAGAGTAGCCGGCCACAGGAGCCAGAAAGAGGTTGCCGGGGATGGTGAGGCCTCCGATGGAGACGGGATGGTACAGCATGAGGCTATTCCGGCAGCCGGAAGAACCGGCAGCTGTTCTTCCATAGTTGCTGGCTCAGCTCCTCCAAATCCATTTCCAGCATTTCTGCCAGGAATCGGGCGGTAGAGGAAATGTAGGCCGGCATGTTTCGCTTGCCTCGGTAGTCTGCAGGCACCATGAAGGGAGCCTCGGACTCTATCATGATGCGGTCCAAGGGGAGACTCAGCACGGTTTCGTGGAGATTGCGGGCGTTCCGGTAGGTCAGGTTGCCTGCAAAGGAAAAGTAGATGTTGTAGTTCAGGGCCTTCCGGGCGTAGGCTGCATTTTCCGAGTAGCAGTGGAGGACGGCTCCCGCCGAGGGACAGCGCTCCGCCAGAATGTCCAGCACATCCTTGCCGGCATCCCGATTGTGGATGATGACGGGTACGTCCATCTTGTTGGCAATGTCCAGCTGTGTGATGAACAGCTCTATCTGGGAACGCTTGTCACCAAATTTTCGGTAATAGTCAAGGCCGGTCTCTCCCAGGGCTACCACGTTGGGAAGCTTTAGTGAATTTTCAATCACCCGCTCCCAGTCACGACCGGGGGAATTTACTTCGGAGGGAGCGACGCCTACTGCGTGATAGACACCGGACACTGTTTTTAGGGTGTCATATACAGTGGCGAAGTCATGGAGACTGTTGCAAATGCTGACGATACGGGTAACCCGTGCCAGCCGTGCTTCCTGAACGACGCGCAATTGTTCAATAGGATCATCATAGGTAAGCCCGATGTGGGCATGAGTATCAAAAAACTGCATGGCTTTCTTCCAAAAAATATAATAGGAGCGATGGGATGGCTGCTCCCTGAAAGGTGTTAAAAAATCCGCTGTGAAATTTTCAGGCAGACTTTCCTATCTGAAATAAGAATAACATAGGAATTGTCAACCGTCAAGTAAATAGATGGAGGTGTGGCAGCTGACCTGAATTCAGTCGATATTTTTATATATAGCAAATAAATTCAAGTAATTTATCCTCCGTGTCGAAAAGGAATATGGAGTTGTCTGTTTTTGATGGGCTCTCTGTGTAGAGCAGGTCTGCCATTTGACAGTGGTTTTACACTATGATAGAATGATTTCACTATTATGGAGATATAGAATTGGCTCGTACAAGGCGATACAAGAGGATAGAGAAAAATGCCGTGTTTTCCGTAGGGAGATTCTTCGGAAGGGGATTCTCCCTGATGGGGCATTTCTTTGCGTCTATATTCAAGGTTTTCGATAGAAAGCTGACGGTGATGCTGGTGCCCCATTCCCAGGCAAAGCCCCTGAGCTTCCAGACCAATGTGTTCGCACTTGTATTTGGCATCATCCTTGTGGTGGGGATGGGAGCTTCCTTTTTTTACTTCAACAAGAAGACCGTGGGCTCCAGCATGGAGATTTCCCGCTTGCAGGATGAGAACAGAAAAACCTTGGCCAGTTTGGACGAGCTTCGTGACCAGAACAACGACTTGATGCAGACTGCCAAGCGGTTCCAGTCATCCTTGTCCCAGTCCCTGTCCCTGTTGGGAATCAACCAGTCGAACCAAGCCAACCGTGCCTCCATGCAAAGCAGCGACTTGTCGTCATTGTTCAATACAAACGACCTTGTTTCCGGAACCGCTCGGGAAACTGCTGACATCCAGCAGCTGATTTCCTATTTAGAGGGTGCCATCCAGCCTATAGAGCAGATTGGAAAGATGCTGGAGTCTCAGGGAACCCTGTTTTCAGAGATTCCTAGTATCTGGCCCCTGAAGAACGGTGTGGGCCACATCTCCATGGAATTCGGCCAGAACAAGCACCCTATCACCGGTCAGTGGTACATCCACAAGGGGTTGGACTTCTCTACCTGGCGTTCTGGTGACCCCGTTGTGAGCACTGCTGACGGGCAGGTGGTGACGGTTGCCTTTGATACCAGCTTTGGTAATTATGTCATTGTAAAGCATAAGCACGGAATCTACACACGGTATGCCCACCTGAATTCCTTTCGGGTAAAGAAGGGTGAGTATGTTGAGCAGGGCCAGGTGATTGGAACGGTGGGTAACACTGGTATCACCACAGGACCGCACCTGCACTACGAGGTTCATATCGGTTCCGATGTTGTGGATCCTGCAAAATACGTCAACGTAAAGCAGAAATAAGAGCGATTCATTCAATCCTGCCGGACTATCCGGCTCCCCTAGGAGTAAGCATGGCTTTTAACGGCGATGATATTTCTATAAACACCTTCATTGGTTCCGGTTCGGCTGTATCTGGTGATGTAAAGATTGCAGGATTTGTTACTGTTCATGGCGACTTAGACGGTGACTTGGAGGCCACTGGCAAGGTGATTGTCAGCGAGGAGGGGCGGGTCAGAGGAAATATTACTGCAAAGTCCGCCATTATCGGTGGTGTGGTGGAAGGTAATGTCACCGCTCCTGATTTAATTCAGCTTTTTGAGACTGCCGCTGTTATCGGTGACCTTTCCACAAAGAAGTTGAAGCTGGAGGATGGGGTTCTTTTTCATGGTCATTGTATTTCCCTGGCGAATGAGGAGGAGTATCAGGATGCCAGAAGGAAGTCCCTGGATAGGGCGGCCATTGCCAGCTTTGCGTCATTGCTGAATTCTACCACCGGAGATGAGGATAATGGCGCAGATTGATTCCCTGCAGTCATCCCTCCATCTTTCTTCAATAGGAACTGCCGGTGCGGCCGCCAATGCTGGTGCCCGTAGCGAGCGGACGGAAAAAAACCTGGGAAAGAAAACTCGTTTTGCCTCGCTGGTGGAGCAAAAGACGGCGGAGCACAAGATGATTTCTGCTGGTTTGCCTCCTGAGATAGCTGGTATGGAATTTGAGGACGCCTTGGTATATCTCAAGGACCAGGCGGACATGGCATCCGATGTGGCGAAGAACGACTTTAGCATGGAGTCTTTCAAGGCCTACCGCAAGGCGATTGGGGACTTGATTCGGTTCATTGTTCACACTAATTATGAGGTAAAGATGAATATTCGGCGGCGGCCCAGTAAAAGATTCAAGACGGAAAAATTTTATCTGATACAGGTTGTGGATGAAAAGATAGATTCGTTGGCTGCAGATATTTTGTCAAATCATTTGGAGACCATGCAGATTCTTGTACGCATTGATGAGATCAATGGTATACTGGTAGACTTGTTGACATAGGTAGGTTTTCATGAGCGATTATTTTGAGAGCGATATAGATAGGATGAGCGAGGATGACCTTTCCGCCCTGGAGGATCAGGATATTCAGGAGGGACGGAATGGTGATGATTCGGCTCCCGTGGGATTTGTGTATCCTACGAATTTGTTCCGGCTAAAGCTGGAATATTCCTGCGAGGGCGTGTATGCTACGGCTCCTGAGGGGATGGTGCTGCGGGGCGGGGATTATGTCATCATTCCCACCAAGTATGGCAAGGACTACGCCCGAGTGATGGGACCGGTGACACGACCGGTGGGCATCAAGCCCGCTGATATCATTGCCATTGATCGCAAGGCAGACGAAGCTGATATGGAGAGGGCAGCCAGCCTGAAGGAAAAGGAAGGTGACGCCTTCAAGGTTTTCCAAGAGAAGGCTGCCAACCACAAGCTGGAGATGAAGCTCATTGCGGTGCATTACCTGCTGGAGGAGCAGAAGGTGCTGTTCTTCTTTAGTGCCGACAAGCGGGTGGATTTCCGGGAGCTGGTGAAGGATTTGGTTTCCGTGTTCAAGATGCGCATTGAGCTGCGGCAAATTGGTGTGCGGGACGAGCCACGGATTACCGGCGGCCTTGGAATCTGCGGGCGGCCCTATTGCTGCCATTCCGTCTCGGACAAGCTGAAGCCGGTCTCCATCCGCATGGCCAAGGACCAGAACCTTTCCCTCAATTCCATGAAGATTTCCGGCCAGTGCGGCCGACTGTTGTGCTGCCTTTCCTACGAATATGACTGGTATGCAGAGGCCCGCAAGAAGATGCCCTCCGAGGGACTGCGGTTCTTCTACGACGGAGTGAATTTCAAGGTGGTTGAGGTGAATCCCATCACCACCAGTGTGAAGATTTCCGGGGAGGACGGCCGTATCATCGAGCTGGAGGCATCACAATTCGTCTATCAGGACGGCCGCTGGAAAATTAAGTCATAGATTCGCTGTATGGGCAAGTGTAATGCTTGCTCATGCAAGCATGATGTCATGCCTGCATGACACAGATGATGTTGGGGCTGGATTCAGGAATGAAGGGTGCCTTTGAAAAGCTACTGTAGAATTCGGCTGACTTGAATCCCGTCTCCAGTGCCAGTTCCTCTATATCTTGGGGAGCCACCGGGTAGACTTGCTCGTTGTTGATGACTGTCACCAGCCGTCCGTTGCTGGTTTCCACCTGTCGCAGCATCCGTGTGCCGTTGTCATCAGTGATGAGCTTTGTGAGAAGCTTTGAGCGGATGCTTTCTGAAACGGGAAGCATTGCCACCGGCTGGCAGGTATAGTAGGGGTAATTGGGGACTTGCAGGATAAAATACCCCTTGGGGCTCAGCAGATTTCTACAGTCACGGAAGAACTGCTCCATTCTGACGGCGTTGGGGATGGGAGAAAGCCTGTTGTTGATGCAGGAGATGATGTTGTAGAATCCTTTCCCTAGGTACTGGGTCATTTCCGTAATGGCCATGTGGAAGAATCTGATGGAGCAGCCTGGCTGGCGGTGGCGCCTGGAGGCAGACTCCAGCAATCCTGGGATATGGTCAATACCAGTGACATTGCAATTGTGGCGGGAAAGATGATGCTCAAAGGCACCAGTACCACATCCAATGCTCAATACTTTTGGCTCAATAGGGAAAGACTTCAGAATCTCATCGTAAAATAATTTTTGCTCAGATGAGACCGGAAAGAGCTCATCATAATATTCGAGAATATTTTGTGTATAGTCCATTTTACATATTATAAGACGAAAAATGGATTTTATCCATTTCAAATGCTTTTTCTTTTATAAATTATCGATAAAAAAGCATCACGAAAAAAGGAATTCTAGGAATAGTGTTTTTTGAGATTTCCTTCAATAAGATAATTGGTTCTTGACTAGCATCTCCAAGAACCGGGAGATATAAATCAATGAAATACAAGAGATTGAGTGCACAAAGACATAAGCAGATTATTCGGTGCTTCTGTGCTGACATAACGACGGCGTGTGCGGAAATTGTCGGGGTGAACCGCAATACGGTAAACAGCTGGTACAACGAGTTCCGGCACAAGATACTGCTGGCGGTGATTGCCGAGACGAGGGCTGGGGGCGGGGAATTCGAGGTTGACGAGTCCTACTTTGGAGCCCGCAGGGTGCAGGGTGGCAAAGTCGGCGTCAGGATGGTCAGAGACTGATCGAAAGAAAGCCTAATGACTATGAACTTGCCAGGGGTATGAAAGAAATATTATAATGTCTAATACAAATAGAAAGGATAAAATATGGAAAATGTATTTTATAGTGTTAAAAGAGCATTAACAGATGAAGACTTGAGAGAATTTGAGAACGAAAACAATATCGCAATGCCATTGAAAATAAGGGAACATTACTTAAGATTTAATGGTGGATATCCAGAACGCAATGTTTTCTATTCGACGGAAGATAAAAGGCAATATATTATCAATCATTTTTTTTCAATCGGATGTGGAGAAGGGCTTGCAATAGAAAAGACATTGCCATTATTACGTGATGAAAAAATATTTCCTACTTGGTTAGTTCCGCTAGCAAATGATGAAGGAGGCAATCTTTTTGCATATAGCATAAGAAATGGTGAAGCAGGAGCAATATATTATTATTCTCATGAGTTTGAGTATGGAGAGAAGCCTGAAAAATATATTAAATATTTGTCTCAGGACATAGATACCTTTTTAAATTCTTTGGATTTTGAAGAAGAGGAACAATAAGAATATATATCTGGCCTTGTTAAAAAAAAACAGTATTTAATGAGGTGGGTGCAGTCTCAATCGATACCAGATATAGAGAATATATTGATTAGGCCTTGTGCGGAACTCTTCGACCATCTGGTCAAGCCCGCTGTTTATTTCGCTGACCTCGGATGCACTCAGGCTCTCTATTCCAAGCCGCTTGGCAATGTTATCAATCTTTCGTGTCGACACTCCGTTCAGCCAGCATTCCTGCACGACTTGTATCAAAGCGACGGACCCTATAGCCACACCTGTAGCCGGTGCGACTTTGCGAATGGCTCCCTTTGGGGGCTCCAGTCTTGCGGGCAACCTCATTTCCATGAAGTTGTCCATTATAATATCCTTTGATTCTGCTATAATTTCCAAGGAATCACTCATAGCACCAATGTGTGATTTCCAGAAGGGATAGCTACGGTAGAGTTGTTGTACCACTTAACCTTCTCACTGTCAAACTCTTTAACCTTCATGTATTATAAGATGAGTGATATAAGAAGTATAGTAATGATATTTTATTTTTGCAAACCTCACTGTACCCATACTGTAGGGCAGCCGTGGATGGGGCCTCATGCTGTCCGCTTGCAGCGGAGGCTATTTTTCCTGATGATAGTGAGTCCCGCACTGAACGATATAGAGCTTGTCCTCCTTTGTGGTGTATACAAGGGTATTTCCATGGTCAAGTTATGCGGTTTGTCTTGCAAGAGGGCAATCCTTGTCAACCGCACTGTACCCGTCACCGCAGGGTGACTGTGGGGGCTGGTTAGATTTTCAAAAGAACGGTGTCTTTGAATGGGGAAGCCTTTGAGCAGGCACGAATCTCCAATCCCATGCCGAGGTTGTCCAGATAGTCGATGAGGGTGGAAATTTTGATGTCCTTTCTTCCTTCGATTTTTGAGATGGAAGACTGGCTGAAACTGGTCATTTCAGCCTGGGTTTTATTTTGGCTTTCCCTTAGTTGAGCCAATCGTATGGTCAGTATTTCTTGTTCCGCTTGTATCTGAGCCCGTTTCACTGCGTCAGGGTTCATGGTGGACTCCATCATTTTTATTGCGTCTTTCATTTCACTCCCTCCTCCTCGCGTTGCGCTATAATGCCCTCAGCCTCAGCTATTAGATTACGGTAGAATCGTTCCTCATTCTTTCCCTTTTTGTCTCCTCCGGTTAGCAGGAAGGCCCTGCGGGCAGGATCAAAGTAATATGCTATTCTCAGCACGTGTGCTTTTGTTTGGGCCCTGAGTTCCTTAAGATTTTTATATTTCATTGAGCCCTTTAGAGTGTCGGCATACGGTCGGGGGAGATTGGGGCCGAATTCCTGAAGCAGCAACACTCGCTGGTAGACGGCCTCCTTGCTCGGCTCATCAAGCCCCATGAACCAAGACTCATATTCTGCAGAATAATCGACACACCACACAACCAATTATATTCACTTGAGTGAATATTTGTCAACCTCACTGCACCCACACTGTAGGGCGGCCGTGGATGGGGTGGGTGAACACCTGGAAGTGGTGGCCGTAGGTGTGGTGGAGGTTTTCCTCCGTCATCACTTCCTCCGGGCTGCCGAGAAGTAGTTGGGGTGAGGAGCCGCTGACTGTGGGTTCTTCCGAGCTGGCGGCAGGCTGGAGTGGCCGCAGCAGGGCCAGCTTTTGGGCAAAGGCGGCGGCCAGGTTGATGTCGTGGATGGACATGAGGACGGCCATGCCACGACCACATGCCAGCTCCTTGGTGGTCTGCAGCAGGTGGTGCCGCAGGGGCAGGTCTAGGTTGGCAGCAGGCTCATCCAGCAGCAGCAGGGCAGGTTGCTGGCAGAAGGAGCGGGCGATGCGGACACGCTGGAATTCGCCGCCGGAGAGACTGTGGCAGGGACGGTGCAGCAGATGCTCCAGCTGGAGCTGGCAGGCTGCCTCCTGGGCAATGATCTTGTCCGCTTTTGAGTAGATGCCGGTAAAGCCGGTGTGGCAGTAGCGGCCCGTGAGAATCACCTCCTCCACGGTGAAATTCCAGAGGCTGGTCTCGCTCTGGCTCATGTAGGACACCTGCCGGGCCTTCTCCTTGCTTTTCAGCTGGTGCAGGGGCTGTCCGCCCAGGGTGATGGTGCCGGTGGCCGTAAGGTTGTAGCGTCCCAGACCCGCCAGCACCGACATGAGGGTGGACTTTCCGCAGCCGTTGGGGCCGCTGAGGCAGATGAAGTCTCCAGAATTGAGGGAAAAACTGAGGGAATCCAGTACCTGTCGTCGTCCGTACCAGGCGGAAAGCTCCGCTACCTCCAGCAGCTTGTCATTCTTTTGGGGGGAGCTCGATTCCTGCAGCGGCGGTTTGCAGTCTGGTTGCTGGTGGATTGGCCGCTTACCCATAGGGCTCCCTCCTTCCCGCCAGCAGCAGGGTTACGAAGAAGGGAGCCCCCGCCAGTGAGGTCACCAGCCCCACGGGAATTTCAGCGGGAGGAATGAGGATGCGTGCCAGCAGGTCGCAGAGAATCAGGAAGCTGGCTCCCCACAGGATGCTGGCGGGAATCAGGATGGCGTGACGGGGACTGTGGAGCTTCCGCAGCAAGTGGGGCACAATGAGTCCTACAAAGCCGATGGTTCCCCCGGTACAGACGGCGGCGGCGGCGGCCAGGGAGCCTGCTCCCAGTGTCAGAGCCTTGGTGGCAGCCAGATTCAGTCCTAGGGATTGGGCGGCGGCCTCCCCGCCTCCCAAAAGATCGAGGCCACGGGGACAGAGGCACAGGAGAGCCAATGCCGCCAGCGCCACGGGCAGGATGAAGTGCAGCTCTTGCCAGCCCCTGCCATTGAAGCTGCCTAAAATCCACACGAACATCTTGTACAGCTCCCGGTCCTTCATCAGAACTAGCAGGGAGGTGAGGGCGGAAAAGAAGGCTGAGGCCGCCGTTCCCGTGAGGATGATGATGGTGGTGCCGCCATAGCGTCCGTGGAGTCGTGCTGCCGCTAGCACCAGGAGGGCGGCGGCCAGGGCACCGGCAAAGGCCAATGCTGGAGTGCCCAGGCTTGCCAGGGTGGCGGGAAGCAGCGCTGAGGAGACGGCTCCCAAGGCGGCCCCCGACGAGACTCCCATGATGCCGGAATCTGCCAGGGGATTACGGAAGAATCCTTGGAACACGGCTCCCGCTCCCGCCAGCAGGCCACCGCAGAGTCCTGCCAGTAGTACCCGTGGCAGCCTGATTTCCCGGATGATGGTGGTGGCAAAGGGGGTGGATTGCTGCTCTGGTGTGGTGGCTGGAAGGAGAGCTGCCACTATTTCTGTGGAGGAAAAGGCTTCGGTGCCAAAGGCCATGCCCAAAGTCAGGGCGGCCAGCAGCACCAGCACCGCTAGGCCAAGGACTAGGCCGTCTTTCAAGGGGCGCCCTCCAGCTGGGGTGGCAGTCCGTAGATGAGATCCACCAGCTGCAGGGCCATCTCACCAATGCGGGGGCCAGGCCGGGAAAAAAGGTCGCTGTCCACCGGGAAGATTTTTCCATTGGCCACGGCGGGAAGGGTCTGCCAGCCAGCTCGGCGGGCGATGGTCTGCACTGCCTGCTGGCCCTGGTGGTTGTAGTCTGGGAAGAAAATTACCTGGGGCTGTCCGGCGATGATGCTTTCCTCGCTGACCTGTGGGTATGCCTGGGGAACCTGGGCAAAGATGTTCTCAAGTCCAATGACAGCCAGCAGGTCGGTGATGAAGGAGTTTTTTCCCGGGGTAAAATAGGGGGCGGCCGCCACCTCCCAGTACACGGTGTCGGGTGATTCGGCGGTTGCCTTTTCTGTGGCCTGGATTCTGGCCTGCTCCAGCTGCCAGGAGATGGTGTCCAGCAGCAGCATGGTGTCGTCCATCTTGCCGGTGAATGATCCCAGCATCAGAATTTCGTCCTGGATGTGCTGCACCGACTCGGCATTGGAGACAAAAACCTCGATTCCCAGGTCTTCCAGGGGCTGGATGAGGTGGTTGTGCATCACCTCTGCAAGGCACACCAGGTCAGGCTTGAATGAGAGAATCCGCTCCAGACTGATGGTCTTGCCGTCAAAGCCCCCGACGGAAGGAATTGCAGCGACTTCCGGCGGCCAGGTGCAGAAGTCGGTGCGGGCCACAATCATGTCCTGGGCATCGATGGCGAAGAGGGTTTCGGTAACGGAGGGAACCAGGGAGACAATCCGCTGGCTGAACAGAAAATCCTCGTCCTGGGGGGATGGATTTGCGGGATCGATGGCGGTGGGAAGCTCTTCCTTGGAACCGAATCCAAAGAGGAATCCAAGACACAGAAAAATGGTCAGGGCAAATGCAAAGGTTCTTTTCATGTTGGTAATTATAACAGGTTTTCTTTGTTAATGCACTCCTTGCCGTGCCAGCAGGATTTTTTATTCCGGGCCTCCTAGGCGGAGCTCTTGAGGACCGGAGTTCTTCTTGAGCCACGGGGGTGTTTTGGCATTTCCCGGGCGGCCTTCCTGCTGGGGCGGCGGATCTGCCTACTGGAAGTTCCGGGTGGGGGACTATCGGCTCATTGCGGAAATCATCGATGAGCGGGTTATCGTGCTGATGCTAGTGGTTGCCCACCGTCGGGAGGTCTATGCCACCGCCAAGAAGCGGCTCTCGGAAAAGTAGTCCATATAAAACTACTGGCCGTTGACTGCTCCGGCTGGCTTTACTATATACCCGATAAACTGTAATTTGTATTACTCCCAATATTGAAACTCATATCCATCTTCTGGTTCACCGATAGAATAACCCAATACAACAGTTAATCTATCTTTAAAAAGCTGTAACCATTCATCCCATTCTTTTTGTGGCATTTTAGCATATAATTGCAGCCCGCTGGGTTCAACTGAACCTTCGATAAATTTGTCAGCTCCCGCCTTGCAATCTAACGTTCCATAGATGACTTGTACTCCGCAATTTGTTGCTGCAGGTTTTGGATGTGATGGGAGAGCATGAATTCCACAAACTCGGCGGGATTTTCCTGCTCCTGGCACTTGGCAAGGGCTTGTATGTATGCTCCCCGGCTTTCCCTTTTGACGATTGAGGGGACAAGGCCGAACTGCCGTTGAATCATGTTCATCACCAGTCGGGCCATCCGTCCGTTGCCGTCCGCCCATGGATGGATTTCTGCCAGCTGGTAGTGGGCAAGAAAGCTGTGCCGATACACCTCGGAGATGGCATGGTGGGCAAGTCCTTCCTGCTCCTGGTTCAAATGCCGGCAGAATGCTTCCAGTCTTTCTGGAATCTTTTGCCATGCCAGATAGCTTTTCCCGCCACGTCCGGCGCTGATATTTACCAGACGCAGCTGGCCCCTTGCACTGTTGCATTCCCCGCTCATTGTCTTGTAGCTGCTGCCAGTGCGCTGCACCACAAGGGCGGAAAGCTGACACAGGATTTGTATCGTCCAATCTATTGGTCGGGAGGCCAGGTCAAACCCTCTTTCGTAGGCAGCCTTTAGGTCAAGGTTCATCAGTTGCTCCATTATGGGTTTTGCACACCCAATTCCTTCGTCCAACAGGATTTGATTTTCAATTTCCGTTACCGTGGAGCCCTCCAGTGCCGTGGAGTGGGTGACGATGGAGTAGAGATATAATTTTTCATAGTCGATTTGCTGGTCTATGCCCAAGTCCGTGTATTCGCTTATGGCCTTCTGTAACAGTGACTTCATCCATTCCACAGAATATACAGACAGTTGTCCACTGTCAAGAAAAGGACAGCCTGGCTTTTGTTCACCTCAGTAGCTCCAGCAGCACCTCCCGTGACCGCTGGGCAATCAGTGCGGATGCCTCCTCTGCAAATCGCAGCCTGTCAAAGCTGACCGCCTCCTCCCGTGGCTCCAGAAAGCAGTGGGGCTCCACCTGGAGGATTTCGGCAATCTGCTCTATGACGGACAGGGGCGGAATGCTCTTGCCTCCCTCTATCATGTTGATGTAGTTGATGTTTTTATCGAGCAGCGAGGAGAGCTTTTCCTGGGAGAGCTTTGCCCTGCGTCTGTAAAATTTTAGATTGTCCCGAAATACCGTTTCCAGAGAAGGTTTCATACAATATATTATGCTGGATTTTCCAAGCTAAAATCATATTATTAAACCATGGAATTGTTGATAGGGAAACCAATATATAATATTGTGTTTATGGGATTGATTCCCAATACATTATATTTTCTGGAGGAAAAAGATGAAGAAGTATGAGGTTGCATTCAATCGGGCTAGCACGCCGAACCACCAATCAACTGCAATTGTCATGGCCAACTCAAAGGAAGAGGCAAGGGCAAAATTCTTGCGAGGAAACCCAAACTGCAAGGTTGTGGCAGTCTACGAGAAGAAGTAAGGATGGAAGGACATGGCAAAGGGGCGGTACAAGGTCTACTACAAGCAGCCTAACGGAGCGGTATGTTCTATGGTTTTTCAGGCGGACTCTGTAGGAGAGGCAAAGGCCCTCTTTATGGCCCGGTGCATGAATCAGGGATATAAGTATATTTCCGCAACCAAACTGAGATAAGGTAGGACAAGAGCGTGGGAACAAGTTGGAATGATTTGTCTGAATCCGAGAAGGCCGAGATGAGAAGTCGGGCATCTTCAATAAGGGATGAGGCTGCTGGTCGTCGAGAGGAATTTGAGGCTAGAGAAAAGGAGAAAAAAATGAACAATAAAAGCTCCTTTTTAGAGAGTCTGCTTGCTGGACTGTTCAGAAGCTTGGAGCGCACAGCCAATAACATCTCCAAGCGGAGGTAGGCCGATGGGAGGACAATCTGATTTTTTTGTGAGTGGGTTCACGGGAAAATGGATTGTTCTCCAATTTATTTGATTTGTATGGGGTAAAATATGACGGAAGAAGAACGGAAGGAAGAAGTCAAAAGACTCCAAAAGGAGTTTAAGGATAATGCAAAAGATTTTCAGAATCAGGCGAAAGGGAAGATTGAGAATAAAGGCTGCCTGGCATTTGTGCTTGAGTTGCTTGGCGCTCTCATTCTTGCGATTGCCTGTTCGCCATAAGGTGACATTGCAATGAACGAGCCCTCCCCAAGATGAAGTCCCTTGCCACCCCATGACAAAGAAACCTTTCTGTGCCACCGGACAAATTTCCTCGTTTCATATTGACAAATATCAATGTTATGAGTACAGTAATATCGATAATAATCAATGTGAGGTCCGTACATGGAAAGAAAAGAATGCACGAAAATCTTAAAGGCATTGGCAGATGATACTCGTATGCAGATATTTGAAATGCTGCGGGGCGGTACGCTTTGCGGTTGCAAAATCTTGGAAAGTCTGAATATCACGCAACCCACCCTTTCCCATCACATGAAGGTGCTTTGCGAGTGCGGCCTGGTAAAAGCAGAAAAGGATTGGAAATGGACGTATTATACACTTGCCTGCTGCAAGCTCAACGAAATGCTTGATTTTCTTGGGGACACGAAATGCAGAACGGGAAGAACTAGCGAAGCTTCTTGTAAGGAAAATGCCTGCGATTAAAAGCAGATTTTTTTGCCTGTCATTTTGTCTATTATATAGATAATTATCTATATAATAAGCGAAAATTCTATTTGGAGTTGTGTTATGAAAACGAAAAAATGCAAATGGTTATGGTGGCTCACAGGAGTAATTGCCGTTGTTGGGCTTGTGCTGCTTACGGATGGAGTAAGGGGCATTCAAGCCGTTGGGGATTTTATTACCGACCAAATTCTTGGTATGAAATGGCTAAACGCTTTAATCGGTATGGCATTTACCGCTATGTTTGGCGAAACCTTTATGTCGGGACATTGGGGGCAGGCAATGCAGTTTTTCGTATATGACACAATAAAAATCGTTGTGCTATTATGCTTGCTCATCTTTCTGATTTCCTATATTCAAAGCTACTTTCCGCCGGAAAGAACGAAAAAAATCCTTGGGCGGTTTCAGGGAATCGGTGCAAATGCTGTTGGATCTTTGCTTGGTACGGTTACGCCGTTTTGCTCTTGTTCGTCTATTCCCCTATTCATGGGCTTTACCCGTGCGGGGCTTTCAAGCGGCGTTACGTTCAGTTTTTTGATTTCAAGCCCGCTGGTCGATTTGGGTGCATTTGTTTTGCTTGTTAGCGTGTTCGGCTTTCCCATCGCAACCGCTTATGTTGTGGTCGGTTTGATGCTGGCAATTGTCGGTGGAACGATTATCGAAAAGACGGGCGTGGGTAAACACATACAAGATTATATTTTAGAAGGTTCGATTGCAGAAATGGACGGCGTAGAAATGTCGCAAAGGGATAGATTGATTTATGCAAAAGACCAAATGCTTTCCACGTTAAAAAAGGTATGGATGTATATTCTTGTGGGCGTTGGTATCGGTGCAACCATACACAATTTTATTCCTGCCGAGTGGATTCAAGCGGTTTTAGGTAGTGATAAATGGTACGCCGTTCCGCTTGCTACGATTCTTGGAACGCCTATGTATGCAGATATTTTCGGTACAATTCCCGTTGCGGAGGCATTGTTTGCAAAGGGCGTTGGCGTTGGTACAATTCTTTCCTTTATGATGAGCGTTACGGCACTTTCCCTGCCGTCAATGATTATGCTTTCAAAGGCAGTAAAACCAAAGCTTTTATTTTGGTTTGTCTTTATTGTCGTTGCCGGCATTATGATAATAGGTCTTGCCTTTAATGCCCTTAATTTCTTGTTCGTGTAATACAATTCAAGGAGATTTATAGTATGAAACTTATTACTCTTGGTTACTGTTGCAAAAAGTCAAAACAAAATCACGAAAACGCCGTGATTGCCGCAAAAAATTGTGGTGTTGAAGCGCCCGTAAATATTTCCGACACAATGGAAATGATGAAATACGGCGTAATGAGCACCCCTGCCCTCGTGATTGACAACAAGGTTGTGTCCATGGGCAGGGTTTTGTCGGCAGCGCAAATTGAAGGCCTAATCAAAGGCAGGATGAGGGAGGAAGGCTCCACCAAAGGCTTGCCATAAATACCCTATCTACACATAAAAACTACATCATTTGTACTTGATTTGCACTCCATTTGACAGTATAGTTGAAGGAGTGTAAATCTTTTGATGTAGCTTTTTCAGGAGGCAAACCATGACAAACGTGACCATCAGGCTGAACAGCGACGACAAGGCGGAGTTCTCCCGCATCTGCGAAAAAATCGGGCTTTCCGTCTCGGCAGCCTTCAACGTCTTTGTGAAAACTGTCATCAAGGAAGAGCGGATTCCCTTCGAGCTTTCCGCCAGGGACCGGGACGACTTTTACAGCGAGGCCAACCTCCGCCATCTGGAGGAGTTGAAACGCCTTGATGATGCCGGTCAGCTCAAATTCACCAAGCATGAGCTGATTGAGGTGTAGCGGTGGACAAAATCTGGACAGATGATGCCTGGGAGCAATATCTGTACTGGCAGACTCAGGATAAAAGGACGCTCAGGAAGCTCAATGCACTGATTACCGACATTGACCGCAACGGCAATGCGGGGCTTGGCCACCCGGAGCCCTTGAAGGGGAACTTGTCCGGGTGGTGGAGTCGTGAAATTGACGAGAAGAACCGGTTGATTTATAAAATTGAGGACGGCTGCATCAAGATTTTCCAGTGCAAGAACCATTATGAGGACAAATAAAAGAACTTGCATCGCTTCCAGCTTTTGCAATAAGTAGCCTGTGTATTAAAAACGCCTCCCCGCAAACACGCCTGAGCTTTGCTGAGTCTGGCTGGAAAAGGAGGGATTTCCTGGGTTCTTTCATTTTGCGTTAGGTGATGATATAATTACAAAAGATTTTGGTGAATTAGGTAGGGTGTAATGTCTTCAAGGTGCAGGAGAAAAACACTATGAGAAAGCTTGTGCTGTCATTAGTCTTGTTGGTCGTGGGCAGCCTGGTATTCCCAGAGCAGGCCGTGAGTCCCAAGCTGGAGACCGTGGGCTTTTGGGGTGATTTTTTCAGTCTGGATAAAGAAATAACGGGTTGGACATGGGTCTCCGCCAATGTGCACTACAATTATGCCACCTACAATTTCTCCGACAAGGGGGCCTTGGCTGGGCCAGCGGGGATTGGTGGCCGGCTTTCGTGGGTAGCTTGGGCTGAAATATTTGGATTCGTCTTTTCCAGCGGATACAGCTTCAACTCTGTGGAGCTTAATGGAGGCAGCTACCACTACCATGAGTTCGACCCGCTAATCTTTCAGATTGACATGTTCCCGTTTTGGCGGTTTGGACTGCGGGGAGGCATTGCCCTGACCCTTCTGTGGGAGCGATGGCTGCCTGACCAAGGGGGTGCTGCCCACACCAACTGCCTTGGCCTTGGCTTGTCCTATCCTGTGGACATGAACTTTTGGCTGAATCCGAACCTGTTGCTGACAGTCGGGGTCAAGCCTCTGTTCATTGCCAATGGCAGTTCTATCTTGCTGAAACATTCCTTTACGGTGGGACTCATGTTCTACCTATTTATATAGGATTGCGTTCGCTACAAGGAGCAATGGATGAAACTGATGAGAAAGCTTGTGCTGCCGCTTGTCTTGTTGGTTGTGGGTAGCTTGGTATTCCCAGAGCAGGCCGTGAGCCCCAAGCCTGAGACCGTGGGCTTTTGGGATGGTTTGGGAGGGTTCTTTTGGGAGGATTGTTTTCTGGGAGGGGGGGCTAATGGGGTAAACTCCTCTGTCAATGTGTATTACAATTATACCACCTATAATTTCTCTCACAAGGGAGTCTTGGCCGCGCCAGCGGGGATTGGCGGCCGGCTTTCACTGTTGGGTGTCAATTTGATGCCATTTAGCTGCGTCTTTTCCAGCGGATACAGCTTCAACTCGGTGGAGCATAATGGAGGCCGTTACCACTACCATGAGTTCGACCCGCTGCTCGTTCAGTTCGGTCTGGTCTTTTGGCGGTTTGGACTGCGGGGAGGCCTTGCCCTGACCCTTCTGTGGGAGCGATGGCTGC
This sequence comes from Spirochaetaceae bacterium, assembly GCA_017622135.1. Lineage (GTDB taxonomy): Bacteria > Spirochaetota > Spirochaetia > Treponematales > Treponemataceae > Treponema_F. Next base: position 28,159 of record JAGARR010000051.1, read on the forward strand.
CAGACCAAGGGGGTGCTGCCCACACCAACTACCTTGGCCTTGGCTTGTCCTATCCCTTGAACATGGATTTTTGGTTGTCTCGGAGTCTGGTGCTGACAGCCGGGATAAAGCCCCTGTTCATTTCCTGCAACGACACTATGCTGCTGAAACATTCCTTTACGGTGGGACTCATGTTCAACCTGTTTTATACTAGGCATCCGAGTGAATGGGAATGGTAAGCTGCTTTACGGTGGGACTCATGTTCAACCTGTTTTATACCGAAGACTACTGAAATGTTTTGAATATTTGTCTTTCTGAGTGGGACAAGTGGAGGTTGTGGAATGAGAAGGATTGTGCCGGTTATTCTTGCGGCGTTGAGTCTTTGCGGTGTCTTTGCAGATGACGGAGGCTCCTATTATCCGGAGGACTGGACCTATGGCAATATTTATGTGGAAGAGCCAAATGACAAGATTGCCCTGGAAAAAGAGCTGCTCATTGTTGAGCAAAAAGGTGCCAACAAAGGAATAACGGCCTTGTTCGATTTTAAGAACACAACTGCACAGAACGTGACGGTTCCTTGTGCATTTCCTGTAATTGTAACGACCTTGGTTGCAGTAAACAAAAATGGAAGCATCTCAAATACAATACCTGTAGGAAATGGAATGAAATCCAAGCTTGATTTGTTGGATCTTGCTACAGGAAAAAGGAATGCGACAAAGGAAGATTTTTTTGCCATAGACAAAAAACTAAGAACCCTGTCAATCCACGAGTATCTTTCGGAAATGAAAAAAAACGAAATCACCAGCTCAACCCTGCAGCCCTGCCTTATCCAGCAGGATGGAAAAAAAGTTCCAATCTTAACGGTGGGGATTGAAACCTCAATTGAAAAGGACGTGGAAACCTCTGCACGTGCCAAAGAGAACTCATGGAGCCAGGCTGAGGAAATTTATACTTTGAAACTTGTCCTGCACTTTTACCACGAGCTCGTTTTCAAGCCCTCTGTTTCTTCAAAGCTGACGGTAAAATATGATGTTGACTCTCAAACAAGAAGTTACAAGGGTACCAAATACCATTTGATTTATGACATCTCCACTGGCGGCACCTGGAAAGGAGCCATCAAGGAATTCATTGTTCTTACAGATAGTGGAATGACCCCACATAATTCAAATGCTCATTTTGAAGTGTCAGAGTGTTTTGAGCCTTTGGTGTTTTACACAGCCCAAAACTACAAACCACAAAAAAAAGAGTTTCTTGAATTTGATGCAGCTTTATGGCCCTCGGAGGGGCCTTTAAGTATTTTTCAGCTTCAGTCAGTATTGGATGAAGAGCCCCAAGCTTTTGTGACGAACGTAAGGGCATCTTCTGAACTGAGCGGTACTTTCAAAATGGCGATAGCAATAGCAGCTCCTGATTATTTGAGCCTTGATGCAAATCAAGATGAGAATTTACGAAATTCTACATACAAGGCAAACACTTCCTTTGATGGTATTTTGTTCAATGGTTGGGTTGAAGGTGTGAAAGGCGATGGGATTGGGGAGTGGATTGAATTCACCCTCACTTCAAGTGTCCTTGGCCCCTTTGCAACAAACGGGCTTCGTAGATTTCATGGGGAGTATTATTATAATCTGGATAAACAGCGGTTTTATGATGAGGATAGGTTTTCCGTATTCAGTAAGTCTGGATATGTGGGAGAAACGTGGGTTTCAAACAATCGTATCAAAACAATGACACTCTCTGATTCCTCCGGAAAGACAAGCCTCAAATTGGATTTTGCAGATCTTTTCCCCCTATTCAAGGCTGAGCTGGAGCCGGACCTCATAAATATAAACGCTGTCAGAAATCCTGTGTTCCTTGAAAAAGGCACGTACAGAATGACAATTGATTCCGTTTACAAGGGCGAACGATGGGATGACACCGTGCTTGGAGAGGTCTGGTTCATTCCGTTGTCAGCTCCCCTCAGTAAAATGCTTGGAAACGACACGGAGCTATTTTTCAAAAAACCACTCCTGCAAATCATACAAGGCTATGTGTCAGAGAGTATTTTAGAGCAACAAAGAGAAATGGGGCGCCAGAAAGAATATGAGGAGGAATATGGATGGTGAAAGAGCCATCTTCATGCAAGCCCACGAAGATGGCCCTTTGGCAAAAACTTGTGCCAAAAGCTTTTATGCCTCGATTTCCTTGATGAGGTTCACCATTTCGATGGCGCCCAGGGCGCAGTCATAGCCCTTGTTGCCGGCCTTTGTTCCTGCCCGCTCAATGGCCTGCTCGATGTTCTCGGTGGTGAGGATGCCGAACATCACGGGAATCTGGCTGGAAAGGGAGACCTGTGCGATTCCCTTGGACACCTCGCTGCACACATAGTCGTAGTGGGTGGTGCTTCCCCGGATGACGGCACCCAGACAGATGACGGCATCGTACTTGCCGCTTTTTGCCATCTTGGAGGCGATGAGGGGAATCTCGAATGCGCCGGGAACCCAGGCCACGTGGATGTTCTCCTCCTGCACACCGTGGCGCAGCAGTCCGTCCATGGCTCCGGACAGGAGCTTTGAGCCGATGAACTCGTTGAAGCGGGCAACGATGATGCCCACCTTCATCTGGGATGCAACCAATGATCCTTCAAATTTCTTCATAATACTCTCCTTGTCAATGTATTGTGCAATGCCTCGCCGATGAACGTCACCGTGAGGCATCCTGTTTTCGCTTGCAGAAAGCTCTTCCGCGCTTCGTTTTATTGGTAGTTCAGGAAATGGCCCATCTTGTGCTGCTTTGTCTTGAGATAGAACAGGTCATCCTTGGTGGCATCCATCTGGATGGGAACCCGCTCCACAATCTCCATGCCAAAGTCGGAAAGCTGGTACATCTTGTCGGGGTTGTTGGTCAAAAGCCGCATGGTCTTTACACCCAGGTCCCGCAGAATCTGCGCGCCGATGTAGTATTCCCGCTGGTCAGCCTCAAAGCCCAGGGCGAGGTTGGCCTCCATGGTGTCCATGCCCTTTTCCTGCAGCTCGTAGGCTCGCAGCTTGTTGATGAGGCCGATTCCCCGTCCCTCCTGGCGCATGTACAGCAGAATTCCCCGGCCAGCCTCCTCAATCTGGGTCATGGCGGCGGCAAACTGCTGGCCACAGTCGCAGCGAAGGGAGCCAAAGGCATCACCGGTAAGGCACTCAGAGTGGACACGACACAGCAGGTTCTGCCCGTCGCCAATGTCGCCCTTTACCAGTGCCACGTGGTGCTCGCCGTTCAGTTTGTTTACGTAGCTGTAGGCGGTGAACTCGCCGTACTTGGTGGGCATCTTGGTGACGGTCATACGGTCCACCAGCTTTTCGTAGCGCTTGCGGTAGGTTTGCAGGGCTTTGATGGTGATAAACTTGAGGTTGTGCTTCTTTGCCAGCTCCTTCAGCTCCGGGGTCCGCATCATTGTGCCGTCGTCCTTCATAATCTCGCAGCACAGGCCGCATTCCTTTAGACCCGCCAGCCGCATCAGGTCAACGGTGGCCTCGGTGTGGCCGGGACGAACCAGCACGCCGTTACGCTTTGCCTCCAGCGGGAACATGTGGCCGGGGCGGCGGAAGTCGTCGGGGCGGGCGTTGTCGTCCACACACTTCATGGCGGTCAAGGAACGCTCTGCGGCGGAAATGCCCGTGGTGGTGTCCACGTGGTCGATGGAGACGGTAAAGGCTGTCTCGTGGTTGTCGGTGTTGTAGCTCACCATCTGTGGCAGCCGTAGCTTTTGGATGTAGTCAACGGACATGGGCATACAGATGAGTCCCCGCCCGTGGACAGCCATAAAGTTTATTGCTTCTGTAGTGGCAAACTGGGCGGCGCAGATAAAGTCGCCTTCATTCTCCCTGTCCTCGTCATCTGTCACCAGAATAATCTTGCCCTGGCGCAAATCCTCCAGAGCCTCATCAATAGTATTAAAGTCAGACATCGCTGCTCTCCTTGTATCCTGTGGCCGGGACTTGCTCTGCCCCGGCAAAATCTATTGTCCACCGGCCGAAGCCGAGTTGAATCCGTCCTTTACGCAGGATGATGGAGTCATCCCGAATCTATTGGCTAGAAGCCGTTGGCAGTCAAAAACTCCATGGTGATGCCGCCCTTTTTTTGAGTCGAATCGTCGCTGCCCTTCGCCATAAACTGCCCATTCTGCCAGCTGGACTGAATGCCGCCCTGCAGCAACTTTTCCACGTACTTGCCGAGGATGTCGTTTTCCAGGTTCACCTGGTCCCCCACCTTCTTTTGTCCCAAAATGGTGACAGCCACCGTGTGGGGAATGGCGGAGATGGCAAAGTCCTTGTCGGAAACTCGTGCTACCGTCAGGCTGGTTCCGTCGATGGTGATGGAGCCCTTCTCCACGATGTAGCGCAGGATTGCTGGTGCGGCCGAGATGGTGTACCAGATGGCATTGTCGTCACGGGTGATGCTGGCGATGGTGCCGGTGCCGTCCACGTGACCGGACACGATGTGGCCGCCGAAGCGTCCGTTGGCGGCCATGGCACGCTCCAGGTTCACGGGGCTTCCCTGTCGCAGCTGGCCTAGGTTGGTGCGGCTCATGGTCTCGTGCATCACGTCGGCAGCGAATTCCGACTGAGTGAATTCCGTCACCGTGAGGCAGATACCGTTGACGGCGATGCTGTCCCCGATATGCACATCCTCAAGTATTTTCTTGGCCTGAATACGCAGAACTGCGGAATGGCGGCCCTTCTGGACAGCCTTCAGGGTGCCGATTTCCTCAACTATTCCTGTGAACATGGATTTTCTCCTGTGGGGATGATTTCGCTTTCCAGCAAGAGGTCTGCCCCCAGCTGTTGGGTGGACAGAAGTCTGAGGGAAAAGGCTTGCTGGGGATTGTCCACACCCTGCCCGCTGACGGGAGACTTTGCAGTGGCTCCGCCCAGAATCTTAGGCGCGATATAGGTGTATACCCGTTGCACCAGCCCGCCCTCCAGCAGTGACCAGTTCAGCTGGCCTCCGCCCTCCACCAAGAGGCTGTCGATTTTTTCCTGCCCCAGCCTTTGCAGCAGGGATTCCAGATCTACCCGGCCATCCTTTTCCGGCAAGTCCCAAACCTGACAGCCTGAGTCCAGATAGGGCTGGTGTCGGCTGGCATTGGGGACGCAGGTGGCGATGACGGTGGGAACCTTGCTGGCAGTGGCCACCAGCTTGGCGGAAGGGGGCGTGCGTAGCTGGCTGTCACAGACAATGCGGAGGGGATTGTGGCCATTTTCCAGGCGGCAGGTGAGCTCCGGGTCATCAGCCAAAACCGTTTCCACACCCACCATGATGGCGGCGTACCGATTCCGCAGCAGGTGGACGTGGGAGCGGGCAGCCTCTCCCGTTACCCAGCGGGATTGACCGTTGTGGCAGGCAATCTTGCCGTCGGCGCTCATGGCATATTTTAGGGCAACGTAGGGCCGCCCCGTGGTGATGTAATGGAAGAAGATAAAGTTCAGCTGGTTGCACTCGTCCTTTAGGAAGCCCTCCTCCACTTGGATGCCGGCGGCCCGCAGCTGGGCGATGCCCTTGCCAGCTACTAGGGGGTTTGGGTCGGCGGAGCCCACCACCACTCGGCTGACTCCCGCCTGAATGAGGGCTTCGGTGCAGGGAGGATTCTTTCCGTGGTGACAGCAGGGCTCTAGGGTGACATAGACGGTGGCTCTGGCAGGGGATTCTGTGCAGGCGGCCAGGGCGTTCCGCTCGGCGTGGGGGCTACCGTACTGCTGGTGATAGCCCTGCCCAATGACGGCTCCGTCCTTTACAATGACGGCACCGACGAGGGGGTTGGGATTCACCCGCCCCATTCCTTTTAGGGCTAGCTCAATGGCCATTCTCATGTATTGTGTATCTTCTGCCTTCATAGTCACCTTGATTTGTCTTTGGGCGGGATGGTGGATGGCCAAAGCCCATCTTGGAAGGACGGGATTGGCTTGGTGCCGAGGCATTGTTAAGACCATCTTCTTTCATCCAGACTGTAACTGTCGGCTTCGGAATTGCACCGAATCATGCCTTGCGGCTCGTGGGCTGTACCACCGGTAGGAACTTTCATCCTGCCCTGAAGACGTTTGATTCAACTTGGGAGGACTCCCAAATCAACACCTACAATATAATCAAGAGAATATGAACTGTCAAGGTTTTCACCTCCAGAATCTGACAGGGTTCAGGTTGTAGGCGGCGTGTTGTTGAATCGTACGAAAAAATCTGAAACGGTGATAATTTCTGTGGAATCAATCTGCCTCAATGATAAAAGGTCGTCATCCCCGCTGATGATATATTGGCAGCCTGCTTCTATGGCGCATTCGATGAATTTATTGTCATCTGGATCCCGGCATACTGTGCTTTTCTGAGAAGGATATACAAGTTGGAAACTTGGCAGAATGCATTGTAGGGAAAAATTTCCTTTTTTTCGGGGATATTTCTTTGCAATTCGATCCATGACCTCGTTATATTCTGCAATAATGGAAGGGGAGGCGTAGGCATCTAAGGTTTTACCGATAACGAGCTGAAGGAGGTCTTGGGGATTTCCACCAAAAAACAACGCTGATATGACTACGTTTGTATCGATGACAATTTTCAAGGTAAGGATTTCTCCCTTCGGCTTTCCTGTATGATTTGGGATAGGTCGTCTTCTGTAAATCCAACATCTGTTGCCCATTGCTGGGCATTCTGGCAGGTTGTGTTGAACCTCGTTAAATCATCTTCCTCTCTCTGCGATTCATAGATAAGAAAGTCAATGTAGTGAGCAATTTTTTCGAGGTATTTTTCTGGCAGTGTTTGCATTTTTTGTTCCAACAGGGTAATGCTCATGGAAACCTCCTGTTCATAAGTGTACCATAGAACGGCAGCTTTCGCTAGGATTGAACAGAAGGTTCACGTCAAGGTTTTCTCCTCCAGAATCTGACAGGGTTCAGGTTGTAGGTGAGTGCGAGCCCCAGCTCCACTCCCTGCTGGAAGGTGCCCTCGCTGTGCCTGTTGTTGAACACAAAGGTATATGCACACTTGCCCCTGAGTCTGAGGTTTTCCAGGATGTGGTAGCTGCCCTTTAGCATGAGCTGGTTGCGGTCTAGCGAAAAAATCAGTACAGCTTGTTTTCCTTTGCTGCAATGTGGTGAATCATGTCGCAGATTGGATCCTTTATGTGTGAGGGGATTTTTTCAATGTCGTCAATAAGGCTTCTGTACAGGCGAAATAATTTCAACTCAGATGAAAAAGCATTGTCTGCATTTTGTATGGTTTCTTGTGAGCCTTCCGAAAGAAGATATTCAATGGAAACCTGCAGCACCTTGGAAATCCGCAGCGCCGTGTCTGCCCCCGGCATACTGTCTCGCTCCAAGCCCAGTCCAATACCTGCATACGAAATATTCGCCCGCAAAGCCAGCTCCTTGCGTGATATCCCCTGATATTCTCTCTCCGCCTCAACATTAGACCAAAAACCCATGTTCTATTTCTACTATAGTTGCTTGTTTTCATTGACAATACTACTACTGTAGTTGTATTATACTACTATAGTAGTAGTATTTTACTGCTGTAAATTATTTTCTTTATCTTCAGGAGGAAATTTTATGAAAAGGATTTTGTTTGCACTGATTGCCTCTGCTGCATTGTTCTCTTTTATTAGCTGTGACAATGACAGCAAGCCAAGCGAGCAGCCGCCAAACAGCTTCACTGGAAAAACCTTTATTGGCTCCAATGATGGCTATTTGGTGAGCTACATTGAGTTCACTTCCAACACGGAGTGCAAGGTTTACTTTAGAGATGCAAATATGACAGAGCCTGTTCCTGTCACCTACCAGGTGTCTGATGATATTGCGACACTGAAGGGAACTGGAGCCTACAAAGACCTTGAGCTGAAGACATCAAAACTGACAGACGGTAAATTTACTCTCGATGTTCCCGCTGAAGTTACTGGGGGACAGGATGATTTGACCGTCAGTTATGTTGTTGGGAATAAGAATGTCTTTGAGGAATGGGAAGTCTGGTATAACGGAAAGGCCGTGGAGGATAAAGAGGGAAAAATCACTCTCATCTATGGTGAGCTTGAGGAAATGGCAAAAGATCTTAAGCTGGAGGAAACAAAAGACTATACTCTGAATAAGGAAAAGAAGAGAGTGGAGCTTACAGAGAGCGGTTATAAGAAGGTGCAGCCGGATTCCAGTGACCAGAGTCCCAGCGGCCCAGAAATCCAGCCAGGAAATGAAGTGTGGGCGGTTTACTATGGAGACACACCAATAGACGGACTCACGGGTACTTATGCGGAGCTTGAAGCAATGGCAAAGGAGCTTGGTCTGGAACCTGACACTCATTACACCTTGGACGAAACAAACAGGAGAATTCTTCTTACAGAGAGCGGTTTTCAGAAGGCTACAGGAACACAGCAGAATCAGTAAAGTAATCCAGTGATATAATCAGGATTTCATATTTGGGGGATTCCGTAAAGCTCGGAAAGGTGCTTGCGGAATCCTTGTTTATTTTAAATCAAGGGCGGCTGTTGCTATGTTTTGTAAGCCGTGGACTAGCCTTGGGGAAATCTTGGGCCGACCTTTCTGTGATGATGGGGGAGGCGTTTGGAGCCAATCATCACCTCCAGAATCTGACAGGGTTCAGGTTGTAGGTGAGTGCGAGAGCCAACTCCACTCCCTGCTGGAAGTTGCCCTCGCTGTGCCTGTTGTTGAAGACAAAGGTATATGCACACTTGCCGCTGAGTCTGAGGTTTTCCAGGATGTGGTAGCTGCCCTTTAGCATGAGCTGGTTGCGGTATTCCACGGTGCCGGTGAGTCCCATGTAGCGGGCTCGGGCGGCGGCCTCTTCCTCCGTGGCGGTACCGGTATTGATTTGTACCCTGGGATAATAGTCGTACCATTCGCCTTCCACTGGTGTACCGTCATCCAAAGTCACTGTCTTTTTCTTTTTGTCGAAAAGGGAGGTGTCGTTCGTTCCTTGGGCGGCAAAAAGGTAGCTCAAGCCAAGCTCCCACCTGCCGGGCTGCTGGTAGGTCACCCCCAGGTAGCCTGCAATGGTATCTGGGCCGAAGGGGCTTCCCATCCAGCTGTAGATGGGGTTCCTGCTGCTGTTCAGCTCGTCATTGCGGGCCCGCACCAAGGACCAGTCGGGACTCTGCTTGATGTACAGGAAGGGAGAGGTGTAGACTCCCTCTGCAACCACTGTCCAGTAGCCCTTGTGGCGGTCCGGGACGATGAATTCCACTCCCAGCTGTCCGCCGATGCTGTCTGGGTAGGACTGGCCGATGTAACTTTCCTTTTCTCCGGCAGTCTGCATTTCAATCTGGTTGTAGATTCCATAAATCCGCAGGTTCCGTATCGGGGTGAAGTCCAGGGTAAAGGCCATGATGGCGCAGAAGTGGCCCTCGCCGTAGATTTCATTTTCGGCAGGGGTATTGTATTGGGTCCATCCTGCAAAGGAGTGCATGATCATGAATGGATTCAGGAATCGCAGCTCAAAGGGGCCGTCAACCAAGCTTCCCTCCAGCATCCCAACCCGAAGCTTCTTGAACAGCCGCACGTCAAAGTGATGGAGGTACAGGTACTTGTCCTTGCTCACCTGCACTGTATCCAGGCTGTACTTGAAGTTGCGGGTGAAGGCATTCAGCTGGACGTAGGAGTCCGTCTCGAAGGTGGAGTTGTACAGGATGCTGCCAGTCTCCGTGCGGCCGATGCTCATGCCCTCCTTGCCCACCACCGCATTCACGCCCCAGCTGTTGAAGATGGCTCCTGCCGCTCCGTATGCGAATTTTGGCCACAGGAACTCATGGGTGCTGGTACCATCATCCGGGATGGGTAGGTTGCTGTAGTTGTTGTGGCGTTGACTTTCCGCATAGTTCATGCCCACAAAAACATCGGCTCCCAGAGAAATATAATCGGAAATGCCAAGGCGAAGGGGAGCTGAGAGCATATTGTCCACAAAGTGGTAGCGGTGAGTCCAGTCAATCTCCGGGTTGCTCTTGTAGTAGGCTTCAGGATTTATCACTGCATCTGCGGAAAACTTGAGGGCTATGTCCGAAAATCCCGTCTTTTCCGCAAGTTTCCCCTGAAACCAATTTCCGTCGTCATACAGAAAGCTGTAGACCTGCTGGTACAGCTCCTGTCCGACAGGGGAAAGGAGATAGTCGGCGATTTCTTTCAGGTAAAATTTCAATTCTCCCACTGTAAGGGGTGTCCGTTCTACAAAATTCACGATTCCCGCATCCATGCTGAGCTTGGACATGGCATCGTAGACCCAGTGGTCCTGACGGACAAGCTGGGTGTCGTTGATGGTGGCGGAAAAGGCTGGTTTCGCTGTGGAGAGTGAGAGGAGGAGTGTCAGTGTTACTAGCAGGGCTGTGCGGTAGGGAGGGACTGTGCCGGATGGTCGTGTTTTTTTCCTGTGGTTGACACTGTCTTTTTGGGATGCTTTTCCGCTTTCTTCCACCTTATAAAGAGTAGGTGGTGGCTTTTACAGAAACAAGGGTTGATGGGAGAAATTGACTGAATCTGGATATTGGACGGCTCCCAGTCTCTTCTGTTTTTGCTTGTTCGTTGTGTAATTTGTTGTATTATAGATAGTTAAATAATATTCATGGGGGGGGGGGGCAAATTCTTGGGGGTATTTTTGATTGCATGGCAGCTCCTTTGAGGAAGGGAATTGGGATTCCAGCAGAGTGTGCCAGAATCCCGACAGTTGTCTTATGGGTAGAGCTTGAAGCCCACCGTGGCGATGAAGCGGGTCTGGGTGGGATACTCGGAGGTGTTGATTTTGTGGATGGGCAGGTGCTGGGCGGAGTTTGGCTTGCCGTCAACATCGGTGAAGTAGGAGTAGACCACGCCCAGGTCGCAGAAAAGCTTGACGGGGATGTTGATGCCCTCCATATTGTATTCGCCGCCAATCTTGAAGATATGCTGCCATTGGTATGCGCCATCGTGGAGGAAGTGCTTCCAAAGCATGGGCTTTCCTTCCTTGTCGCTGCGGCCTGTAGTGTCCAGGTAGGCGTTGAGGCCACTGCCGTCCACCGCCCTGCTGCCATATTCAGCACCATGGCGCACCATCTGGTACTGTGCGTGGAAGCGGATTACACCTCCCCCTAAAACTGATGACTCGAACCGCACCTTCAGCTCGTCGGAGTTGGGTGGCAGGTAGTAGCCCAGGGAGACTCCGTTGTTTGTGTAGCTTTCCTCCATCCACGCCTCGTACCATGGAGTCTTTACCAGCTGGTGGGTGTAGACGTAGGGCTCTATCTTGGTGTATTGGAGGGTGAAATTACTGAAGGCTAGTTTTGGGATTGGCAATGCTGCGGAGGCACCAACCTGGACGGCAAACATATTCCTGTCTTGGTTGAAGAATTCTGGGCTGGTTAAATCCATCTCGTCAACATAGGCGGAACCCCAGATCTTTCCGATGCCTGGATATTGCAGGATCAGGGTGGCGAACATGGCCAGGTTGTCAAAGTCTCCCACATTGTTCTGGTAGAAGAAGCGGCTCAGCAGGGGAAAGGAATAGCCCAGCTCAAAGCGTTTTGGGAACACGGCACTGGAGCCAAAGCTGAAATGAACGAAATTCCTGTAGTTTGCCTCTGCCATGCCGATTGCAAAGGCGTTCTGGAAGGTGGCCGAACTGACGCTGATTCCCTTGGTATTGTAGTATTCCAGAATGCCGGTGAGGGCGGACATCCTGAGCCAACTGAATGGCTCGAAGTTTGTCTCCACGCCGAAGAAGGGGCGTGCGGCGGCATTGAGCACCAGGCTGCTGCCAGTGGTTCCGGAGGCCCAGTCTCTCTGGAGCCGTCCTGCCCGAACAAAGATGGCATTGTCAAGGAAGGATGCTGCCATCTCCCCGTTCATCTGGTAGCCAAAGGCAATCCCCTGGGGCCACTCGAAGAAGCCGCTGGAGCCAAGGCTGTCTCCCTTGAAGATGGAGCCGTCCCAGTGCTTTTGGTAGGTGTAGGGGAAAAATGCCAATGGCTCGCAGTACACTTCATAGGGAACATTCTGGTCTTTTCGCAAGAGGTCTATATCTCCGTTTTCAAATCCCTCGTAGAAAGGATAGGCTGTTCCTAGGTATTCTCTGGGGGAGCGCATGAGTCCGCCGCCTGCGGAGAAATTCCAGGAGAAGGCGGGGCCCATGTCGCCGCTTACAAAGGCAAGTCCCCAGTTGTCCGTTCCCCAGACAAAATCCTTGTCCTGGAATTCATAGGAGACAGAAGCCTCGGACTGCCAGGACACTCCGGCGTTGAAGGTCATGGTGATGCCAGACTTGGTGGTGTGCTGCTGGTAGGTTTCTCCCTTGAGCCAGCTCCAGCCCTCCTCGTTTTCAAAGGAAGCTAGTGCTTGTTGGAGGATTGCACGCTCTGCGGCAGTGAGGGCTGCCCAGGGAAGCTCCGCCTCTGCAGACAGGATGGTGTTGATTATTTCCTTTATCTTGTACTGGGAATAGGGCTTTGCCTCGCTCAAAACAGGACACAGCCCCTTGAGCTGAGCCTGCTCGATGACCGTATAAATCGGGTCGTCCAGGGGAACTGCGGTATGGGTTTGGGCTGCAAGGGAGGCTGCAGCAAACAGCGATACGACGACACTAAGGATAAGCTTTTTCATGGAAGTAAGTATAGCAGGATTTAGGTAAAAAAGAAAGGTTGTGGTCTTGTACTCTTGGTGTACATTCCAAATAATATGGATAAATTCCCGCCATAGCCAAAGGATTTTTTTTTTGATATATTGAAGGGATGGAAAACTACAAGGGTCTTGCAGCTTCTGAGGGCATTGGTGTTGGAGAGGTTTTTCTCGTCCCGGCCTCCGCCTCCCGGGTGATTCCCCAATATGCGATACAAGAGTTTGATATAAATGTGGAGTGGTATCGTCTGGAGGTGGCCATAGAGCGTGTCCGCCAGCGGTTTGAAAGCCAGATGAGTACCGTCAACAGCCAGTATGCCGACATCCTCCAGACCTACATCGTCATGTTGTCCGACACGGAATTCTTAGGCCAGGTCAGGAGCCAGCTTTCCAAGAGCTTTCAGAACATCGAGTCGGTGCTCCACAAGAAGGCCAGCGAGATGGCGGCGGTGCTGCGTTCCTCCGGGGACGAATACCTGTCGGAGCGGGCCAGCGACATCACCGACGTGTTCGGTCAGGTGGTGGACGAGCTTTTGGGATACAAGCCCTTTGACTACGATTTGGTTCCTGAGGGAAAGGTGGTGGTGGCTGATTCCGTCAGTCCAGCCGACGCGGTGGCCCTGTTCCGACGGAAGCTGGTGGGGCTGGTGGCCAGCGAGGGTGGCGTTACCAGCCATCTGGCAATCCTGGCCCGGAACAATCGCCTGCCTGCCGTCTTGGGCATCAAGGGCATCACCTCAAAGCTGGAGTCGGGACAGCAGGTGGTGGTGGACGGCACCCAGGGACTGGTGATTGCAAATCCTGACGAAAAGACCCTGAAGAAATACCGCAAATCCGAGCTTGCCAAGCAGAAGGAGACAAAGGGGCTTGCCAAGCTGAAGGGCAAGGCTGCCACCACTGCCGACGGGGTTTCCTTCACCCTGCTGGCCAACATCGGCTCCCCGGAGGAGGCCCAGCTGGCTCTGGATGAGGGTGCCGAGGGAATCGGTTTGTTTCGCACTGAGTTTCTGTTCATGGGGGCGGTGCAGGATGCCCGCAAGTCTGGTTCCTCTGGTGTGCATTCCGTTTCCGAGACGGCCCAGCTGGCGGCTTATCGGCAGGTGCTGGAAATTATGGGGGAGCGGCCCGTCATCATCAGGACCTTGGATACTGGTGGCGACAAGCTCATCAAGGAGGCGGGCATCCATACGGATTCTGAGCAGAATCCCCTGCTGGGCAATCGGGCAATCCGCTTGACTCTGGCCCACAAATCCCTGTTCAAACGGCAGCTGCGGGCCTTGTATCGTGCTAGTGTCTACGGCAATCTCAAGATTATGCTTCCGCTGGTTACCCACGGAATTCAGGTGGTGGAGACCCTTGAGCTGATTGCCGAGGTGAAGAGAGAGCTGGCTGCCGAGGAGATTCCCTTCAGGCCGGATGTGCCGGTGGGCATCATGGTGGAGACTGCTGCTGCCGCTGTTTCCGCCGACATCTTTGCCGCCCATTCGGACTTTTTTTCCATCGGGACAAATGACTTGACCCAGTATGTGCTGGGCATTGACCGGGAGAATCCCTCTGTGGCGGAGCTGTATGACGACAAGAACGTGGCCGTGCTGCGGCTCATCAAGTATACGGTGGACTGTGCCGAAAAGGCAGGAATTCCCGTATCGGTTTGCGGGGAAATGGCTGGTTCCCCGGATCGGGCCCTGCTGCTGGCGGGCTTGGGCGTGCGGACTATGAGCATGGTTCCCACACGGATTGGTGTCATCAAGAAGGCCTTGGCTTCCCACAAGCTGAAGGAGCTGGAGGACATGGCCAACGGGAGTCTCAGCGGTGATTTCAAGATGAGCCAGGGAAAGGGCAGCGGCAAGACAAGGAGTTGATATGGGCAAGAGATTTTCCAAGGAGAAGCCAAAGTCAGGACAGCTGGAGGAGGACTTTCTCCAGATAGATTCACAAGGGATTTCAGGGGAGCTGGCTATGGAGGAGGCTGGATTCAGTAGGGACAAGAAGTACCGCAACCTGCCCCTGGTGGTGATAGCTGGCCGTCCTAACGTGGGAAAGTCCACCCTTTTTAATCGGTTGCTCCATCGTCGCCGTGCCATTACAGACCCAACCCCCGGCGTTACCCGTGATCCCATCCAGGAGACGGCCTTCATCAACGGCTATCCTGTGAACCTGATGGATACTGGCGGCTTCAAGCTGGACCGTGACATTGGCTCCATGGAGGCGGTGATGGACGAGCTGGTGGTGGAGCAGACCATTCGCTCTCTGGAAAAGGCCGATGTCATCCTGCTGCTGCTGGATGCGGGGCTCATCACTGGGGAGGACGAGGAGTTCATCGACCTGCTGCGGCCCTATTGGAAAAAGGTGATTGCTGCCGTCAACAAGACCGAGGGAGGCAGGCTGGAGGAAGAGGCCTGGAACTACATGCGGTTCGGCTTTGAGACACTGCTGTTCATTTCCGCTGAGCATGGGGACCGTATCCCTGAGTTGAAGGAGCAGCTCCTTTCACGGCTGGACTTTTCGGCGGTGGAGGAGGATTTTGGCGGGGAGCCGGTGCGGGTGGCCATTTTGGGCAAGCCCAATACGGGCAAGTCTACTCTGGCAAACCGCCTCACCCACACGGAGGCCTCCATCGTCTGCGATTACGCTGGCACTACCCGTGACGTGGTGGAGGGAAGCTTCATCTACAAGGAGCGGAATTTTCAGGTGCTGGACACAGCGGGAATCAGGCGCAAGGCCAAGGTGAAGGAGAACGTGGAGTATTATTCCGTGAACCGGGCTATCAAGACTCTGGACCGCTGCGAGGTGGTGTTCCTGATGATTGACGCCCAGGATGGGCTGGCGGAGCAGGACAAGAAGATTGCCGCTCTGGCCCATGACCGGGGACGGGGAGTCATCTTTGTGCTGAATAAGTGGGACACCCAGGAGCAGGGACGCAAGGCTCTGCGGAAGGCGGAGGAGAACATCCGCATTATGTTCGGCCACATGGGCTACGCCCCGGTAATTGCCATCTCCGCCCTGGAGGGAAAGGGAATGCAGGAGCTTTTGAACACGGCCTTGGAGATGCAGGCCCAGCTTCACCGCAAGATAGACACCGGCAGCCTGAACATGGCCTTGAAGGACTGGGTGGCCGCCTATCCTCCGCCTGCCAGCCGAACGGCCCACTTCAAGATGCGCTACATGGTGCAGACCTCCACCAATCCCGTCAGCTTCCTGATTTTTGCCAGCCGTCCGGAGGTGGTGTCCGATTCCTATCTGGCGTATATCAAAAACAAAATTCGCAGCGACCTAGGCTTTGACAAGATTCCGGTGATGCTGGAGCTGAAGGCCAGCCGCAAGAAGTGGGAAGACCGGGAGAAATTCTGATGGCATCCTATTCGATTGGGGAGATGGAGGAGCTGACGGGAATCAAGGCTCACGTGCTGCGGTACTGGGAGGAGGTGATTCCCAGTCTTGCCCCCAAGAAGGACTTGGGCGGCCGGCGGGCCTACTCCCAGCGGGATTTCCAGACGGTGATGCGGCTCAAGTACCTGATTCAGGAAAGACGCTTTACCATCGAGGGGGCTCGGTCGGAGATGATTGCTGAGGCTGGGGCCTACGTTTCTCCCCAGCAGGAGCTGTCTTCCGCTCTGGAAACTATTTCGGAGCTGCGTTCTTCCCTGACGGAATTGTTCATGCTGGTAAAAAAATATCGCAAGACTGGAGGCACTTCGAGTGGCTTACAATAAAAAAAATCATCAAGATAAGGGTGGGAACAGGCCGGAACAAAGTGCCAGGCCGGAAACAGATTTCGGGCGGAAAACAGTGTCTCGGCCCCAAAAGGATTCTGCAAAGAGAAGGCCTGCCGCTCCGGGAGTGGAGCTGCTGGAGGAGCTGCTGCCCCAGCTGCCTGCCGATTCCCGCCAGATTCTTGACAGCTTTGACACAATCGTTCAAGGAGTGCGGCCCCTTTCCTCACGGCAAATGCTTTCCCTGCCGGAGCATATTCGCGAGCTTTCCCATCTGCTCACAGACCAGCGGGGCGGTCGTCGGGTGGGCTACCTCAATGACACTGCCCATCTTTCGGCCTACATGCGCTACTTCCAGTGGTGGAACCTGCTGCGGCTCACCAAGCTTTTTGCGGGGCTGACGGCCAGCCAGCTGAGCCTGCCAGATGAGGGTGTCTGCGTGGACATTGGGAGCGGCCCGCTGACCCTGCCAATTGCCCTGTGGCTGGCTCGTCCCGACCTGAGGAAAAAGCGGCTCACCTGGTATTGCATCGACTATTCCCAGCAGGCCCTGTCACTGGGAGAGGAGCTGTATCTTGCCGTGGCGGCTCGAACCTGTCGCTTACCAAGTTCGGCCCGAACCCTAGCTGAGGGAGGTACGACAGATGAGGTGGAGCCCTGGCGGATTGTCCGAATCAAGGGAGAGCTGGGGGTGTCCATA
Organism: Spirochaetaceae bacterium; assembly: GCA_017622135.1. GTDB lineage: Bacteria > Spirochaetota > Spirochaetia > Treponematales > Treponemataceae > Treponema_F. Next base: position 45,147 of record JAGARR010000051.1, read on the forward strand.
CGGCAGAAGGCTCATCTGGTGACCGCCGCCAACGTGTTCAACGAGGTTGTGGAGGGCTCCGGAAAGCCCCCGGAGTTTACCGCCAAGCGGGCCGCCGACATCATCAGCCATTATGCCGCTGCTGAAGCCCAGGTGCTGGTGGTGGAGCCTGGAACGCCGCCAGCTGCCCGTTTTCTGACTGCCTTCCGAGGGGCACTGGCTCGCAGGGGCTTTCGCATCACCGCTCCCTGTCCCGCCGGTATGGAATGGACTGGGGGCCTGGCACCAGCTGGGGTGGAAAAGAGCTCCTGTGGCTGTCCCATGGACGGCAGCCGTGGCAGCAAGTGGTGCCACTTCACCTTTTCCACGGAGGCTGCTCCTGCCAAGCTGCAACGGCTTTCTGCCAGCGCCGGCCTCCCCAAGGAGCGTGCCAGTCTGGCCTTTGTGCTGGCCTCTTCTGCCGGAGCTGAGGCTGCCGAAGAACCGAATCTACTTTCCATCCGCATCATCTCGGAGCCCATCAGCCTGCCGGGAAATAGGGTCGGTTACTACGGCTGCTGCCGTCTGGGTCTGGTGCTGGTGGAATCCGCCGCCGGGAACGAGCTTGCGCCGGGAATGCTGGTGAGGCTGCCGAAGCCTGGAAATCCCAGGGTTGACCGCAAGAGCGGGGCGGTGCTGGTGGGCGAGTGGTAGCACAACTCCCGTACTTTTGTAGGAAAAAGCCTTTCATTTTGTTGTTTTTTCCTGTAGTTATGCTAGAATGGATATTCATAGTCTCCTTCCCCTCTATTTTTACCGATGTTTTGCTATGACAGGGGATGGGATGATGGAGGGTAAAATAAGCATGAAGACAAAAAACAAGCTGATATTCAGAATCATCTTGCCGGTGAATATTGTCATTTTTGTGGGCCTGCTGATTTTGGCAGTGTTGATTTTTATGCAAGTGCGAAGCCGGATGATAGACTTGGTGCTGGAGGATGTCTTGGTGACAACGGACTTTTTCCTAGCCAAGGCCAACGAGGAGCGGGAAAAGCTGGCTTCGGCCATGGAATTTCTGGTGCAGGACGGCTCCCCCATCGGCAATCTTTCTGACAGGAACTGGCTGCAGGAATTCTGTGGGGCCAACGGTCTGTCAAATGCGGCGGTGCTGGGAGGAAGCGGCTCCGTCATGGTCAGTGCCGAGCCGGGCGCATTCACCCTGCCGGTGGAGCAGCGGGCCATAGCCGCCGCCCGGGCCAGTGGCATCCAGACCTTCATCGTGGCGGGCAACGGAAAGATTTGCGCCTCCTGCGTGGTCCCCGTCTCCCTGCCGGAGGGGAATGCCCTGCTCCTGGTGGAGAAGTCCCTCTCCACCCATGCCTTCCTTTCCGATGTCATCAGTGTCCCGGACACCTACTGCAGTCTTTATTTGGGCACCAACCGAATCGGCACCATTGTCCCCGGTGGCGCAGGCTCTGCCACCATGAACCCGGATATCGCCCAGGAGGTCTTCCGCCTGGGGACCTATCCCGTCCTCACCACGGTGGACGGCCAGCAGTTCTGGGCAGTATACAAGAGGCTCCAGGCTCCAGAGCTGGAGGGTCAGGAGCCAGTGGTTTTTGTGCCCGGTCAGATTATCACTGCCGTGCGGCACTCCTACCTGATAATTGTAGTCTCAGTAATCCTGCAGGCGGCCGTGCTGTTTCTGCTGGTGGCCATCATCATCATCCTGCTGCTGCGGAGGCTGTTTCTCCGGCGCATCCAGAACCTGAACAGGGCCTTTTGCCAGTTGAACGGAGACAGCGGCCTGTCAGACTTGACCTACCGCATCAAGATACTGTATGACGACGAGATTGGCTCCATGGGCTCCGAGGTGAACCAGTTCATCGACACCCAGCATCAAATCATCTTGAGCGTGCGGAAGTCCAGCGACCACATCACTGAAAGCGCCGACACACTCTCCAGCCTGTCCAAGACGGCTGCAAGCTCCGCCCAGCAGATTTCCGTCGGCATTGAGGACGTGACTCAGCAGGTCCGTCAGCAGAATGAGGCTATGGGTGGTGTAAAGGGAATCCTCCAGACCAGCGTGGAGGGCATTGGCAAGCTGGACAGCCTCATTGAGAACCAGTCGGCGGATATCATCGAGTCGTCGGCGGCAATAGAGGAGATGGTGGGAAACATCTCCGCCGTGTCCGGCTCCATCAACAAGATGGCCCAGGAATACCAGGAGCTTATCACCATCACCGAGTCAGGCCGCCAGCGGCAGAACGATGTGGCCAAGCAGATTGACACCATGGCGGAGCAGTCCCGCCATCTGGGTGAGGCGAACAACGTCATCTCCCAAATCGCCAGCCAGACCAACCTGCTGGCCATGAACGCCGCAATCGAGGCAGCCCATGCGGGAGAGTCCGGCAAGGGATTTGCCGTGGTTGCCGACGAAATCCGCAAGCTCGCCGAAACTGCCGCCACCCAGTCCAAGGCCATCAAGATGGAGCTGGGGAACATCACCGCCACCATCAGGAGCGTGGTGGAGACCTCCGCCATATCTGTGGAGGAATTCGACCAGATTAGCGGCAAGGTTTCCAGCACGGAGAATCTGGTGCGAGAAATTGACGGTGCCATGTTGGAGCAGCAGGAGGCCTCCAAGCAGGTTCTGTCTTCCTTGCGGGACATAAACGATGCGAGCATGAAGGTTCAGCAGACCTCCAAGGAGATGCGGGACAATATTGGAGAGCTCCACAGCTCCGCCGACAGCCTGGAGGCCATTGCCAACAGCGTTGCCAGCAGTATGCAGGAGATGGGTGCCGGCATCCATGAAATCAGCTCTGCGGCCGAGGATGTGTCCAACCAGGCAACAAGAACCAAGGTGGCCATCAACATCCTGGACAAGATTTTGGAAAAGTTCAAGCTGTCTTGATTCTGGGATGGGTGCATGGTCCGACGCTTGTGTCGAAGCAGGGAATGCGTCTGTCCACAATTTCTGATGAGAACGCCTGGTTTCGCCGCTTTGGGGAGGCCAGGCATTTTTGTGAAAACTGATGATGATTTTTCCCGATGGTTAGCATAAGATAACTATTGACTTTTTTATCGAGTTAGCATAGAGTAACCTCCACGTTTTCAAATGACCAAATCTTATGGCAGCCATTAGGTTTGGCTCTATCAGGAGGTGCATGAACATGGTGGACTATTCCAATGTCCAGAATTGCTATGACTACCTAAAATCCCAGGGTGGCATTGCCTATATTGATACGAGAGGGGGACTTTCCATGGAAGGAAACACCTTGGACTCCTTCTACAATGGTATTTTCAAAAAAGTTGACGGTTACAAGTTGTTCCAGCAGCCTGGAAACGGCTTGCTGAACTTCAAGGTGGTGGAGATTCCTGCCAATGCGGATGAAATCCTGCTGTTGGAAAATAAGGAGAAGATTCAGGAATTTCTGGACAAGGGCGGCATCATCATCAGCTTTACCCAGAATTATCTGGAATGGCTACCGGGCAATTCCTTGTATGAAGCTAGCCCTACAGCAATCAAGGATAGAATGGTGGTAGCCTGTGGTCATCCCATTACCGAAGGCGTGCGGGAATACGATATGAATTTTCGCTGCGGGGTGAAGGGCTTCTTCAACCGTGGATTTTTTAAGGCACCGGCAGGAGCCACCGTCATTCTAAAGGACTCCGACGGCGAGTGCGTTGCCTACATCGACTCGGCCACCACCAAGGGGGTAATTTTGAGCACCGCCGGCGCAGATTTGGTGGGCTTCGGTCTGGCAGAAAGCAGCACGGCAAAGCGGCTGGGAGTAAACCTGATGCTGTGGCTGGAAAAAACGATGAGGGAACGGGAGGCGGCATGAAGACAGCATTGATTACTGGAGGCTCCAGCTTCCAGCAGGGATTTTTGAAGGTCCATGGCGGAAAATTCGGCGCATTGTTCGACAAGGTGTTCTATCTTCCCCGTCTACATGAGGAGGAGCTGGAGGGCTTTGACTGCGTGGTGATTGCCACCGGCTTGAATCCAGATTTTCTGATGCAGAATTCCAAAAAAATTGTGTCCTATCTGGAACAGGGTGGCAATGTGGTGACCTTCGGCAGCGTGCGTCCTCCCTACATTCCCCACATTTCCTTTCAGCCCTGCGAGACGAATTTCTGGTGGTGGATTCACCCCGGAGCGGATCTGCCCCTCTATGCCTACGATCAGAATCACAGCCTGTGGAATTACCTTGAGGTGCGGGAGTGCAAGTGGCACTACCACGGAACCTTTGAGGTGGACGAGGGCTGCCAGAAGATTCTGGTGGATGAGGTGGGCCGCCCCATCCTGTACAAGGATGACTGCCACTTTGCCGGAACGATGTATGTCACCTCCTTGGACCCCGATTACCATATCGGGCAGGGATTTATGCCCACCACCGTTCCCTTCATGGAGAAATTCATGCAGTGGGTTACTAGCGACATTGAGGCCAAGCTGGCCCAGAAGGAGAGTGCCTAATGCGTCGTATTTTTTTTACCGCTATAAGTTGTCTATTGCTAACCTGCCTGTTGGCAGGACTTGCTGGTTGTGCCAAGAAGGATTCGTCCGCTGCTGGAGCGGCTGCATCCTCTGTGGGAAAGGCTGCCCTTACCCGCACCATCGTTGACCAAGTGGGCAACACCGTTCATCTGCCGGAAAAGATTGAGCGGGTGGTCATCGCCTCGGTGTGGCCCCTGGCTTCGGTCTACTGCCAGATGTTCGGTACGGACAAGTTGGTGGGCCTTGACCCTGCCATTGTCAGTGCGGCGGAAAACTCCATGCTGATAAAGATTGCCCCGGACATCGGCACCATTGAGACGGGCTTTAGCAAGAATGGCAACCTGAACGCCGAGGAGCTTTTGGCCCTGGACCCGGATGTGGTTTTCTATACATCGGGTGTTATGGCAGACTACGATATTGCTACCCAAGCGGGTATTCCTGCGGTGGGATTTAGCCTCAGCATCAAGGACTACAATGCGGTGGAGACCATCCACACCTGGATTGAGCAGCTGGCCGCTGTGATGGGAGTTGACCCCGGAGACAACAGTGCATACCTGGAGTATGGCCGTAGGATTCAGCAGCTGGTAGCCGAGCGGATTGCCACGGTGCCAGAGGAGGAGCGGCCGCAGGCCATGTTCATCCACCGGTACGACAATGCTACCCTTGCGGTGCCTGGTTCAGGAACCTGGGCGGACTATTGGATTACTGCCAGCGGAGCACGTAATGTGGCGGCTGAAAATACCGGCACCCCTTCGGTTTCCATTGAGCAAATCTACAGCTGGAATCCAGAGCGCATCTACATCACCAACTTTAACGATGCCCTGCCGGAAGACCTGTACGGCAATACACTGGGGGGCCATGACTGGAGCTCTGTGACGGCCGTGCAGGAGCAGCAGGTGAAAAAGGTTCCGTTGGGAATCTACCGCTGGTACGTCACCAATACCGACTCCCCCTTGATGCTCCTGTGGATGGCAAAGCAGCATCATCCCGATCTCTTTGCTGACATTGACTTGGACAAGACTGTGTCCGACTTCTACAAGGAGTTCTACAATCTTGACTTGACTGCGGAGGATATCCAGGCCATCTGGAATCCCGTCCGTGAGGCGGCAGGCGGCGCGTAAGGCACCTTGCCCTATTCTGCGGCAGCCGGCATCGGGACTGCCGCAGGAAAATACATGCTTTGCAGGAGATGTTTTATGAGAAAGAACGTTTTTTTTACAACCGTAGGTTGCTTGCTGCTAACTTTTGTGCTTGCAGGATTTGTAGGCTGCACCAAAAAGGAAGCCAGTCCTGCCGCTACTGGAGCAGACAAGGGGGGAGCTCTCTCTGCAACCCGTACCATCGTTGACCATACGGGGGCGGAGGTGGTGCTGCCCGCCCAGATAAACCGCATTGTGATTGCAGGGCTCATGCCCATGCCCTCGGTGTATTGCCTGTACACTGGCTCCAGCGATGGCTTGGTGGGCATTCCTGCCAGCTCCAAGGCGGCGGCGGAGAATTCCCTGCTGATTCAGGCCTATCCCGCTCTGGCAGACCTGCCCACGGACTTTGAGGCCAACGGCGTGGTGAATGTGGAGCGGCTGCTGGAGCTGGAGCCCGACGTGGTGTTCTATGGCTCCAGCAACACACAGACCCGGCAAGCCCTGGACAACGCAGGCATTCCGGCCGTGGGTTTCAGCACCACCCAGGCTGGCTACAACACGGTGGAAACCTATGCTGGCTGGATTGAGCTTTTGGGACAGGTGTTTGCTGGTGACCGGAGGATTGACACTGGCCGTGCCGCAGAAATCGTTCAGTATGGACGGGATGTGGAGGCCTTGGTGAAGGAGCGGCTGGCGGAGGTGGCCCCGGAGGACAAGCCCCGGGTGATGATTGCCTACTACTACGATGATGCTGGCGGCTTGCGCACCAGCGGCTCCAACTTCTTCGGACAGTACTGGATTGAGGTGGCAGGTGGCGTGAATGTGGCGGCGGCACTGTCTGGCTCCCCCAGCGTAAACATGGAGCAGGTGTACCAGTGGAATCCCGACGCCATCTTCATCACCAACTTCAGCCCCCGCCTGCCGGAGGACTTCTACAGCAACACCATTGCCGCCGATGACTGGAGCTCCGTGGCGGCGGTGCAGACGGGTCGGGTGTACAAGTTTCCCCTAGGCATGTACCGCTGGTTCCCGCCCTCATCGGACACGCCGCTGTCCCTGATGTGGATGGCAAAGACCCTGCATCCCGACCTGTTTGCCGACATCGACTTGGATCAGATGGTAAAAGACTATTTCCAGAAATTCTACGGTGTGGAGCTGACGGCGGAGGATTTGCATAAAATCTACAATCCTTCACGGGAAGCGTCGGGAAGGTAATATGCTGATTTCCAATAAGAAGACCCAGGGGCTGGTAATCGCCCTGTCCTATGGGCTGGTGGTTTTGGTTGCGTTGATCTGCTTGGGCTTTGGCCGGTATGCGGTGCCCCTGGGGGAGGTGGTGGATATGATTTTTTCCGCTCTCCTTGGAGACAATGAAGGAGGCACCGCCTCCACCGTCATCTTCAAGGTGCGGTTGCCCCGAATCCTTTTGGCCATTGCCGCCGGTGCAGGACTGGCCTGTTCTGGAGCGGCCTTCCAGAGCCTGTTCTCCAATCCCTTGGCAACCCCGGACACGCTGGGCGTGGCCAGTGGTGCCTCCTTCGGGGCGGTGCTGGCCATGATGCTGGGGGGCAACCTGATTGTCATCCAGCTCTTTGCCCTTGTCAGCGGTTTGCTGGCCTGCGCCATCACCTACTGGATTAGCAAGGTAAAGTCCCAGCGCTCGGTGATTATGATTGTGCTTTCCGGCATGGTGGTGTCCGCCCTCTTCCAGGCCTTTGTGTCCCTGCTGAAGTACTTGGCGGACCCGGAGGACGAGCTGCCCTCCATCACCTACTGGCTTTTGGGCAGTATGTCCAGCGTCACCTACACGAACCTATTGTTTGGTCTGCCCTGCATCCTGCTGGGAGCTGCCATGATTTTTGTGCTGCGGTGGCGACTAAACATCCTTTCCCTGACGGAGGACGAGGCTCGCTCCATGGGGGTGAACATCAAGCTGCTGCGGCTGCTGGTGATTGTGGCCTCCTCCCTGATTACCGCATCGGTAGTATCTATGTGCGGACTGGTGGGCTGGGTAGGGCTGCTGGTTCCCCACATTGCCCGTATGCTCATGGGTAGCAACAACAATACGGTGATTCCCCTGTCCCTGTCCTTGGGGGCGGTGTTTATGCTCATTATAGATACTGCTGCCCGCAGTGCTACGGCGGCGGAGATTCCCATTTCTATTCTGACTGCAATTATCGGAGCGCCCTTCTTTATCGGGCTGCTGAGAAAAACTGGAGGTGTTTGGACATGACCTTTGAAGTAAAGCATGGTTCCTTTGGCTACGGCAAGGGAACCGTATTGAATGACATTTCGTTTTCTGTTTCCAGCGGAGAGGTGCTGGCGGTGCTGGGCTCCAACGGGGTGGGAAAGACCACCCTGCTGAAGTGCATGATGGGGCTGCAGAAATGGCGGCAGGGGGAGAGCCTTCTGGACGGCAAGAATATTGCGGGACTTTCCCACAAGGAGCTGTGGCAGACCATCGCCTACGTGCCCCAGTCCAAGGCATCGGCCTTTTCCTTTTCTGCTCTGGACATGGTGGTGATGGGGCGTAGCTCACGGCTGGGAATGCTCTCCCGCCCTACGGAGGAGGATGAGGCGGCTGCTGTGGCTGCCATGGAGGACATCGGCATCCTCCACCTCAAGGACAAGATGTGCAACAGCATGAGCGGTGGCGAGCTCCAGATGGTGCTCATTGCCCGTGCCCTCACTGCCGGGCCCAAGATGCTGGTGCTTGATGAGCCTGAGTCAAATCTGGACTTCAAAAATCAGCTGGTGATTCTGGACGTATTGGAGCATCTTGCCAGGGACAGGAACATCGCCTCCATCATCAACACCCACTATCCCGCCCATGCCCTGAAGGTGGCTCACAAGGCCCTGCTGCTGAACAGGGACGGCACCAATTGCTACGGCCCCATTCAGGAGGTGGTGAACGAGGAAAATATGTGCACCTCCTTTGGGGTGAATGTGTCCATCCACAGGTTCGAGGTGCAGGGCAAGCTCTACAACACGGTGGTTCCCCTGTCCATCGCCATGTAGTCCGATTTCGGTGCAGGGAAGTCGAGAGAGAGTTTTTTGGGAATGGCATTGTATGTCATTCCCCTTTTGTGAATGCACATCTTTACAAAATACCCCCTAATTGATATTTTGATTATGATGGCATTGATTTTACCGATATATTCAATAAGATATATCAAAAATCATTGCCTAAGGAGGTTTTTATGGCAAAGCACATTGCCTGGAATGAAGGCTTCAAGGTCGGTCATCCTATGATTGATAGTCAGCACAAGCGTCTGTTTGAGATTGCCGATGAGTTGTACAATATCACCCAGTCTTCTCAGGACCGGAGGGATTCGGACACTACCCTTGTGTTGCAGGATTGTGCCAAGTACGTGAACTTCCATTTCAGCTGCGAGGAAAAGCTGATGCATGAAAGCAATTACGAGGAGCTGGAGGAGCACATGAACCAGCACAAGGCCTTTACAACATACGTAGCCACGTTGATGAGTGACTTTTCTCGTGGGGTTAAAATCGACCTGGACAAGCTCTACGACTTTGTGGCCGAATGGCTTGTGCAGCACATCTCTACGGAAGACAAGAAATTGGCAAGCTATGTAGCAAAGGTTGACTCATAATTTTTATCCCGAGATTGCCGAATAAGTATACGTTTGTTGACTATTGAGGAGAGGATGTTACCCTGCCGAAGGGTGTCATCCTCTTTCCTTATTAAAGTATATTGGAGAAATTTATGATTGAGCATATTGCATGGGATGACAAATATAAGGTGGGGCACCCCATGATTGATAGCCAGCATCAGCATCTTTTCGAGCTGGCGGACAAGTTGTACAACGTGTTGGAGGCAGGCGTGGCTTGGGAACGTTCCCATGTGGAGAAGCTGCTGCAGGAATGTGCCGAATACATCCTCTTTCATTTTTCCAGCGAAGAGGCTCTGATGGATGAGGTTGAATACGAGGGTGCTGCCCGGGAAAACCATCTGGGGCAACACAGGGATTTCAATCAGTATGTATCGAGCCTGCTGGGAAAATTTTTTGCTGGGGAGACAGTAAATCTTGGTGAGCTGTATTCCTTCATCGCCAGCTGGTTGGTGAAGCACATTGTTCTGGAGGACAAAAAACTGGGGGAGCAGGTGAGGATCTTCCTCTACGGCGAGTGATGCTGGCTGGCAGTTTATGCTTCGGAACAGGAACCGTGCTGCCAGATTAGGTCGTTTTCGTCTTGGCCAGAAGGCCCGTCACCGTCAGGTGGAAGGGGCGGCGCAGCTCGCTGATGTCCTTCTGGTCCAGCACCGCCAGCCTGAAGATGGCAGCCTCAATGACGCTGTACAGCAGCTCGTTGGCGTCGTGAACATTCACCTCCCGGAATTCCCCCCGGTTGATTCCCTCGATGATGATCATGGAGAGGATGTGCCTCAGCCTGATGATTCGTCGCTTTACTCGTACAGCTGGATCCTTGCCGGACTTTTTCAACTGTAAAAGGTAGGTGAGGGTGACGGTGAACAGCAGGTGATTCTCGGCGCACTTGTCCAGGATGGCATCCAGCACCAGCAGCAGCCGTTCCGTCACTGACCTTTCATTGTCATTGATGATGTCCATCAATGAGGCTTCAATCTCGCTGGTGAGCTGCTTGATGCTCCAGACAAAGATTTCCTTCTTGTTCTTGAAGTAGATGTAGAGGGTGGTGCGGGTGATACCGCAGCGGTCGGCAATCTTCTGGAAGGTCACATCCTCAAACCCCTTCTCCATAAAAAGAGCTAGGGCGGTGTCAAGAATTTCCCGCTTCCGCTTGTCGTGTTCAACTACAATGGCCATTACTTTTTTTCCCCTGTTTTTGGTTGGATGAACTGATAGAAATAGGTGTCCAGATTGCCACCCTTCAGCTTCTTGGTGGAATTGGCCTGCTGCCCCAAGTGGCTCTCAAAGTCGGACCGTGAGGTAATGAACCCCATATCCCAGCCAGGGAAGGACTGGAAGAGCTCTCCCATGTCCTTGTACAGCAGCTGGGCGGAAGCCTCATCCTCCAGCCGCTCGCCGTAGGGGGGATTTCCCAGCAGCAGGCCGCTTTCGTAGGGCGCTCCTAGGTCACGGAAGTCTGCTTGGTCAAAGTCTGGCCGCTGGATGCGCTGGTCGCTGCCGATGAGCTGGAGGGCGCGGCCTGCGGTGACTCCAGCCCGCTCTGCATTGGCTCTTGCCCGCTCCACGGCATCACAGTCAATGTCGGTGCCAGTGATACGGGTCTGGCACTCCGGCTGAATTTTTTCCGCTTCACGGCACTTGATTTCGTAGGCTTGATTCTCGTCGTAGATGCTGAGGTTTTCCAGGGCAAAGCGGCGGCCAAAGCCGGGGGCCACGTTGTAGGCGTAGAGCATGGCCTCGCTGGCAATGGTTCCCGACCCGCAGAAGGGGTCGTGGAGGGGCGTCTTCCGCCGCCAGTTCATCAGCTGCAAGAGGACAGCCGCCATGGTCTCACGGATGGGGGCAATGCCACCGTCCCTGCGATAGCCCCGACGATGGAGGGGCACACCGGACAGGTCCAGCAGCACCGTGACTACATCATTTTCTATATAAATGCGGACATCGCTACGGGCACCGCTTTCCGGCATGGTGTGGATGCGCCACACATCCCCCAGCTTGGTGTAGATGGCCTTGTGGACAACGCCCTGGATGCTGTGCTCTGAGGAAAGGCGGCTTTTGTGGCTACGAACCTTGTCCACCACCACCCGCACATCCTTGTAGAAAAAGTCCTGCCAGGGAATTGAGTACACGCTGTCAAAGAGTGCGTCAAAGTCTTCTGCCTTGTAGGAGGCCAGCTGGAGGTACACACGGTCGGCAGTGCGCAGACAGAGGTTGCTGCGGAACAGTGCGCCGTCGTCTCCTAAAAAGGTGACACGCCCCAGAGGCCTGCTGCCGCCCATATCCTTGAGGGAATAGCCAAGCTTTTTTATTTCATTGCCCAGAATCTTTTCTGCGCCGATGGCACAGAGGGTCACAAGGGTGTTCATAAGTCGAGGATAACAGTTTTTCAAAAAATGTGCAATTGTCAGAATAAAAGTGGGCCGAGGGGAGGTGCTTGCTCCCGCAGCAACTGGACAAAGACAGATGTATTTGTTTCCAACGGAACTCACGGTAGGAAAAGCGAGGAGCGTTAGTTCTGAGCAAATCCGATTGTTGACAGAAAACAACCAGATTCGCAGGTGGCGGGAGCCGCCAATTCAATCGTTTCCTTGCAGAACTGACTACAGGCAGATTTGTTCGCAGCTGCTGGAAACTGCGTTGCAAAAAAACGCTGCTTACTTTTAGGATGCCACACGGATTTGTTCGCGGCTAACGCCGCTCACGGTTTGGTCAGGGGTCGATGAACGTGTACGTACCAGCGTAACAAGCACAGTCCCAGGAAAACCGTGGATTTTTCCAATCTCTTGTGGTAATTTTTCCACAAAACCCCGCCCAACTACCCCAAAAGCGAAGGTCGTTAGACCTTAGCAAATCCGTGTGACAATTTTTCCGCAAAAACCCCACCCAGAAGCTAGACAAAGCGCAGGAATGCGTTATGAGAAGTAGAAGTGAGGAATGAGTTCCTAGTTTCTGAGTCCTAGCGTCTCATTCCTCCCGTCCCAGCCGCTCCACGGTCTCCAGCGGGAGGCCGGTGCAGCGGGCCACCATCTGAGGAGCCAGCCCCTCGGACAGGAGATTCCTTGCCGTCTCCAGCTTGTTCTGGTAGGCACCCTCTTCCCGGCCAGTGGCACGTCCCCGTTCCAGCCCGATGGAGATGCCTTCTTCTCGACCCTCCTCACGCCCAGTTGCCAGCCCCACGAAAAGTCCGTCCTCGTAGGCCTCCTCCTTCAGTACTGCCATGTCGGTGGCGTAGTCGTACTCAGTCATCAAAATGCTCAAAACCTCACCTCCCTTCCGTTCAAGGTAGTCACGCAGTATGTTGCGGCGCACTGCCTCCTGGATGGCCCACTTGAGCGGATGCTTGTGGCCTGCCGCCCTGGCCTCCTCGACAAGCTGGAGGAACTGCACGTACTGCTCCAAGTCGTGGCAGCTGTGCACCACGGGACTTGGGGTCTCACTCTTAATTGTACACACTTTCACCTTCAATTCAAGGGTCAAGTCTGAATTCTGTGCTTGGTTCGGGAAGGCATCC
>JAGARR010000006.1 GCA_017622135.1 Spirochaetaceae bacterium
GATTCGATTTTGCTACGCAAAATCTGGGAGCAAGGGAGGAATTCTTACACTTGATACGGAAACCACCCCCACTCAGGAAAACCGTAGGTTTTCCGAATCCGTGTGGCAATTTTTCCACAAAATCCCGCCCAACTACCCCAAGAGTGAAGGTCGTTAGACCTGAGCAAATCCGCTTGTTGCTAGAAAGAGCAATCAGATTCGCAGGCGGCGGGAGCCGCCAATTCAATCACTTCCATGCAGAACTGGTCACAGGTCAGATTTGTTCCGCAGAATCTTACAGTGTGTAAGCAGCCAATCTTACAACGTGTAAGCAGGCCATCTTACAGTGTGTAAGATGGCAATCTTACACTGTGTAAGCAAGCAATCTTACAGTGTGTAAGATTGGAATCTTACCAAGTGTAAGATTGGAGTCTTACACTTGGTAAGCAAGGAGGGGCGTTTTGGCTGGAACGGGGGCCATGGCGTGTACAGGTCGGGGGCAAACTCTCTATTGATTATAGAGGTCGGCGAGCCTTCGGTAGACGGTGCTGAGGCGGGACTTCTGCTGCTCCGTGATGGAGCCGGAGGTCTCGTCAATCAGGGACTCCAGGCTGGAGAGGCTCTCGTTCAAGGCGGTGGCAAAGCCACGGCTCACCTTGAACCAGTAGGAGCCACGGCCGTCGCTGTACAGGCAGATGAAGCCCAGCTCCCTTGACTTGGACCTTGCCTCCGCCACCCGCAGCACCAGGTCCAGGCTGGAAAGGAGCCTCTCCGCCTGCTGCGGGTCCATGACGGAGAGGTTCTCCCTGCGGTTCAGCCGCTTTTCGCCCACTGGCCGCAGGTCCAGCTGGCGGGCAAGGCGCAGCACCAGGTCCGCCCGCTCCCCGGCCAGCAGGGAGCTGCCGCCCACCGTGACCCTGGCACGAAGCCCTCCAATCTGGGCCAGCCGTCCCTCCTCCCCGGAGCCCTCCAAAGCCCGCAGCGCCTCCTGCAGCTGGTTAAGGGGCAGGACTACCGTCTTCTTCCCCTTGAATTTCTCTATCTCAAAGCTGTGGCCGCCGAAGGTGATGGCCTGCTCCTGGGAAGGCTCCTGCCTTCTCCCCTTCGTTCCCTTGCCGGAATCCTTGCGGCTGGGGGCTCCGTCCCGTTCTCCCGGTTTGCCGCGGCTCCGTTCCCCCTTGCCCGCCTTCTCTGCCTTTCCAGGCTTTCCCTGGAGGCTCTGCAGCCGCTCCTCCAGCGAGCAGCCGTCCCCGGCAGGGAAGGGGATGCGGGCAAGGATGCTGCGGGTGAGGGGGGACACGGACATGGCGAACATGCGGGAGGTGCGGACAATCTCTCCGGCCACCATGTAGAGGGGGTCGGAGCGGAACATGTTGGAGCCGGGATGGATCTGGATGTTCTCGGCGGTGAGGGTGCGGTAGCTCTCCCGGCCGGCCCGGACGCAGACGAACTGCATCATGCCGCAGGCGACGCAGCACAGGTAGTCGTCGGTGGAGCCGCCGCTGCCGACGGGGATGCCCATGTCAGCCACAATCTGCTCCAGCTGCTCCTTGATGTTCAGAATCTCCGCCATGATGCGCTCGTCAAGGTAGCTGTTCTTGCAGAACTTCTGCCTGTTCTTGATGGCGGTGTAGGTGCGGAACAGCTTCACGTAGGACACGAAGTCCCCCTGCACGTCACGGAAGGAGTGGTGGGCCTTGCGGGCGTCGGTCTCCTCGCCGGGAGGCAGCACAAAGGGTGACGAGGTTGACAGGAAGGAGGCGGCTATCAGGGCCTCCTCCAGCACGTCGGGGTACTTCAGGATGGCCTCCACAATGATGCGGCTGATTCTGGGCATCAGGGGGAACTCCACCATGAGCCTGCCGATGGAGGAGAGGGTGTTGTCCTCCTCCAGGGCCCCCAGCATCCGCAGTGTCTCCACGGCCCCCTCCATTCCCTCCCGTCCGGGGGGCGAGATGAAGTCGAAGCGCTGGAAGTCCGTGATGCCCAGCTCGGACATCCGCAGCACCACCTCAGACAGGTCCGTGCGGTAGATTTCCTCTGTGGTGTACAGCTGCCGCTGGTTGAAGTCCTGGACAGGGTAGAGCCGGTAGCAGGTTCCCGGCTGGGTTCTTCCCGCCCGTCCCCTGCGCTGGTTGCAGGAGGCCTTGGACACGGCAGTCTCCACCAGGCTGGAGGTGTAGGTGCGGGGATTGTAGTGGTTGAGCTTTGCCAGGCCGGAGTCGATGACGGTGGTGATGCCGGCGATGGTGACGCTGGTCTCGGCGATGTTGGTGGAGATGACCACCTTCTTCCTGCCGAAGGGCGCCGGGTCGAATACCCGCTCCTGCTCCTCCTTTGCCAGCCTGCCGTAGAGGGGCACCAGGTGGAGCTTGCGGCCGAAGGGGGCGTTGCCGAGCCTTCCCATGCAGTCCTTGATGATCTTCTCGCCCGGCAGGAAGCACAGGATGTCCCCCGGCTCCCGGTTGTCCAGCACCCGGCCGATGGTGTCCTCAATCTTGGCAAGGAGGGCTTGGGCGGCGATGGTGGAGTTGGTGCTGGCGGCCACCTCCGGCGGGTCGTAGACCAGGGTGACAGGATAGGTGACGGTGTCTATGGTGACGATGGGGCAGCCGTCGAAGTAGCTGGAGAAAACCTCGGTGTTCATGGTGGCCGACGACACGATGACCTTGAATTCCTTGCGGGCGGCCAGCACCCGCTTCAAGAGCCCCAGCACGAAGTCGATGTTCAGGCTGCGCTCATGGGCCTCGTCCACCATCACCACGGAGTAGCGGGACAGCCAGGGGTCCAGCTTCATCTCCTGCAGCAGGATGCCGTCGGTCATAATCTTGATGCGGGTGGAGGCGTCGGTCTTGTCCTCGAACCGCATCTTGTAGCCCACCAGACCGGGATAGCCGGTTTTCAGCTGGCGGGCGATGAACTCGCTGACGCTGAGGGCGGCTATGCGGCGGGGCTGGGTGACGGCAATCATGCCGGAGCCGGAGTAGCCGGCCTCGTGGAGGATGATGGGCAGCTGGGTGGTCTTTCCCGATCCGGTGGGGCTCTGCACCACCACCACCTGGTTGGTGGCCAGGGTCTCAAGGATTCGGTCCTTCTGCTGGTAGACCGGCAGCTGTGTGTAGTCGCTCTTCATCTCTGCTCCCTCCGCCACGAGTCATGGCGTTCAGTGAATGTTTTGGAGAAATCCACCACAATTATAATGAAGAAAGCTGCATTTCTCAAGGGACTGGAAGGAAAATGACTCCTTTTGTCATTGCAGAGAATGGAGCATTATTGTATAATCGGTAGAAATTATCTTTTTGTTATGTCGGCCTTGTTCCGGCATTGTGACTGTGTTTTGAAAATGGAGTTACCTATGACCTCTCGCAGAAAGGAAATTTTTTTTGTTGCTTTGTGTGTTGTTTTTTCAGCCCTGTTCACCATAGGCTGTTCAGACAGACTGTTGCATCCTGCTCAGGACGGGGCACGTATCCTTGTCCAGCTGGAAAATAGCAGTTTAAGGAGTGGTGATACCCCTCCCCCTACAGAAAAATGGCAGGGAAGCGCCTGGATAGAGAATCGGGATGGCTCAGAATCCCACCATCAGGATATTTCCTCAGAAACAGATGAGTTATCCATCACCTTCGAGAATATCGTCATAGGCTCGGAAATCAGGATACATCTTGATGTGACCAGCTCCAGCGAAACAGCCAAACGGTACAGGGGTTCCAGCAGCTGGAAGAAAATCATTGATGGGGTCAATGTTATTGTCATTGTGTTGAAAGAGGTTGGGGTGCAGGAAGGTGATGAGCCTGGACAAGAGAATCCGCCATCTCAGGAAACGCCCACTGATGCGGACGTGCCTGTAATTCCAGAGATGAGTTCAGTTGAAACACCTGATGGTCAGGAAAGGCTCGATGCCACTGCAAGTGTAGCAGATGGTGGAGACTTGACCTACCAGTGGTATTCAAATACCAGCCTCTCAAATGAGGGCGGCACTGAAATCGAGGGAGCCACGAAAGCCGTCTACACCGCCACCGTCCCTGCAGGGGAGACAAGGTACTTCTATTGTGTCGTTAAAAACACCAACAAGGCGGCCACCGGGAACAAAACCGCCACCGCCACATCAAACGTAGTCGCTGTCACCAATAGTTCCACGTCAGGCACTACAATTCCAGATGCTGGTGTGGTTTCAGGAGAATTGGGCTCCCAGACCAATCCTGTCACCAACTGGGCCGATCTGGTGGAGGCTATTACAGGCGACACTCCTCTCCAAAGTCCCATCTATATTTCTAGCACTATGGAAGCAACTGAGACGATTATGGTAACGGCTGCTGTCGAATTAATTTCTGTTGGTAGTACAACAATCACTCGTTCATCAGATTTTTTAGATGCCTTTTTTGAAAATGCAGTTGGCTTGACTTTTACTGGTACACAAAATGCGCCCATTATCTTTGCAGGAAACAACATCTATGCAACCAGTCCCATAATTTCAGCAAAGGCTGACCTCACCATGACCCACTGTACGATGCAGAACAATGTGAATACGTCAAATTCTGGTGGTGGGGCAATACTTGTGAAGTCAGGAACAGTAACGCTGGATAATTGTACTTTTACTGAAAATAAAACAACTGGTGGCTCATCTCCTGGTGGTGCAATTTATATGACACCACCCGGGGAAGATCAAAATACGAACAAACTGATTGCTACTGATACATTTTTCCAGTCAAATGCTACGGGAGGAAACTATAGCAATGGTGGTGCAATTTCATTTGAAAACACTACGGAAACCAATATTTTAAATGATTGTTCTTTCAGTTCAAATTCTGTCAGCAATACTGGAAGAGGAGGCGGTATATATGTATATGGCCAAGCAAAGGTTAGAGTTAATGGTGTCACAATGGAAAGCAACACCATTTCTCCTCAAGAAGGCTCTACAGATAATGGCACACCAGAAGACATCCATCTCTTATATGATGGTCATCTGACCCTGGCTGGAGTCCTCAAAATACCTGCCTTAATTTGGGAAAGAGGTACAGCTGATACATACAAAGAGGTCTTAACTGCGGAATCCAGTTCCGAACCGTTTAAGGGAACTGGCAGTTCCATTGGATTAAAGATTGTAGGAACAAGGTCTTCAAGCTCCCTGCAGCTGTTTGTCACAGGCTCATCATTAACTTCAGAACAAATCTCCAGCCTTACTATTACAGACGAGAGTGGAAGCTCTTATACTCTGAGTGAGTATGGAGTGATTAACTAGCAATAACAACAAGGTCTTGGTCAATTGGGTTTCCTTCATGGAAGCCCAATTTTTTTCATCACCGTACCACATCCTTCCATCCTTGTATACGGTAAAATGGTGTAAATACGAATTATTGACGCAAAACTCCTTGATAGGATTATTCTTTTTCTGTACAATATACGGTAAAAAGGTGTAAATACGAATTATTGACGCAAAGGAATCCCTATGATTGAACGAAGGCGGTATCTTGACCAGCTCATAGCAAAGAAGGAGAACGGTATGATTAAGGTCATCACCGGCATCAGAAGATGCGGCAAGTCCTGCCTGCTTTTCAGCATCTACTACAGCTACCTCAAGTCCATCGGAGTGGACGACCAGCATATCATCAGACTTGCCCTGGATGATGACGAGAACATGCAATACAGGAATCCGATTCTTCTGGGGGAGTACATCCGCAGCCTCCTGACGGACAAGGACAAGGTCTACTACATCTTCCTCGATGAAATACAGAAGGTGAAGGAGGTCAGGAATCCCTACCTTGAGGGGGAGACGGTGGGCTTTGTGGATGTACTGCTGGGGCTGATGAAGCGGAGCAATGCCGACCTATATGTCACTGGCTCCAACTCACGGATGCTTTCCTCGGACATTCTCACGGAATTCAGGGGCAGGGGAGACGAGATTCGTGTCCATCCCCTTTCCTTCCGTGAATTCTACGACAGCCTCAAGGATGGACAGCAGAATGCCTGGCAGCAGTACTTTGTCTACGGAGGTATGCCCTATACCTGCACGCTCGACAATCACAGGGATAAAATGCGCTATCTCCAGAATCTGTTTCATACTATCTATCTTTCGGACATTCTGGAACGTCATGGCATTCGGGACAAGTCCTTGCTGGATGAGCTGCTGGATGTGGTGTCCTCATCGGTGGGTTCTCTCACCAATCCCCAGCGGATTGCGGCCACCTTTGCCAGCGTGAAGAAGGTGGGAGTCAGCACCGAGACCATTGGCCGGTACCTTGACTATTTCACCGATGCCTTCATCCTTTCCAAGGCACAACGATATGACATCAAGGGCAGGAAGTACATCGGTTCGCCCCTCAAATATTATTACACCGACATTGGACTGAGGAATGCCCGTCTGAATTTCCGCCAGACGGAGGAGAATCACATAATGGAAAACATCATCTACAACGAGCTGGTGCTCCGGGGATTTGCCGTGGATGTGGGGGTGGTGGAGTACAACTATAAGGATGATGCGGGAAAAAGCAGAAAGACAAACCTTGAGGTGGATTTTGTGGCCACGGAGGGCAGCCGCAAGTACTACATCCAGTCGGCCCTCACCATTGGGGAGGAGGAGAAGCGGCTGCAGGAAATTCGTCCCCTGATGAGGATTCCAGACTCCTTCAAGAAGATTGTGGTCATCAAGGAGCCCATCATCCCGTGGCATGACGAGGGGGGCATCCTGTACCTTGGCATAGAACGATTCTTGTTGGAAGAGGATGCCCTGAACCTGTAGCCCTCACCGCACCACATCCTTCCGCCCGATTCTCTCCATCAGTGCCTTACGTGCCGCAAGATAGTCCGCCCACTTCTGGTTGTCCTGGTCCCGCAGCTCCTGGATAAACTCGTCGGTGAGGCGGCGGATGAGGTAGTTGTTGTCCCCGTCGATGTAGGTGGTGATCAGATGGGGAACCACCTCCACAATGCGGAAATTCGGCTTGTATGGCGCGTCACTTTCAAGGGGAGCAGTGGCGGAGGTGACTCCAGCAGATGGAGGAGGGGGAGCATCCTTTTCCACCACCACTTGAATCAGGTAGCCGTCGCCAGTGTAGTCCCGGTTTGTCTCCGGTTTGGTGAACTGGGGGTCCCGCCGCTGGCCGGAGATGGTGTTTCCCAGGGCGTACATGGCCATGGCAGTGGGAAAGTCTGCACTCTCCGCCGTGAACACCTCCCACTCCTTGGCCAGGTGGGGATGGTTGGCCCATACGATGTCCACGCCGTTGTCCAAAAGCAGGCGGTAGAAGTCCCGCCGCACCTGGGTAATCTCGTGGACATACTCGTCTTCGCAGGTATGCAGTGACACCACAAAGAGGTCGCAGGGATTGTCCTGACGCAGCTGGGCCAGCTCCTGTGCCAGCTCTTTGCGGCGGGCGGCGGCGGGGGCCACGTAGTCCAGCTTCTGGTAGTCGGCAAAGCTGTTGAGGATTTCGGTAAAGGCCACGAACAGCACCCGCCAGCCGTCCTTCTCTATGAGCCGGTGGGTGAGCCCCTGGTGCCCCTCAGGCTTTATTCCTGCCGCATGAATTCCCGCCGCCTCCTTTGACAGGAAGAACTCCAGGGTCCACTCCATGCCCTCGTAGCCTTGGTCATTGGTATGGTTGTTTGCCAGGGAGAACACGTCAAAGCCGGCGTCTATGGCGGCCTGGGCGTAGGGAGGCTGCACGTTGAAGGTGGGGTAGCTCTCGTAGGGCCGTCCCCCATGCACCGGGGTCTCCAGATTGGCGAAGGTGAGATCATCGTTCTTGATGATTTCCTCAATGTCAGCGTAAATCATGGAGTAGTCTGCCATCCTGAAATTTTCAATGTGAGCCATGATGTCCCCTCCGAAGGTCAGCCTCAGGCGGCTGGGTGTGGGAGGAGCAGGGGGAGTGTGGTGCGGGTGAGGCTCGCCTTCCTCCGTCATGAGAATTTCCTGGGAGGGGACGAAATCGGCAGGTCCAGAGACACAGGAAAAGAGGACGAGTGCAAGGACTGTTGTCAGCGAAAAAAAGGCAAATCTCTGTATTTTCATAATATTGTAACAATTATAACATTGACAGTAAGAATTCTTCAAGGTAGAATGGGCGCGAGTCGTAAAGATAATTAATGAGAGGAGAATTCTTTTCAATGGCAAGCCAAAAATTCGTGTATTTCTTTGGGGCCGGAAAGGCCGATGGTGATGCCTCCATGAAGATGGAGCTGGGCGGAAAGGGCGCAAACCTGGCGGAGATGACCAGTCTGGGGATTCCTGTTCCTCCTGGATTCACCATTTCCACAGAGGTCTGTAGATTGTTCTATGAGAATGACCGTGCCTATCCCGCAGGCCTCAAGGAAGAGGTTGCGGCCAACCTGAAGGCCCTGGAGGAGCTCATGGGCAAGAAGCTAGGTGACGCTGACGATCCCCTGCTGGTATCCGTCCGCTCAGGAGCCGCCATCTCCATGCCCGGAATGATGGACACCATCCTGAACCTGGGAATGAACGACAAGGCCGCCGCTGGCCTTGCAGCAAAGACTGGCAATCCCCGCTTTGCCTGGGATGCCTACCGCCGCTTTATCCAGATGTTCGGCGACGTTGCCATGGGTGTTCCCGCCGATTTGTTTGAGGATGCCATTTCCGAGCTGAAGGCCAAGCGGGGAGTGAGCCTAGACACCGACCTTACCGCCGCCGACCTGGAGGAGCTGGTGGGAACATACAAGGAAATCTACAAGAAGGCAATTGGCAAGGACTTTCCCCAGGATCCTGTGGAGCAGCTGTGGGGCTCCATCGATGCTGTGTTCGGCTCCTGGATGAACGAAAGGGCCATCAAGTATCGGGCCATGAACAGCATCAAGGGGCTGGCGGGAACTGCCGTGAACATCCAGTCCATGGTGTTCGGAAACTTCGGCATGGATTCTGGAACTGGTGTTTGTTTCAGCCGCAACCCCTCCACTGGAGAGAACAAGTTCTACGGCGAGTACCTGATGAACGCCCAGGGTGAGGATGTCGTTGCCGGAATCCGCACTCCGGAGAAGATCAGCAAGCTGGAGGAGGAGAACAAGGAAGTATACGGACAGCTCATCGCCATCCGAGAGCGGCTTGAGAAGCATTATCGTGACATGCAGGACATGGAGTTCACCGTCCAGCAGGGCAAGCTCTTCATCCTCCAGACCCGCAGTGGAAAGCGTACCGGTCAGTCAGCTGTCAAGTGTGCCGTGGACATGGTGGAGGAGGGGCTCATCACCCGTGAGGAGGCCGTGCTTCGTGTGTCTGCCGCCCACATCGACCAGCTGCTACACCCCATGATCGATGCCGCTGCCCTCAAGTCTGCCCAGCAGCTCACCAAGGGCCTCAACGCCTCTCCGGGTGCTGCCTGCGGACAGATTGTCTACACTGCCGACGAGGCAGAGCAGTGGGTGAAGGCCGGCAAGAAGGTTATCCTGGTCCGAAAGGAGACCAGCCCTGAGGACATTTCCGGTATGGCCTGCTCCGAGGGAATCCTGACCTCCACTGGTGGAATGACAAGCCACGCTGCCGTTGTGGCCCGTGGTATGGGAACTCCCTGTGTCTGCGGTGCCCAGGAGGTTGTTGTTTCTGGCAAGAGTGTTACCATTGGCAGCACCACCTTCAAAGAGGGGGACTTCATCACCATCGATGGCTCTACCGGCTGTGTCTACGCTGGCGAGCTGCCCCTGAAGGAGGCTGGAATCTCTGCCGAGCTCAGCACCTTCCTGGGCTGGTGCGACGAGATCTGCGGCGCATCCCAGCGGGGCAGCCTCAAGGGCTTCAACGTCCGTGCCAACGCCGACCAGCCTGCCGATGCCGCACAGGCCTTTACCTTCGGCGCAAAGGGAATCGGTCTGTGCCGCACCGAGCATATGTTCTTTGACCGGGATAAGCTGATTCACTTCCGTGCCATGATTGTCTCCGACACGGTGGAGCAGCGGAAGCGGGCATTGGCCAGCATCCTGCCCCTGCAGCAGAAGGACTTTGCCGGAATCCTGGAGGCCATGAACGGCCGACCGGTAACCATCCGTCTGCTGGATCCGCCCCTCCACGAGTTCATTCCCCATACCCGTGCCGAAAAGGATGAGCTGGCTGACTTCATGAAGATTAACCCAGACCAGCTTACCGTAAAGCTGGACAAGCTCCACGAGATGAACCCCATGCTGGGCCACCGTGGCTGCCGTCTTGGCGTTACCTATCCTGAAATCTACGATATGCAGGTGGAGGCCATCGCACGGGCTGCCGCCGACTGCATTGCCCGCAACATTCCCGTGAAGCCAGAAATCATGATCCCCATCGTCTGTGACGTGAAGGAGCTCTCAATCCTCCGTGGCCGTGCCGAGGCTGTCATCGCCAAGGTGTTCGAGAACAATCCTGCCGCCGCAAAGGACATCCTCATCGGTTCCATGATCGAGGTGCCCCGTGCCGCACTGCAGGCAGCAAAATTGGCCGAGTACGCCGACTTCTTCAGCTTCGGTACCAACGACCTGACCCAGATGACCTTTGCCTTCAGCCGTGACGATGCCGTCAAGTTCCTGCCTTCCTACCTGGATCAGGAGATCTTTGAGGTGGATCCCTTCAAGACACTGGACGAGTCCGGCGTGGGCGAGTTGGTGAATATCGCACGGGAGCGCTCACGGTCCGTGAAGCCCGATATCAAGCTGGGAATCTGCGGTGAGCATGGTGGTGACCCCGACACCATCGATTTCTGCTACAGGGCTGGCTTGAATTATGTGTCCTGTTCTCCATACCGAGTACCAGCTGCTCGGTTGGCAGCGGCACAGGCTGTTATCAATAATAAGTAGAAGTAGATTGCAATGTACAGGTGAGGGAGCAGTTGTTTCCCTCACCTTTTTTGTATCTTTATAATTTCTTATAATGTATATTCTGTCTACTATAGATTAAATTAATAACACTACCACATAGTGAAAATGGTAGTGCTATTAACTTGTTATTCTGTTGTCAAGAAAAATTTAATATGGTTTTTCTGCTCATCAGGTAAAATTTGTCTAAAATAAAATGATAATTGTTTTTCATTATATCCTTCAATTTTAAAAACTCGATCACAATCAGATGGTTTTAATTGCAAAAAATCATCTTTGGTCATATTATTATCATCGTTAAATTTTACGTAGACAGTTCCTGAAAATAACATCTTATCCGTAGAAAAACCGATAAAACCTTCATACTTTATTCCATTTTCTGTATATACTACTGCCATATCCTTGCCATACTCAATTTCTATTCCATTTCTGGAGTTACTTTTGAGAGTAACTGTCGCACCTTCTTGGGATACATCGAGAACCTTGTCCACATAGGATAGTATTGCAGTTTGAGGAGATGATATCTTGATTTGATTTTCAATTACTTCTTTAGTTTCTGTATCCAGTATATTGAACTCTACTTTTTGTTTTTTTATTTTTGATGTAATTGTATAAGATTTTCCTGCTTCACAATTAAATTCAATATATTGGGAAAATATTGAAAATATAGCTCCATTATTAAAGGAAAGTCCAATCTTGTATATACCAGGATTTACAACAATTTTCTTTTTGCGTGTTGAATTAAGTACTTTATCAAGGGGTAAATTTCCCACTGGAGCATCTAGATAGTGATATTCCATTGCTTCCATAGAATCAACACGAATTGCATCGGTAATAATGATTTCTGACAATTGTTCCAGTGGTGTATCATCAGAAATTGAACCAACCTTTATGGGTGATTTCATATTTGTAGTTTGACAAGATACCATTGTTATCATCAGTACTACTACAAAAATTACAAGAAAAACATAATTTTTTTTCATTTTCTTCCTCCACATATGTTCACAGTACGCAAACTATAACATACAATAAAAGTACATGTCTACTTTTTCCAACTGTGCAACAAATAATAAAATGGAAAAGTTGCAACATAAGCAAAGTAAAGCTTTAATTTTCGTCGTAAAGCTTCGTTAACTAGAAAACTACTTGTGGAGATTACAATCGATGCAACTTCATCATCAGTCAACTCTTCATTCATTCCCCAAGCAATTGGATAAATAACTAACAATACACAGGGAACCAATATAATGAACCATGGATTCCATTGATAAAATCCATATCCAAGCAATACCACAAACAACAGATTGTCGATAACAGAAATGACTCTATGTGTTTTTTTATATTTTTGCGTATATTTGTGGCTTTTAAACAGGATAAAATTCATTATTATGTAGGACAATACTATACAAAAAAAAATTTTATCTGTCATCACTTCTCCCTATTTTACCAAAACAACAGTTCTACTTTTTATCACACTCTGAATCGATGGTTATTATAATCGTCAACAATGGATTGTAATTTTTCCTTATTTTCATCAGAATATGGACAAGTAAATACTTCATGTGGAATGCTTCTGACATAGGCATATACAGAAAGTTCATTCTCTATAGTATTGAACATCCCTAATTTATCTTTAGTAGATGCATTTATATGTATTTCTTTTCTTTTTGAAGAACTTGGCCTTGCTCTCATATTATTTCCTAAATGGGTGTTTTTTAGAAATCTTTTTAATTCTAATCTGGTAACTTTTAATTTCAAAAATTTAGAAAAGGAGTTGTCAAGCAATAAATCCTGCTGGTATCTTCTTTCATAGAAACCAATCGAGCTGCAGAGGACAATCAAAAATAAAACTATTATACAAATATACGAGCTCAGCACTTTTATTCCGCTTACTAACTATACACAAATTCATTCTGTTGGCGGAAATTGATTCCCATCAGCAGGCCGATGCACAGCATTCCTGTCCACAGGGATGAACCACCATAAGAAAGGAACATCAGCGGGATTCCTGTAATGGGCATGATTCCCATCACCATCCCCACATTCACAATGAAGTGAAAGAAGAACATGGCCAGAATTCCTGACGCAATGTAATAGCCGAAAAGGTTCTTGGAGTTCCTGATGATAGAAATTATACGGAAGAGTATGATTAAGTATAACAAGAACACCACACATCCACCAACAAATCCCCACTCCTCAGAAAGGATGCTAAAGATGAAGTCGGTGCTCTGCTGAGGCAGGAACCGGTAGTGGCTCTGGGTCCCATTGAGGAAGCCCTGGCCAAGAATATTACCAGAGCCGATAGCAATCTTTGACTGTATGATGTTCCAGCCAGCCCCCAAGGGATCGCTGTCGGGGTCAATGAAGATGATGAGCCGCTGGATCTGGTAGGGCTTCAGCACCTTGCTGGCGGCAATGGACATGAGCAAGGCGAAGGTAGTGATGCCAAAGCAATAGGCTATCCAGTAGTAGTATTTGTTCTTGAACAATATGTAGCCCATCATGCCGATGAGGGTGATGGTTCCTGTTGCTGCAATCACAACGAATCTGAGCCGTTGGTCTGTCAGTACACTCAGTACGGGAATGCTCCGCTGGAGAATTTCAGACTCCCACACTGGCAGCACCGTGCAGACAATGGTCATCATGCCTGCCAGCACCACCATCAGCAGGTAGCGGATGGGAATGCCGGCCATAAAACACATCACCAGAAAGATGGGGATGTACACGCTGGCTGTTCCCAGGTCAGGCTGCAGGAGAATCAGCATCAGGGGGACACCCATGATGCACAGGGATGTGATAAAGCGCTTTCGGGGAGATACCTTGTCCGTCCGCTCGAAATACCAGGCCAGAAAGAAGATGTAGAGTATCTTGCAGAATTCCGAAGGCTGCACACCCAAGTTGCCGATTCCGAGCCAGCTCTTGGCTCCGTTTACCACCTTTCCAAAGATGACTGTATACTGCAGCACCAGAATCATTCCGATGAAAAGCTTCGGTGCCTGTTTTACTATTTTCCTGTAATCCAAGATGGCGATGGTGGCCATGAGGATCAATCCAGTGGAACCAAAGATGATTTGGCGTACATATTCCCTAGAGACGGAGATTCCAGAGGAATTCACTCCTGACGAATAGATGAACACCACTCCAATGGTAATCAGCAGCAGGGTGCAGACCAGAAGGATGATGTCAAATAGCTCAAATACTCTCAGTTTCATGGCCTCTCCTACTCCTGTCTTCCCACTGGGCGGGTCAGATATCGGAAGCCTAGGGAATCCACCGCCTGGTCGTAGTCCTGGTTGGCAAAGATTCCCTGCATGATGATGTTGGTGGCATAGGGCGCCCACCATTCCCACACGTTCAGTGCCTCCACCAGCACCACCGTGACAATGGTATCCTCCACGGGTCCGTCGTAGGGAGCGTAGGCAACAAACCACGAGTGCCACTGGTTCTTGTATTGGGCAACCTCGGCAGTACCAGACTTGCCGGCAATCTTCACCACCTTGTTCTTCAAGGGGAACTGGACGGTTCCATTGGTGACGGTATGCCGCATGGCATCCTTCACGGTCCGCCATACAGACTGGCTGATGTTGGACTGGTGAAGCACCTCAGGCTTTATCTCTGAAATGACATCGCCACTTGCAGGCTCACGTATCTCCTTGAGAAGGTGGGGTTTATAGATGACGCCCTCATTCACCACCATGGCAATGGCGTTGGCCATGTGCAGCGGGGTCACTGTGGTGTAGCCCTGTCCGATGGCAGCGCTGAGGGTATCTCCACCAAGCCACTTCTCGTGGTAACGGCGCTCCTTCCACTGGGCGGTGGGAATGAATCCTGCGGAGTGGCTGGGCAGGTCTATATTCAACGAGCGGCCCAGTCCGAATTCCTGGGCATATGAGGCAATCATATCGATTCCAATGTAGTCACGACCTAGGGTCCAGTAATAAACGTTGCAGGATTGAGCCAAGGCATTCTTGAGATCCATATATCCATGGCCCGGCACGCCAATGTGGCAGCGGAAGGTCCTGTCACCGTAACGGATGAATCCAGTGCACTCCACCTTCTTCTCCGCCGGCATAGACTGCTCTGCCAGCATGGCAGCGGACATAATCACCTTGAATGTAGAGGCTGGTGGATAGGCAGCGTTGATGGCTCGGTTCAGCAGGGGGTTGTTGGCGGCATTCACCATCTTTGCATATTCCTGGGAGGAATTCTCAGAACTGAACAGGTTGGAGTCAAAGTAAGGATAAGAAACCATGGCAAGTATCTCACCAGTGGAGGGCTTCAACACCACCGCCGCCCCTACCCTGTCTCCCAGAGCCTTTTCTGCCAGTGTTTGTATGTCTGAGTCGATGGTCAGCACCAGGTTTTTTCCCATCTCAGGACTGGTTACCGTCAGGGCATCTGACAGGAGGCGGCCACGAACGTCAACAGTGGTGGACTCACGGCCGGGAACACCCTGTAGAATGGAGTCGTACTGCTTTTCAATTCCAGTTTTTCCTACGATGCTGGTATTGGTATAGCCCTGGTTGTACATCACCTTCAGCTCCTCGCGAGTGATGTCACCCACATAGCCCAAAATATGGGAGATGGAGCCGGTCTGTACATAGCTTCTGAGGGGCTTTGAACGCCATGAGACACCGGGAAGGTCGTTCTTATTCTCGGCTATGTTGGAAATCATGGAGAACGGTACGCTGGACTTTACCTCTATGGCGGTGTATGACTTCCTGACGTTGTCGGGAATCTTGCTATCAATGAATTTCTTGTCTATATCGAGAATCTCCGCCAGCTTTGCGGCCACAGTGTCATACTTTCCTTGGGGAATTTCTCCGGGTATCACGTCCACGGCAAAGGAATCGGTGTTGACCACCATGGGAACTGTGGCGTTCCTGTCATAGATCTCGCCCCGCTGAGCTGGTATTGTCTTTACACGACTGGAAATATCCTCCGACTGCTGGCGATACACCTCCCCCTCCAGCACCTGCATGGAAAAGAGCTTCAGGGTGTAGAGAGCAAAGGAAAAGACAATCACCAGGCTCAATACCACCAGCTTGAAGTCCTTGTTCAGCGAGACTCCAGACTTTGTCTTCAGGTCATTCACTCTCATCAGCGGGGACTCTCCGTGCCGTCAATGAGAAATGCCGAGAACAAAGACAGGAACTTGAACATAACTGGTGCCAAAACCACATTCAGTAGAAGCTCCGCTCCAAATTCCATGGACACCAGCTCATAGGTGATGATGTCTGTAGGAAAGAAGAAAGAGATAAACTCAATGACGATAAATTTCACGAGGGTGGACACCAGCGCCAGAAGACAGGGGATGAGGATGCCCGATACATTGATGACCGTATGGCAAAGTCCGGCAATGAAGCCCAGCAATGTTCTCAGCAAGCAGTTCATTCCCAAAGGAGCCGCCGTCAGGAAATCAAGCAGCAGGCCGGAGATAAAGCCCGCCGACTCTCCCATGAGGGAACCATTGTACACCGAAAGATACAGTACGATGAGCAACAGCAGGTCGGGCACAGCTGGCAGGAAGAGGATATTGGAGAGTAAGGCTGTCTCCAGCAGCACGGCCACGAGCAACATGATGAAAATGGTTGTCCAACAGCGAATCATCTGTTGTCCCCCTCACCTGCTGACTCCAGAGACTCTGGATTCAACTCCTTCATGTCCACCACAATCACCGTCTCCAGGCGGCCGAAATCAACCACAGGAGTCAGCTCTATGTTCAGCGAGGAGTCATAGTCCTGCACCGTGATGGTATTGATGTAACCGATGGGAATATCCTTCATGAAATTCTCGTTCTCGCCAGAAGTAACGATCAAATCACCGTACTGCAGGTCCGGCAGCACCCTCTTCTTTATATATTTCATTGACAAGGGACGATCCTCCCATCCCAATCCGCTTACCAGCCCCACGTCACGAGTGTCTTGGATGCGGGCTGAAACATTGCTCTCATAGTCGTAGATGGGCATTACCAGACTAGTGGTGTGGCCCACCTGCAGCACCTTGCCTACCAGCCCCACCAATCCATTTTGGACGGCGATCACCGGCATGTTCTTCCTGATGCCATGTCGGCTTCCCTTGTTGATGGTGAGGGTGGAATACTGGTTGTTGGGGTCACGGCCAATAATCTGGGCAGGATGATTCTTGTACTCAAATTGCTCGGTGAAGGCCAATTGCTCCTTCAGATGCTCGTTCTCCCGGCGAATCTCCGTATTGTTCCGCTGCATGTACTCGTAGTTCTCAAGTTGTTCTGTGAGACGTTGGTATTCCTCCCGCAGCACACGGATTTCCTGCACTGCGGATACCATGCCGGTAATGCCATTGAATCCCGCCCGAACTCCCTTCTGCAGGGTGGACAGGGCCGAAAAACCCACAGTCTTGAAATTCACGATGAATCCGCCTGTGGAAAGTCCCAGCATAGTGCCGGAAATCACCACAAGCAGAATCAGCACAAGAAGAGACGGCTTGAGACGAAGCTGAGGTTTGCGCAAGGCCATGAATCCACCTAGTTGTTCAGGTTGTCGTAGATGCTTCTATCTGAGGAAATGTCCCTGAACAGCTCAAAGGCCTTTCCGGCTCCGATGGCGACACACTCCTGTGGATTGTCCACCAGCAATACCGGCACACCGGTCTCCTTGGAGATCAGTTTGGGCAGGCCCTTCAGCAGGGAACCACCACCAGTCATGATGATTCCATTCTCGATGATGTCGGAGGAAAGCTCTGGCGGTGTCTGTCCCAAGGTGCGCTTGATGACGTCAACAATCTGGGTGACAGGATCCTTCAATGCCTCCCGAACCTCCACAGAGTCAATCTCTAGACGCCGGGGAAGTCCGGTGATGGCATCCGTTCCCTTGATTTCCATTTTCTCGATGGTCTTGTCAGCAGCGGCGTTTCCAATCTCGATCTTCAGCCGCTCGGCAGTCTGCTGACCGATAATCAGGTTGTGGACGTTGCGGACGTGCTTGACGATGGACTCATCGAACTCATCTCCACCCAGGCGGATGGCGTTGGTGACAACCATGCCTCCCAGGGAGATTACGGAAACCTCGGTGGTACCACCACCAATGTCGCAAACCATGTGTCCCTCAGGCTCATCGATGGGAATCTGGGCACCGATGGCAGAAGCCAGGGATTCGGCGATGCACTCCACTTCCTTGGCACCTGCCTTCACCGCCGCCTCCTCCACGGCATGTTTCTCCACCTCGGTGATACAGGTGGGAATGCCAATTTTCATGCGGGTTGACTTGAATATTTGGTGGCGAGGAATGATCTTGGAGATGAAATAGCGGATCATCTTCTCAGTGCTGGCCATGTCGGCAATGACCCCATCCTTCAGAGGCCGGATTGCCGTAATGGTCTCAGGGGTCTTCCAAAGCATACGCTTCGCCTCGGCACCTACGGCCACCACTCGGTTTGTACCACGCTCCACTGCCACAACAGAAGGCTCATTCACAACTATTCCCTTTCCACGCACATAAATCAGGGTGTTACACGTACCCAAGTCAATTCCGATGTCTGTGGAAAACTTATCCATAAAAGCCATATTTCTTTCTCCTAGTAGCTATTTATACTCAGCAAGCCTCAATTTGGCACCCTGGTGGTTCACGTCTAGACGGAGAGCCTTTCTCCATTCAGAACGAGCCTTCACCAATTCGCCTCGGCTCTCATATATTACACCAATTCCATAGAATGCGTCAGCATAATTTGGATCTATTTCCAACATGGAGCGGTATTCTTTTTCCGCCTCCTGATAATTTTCTTCATCTAGATATATTTGACCTAGCAGAGATTTGCTCTTCAAACGGACGGAATCGTCCGATGTGCTGGTAGAGACTCTGTGCAGGTATGCCTTGGCCGCGGACAGCTGCTTGTTCTTGTAATATTGCTCGGCAATGGATAGCAGCAGCATGTCGGACTCCCGTACCAGTAGTGCCTCCGTAAAGGCGGCGATACTCTCCTCCGTGAGTCCTAAGGTGGCGTAGCTCAACCCCAGCAGCTCAGGAATATCGTCGGCTTCATAAGAGTCCTTTTTTGCCAGAGAAAGATACTTGATGGCCAAATCGCTATAATAATGATAATTCGAGAGGGTGTTCTTGTAGAAATAAGCCTTCCCCAGCATATAATGGATTTGGGGACGTACCCTTGAGCTGGACTTTAAAGCAGCAAGACGCAGGGCATTGATGGAATTGTCCAGAAGAGTCTGAGCCTTGGTGGTGTCTGTCTGGGAAACCGCCAGATAAAATCCCGAGTACCCTGAAAAGGCCAATGCCATGGGATGGAAGGGATCCGTGGTAAGCAGTGTGGAGGTCAGGTCATAGACATTCTGGTAGCCACCCTGCCTCCAGGACGACTCCACCTGAGCCATGCTGATGGTGTTTTGCTTTTGTTTATGAATGAAATGGAGGACTGGGATGGCCACTATGGCAGATGTCAACAGCACCACAAGACATATTACAACACGACGCAAAAACCTGCTCTTGCGTCGCACTATCCCTTGTTGTGTCATTTTTTTCTGTTTACGTACCACCCGTTTCTCCATAAAAAAGACAGAAAATACTGTAAGCCGGGTTCTGTCACCTGATTACGACATCAGGCATGGTCATCTATCTAGGATACAGATTTCCCTGTATCTCCAGCAGCCTACCCGTAGTTGTGAAGGAAAACCTTCATATCGGAATTGCAACTACTGCTTGGCCTTGCTCCAGATGAGGCTTGCCATGCGGCATCCGTTACCGTCTGCCCGGTGGGCTCTTACCCCACCTTTTCACCCTTACCTTGGAAACCAAGGCGGTTTGTTTTCTGTTGCGCTGGCTGTCATGGCACCGTCACCAGTACCATGCCCGGTTGTTAACCGGCATCTTTTCCGAAGGAGCCCGGACTTTCCTCTCTCTCCGCAGCCCTTTTGAACCACGGAGACAGCGACCATATATTTTCTGTCAAATTAACTAATTAATCTTCCTCACCCAGTTCCCGTACCTCGTCCTGATCCTCGTCGTCATCCAAGTCGTCGTCATAATCGTCATCGTCGTAGTCTACGAGACTACCAGCATCCTCAAGACCAAATGAGGTCTCGCCCTCCTCCGGCTCTTCATAGAAGAGGATACGACTGCAATAAGGACAGAACACAATTTCCTCACCACGGCGAACCTCATTTGCAAACTGTGCGGGCAGAATCATGTGGCAACCGTCGCACACATTACCCTTTACCGCTACGATACCCCTATTCTGCTTGCTGCGGATAATACGCTCGAACTTGAAGATTATCTCAGGATCAAGGCCAGGAACAATCTCATCCTCACGGAGCTTCAATGCCTCCAGCTCGGCCTTGTACGTGGCAACATTGTTATCCCAGGCAGCCTTCTTCTCGTCCAGTTCCTTCTGCCCCATCTCCAACTGCTGCTCCTTGAAACTCATTTCGGCAGACAGATCCTCAAAGCGACGCTCCTCGGACTGCAGCTCCTTGCGCAGCTGGCTCTCCTTTTCGGAGGCATCCTTGATCTCCTTGTCCAGAGCCTCGTACTCACGGTGGGTGGTGATGGTGTCCATCCCCTTCTCGCCCCGCTCACGGGCAGCAACAGCCTCGTCCAAGTCGGCTTTCAGCTGGGAAATTTTTGTTTTGGCAGCTTCGTAGGCTGCATTTATACCGATGTATTCTTCCTTCAAGCGAACCAGCAGTTCGTCCTGGAGCCCCAAATCCTTTGGCGCATCCTCGATCTTTGACTCGATCTCGTATTTCTCGGCAAGGATATCCTGCAATATCTTAAGTTGCTCAAACACATTGGTTGTTTCCATGAACAAATCCCCTCTTCTAAGAACTGTCTAAATCTAATTTATACCCTATTGTTGGTGGAATGTCTAGCACACAACTTGTTGCCACCCATCTCCCAATCATCAATCCATATAATCTCGCAGACCACCGGAACGCCTTGGATGGCGCAGACGACGAAGTGCCTTAGCCTCGATCTGGCGGATACGCTCACGTGTGACGTCAAAGTACAATCCTACCTCTTCCAGTGTCAAGGAGAATCCGTCATCCAGCCCAAAGCGCATCTTGAGCACCTCCTGTTCTCTTGGAGGCAGTGTAGACAGGATGGTATGGAGATGGTCCTGCAGCATGGTGTAGGCCGTCTTTGATGCGGGATTCTCCACATCCTTGTCCTCGATGAAGTCTCCCAGTAAGGAGTCCTCCTCCTCTCCGATAGGAGTTTCTAGGGATATAGGCTCCCTGGCCACGTTCTTCACCTGCTTTACCCGTGACACAGGCCATCCCAACTGCAGTGCGATCTCCTCGTCTGTAGGCTCCCGGCCGAATTTCTGCATCAGCTGGCGGGACTCCCGCACCACCTTGTTGATCTGCTCAATCATGTGGACTGGCACACGGATGGTCCGGGCCTGGTCGGAAATGCTTCTGGTGATGGCCTGGCGAATCCACCAGGTGGCATAGGTGGAGAACTTGTATCCCTTACGGTACTCGAATTTCTCCACAGCCTTGATGAGACCAATGTTACCCTCCTGCACCAGGTCAAAGAACTGGAGACCGCGGTTGGTATATTTCTTGGCGATGGATACCACCAGTCGGAGGTTGGCGTTGATGAGCCTGTTCTTTGCCTCCTTCATCATGTGGCGGCCGCGGTTGATTTCCTTTGACATGGAGATGATTTCCGTCACCTCGTTCTCAAATTCGTACTCCAGCCTTCGGAGCTTGCGGCTGATCTTCTGTATCTGGGTGTAGATGTCACGAATCTCGTCGGCTGAAATACCGAGGTCTGCCTCAAGCTTTGTGCGTTCGGACTTCATGGCAATGCGCTTCCCCAGGCTCCTGAGATCGCTGAAGTCTGCTATCCGCAGTTCCTTGGCCAGCTTGTCCTGGCGGCTGTGGTATTCGCCAATGCGGTGGGTGGCATCCAAGAACCGTGAGGAGAAACGCTCTATCTCCTCCGACTGAATCTCCACCTTCTTCAGGGAAATCATTATCTTGTCACGAAGTGCCACCAGCTGCTGGTCATTGAATATCTGGTTTGTCTGGTCGCTCTCATACAACTGCTTTTTCAACTGCATGTATGCCTTCATGTCGGAAAAGACTGGTCTGATGTATTCACTGTAGCAGGTCTTGAGACGGCGCTTCTCCGTCATCTCCTCGTTGATTTCCTTTCTATTGCGTCCGGGCTGCATATCCACCCGGGAAAAAGCCCGCACGCCGATATTGTAGAACTCAGGGATGAGGATGCCGGACTTCTTGATCACATCCTTGATGATGTTCTCTCCATCCTCCATCTTCTTTGAAAGCTCCACCTCCTGCTCGGCGGTAAGAAGGTTCTCCTTTCCGATTTCCCGCAGATAGAGGCGAACAGGATCATCTCCACCGGAATCCTTGTCACCGGAGATCAACCGCTTCTTGGAGTTGTCCTCCTCCACCACCTTCTGGGCATCGTCATCTGGTGGCGGGGGATCGTCATCATCCGGCTCCAGGACAAAGTCCTCCTCCTCGTCAACCTTGTCGAGATCCGTGTCGTCCTCCAGCTGGATGTTGTTCTTTGCCAGCTCTGACAGAACCGTTTCCATCTTGTCGGAATTCAAGATCTCCGAAGGGAGCATGCCATTCAATTCGTCCCAGGAAATGGAACGCTTTGCCTTGCTATACTCGATGAGTTTTTCTATAGCCGAATCTAGTTCGTCCATCAGTGCACGTCCTTATTATCTAATTCAAAGTCGATACTCATTTTTTCTGAAATCAATTCTTCAAGAAGCCTTTGATCCTCGTAGGTGGTGGCGGTAAGACTTAACTGGCGGATTTTGTTCAGCAGGCGAATTCTTTTGCGCTCGAGGCTATTTCTCCGAATATGCCGTATACTGTCCTTGATAACCTTATCCTGGTTATCCGCATACTCTCCGGAGGCAACGGCCCGGGCAACCAGACTTTTTAATTGCTCATCGCTGCATTTTGCCAGTACACTACCATGTAGGACTGATTCTTCCCTATAACATTCTTCCAGTATAATGAATAATTCTCTTGCCACCGGATCCTCAAAGTCCTCCGGTGAAAGATCTGTCCTCATCTGCTCGTAGGCATCGAGGTTTGCCACCACAGCCAAGACAGCCCGCAGTTCTGCATTCATCCTTATTTGCAGCGGCTTGACCACTCCTCCTGCAACTTTGGGCTCATGAACCCTCTTTTCAGCTGTCTCACGATGGATAAAGTCCTTCCGTACAGCCTCTATGTTCAAGTCCAGCTCCTGACACAAGCGAGTCAGCCATGATTCTCTTTGTATATCAGATTTGAGCGCATCAACGTATGGAAAGAATGCCAATGCAGCTTTAGTTTTACCCTCTGGGGTTTCTATTTGATGTTCTGTCGCCAAAAGAGATAACAAATAATCGCCATCTATTCTAGCGCTATTTACAAATTCTGTCAACGCTTTAGAACCTGAATTCACCATAATTTCTGCAGGATCCTTTCCTCCCTCCAATGCGATGACCCGGACTGCAATGTCAGCCTGCCTGCACAGAAGGATTGCCTTCAAGGTGGCTTCCCGTCCTGCCTGGTCTGTGTCAAAGGAAAGGTACA
Source organism: Spirochaetaceae bacterium (assembly GCA_017622135.1). Lineage (GTDB taxonomy): Bacteria > Spirochaetota > Spirochaetia > Treponematales > Treponemataceae > Treponema_F. The sequence goes on from JAGARR010000006.1 coordinate 23,330, forward strand.
CCTGCTCCACGAAGGGCTGCACCAGCTTCACCTGGTCCATGGTCAGGGCCGTTCCCAGAGGTGCCACCGCATGGGTGAGGCCACACTGGTGGTATGCCAGCACGTCCATGTAGCCCTCACAGAAAATCACTGCCTTCTCCTTACGGATGCTTTGGCGGGCATGATGGAAGGCATACAGGGTCTTTCCCTTCTGGTATTGAACCAATTCCCCGGAGTTGATGTACTTTGGCCCCTCTCCTGCCAACAAACGTCCACCAAAGGCCACCACCCGTCCTTGACGGTCACAGATGGGGAACATGAGCCGGTGGGAAAAGAAGGATATGTTGGGATACTTCTTGGAGAAAAGGCCGGACTGATCCAGAAACTCATCGCTGTAGTTCTTTCCCTTGAGAAAGACCCGCAACCACCGCCGGTTTGCCGGGGAATAACCCAGCTGGAATTTCTGCACGGTCTCCAGGGTGATTCCCCTGTCCAGAATGTAGTCCAGCGCCTGCTTCCCCTCCGGTGTGGAGGTGAGGCAGTAGTGGTAGGAGCCGGCAACCCGGGTGTACAGGTCTGTGAACTGGTCCCTGAGGGAATCCCTCTGGGAATTTTCCTGACTCTGGGACTGGTAGGCTCCGGAATAAACCACCTCCACCCCAGCGAGCTTTGCCAGAAAAACAATGGCTTCGCGATAGGACAGCTTCTCCATGTTGCACACGAAATCGACGGTATTCCCTCCCTCATGGCAGCCGAAGCAGTAATACAAACCCTTGCTGGGGTCAACCTTGAAGGAAGGGGTCTTCTCGTTGTGGAAGGGACAGCACCCCCACCACTCGTCCCCGCGCCGCTCCAGCCGGGTATACTCTCCAATGAGGGCCGTCACATCGGTGCGTTCCATCACCTGCTGGATTGTGTCGGAAGATATCCGTCCTTTCATCGGGTGCCTGCCGCCCCCTTTGTGTAGAGCTGCCCCATCTCCACATGCTCCTGGAAGTCCTCTGAGAAATGGTGGCTTCCATCGCCGGCAGCAGTGAGCCGGAAGAAGAAATAGTCGGTTTCGGGGGGATGGGCGGCGGCAGAAAGGGCCACCAGGCCGGGATTTGATATGGGACCAGGTGGCAGGCCTGCCCATTTGTAGGTATTGTAGGGGCTGTCCAGCTTCAAATCCTTGTTGGTAACCACCTCTGGGTGGGGCCTGCCCTCAATCTCTGTGATGATGTACACGATGGTGGCACAGGAGTACAGGCCAATGTTGTTCTCCAACCTGTTCTTGAAAACACTGGCCATGAGGGGGGCTTCGGCGGCAACTCGGTACTCCCGCTCCACAATGGATGCCAGCCGTACCACGTCAAAGAGTTCCTGGGAGGACAGCTGGGAGAGCCCCTCAATCCCCGCGATTCTGGTGCAAAAGGTGTCGGCCATCATCCTGACAACAGACTCTGCCCGCATACTGGGATTGAAATGGTAGGTGTCTGGAAAAAGGTAGCCCTCAAAGCTGGGAGCCGGAATCTCATATTCGGCCAGCAGGATGGGATCCTTGGCCGCCGCAAGAAAATCCTCGCTGGCAACAATGCCCTTGGCCTCCAGCAGAGCTCCGATTTTTGTCAGGGTGAGTCCTTCCGGAACGCTTACCACCAGATGCTCCTGGCGGCCTGACTGGAGTATCTCAAACATCTCCTCCAGACTCATGGATGACCGCAGGGTGTAGAACCCGGCCTTCAGCTGGAGGTTCTGCTGCCGCGCCAACAGATAGAAGGCCAGCTGGGACCTGATCATCTGCTGCTGCTCCAGCTGGGCGGCCACAGCCTTGATTCCCATGCCGGAGGGAACCTCAAGCTTGTAGGAGACCGCCGCAGTCTCGTCACTGGCTACAGGCTTTCGGGATATGAACCACCATCCGGCGGCCACACCTCCGCAGGCAACAACAAGCACGAGGAAAACAATGAGGCTGGTGACTAAGATTTTTCGTATCACGATAACTCCAATATAAGGAAAAAAAACTCAGGGGGCAAATTTATTTCTTGAAAAATTGTTCCATATCATGGATAGTCATAGAATTGTACATCGTATCAATGACCATGGCACTAAAGCGTTCCAATCCATCGGGCAATCCCTGCCAACGAATGAAACGAGCCAGTATGGCTGTCTCTTGAGGGGTAAAGGTATAGGTAAAAGCTAGCTGATCCTTCTCCGATTCACTCATACACTAAAGCTCAATCCTTCCTGGGCAAGATGGAGCTCCATATCAGTTTTTGCGATATACTGTGCGTACCATTGGGCTGACTGGAGGATGGAATTCAATTTCTTGTCATCATACGTCGGCTCATGATGAAAGAGGTACATCTTCTTTATGTTCCACTTCGTGGCAAAGTCCACCGCCAGAGAAAAAGCTGAGTGGCCCCAGTTCGCCTTGTACAAGGCCTCCTCCACCGTGTACTGGGTATCCAGGATGATTGCATTTGCGTCGGTGAAGTAGGAGGAATTCATCGGGGAATCCTCAAAGTCCTTGCTGGAAAGCTCCACGTCAGTGGCATAGATGACCTTCTTGTCCTCCTCCACAAAGGAGTAGGCATAGGAATTACCAGGATGGGACATTTTCTTGGCCACAACGGTGAATGCACCAATTTGGAAAGGGACCCCCGGCGTAACCAGCTGGAATGAAATGTCCGCAAAGAAGCCCGTGTCGAACTGTACGGGGAAGTATGGCAAATCCATTTGACGGGAAAGAATCTGCTTCGCATAGGGAAAAACTGAATAAAAGATGATCTTGCAGTTCTTCATATAGGCCTGGTCCAAGAAAGGCAATCCTTGGATGTGATCCCAGTGGAAGTGAGACAGCAGGATGTGGTAGGTGTTGTCTGGAGACGGAATACCACGCTTTCCGAATTCACGGATTCCGGTGCCAGCATCGAGAATACAGACGTTTCCCTGGCTGTCGCGAATCTCCATACAGGAGGTGTTGCCTCCAACAGTGCCAAAGATGGAGGGTGGCAGAGAGGCAAGGAAACGTTGTCGGGCATCAAGGGAAACAATGTCCCGTGGGGAGATTCTCTGAACTACAGCCTCAATCTTTGCTTGAATCTGTTGTCCTGTAAGAGGGGTCGGCACGGAGCCCCGCACACCCCAAAAACGGATATCCATAACTATTTCTCCTGTCTCCTGATAGGCTCGTTGCCCTCATATTTCCGCAAAGACTCCTCTATCTCGCCACATGAGTGCAGCTCACCGCAATTTATTCCAGGACACTCCTTTGCCTCCTCCATCCATGTCTCCTGGTTTTTGAGGATAAAACTCCAGAAGGGATAGGTGGAACACTGGACAGGACGAGCAGAATAAGCTTTACATCCGGAATCCCAAAATATACAATCGTTGTTCACCTTTTCCTGAAGGCAAAGGACCTGGGAACCATCATAGTAGGGAACCCAACGACAATATGTTTCTATAAATTGCTGTTCCTCTAGGTTAAAGCATTGGCAAAGATTTGTCAAATCCTTTTGGGAAAGATAGACAAAACCAGGCTCATGGCGACAGCAATGGGAACATTGGGTACATGAAAAATTCAGTCCCTGGGAATAAAACGACTGGGGCAACTCACTCTCCATTTTTGACTAGAAATTATAAAAAAACGGCGCTGAACAATGTCCAACGCCGTTGTATGGGGAGAGAAGGATTCGAACCTTCGAAGGCGGAGCCAACAGATTTACAGTCTGCCCCCTTTGACCGCTCGGGAACCTCCCCATGTATTCAAGCCAACTCAGGGATTCGAACCCTGGACCCCGAGATTACAAATCACGTGCTCTGGCCAGCTGAGCTAAATTGGCACTAATGAACGTATAAGAATATATACGAAACACTAAAAAGTGTCAACCTACTTGCTCCACTTTTTTCAAAAAAACTGAAAAATTATACCTGCCGATAAAATGGCAGATACTTGTCCTTTATGACAGAACTCCAGTCGTAGTTCTTCTGGATGTACTCTGCTCCCTCTGAGATAATCTTTCCCATCATCTCGGGGCTTTTCTTGGCCTCGTCGGCCAGGTAGCTCATGACCTGGCAGAGCCCCTCTCCACTGTTGTCTTGGTAGAGGAAGCCTGTCTTGCCGTGAAGAATCTTCTGGAGGCCGCCGGTTGCGTGGGCTACGGGAATGGTTCCGTAGAGCTGGGCGATGAAGTCCTCTAGTCCGCAGGGCTCGAATTTGCTGGGCAGCACGATGAAGTCTGCCGCCGCTGTGGATAGTCGCGAGACGGCTCGGTCATAGCCCTGGAGATAGACGCACCGGCCGGGATGGTCCGTGGCCAGCTTGGTCAACCTGTTCTCCAACGCTGACTCCCCCTGCCCCACCAAGAAAAAACGCACGTCGTCCCGTCGGGAAAGCAGTAAATCGGCGGCGTCAGCCAGGATGTCTATGCCCTTCTGACTGGCAATCCTGCCATGATAACAGAAGTACACCGCCCGCTGCCCTGTCTTGCCGTCGAGATCATTGTCCTGGATGGAGCCTGACCTGATGAAGTCATCGAAGGAGTCCTGGCAGCCTGAAGTGGCGTACCGCTGGATGAAGTAGCGTCGGTTCTTGTATTTTCCCTCCAATCTCCCCTTTTTTGGATCAAAGGCGAAGGGCAACAGGGAGGCCTCCTTGCTGGAAGGGTTGTAGCGGTGGCAGTCAATTCCATTGGTGATGCCGGTAATGGCAAAGCCCTTCTGGATGAACAGCTGGGAGAGGCCCATGGTGTCGTTGTTGGTAGGGTCCAGCAGCTCTTGGGAATACCAGGGAGACACGGTGGTGAGGGCCGCATGGTACCCTGCCGCCAGAAAGGGCTCCACGTTCTGGCCGTTCAAGCAGTTTTCCAGAACAGAAGCAGGGACATTGGTATATGACACCGCCTCCTCCAGGCTGCCGAAATCGTGGTGGTAGCCGGGGCCGGCGTTGTGAACCGTCACCACAAACTTGACCTGCCGGTACACATCGAACAGGGAGTCGGTGCAGCGGGCCATGGTGGGAATCATTGCGGTGGCCGCATCCTGACAATGAATGATTTGCGGAAGCTTGCTTGGCGCGGCGGCCCCGTACACTAGGACAGCCTTCTGAAACAGCACATCCAGCAGCAGGGCATCGTGGAAGCCCGTTCCCCTGATGCAGGTGGAGTCACGCTTCTCGTCGGCCATGGTGTAGGTGTAGACACCGGATTTCTCGCAGTAAATCTGGTGGAGAATGAAGATGATGGAAACCTTTCCCACTGTGGCGGCATCAAATGAGACCACATAGTCCCTGCCGTCCACAGAAATGTGCTGGGGCGGGATGACATTTGGGGTGTAGTTGGTGACGGAGGTGAAGTCGGTGCAGCCGTACCGGGGAATCATCAGGGTGACATCCACACCACTGTCGGCCAAGCCCTCGCACAGAGAGCAGGCAACGTTCTTGACACCTCCTGCCTCCGCTATTCCGGCGTACTCACGACTGATGAGCCACACCTTCTTTGGATAGGAGGAACTCATTTTGCAGCCTGACCTGAAGATGAGTTGGAATTGCCGGCCTGAACAAAGTCTGGACGGAGCACCTCCGCCCCGCCGGTATAGCTGTGGACAGGGACGCTGCCCTCCTCCATGTAGGCGGTAATCAGCAGTCGGATGGTTCTGGGCAAGCCTCCTTGGACGGGAGCCTCCGCACTGCAGAACAGGGCCGCAGTCTTTACCACGTCACCACATTCGCTGCGACGAAGGGCGGCGGCGGGATTCAGAGCGTCCAAGTCGCCGGTCATGGTGAAGTGGAGGGACACGAAATCATCCGATGTCAACTTGTTTGCAGAAAAGAGCCGGGCGCACATGTCAGCCACGGCAGACTGTATTTCACTGGCCGTATTGCCACAGCATACAGCCCCACGGATTCCGTACAATCGTCTAGCCATAACAATAAAATGATAAATGGCCACGGCCTTTCTGTCAAGACAGGGATATCAGCTGGTGCCGGTTTTGAAAAGCTGCTTCACATCCCTGCTGCCAGCACGTTCACCACTCCGGAGAAAACAAAGCCCAGGATGGCCAAAACGAAGGAGAGCATTACGTGGATGAGATGCCAAAGGAAGCTCAAATCCTTGTAATATATGGTGAAGAAAATGATCTGGATAAGGCTGCACAGGCAGAACACGATGGTAATCACTGAGGCAACCTGAAGGATTCCCAAAATAAACAGGAGGCTGCTGTCTAGGAAGCTGTTGATGCTTCCCGTGATATAGAAGACGATGGAAACCAGCACGAAGAGGCTCGTGAACAGGAGGAATCTATTGGTGAGCTGAAAAATGGGAGGGCGTACCTTGTGCTGCACTGTCTTTTTCTCTGTTTTTTCCATGCGAAACCTTGCAGTCAAATCTACTTACTGAGTATACTCTGTATATAATACTCGGTATACTATGAAGGTAAGGGATGAAGGATGATTAGTCAAATTCCTTTGGGCGATTCTTTCAAAATGATAGGGGATGCCCTTCCCTCACGTTATAGCAATTTCTGATTATCTTCAAGGTGGTTTTGCAAGAATGAAAAAGGTCCTTGTCTCCCTTATCATAGTGCTGCTCTTTGCTGGAGCAGTATTCTATTTCGGCTGGGTGCAGTTTGAGGTTCCTGTGGGAAGCTATGGGGTGATGCTTTCCAAGACCAGCGGACTCCATCCCGATCCCATTGTGGCGGGAAAATTCCTGTGGCGGTGGGAGCGGCTTTTGCCCACCAATACCCAGCTGCGGATTTTCTCGCTGGACCCCATCACCGTAACGGATACCTTCAGCTCCACCCTGCCCTCCGCCCAGCTGTACAGCACGAGGCTTGAGGGGGAGCCGGACTTCTCCTACTCTGTCACTGTCAGCTCCACTGCCAAGGTGAGGGAGGAGGCGCTGCTGGAGCTGGTGGTGAAGAACAACCTGCAGGACCAAGCGGCACTGGAGAAGCTGGTGCGTGACCATCTCCACCAGTTCAACATCGCGGCCACCAGCTACCTGCTGGAGCAGACCCAGCATGACACCACTGGTCTCAAGAGCCAGACTATCACCACCCAGGAGCTGGTGGAAAACACCCCAGTGGCGCAGGAGAATCCCTGGCTGGAAATCACCTCCTCCGAGGTGTCCGATGTGCGGGTGCCCGATGCAAGCCTGTATTTGGCGGCAAAGAATGCCTACCTCAATAGCATTGTGGAGGGCACCGGCGGACAGGAAATAACCGAGAGCAACCACTTCTCCGCCCTCGTGAACCTTGGCGAGATACTCACCAAGTATCCCGCCCTGTCGGAGTACATGATTTCAGGCGACGTTGCCGCCATCCTGGAGCTGCTTTCCAACAGCAAGGCCACGCTGGGGACCACCGCTGCGGAGGCCTCCCATCAGGAAGCTGCTGAAGCTTCACCTGCCGCCGAAAACCTTGTAGAGCGCTAGGAAATCACGCAAAAAAATCCTGCCTCGGTACAATGGCACCGAGCAGAATCATCTGCAGCTAGATCTCCATGTTCATCACTGACCGGACCTCCCGTAGGGTGGCCTGGGCCATGGACCGGGCGGCCTCCACTCCCTCCAGCAGCACCTGGCGGATGTAGTCCCCCTCCTTCTCCAACTGGGCCCGCTTGGCACGGATGGGTCGCAGGGTCTCGTTCAGGGCCTCGGTCAAAAGCTTCTTCAGGGCACCGCCGCCACCGTCCCCGATGCGCTGGGCAATGGTCTGGGGCTCCTCACCAGTACACAGGGAAATAATCATCAGCAGGTTGGCCACCTCCGGCCGGCTCTCCGGGTCGTAGGTGATGTTCCTGTCGGCATCGGTCTTGGCCTTCTTGATGAGGGCGGCGGTCTCGTCCTCAGTGGCGGAGAGCATGATGGCGTTGCCGCGGCTCTTGCTCATCTTCTGGCTGCCGTCCAGTCCCAAGATGCTGGGAGTCTTGCTCAGCAGGGCCTGGGGCTCTGGGAAGACAGGCTTCTTGGGGGAGAACTTCTCGTTGAAGCGGCGGGCGATGGTGCGGGTCATCTCAAGGTGGGGGAGCTGGTCCTTGCCCACCGGCACCACCGTGGCCTTGCAGAAGAGAATGTCGCAGGCTTGATGGACAGGATAGGTGTACATGCCAGCATTGACGCTCTTGATGCCCGCCGCCTGAATCTCCTCCTTTACCGTGGGGTTGCGCCCCAGCTCCGCATTGGAGATGAGTGTCAGGAAGGGCAGCATCAGCTGGTTTGCCTCAGGCACATAGCTGTGGGGATAGATGATGACATCCTTGCTGGGCTGGATACCGCAAGCCAGATAGTCGATTACCAATTGCTTCGTGTTCTGAGAAATCTCGCTGAAGGCGTCATGGTCGGTAAGAACCTGGTAGTCTGCAATGAGGATGGTGGTGGGAACCCCCATCTGGGACAGGCGGACGCGATTCTGCAGGGAGCCGAAGTAATGGCCGATATGGAGGCGGCCGGTGGGTCGGTCCCCCGTTAGCACCCGGAATTTCTGGGGATTGGCGGCAATCTCCGCCTCCAGCCTTTTGCTCCGCTCCAGGGCTGCCTCGTAGGTGCTGCTGGTGGCGGCCACCTCGGTGTCTTTTGTCTCTTCTTGACTCATAACTCCTCCATTGTGGATATTTTGTAGTATCTAAAAATTGAATCAGCGGCCGGCCAAAAGCTTCTTGACCCGCTTGTACCAAAAGTTTCTCAGTCGCTCCCCCAGCACATAGAACCGGTAGAGGGGGATCAGGGGAATGTCCACACTTCCCGGCCGATGGACATTCTGGCCGCCGAACCCTGTCTTGAACCGGTACAGGCCATGCATGGGATGGCCCGGATCGTCGGTGGGGGGGATGCCGTACATGTCATAGACCTGGCATCCTGCCGCCTTGGCATCCTGCATGGCATGCCACTGCAGGAGATAGGCCGGCATCAAATTCCGGTGATTGTTGGAGGAGGCACCATATAGGTACACCGCCTCCCTTCCGGCAAAGAGGGTGATGATGGCTGCCAGGGGCTCCCCCTGATAGGAGGCTACGTACAGGTGCACCGAGGCCCTGCCATTCGACTCTGCCCCGCCGGAACGAAGCAGCAGGTCACGGTAGTAGTCCTTGTGGTGGATGGCAATGCCGTCCCGGCGGGATGTGGTCTCGTAGAGGCTGTAGAAAACATCGATGGCCTCCGCACCACAGCGCCGCACCTCCACCCCTTTCTTTTCTGCAAGGCGGATGTTGTAGCGCCACTTGCTTTTCATCCGGGAAAGAATTTCCTCTGGCTGGGCGGCGAGGTCCACCAGCACCGTGTCCGGCGGCTGGATATTGTCGGGGGCAAGCCGACAGGGAATGTCCCTTCGGTACCGACTCCGCTCCTCCAAAGAAGGAAGATCCACCGGCACGTCAAACCGAAGGCAGATGGTCCTCTTGTCTAGAAACAACCTAATACTGTCTAAAAAATTAGACAGAAAGCGACCGTACACCATCGCATCCGCCAGAATCTCAGGACTATCTCCCAGCTCCACTCCCATGGGAACATAGGCCAAGGAAAATTTCCCCACCAACGGCAGGGAAAAGCTTCTGGTGAGGACGGAGCAACTGAATCCCAGCTCCTCCGCTCCAGTCCAGTCTGGAAGATACTGTCGGGGATTGTAGTGGCCGTAGACACGGATTGCCTTCCAGCCCTGGGCCTCCTTGAAGGAGGCCCAGAAATCGCTTTGCAGGAAGTGGGAGGGAGAATGCTCCAGCAAGGCGGCTGGAATCTGGTCCCTCCCGGCAAGAAAAAGCTCCATGGGATTTAGTGAACCTCGCCGTTGACGGTATGCTGGGTGGTGATGACTTTGCCGCCTGCTGTCAGCGGAACGCCGCCGATGGTGACGGTCCTGTCCACCACCGCAATGTCCACGGCAAAGAAGGTGTCTGCATCAATCTCGGCAGGCTTCTGGAAATCCGGGTCAGCCCCCTCCAGTACCACTGGGGTTCCTGGCCTTGTCCAGCCGCAGTCCAGCACCTCCACGCACTCCTTGCCGCTGTCGTCGGTGTAGTCGGCAGCCAGGAGCATTCCCCGGCTCTCGATTCCGCGCATCTTGCGGGGCTTCAGGTTGTGGGCGATGACGACGGTCTTGCCCAGAAGCTGCTCCGGGGTGAGGTACGGCACCAGACCGGAAAGAATCACCCGCTCTGCACCAGACCCGTCATCCAAGGTCTCCACGTAGAGCTTGTCTGCGTCGGGGTGTCGCTCCACTTTCTGGATGAGGGCGGTCTTCAAGGCGATGTGCTGGTTGAAGTGGGCCACGGGATCCGCTGCCTTTTCAGGCTCCTTGGGAGCAGCCTTCTTGGGCTGGGCCTTGGAATCCTTCTGCTTCTTGCCGTCCTTTCCCCCTGCCTCACGCTCCGCCTGGCTTCCGGCATACCGCTGGCGGTATCCTTCAATGGTCTTGTCGTCCATGGTCCTGAAATAGATTTCCGGAGCCTGCACCGTCTCCAGTCCCTGACAGACACCAAGGTCGCTCCAGGAGAGGCTTCCCTCCTTGGCGGGCCGGTGGCTCAGGGAACTGGCCAGCTCCTTGCCGAAATAGGACATGACCTTCTCGGTGAACTGAGGCATGAAGGGATGGGCCAGAATCATCAGGTCCTTGATGACATAGCACAGGTTCATGATGAGGGAGGCCGCCTTTTCAGGTGCCTCGGTACGGGTCTTCCAGGGCTCGCCGTCCTGGAAAGCCTTGTTGGCGATGGAGGACAGGGCGAACATCTCCCGGAAGGCATCCTTCAGCTCGGCCCATTCCAAAAGCTCGGTGATGCGCTGCTGGCTGGCCCTCACCTGCTGCCACAATCCTTCATCCACCATCCCCGCAGGAACCGTGCCGTCATAGTAGCGGGACACGAAGGTGAGGGTCCTGTTCACCAGGTTGCCCAGGTTGCCGATGAGCTCACCGTTGTATTTTTCCTGGAAGTCCTTCCATATAAACTGGGTATCGGACTTCTCCGGCCGGTTGTAGAAGATGTAGAAGCGCCAGGCGTCGGCGGGAATGCCGGACTCCTTGGCATCAGTGCCGAACACGCCAATGCCCTTGGACTTGGAGAATTTGCCTGACTCGTAGTTCAGGTACTCGCTGCTGGACATGTGGTGCAGCTTTGTCCAGTCCCGGCCGGAGCCGATGAGGGTGGAGGGGAAGATTACGGTGTGGAAGGGGATGTTGTCCTTTCCGATGAACTGGAACAGCTCCACCGGAGGCTTGCCAGCGGCCTCTTGAGACTCGGCAGGCAGCCACCAGGACTTCCAGTCAAAGGTTTCCCTTCCCTCGGCGGCAAGCTTGTTGGCCAGGGCCTTGGTGATGGAGATGTAGCCGATGGGAGCGTCGAACCAGACGTAGAACACCTTGTCCTCAAAGCCCTCCTTGGGGACGGGGATTCCCCACTTCAGGTCACGGGTGATGGCCCGCTCGTGGAGGCCGTCACGAATCCATGCCTGGGTCATCTGCACCGCATTCTTGGCCCAGCGGCCCTCCCTGCTGGCCTTCTCCATCCAGGGGCCGTACTCCTTCTGGATGGCCGGCAAATCGATGTAGAGGTGGCGGGTCTCCTTGATGACTGGTGTGGCTCCACAGGTGGAGCAGCGGGGAGATTTCAGCTCAACCGGCTCCAAAAGCTTTCCGCAGCTCTCGCACTGGTCGCCACGGGCATCCTCATAGTCGCAGTGGGGGCAGACTCCCCGTACAAAGCGGTCCGCCAGAAAGCGCTGGCAGTCGGGACAATAAGGCTGCTGGATGGAATTCTCCTTGATGAAGCCCCGTCGGTCCAGGTCTAGGAAGAGCTGCTGGACGATTTCGGTCTGCTCAGGGGCAGAGGTTCGTCCGAAGTAGTCGAAGTCGATGCCGAACCACTGGTAGATTTCGGCGTGGATGGCGTGGTAGTGGTCGCAGAGCTCCCGTGGACTCTTCTTTTCCTCCAGGGCCCGTGTCTCGGTGGCGGTACCATACTCATCGGTACCACAAACATACATGGTATCGTAGCCACGGCTGCGACAGAATCGGGCAAAAACATCTGCTGACAAAACCTGTATCAGGTTGCCCAGGTGGGGAACATTGTTCACATAGGGCAAGGCGGAAGTGATCAATCGTCTGTTCATTATAACACCATAAATTATATAGAAATACAGGTAAGCTCCAAAGCATTGCCTCGAGAGATACCACTGCATAATTCTATATGGTTGCAGGAGTTTAGTCAACTGAAGGAGGCGTCAAGAGACTGTGCACACTGTCCCTTCATCAGGCAGGGGAATCGTTGGCAAGGAGTTTATCTCAGCCTCTTGGAGGGCTTTCGGGGCATGACGGTAAAGCTGATGTTCTTCTCCACCTCACGCTGGGGGGGAATATCCACCTGCCAGCACAGGCTCACCAGCAGGCTGCCGTCACAAGCCCTCATCTTCAGGGTGGCCTGCTCGTTCAGCACAAAGACAAAGGAAAGGTCCTGGTCGGAGAAACGGACCTGGGACACATCCCGTCCCTTGTCCTGGGGAAGCTGGCTGTGGAACACCTGCAGCTCCTCCTGCTGGCCGCAAATCAGCTCCGTGTCCAGACTGTCAGTGCCGGCTGCCTCCAGCTGAAGGTGGGACTCCACTGCAAACACCTGGCGGAGGGACTGGTCGCCCTCGTTCTTGATGATGTACTGCACCAGAATACCGTCGGGAGAGACCACATAGTTCTTCTTGAGACTCACCAGCTGGCGGAATGCCCCCACAGTTCCCCTGGCCAGCAGCTGGATGTCACGGCGCTTTCCGTCAAAGGACCGCTCCTTGTACAGCTGGCGGGAAAATTCTTCGTTGCGGGGAGCTGAGCAGTCCTCCAGAAAATAATCGAGAAACAAGCCAGCTCCATTGTCACCGTTTCCCGCATAATTCCTCGATGTCTGGAATACATCGAATTCGAAAATGGAGCCACCACGTCGCTGGATGTAGGCGTTGAAGGGCTGGAACTGGCAGATATATTCCCGGATACCGTCTGCATCATAATCATAGGAGGTGACGGAGTCGAAGAAACCGGAGCACTCACGGGAAACCTTCTCCGCCTGCAGCAGGCTGCGGTAGGCATGGGTCTGGGAGATACGGCTTGATTCAGTGGCGGCCAGCTGGTAGGCTTCCCCAGCCTGGGCTTCCAGCAAAAGATCCCGGACAATCTTACGCCGGTTCTTGTCTCCCCTGCTTTGGCTGGTGAGAATGCTCAGATGCATCATCTTCGAGTAAAGCAGATAGGTCCCTGTATCCTGCAGCAGGTAGTCATAGGGATTAAAAATTACCGGTGTCCTTGTGACGGCTGCAGGGCAATCTTCAGAATCCGAAACTCGCTTGGCAGGACTTCCTGCAGGGAAGAGAATACCGGCGGGAATATAGGTCCGCTGGAAATGCTGGGTGTCCTTCACATATCGTGAGGGCAAGGTCCATTGGAAGGTCTGTCTGATCTGCTGTTGGCCGATGATGGTGTCCAGCTCCTGCAGCCACTGTGACTCCAGCAGATAATTCATTTGGGTCAGATCCAGGCTGTAGCAGACAACAGGATTTTCGGCATCAGAGCAGGCTTCTGAAACCTGGCCTTCCAGCTGGGCAAGGTATTCCTTGGGGGGAATGACATCTTCTGTCATGGAGAACGGCAGAAGCTGCTGGTTCTGGCCCAACACATAGAGAATCTTCCCCTGCTCCTGGACAATATAGGGCAGGAAGGACTTCTTGTCCTGGGGGATGAGCCGGGTATCCATCATCACGTAGTCCATGGAGCAGGTCTTGAGACTGGAGACAAGGCTGGGATCCCAGGCATTGTTGGGAATCACCATGCCTCGGGGACGCTTTCCCGTGTGACGGCGCAGGGCTGTAGTAAACAGCTCTATCTGTCCCACCCGATCCGCCGGGAGGATTGTAGGCAGCAGGGGGTTGTAGTAGGCACCGCCCAGAATCTCCATCTGTTTCCTACCCGCCAGCTCCGAGAGCACCAGCAGGAATTCACGGTGGTGACGGGCGAACCAGTCCAAGTGGCGGCCAGAGATGGAAACGGAGATTCGGCAGGATGGATGGGCATAGAGGAACTGGAGCAGCTTGTAATACTCATGGTACTGGGAGCCAAAGACGCCGTCCAGGGCCTGTTGATACCCTACCGACGGATTCAGACGAGAATAGAGCTCCATGTAATTACAATTTACTTCAAGACAGAGATGAATTGTCCCCATTACCCCATCCTACTCCTGCTTTTTCTTCCCATAGAAAATATTATAACAGAGCTTCCATAATTTGAAAACTTTTCGGGGAGGGATTTCCACCTTTTTCTCCCTTTGGCAGGCAGTGCAGGTGGTGTCCTTGGCTATATTCCCACAGGGCATCTGAGAGGCTGCCTGCTCCTTGGGGACAAGCTTGATGATATGCTTGGGACAGATGTCCACGCAGCGGCCACAGCCGATGCATCCTGTCAATACAACGGCCGTATGATTGATGATTTGAATTGCCCGCTGGGGACAATGGGCGACACAGGTGCCAAAACCAAGGCACTGCTGGAAGCAGTCATACTCGGTCTCATACATCTTGGTGAAGAGAATGCAGTCCTTGGGGCCCTGGTAGTTGATTCTCCGCTGGGCAAATTCCTTCTCATGACTGCACAGCACCACCGCCCGCCGTCCAGTGTCCTCCAGGGACTTCTTGGGATGGCTTGAAATCTTCAGCTCATCTGAGGCAAAGATGAATTTCTGGACTCTATCCTTGTCCTGGGTAATGGACGGAATCAGAATACAGAAGATGAAGATGGAGACAAGTCCCACTGTTATCATAAACAGCAGGAGGAGTAAGATGGTAATGATCACTGTCCTATCCCTCCATTGAGCCAAGAAACGTCGAACACCAGTACAAAGAACATCAGGATGGCAAGGCTGAATAAAATCAAGGAATTCTTGAACACTGGCAGCGGACTGGCATGCTCATTTCGCCGCCTCAAGGCAGACAACACTGGAACAAGAACATAAAATGAAGTTAAACAACAAATTACGAAGAGGATAGCCTCCACTATGGTCAGACTCTCGTTTATTGCCAGCAGGATGCACAGAAAGGACACGGTAAACTCCGTCATATAGGAGTGGACCGTAAGACGGATTAGCACCTCAAGGAAAACGGATACCAACAGGAAAATGAGGATGCAAACCATGGGATAGAGCTCCTGCAGTGAAAGAGGAACCAGCAGACTCTGAATTACCAGATAGGACATGGCAACGGTGGAAACCGATGCCAGCAAAGACTTCATGAAGGACAAGCCAAGGCCACTGGGAGAGGATGAGATGATGACAGCTCTGTTCAGTCCGATTCCGTACAAGAAAACAGAACCAAAGATGAAGATGAGGCACTCAATTATCATTGGTTTCCCCCTGCTGCAGTTCCGCGCTGCGTTCCAGAATACCGCAATATTTCCTGATGAAGGAGAGTGCCGCCAGCAGTCCGCCTGAAATTACCAATGCGCCGGGAATGGATGCCCAGAAGGTGAAAGGGCTGAAATAGGCTATGGTGGGCAGCTCTAACTTGAAAATTCCTGAAGGGATGGGAAAGGAAATTGTTCCATACCCCACCACATCCCGCAGCAGAAAGAATACCAGTGCATAGATCGAGAACAGGCCCGCCTCCCGCATGTTTCCCATCAACGCTGTCTTGAGATGCATTCCCCTGTTGTCAAAGAAGCGACCCAGCATCAGCACAGCGATGGTAGGCATATAGCAGATGAACCCCATGGTAAGGGCTGTAACGGGAGAATACAAGATCAGAAGCTGTCGAGAGAAAATGGTAAGGCCCACCAGCACCAGCAGCACGCACACTGGCTTCAGCGAAAAGAATTTAAGGTGATCCATCAGCTTGCTGAAGAGTGTGGTCAAAACCATCAGCAGGTTCAGCACGATGATCACGGGAACACCGTAGTACAACCTGCCAGGCACCGGAACCAGCATCACGAGGGACACTGCAATGTACATGAAAATCGTATTTCTATTCATAATCTTTTCCTTCCGAACCGAGAAGCCTCGGAATCCGTTTTTTCCAGCGAGCCACCTGCATGGAATTGCGAAGACTCTCTGTAATGGCGGCCTCTTTTCCTAGATGGGAATCAAAGACAGCAAACCCAATGAATTCCGTACCAACTTGGGGGGTATAGCGGAAAACAGCCGGCAGCGGTCCGAACAGTGTGGCAACTCGGACAATCACACCGTATACAGGTCCAGTAGTCTGGCTGGACACGGGAACCAGCTCATAGGCAGCCATGGAGGTGGCGTGCGGCCCTTGAAGAGGCACTTTATTGCCAGCAACATATTCCCCCGGATATAGCCGCTCAATGGTCTGGGCTACACGCTTTTGCAGACGCTTGTCCCAGGTATCCTTCGCACAAAAAACCATCAGAGCAAGTAAGGAGAAAAGCAGCAGCATAACTGCCAGGAAAAAGCCTAAATTGATTGCCAATTTCTTTGTTTCCATTAGTTATGCTCCTGTACATGGTGAGTTTTGGGATGAACTGGCCGGTTGAGCTGCTTTTCCCGATAATAATTCTCTATCATTTGGATCAATAGGGAAAAAATATTTCCGCAGAAGACAGAGAACATGGCCCCAGCGGCAGAAAGTCCATAGCCAGCGATGAAGAAGGCGGCAACACCAGTGGAAATACCATAGCACAGCTTTCCCATCACCGTCATTGGTACTGTTCCGTACCAAGGCAGGACAAAGAATGCCATCATCAGTGTTCCACTCGTAAAGAGGGCCAGTATAATGTCTCCGTTTCCAAAGCTTCCTCCGGCAAAAACTGGACAAAGGAGCCATACCAAGAAGCTATAGGTTACCAGAAAGCTTGTGGGCATCTCCCAGGCCAGGGAACGGGTGGCGAAAAGCACTAGGGAGCCAATCAGGGTAAACAGGTTGAACCGAAAGGCGGGAATAAACGCACTGTTGTCCCACAGCAAGGATATGTACCCCTCAGGGATGTTGGTTCCCAGCTTGGCGAAGACATTGTTGTTCAGGAATCCAGTTATCACCGTGTCAAAGGAATATATCGGAAACACACCGTCCTTGAGCATTATGAGGGATGCGTTGTGAGCCTGGAGGGTCATCGGTGAGATTATGTAGGTGGGAAACCAGATGGCACCGATAAAATAGGCCATTACAATGGAAATGGCCACTGGATTCACCCATGAGCCCGCAATACCCCCAAAGGAATACTTGACGATGAACAGTGTTATGAACGTCAGGAGGAACACCGTCACCGCCGGATAGGAGGGCGGCAGGAACATTCCCGTCAGAATCCCCTGCAGCAAGGTAACCGGAATATTGAGGGCTCGCTTCCGTATAAGCAGGGCGTCTATGGCCTCGGCGGCAAAGGAAGACAGGACACAAGACAGGATTATCAGCAGGGACTGGAAGCTGCATGTAACAAACAGCATGACAATATGGGGACACAGCACACAGAGCATGATAATGGTCATGGTGGAGATGGAGGGGGTGACATAGTGAAAGGGTCGCAACGTCAGTGCGTTATTTTTTCTCATTTACTGCTCCTCTCAAAAGTTTGATGCTTTGGCACAGGGGCAACCGGGCAGGACAGACAGCATTGCAAAGAACACAGTCCGAGCAATCCCGCAAGGTGTTCAGCTGTCCTTGGGAAATCTCCCGGTTGAAGGCATAGTGCCCATAGAGGATGTCCGGGGACATTCCCATGGGACAGACATTCCTGCACATTCCACAGCGGATGCACTCACAGCTGTTTTGACTGGAGCTGTCCCTAGGAGTCATGACGATTACAGCCTTCACTTCCTTTGTGACAGGGGTGTCCAAGTCCGTCACGTTGTGGCCCATCAGTATACCATTCACCACAATCTTGCCGGCCTCCTTTATGAAGCCGCCAAATTCTGCAATAAGTGACCTGATGGGAGTTCCCAAACGCACCTTGAGGATGCCGCCGCCATAGACTGCATGGCCGGAAATCTGGATGAATTTCTCGAGAACAGGCTGATTGTACACCACGGCCTCATAGGCGGCATAGACGGTGGAACTGTCTACATACAGGTCCTTGAAATTGATGCGTCCTTCCCTGCGCCGCTTGTTTACCAGTCCGATAATGTCCCTTTTTCCACCAACTGGATAATAGGAGGTGTCAGTGGTAACCGTCACGTATTCCATCTCACCCTCAGGAAGCACAAGCTCCGTCTTGGGAGTAAAATTCTGCGGCACTACAAGAATGACACGACTGGCATCCAATGCTGTAGCCAAAATGCGGATTCCTGCAACAATCTCATCGGGAAACTGCTCCGCGATGAACTGGTCTATCGTGCAGCTGGGGTCAAGGTCAAAGAGCCGTACCACCAGGGCAGGCTTCCCCTTCTCCATCAGTCGGTCCATCTGGTGTATCAGCGACACGCTGCGTCCAAAGGTGTTCACCACACCACAGTCGGCGATAATTCTCCGCAGGGTACTGGGAGGAAAGCCCTGCCAGTCAACCTTTTTCCGGGGCTTGCCGTAGAAGGAAAACTCCCCTTGGAGTCGCACCTTAACGGCATGGACACGTCTTCCGTCGGCATCAGAGATATATCCGATGTCAGTGACAATTCCTGGCACGGAAGAATGGATAACCGACCCGTGAAGCTCCCGGCTGGTGGCCAGCACCTGGCCTTCTGTTACCACATCCCCTTTGTTGACTATACAGAAGGTGGTGGTATCCTTTTCCTGCAGTAACGGTATTATGGCCTCTTTAGGAACATATGCATTCATAGACTCCTGATACCGGGTAGTTTTATACGGCAATAGATCAGAAACCTTCATCTTCATTTTGGATTCTCCATATAAATATGCCTGCTACGAGAGAAATCAGTATGGTAGCCAAAAGAGACAGGATGGTATACACCTGTCCCTGGGATTTCCCACCCAAGAAATCACCCATTCTCCGATATACAACGGACGTAAAGCAGTTTTGAGTCTTCAGCACCCTTTCAATTTGGAAACCATCCTCCCGGATTCCCTCAAGGACGGACTTAATAAAAGAATCATCTAAGGAATATATCGGCGTATATTCCTCCTGAATGATATCCTTGTCATTCAGGAGGTAGGATGGCATCACCACTGTCTCTCCCGCTGAAACCAAATCTATGATCTGGGTTTCATGAAGGGAACGGTAGGGATAGGTTAAGGTATCCCACACCCAGTCAACATAATGGACAAGGGATGGCAGCTCAACTCCAAAATATTCCTGCTGTCCACTATCTTGAAAAGAGACAGAATCAAAAGACATGGCCTCAGTATACCTTGCGGGTGCGGGTAGAAACAAGCCATTTATGGAAGTATCTGCGGGAAAATATCCAAAAAAGAACAATGCCATAGAGAGAATGGTGGCTGCAACTGCCGGGATGAACAGAGAGAAGGATGCCACCGAGGATACTACGGAAACCAGCTGGGCTCCCCGGATGGGAACGGGAACGAATCCCTTGGACTTGGCATTGGAATACCAGAAAAGAATGTAGCACAAACAAAGGGAGGCCATCATAGTCAATACGAACAGCAGTCCCTCCTGCCACGATCCAATGAAGGCTATGGGAACACCTGTCAGTCCAAAGAGAAGAATCATGGTACTTTTCCGTATAGCCTTTGCCATGTCCTTACGCCTCCAGAGGAAGCTACACAGGTAGAAGCCATACAGCAGCAGCAGCACGGCACCAGCACTGCTGTAAGAGGGGATGCAGCAGGTGAACAGGAGGGGAAAGAATGCGGCCACCATCATGAACAGGCGGGCCTTTGAAATCACAACCAGAACAACAGAGACTAGGGCCACCACCAGGGGTACTATCCAGGGATAAACAATTCTTCCCTCAATACCAGCTGATTCACCACCAGGCAGCTTTCTGATGGCCTCCACCGCCGTCCGACCTCTTTCCATGAATTTGCTGGGGATGTAGTACAATTGTATCTCTTTGGATCGGTCAAAGAAATAGTTCTTCCGTTGCTGGAGATATGAATACTCCACACTCACTATGGACTGCACCGGAGCATAGGGGGAAACCAATGGCACCATCTGGTTTGAGAGAGTTATCACCTCGTTTACCCCAACCTTCTCTAGAGCCTGCAATACCAATTCCTCCTGAACTTCCACCGGGACATAGACCAGGTTGAAGCCCCTCCAGAGGGAGGTGGCGGGCAGACGGATGGATACAACCAGAATCACAACGGAAAGGAGGGAGAAAAGGCTGGCGGCGACTACAGGGAGGAAGGACTTCATGAACAGGTCTGTTACAGCACGGAAAAGGCAATTCCGATAGCAATGCCCCAGAAACAACCCACAAAGACCTCCGCCGGCTTGTGTCCCTGGACTTCCTTGATGGACTTGAACTTCAGAATGCTCTTGTTCTCTAAACTGGTGCCAATCTCATTGATGACCCGCGCCTGGATTCCACTGGCAAGACGGACACCTACCGCATCTCGGATGGTAACCAGGGCAAAACACAGGGAAAGAATGAAAATATCGGAATTCAAACCGTTGCGAAAACCTATGGTGGTTGAAAGCGTGCAAACCAGGGAGGAATGGCTGGAAGGCATGCCTCCCGTCCGCCACAGCAATAGCTCAAACAATTCCATCATACTGGAGACGCGGCCTGTCAGGAGCTTAATCACCGTCTTGATGAATTGGGCAGAGAACCAACTGAAAATACAAGAGAGAAAGATAGGATTAACGAACAGGGACTGCAATTGTCTCAGTGCTGATGAAATCATACCCTCTTCATTTTACTGCTAAGATGAGTTTTGTCTAGTAGATTCGCAATCAATTTTTTTATACAATATGGCGATGGATTTCCTTGACTTTACGGCAGATGAGAACGACAACGGCCGCCGCCTGGATAGGATTGTCAGGAGGCTCATGCCAAATCATTCCCTGGGGATGGTATACAAGTACCTGCGGAAGGGCTTGGTGCGGCAGAATGGTGGCAGGGCCAAGCCGGACTCTCGAGTTGCATCAGGAGACACCATCAGCATTGCAGCCTTCCTCCTGCAGGATTCTCCTGCCAGTGATGGACCTGGAGGCGAGAGACGTGAACAGCAAACCCCAGAGCTCAAGCCTCGCAAGCGGGGTGGTGAACAGAAGGTTTCTCCGCAGTTGGAGCTGGGAACGGACTTGTTCCTCAACAGCCACATCAGGATCATCAACAAGCCCTACGACATACCGGTCCAGGGGGGCGGCGGCAGCTCCATCTCCCTGGACAAGCTCATCCTCCGAGATTATCTGCTGCGGCAACAGGAAAGTGGCCTCCCCCCCTCCCTCTCCTTCCGTCCCGGTCCCCTCCATCGGCTGGATAGAAAGACAACGGGAGTCCTGGCCTTCTCCCAAAGCCTTCTGGGAGCCCAGTGGTTCTCCCAGGCCCTGAAGGACCACCTGATGGGCAAGGAATACCTGGCCATAGTGGAGGGACGGCTTGCCAAGAGGCAGCATTGGCAGGAAGAAATCTTGAGACCCCGGCAAAAGGGAGACAGCACCTTCCATCAGTCGGTGGTGTCACCAGAGGGTAAGGAGGCGGATACTGTTGCACTGCCCCTGGGCTGGGGAAAATTCCGGGGAAAGGACATCACCCTGCTGCACATAGTCATCACCACGGGACGAACCCACCAGATCCGCCTCCACTGCAGCCACCACGGCTTTCCCCTGCTGGGGGATACCAGCTATGGCGGAAGCCCTCTCCACGGAAAGACTGGAAGGCATCACAGGAAGTCCCTCGGTTCAGAGCCACCTCAGCAGGAGCTGTTCCTCCATGCCTGGAAGCTCTCCGTTCCCCGGGACAATCCCCTGTCCCTGCCGCCACAAATAACAGCTCCCATACCGGAGATTTTTCAAAATATGCTGGCTACTCACTTGCCAGAAATAGATTTAAACGGATATATTATATAAACCCATGAAAATCGCAGACATACTCCATTCCTTCAAAGGTATAACCGTTTTCGCATTGGTGGGCCCCAGCGGCACAGGAAAAAGCTTCCGTGCAAAGCTGGTGGCGGAAAAATACGGCATCGATGCAATCATTGACGACGGTTTGCTGATTCAGGACGACAAGATTGTGGCTGGCCAAACTGCAAAGCGGGAGAAGACCTACATGGGAGCCGTTCGGGTGGCCCTCTTTGATGACAAGGGCCACCGTGACCAGGTGGCCAAGGCCCTGCAGAAAAAGCACATCAAGAAAATCCTCTTGCTGGGAACCTCGGAGAAGATGGTGCAGAAAATCGCCATGCGGCTGCAGCTGCCCACCCCGTCAAAAATCATCAATATCACCGATGTGGCCAGCCAGGAGGATATCGAGACAGCCCAGCGTTCCCGCCTGGTGGAGGGAAAGCATGTCATACCCGTGCCCGCCATTGAAATCAAGCGGGACTATCCGAAGATTTTCTACAACAAGGTGAAGATTTTCTTCAAGGGGCTGAAAATAACCGATGAGAAGGACAAGAATTCCCAAGTGTCGGAAAAGTCCGTTGTTCGGCCTGAATTCTCCAAGAAAGGCAGGATAGAAATATCAGAGGCTGCCATCACCCAGATGGTGATGCATTGCGTGGCAGAGCATGATTCCCAAATCAGGGTGAAGAAGCTCCAGATCAAGACCGACAGCAGAGGCTACCGTCTGGTGGTGACCATCGACATCCCATTTGGAACCCAGCTCACGGGAACAATCCACAATCTCCAGTCATACATCATCAACAACATCGAGAAGTACACCGGAATCCTCATTGAGGAGGTGAGCATCATCATCGATAAGATTACCCAGACTGAAAATATAAAGAAACGCTAGACGCACAACGGCTTGCCTGCCCTTGTACGGTGAGACACTGGCTTCGTGGAAAATCAGCTGCCTGTGGCCGCAATGGCAGTGACAGAGCCCTTGCCGCGGTGCCCAGTATGCTTGCGCCTATGAACTGCTGCCTCCAGCCGCTCACGGGAGCCGCCATGGTCATGGTGATTTCTATGGTGGCGCTCAGCATGGCTCTTTCCAGCAGAGACGACCTTTTGTCCCCCCTGCCCCTGCTCCAAATTGGACTTGCAAGAGGAGAAGGCCCGCTTTGGAATATGGACGGAAACTCCCAGCTGCCGCAACACCGTGCGGATGGCATATTCCAACTCAGTGCGCTGGGGATTCATGGGAAGGACAAAGTTCCGGCACTGGGACCAGGTGCGGCTGTACAGCTCGGCAGTGGCGGAATTCTGGTCCACCTCTGCCTGCCAGTCGGTGAGGCCGGCGGTAAAGTCATAGATGAGATAGGTCAGCTTTTGCCCAAGACGAGCGCCAGGCTCCTGTGTATGGAGTGCATCCAACTCTTGCAGATGCTGGAAATAACTACGTTTGAACTCCTTGTTGGCATATATCATGGCGGTAGCCGCTGGCTGCAAGTGCATGAACAGATCCACCTCCATGGCAAATCTGATGATGTTGTAGGCATGGCCGCTGTTGATTATCTTCATCAGCTCCTCCGTAAGGCGGGAGGGAGACACCGGGGAAAGGAGATGGGCCGACTTGCAGATCTTCCGCCGGAGACTGCGGGGCATGGTGCAACCAGTGGTGGCTGCATATTTCACGGCCCGCAGCATCCGCACCGGATCCTCCTCGAAAATCCGATTCAAGGGAATCACCGGACGGATGACTCGCTTCTGGATGTCCTTCAGCCCACCTACATAGTCTATAACCTGCTCTTTCAAGGGATCGTAGTACAGGGCATTGAGGGTGAAGTCCCGTCGCAGGGCATCCTCGTCCATGGTGCCGAAGCTGTTTCCCACAGAGCCGTCCGTAATGGAACGGAAGGTGCTCACCTCAAAAATCTTTGGACCAAAGAACACATGCACCAGACGGAAACGACGACCAATTATGCGTGAGTTCCTAAAAATTTTCTTTATCCGGGAAGGAGTTGCATCAGTGACAATATCAAAGTCCTTCGGCTCCTTGCCCACCAGTAGATCACGGACAGCACCACCGACAATGTAGGCATCGTAGCCATGGGTATGCAGTTGACGAATGATAAAAAGGGCGTCAGGATCTATTTTGTGGAGAGGAATGGCATGTTCATTTTTTGTATAGATTACGGCCTTCTTTACAGGACGGCCCTTTGCATCAGCAGAATAACGAAACAACACGGTTCATACATAATAGGCTTTTCACGGTAGCTAGTCAAGCGGTGGGTGTAGGCAGAAAGAAAGGATGTCGGACGATGAGTCACTCCATCGATGAAATGCTTCATCCGACATCCTCTGTTTAGGGAAACAAGTCCCTTACTCGGTCTTTACATCCTCACAGATATTCAACTCGGTCTCCTTGTCGAAGAACTTACCCTTCTCCATGTTGGGAATGAAGTTGGCAGTGTCTCCAATGCGGAAGGTGTTGTCGGGCTCTGTGCGGGCAATAACCTGCTGGCTCTTGGTGGCAAGATACAGGTGGGTCTCAGCACCAAGGGGCTCGATGATGGACACCTTCATCTGCATATTGTTGGACTGGGCTGGCTCCTTGGTGTACTGCATGTCCTCGGGGCGAATTCCGAAGAACACCTCCTTGCCCACATAAGCCTTGAGCTTTGCAGCCTGCTCTGGGGTGGGAACTACCTCGAAGGTGCCCTCGTCGGCAAGGATCTGGCCACCCTTGTCCACGATCTTCACGGACAGGAAGTTCATTGGCGGTGAGCCGATGAATCCGGCGACGAATTTATTGATGGGGTGGTTGTACAGGTAGAGCGGTGAGCCAATCTGCTGAACCTTTCCATCCTTCATGACAACAATCTTGTCTCCCATGGTCAAGGCCTCAACCTGGTCGTGGGTGACGTAGATCATGGTGGCCTTCAGGCGGTGATGGAGGTCGGAAATCTCGGCGCGCATCTGAACACGAAGCTTGGCGTCCAAGTTGGACAGGGGCTCGTCAAAGAGGAAGACCTTGGGATTACGAACGATGGCACGTCCAACAGCAACACGCTGGCGCTGTCCACCGGAAAGAGCCTTGGGCTTGCGATCCAGCAGTTTCTCGATGTCCAAGATACGGGCAGCCTCATTCACCCGCCGCTCAATCTCAGCCTTGTCGGTCTTTCTGATCTTCAGACCGAAGGCCATGTTGTCGTACACGGTCATGTGGGGATACAGTGCGTAGTTCTGGAATACCATGGCGATGTTGCGGTCCTTGGGAGGAACATCGTTCATAAGCTCCTGGTCGATGTAGAGCTCACCTTCACTGATGTCTTCCAGACCGGCAACCATGCGCAGGGTTGTGGACTTGCCACAACCAGAGGGTCCTACGAAAATGACGAATTCCTGGTCCTCGATGGTGATGTTGGCGTTGTCAACAGCACGGACATTTCCATCATAGACCTTTCCGATTCCCTTCAGTTCTACTTTAGCCATTCTACGGCCTCCTTAGAATTATCTTATAAAACTAGTATACAACACTCTCATCAGGCTGTCAAACCAATTTAACTGCCCATCTTCTCGTAGGGCTTGCCGGAAGCCAAGGGAGCATAGTTCTTTCCGCTAAATACCACCAAGGCTAGCAGGGTGATAACATAGGGTAGGAGGCTGAAAAACTCGGAGGGCAGCAGGTTCCGCAGGAAGGGGATGTTCACCACATAGATGGAGAAGGACACCGCCGCACCAAAGAGCAGGGAGGAGGCCGTAATTCCCAGAGGCCGCCACCGACCGAAGGACACCGCCGCCAGGGCGATGTATCCGGCACCGTTGATGGTGTTGGAGGTGAACTGGATGGTCTGGGTGAACACCAGGCAGCCGCCGGCCAGTCCCGCCAGAAAGCCGGAGGCCAGCACCGCAATGTAGCGGATCCGCAGCACCTTGATTCCCACGGAGGCGGCGGCACCGGGATTCTCACCGCAGGCACGCAGTCGCAATCCAAAGGGAAGTCGGTACAGGATGAACCAGGTTCCCAGAATCACCACCAGGGCAATGAGGGCCGTGGGGTAGATGCCGAAGGGACCGGGCATCATGCCGTTCTGGAAGGGGGCGGTCCTGTCCATGGAGAACAGGATTTGAGCAGCAAAGATGGTGACACCATTGGCCAAAAGGTTTATTCCCGTGCCGGAAACCGTTTGGTCCGCATTCAAGGTGATGGCGGCAAAGGCATGGATCAGAGAAAAGGCCATGCCCAGCACTGCTCCCACCAGCAGGCCGAGCCAGATGGAGCCAGGCATGGTAGTCTCCAACAGCACGTGGGTAGCGGCGGCGGAAAATGCTCCGATGGCCATCAGCCCCTCCAGAGCGATATTCACTACGCCTGAACGCTCGCAGATCATGCCGCCGGCTGCCGTAATCAGGATGGGGGACACAATCATCAATACAGATGGAATCATTCCAAGGATACTAGTCATTCTCTCCCTCCTTCTTTCCCTCCAGCTGCTCACTGACCGCAGCCTTTTCGGCGGCCCGCTTCACCCTCCACTGCAGGAAGAGTCTGATGCCCGTCCTGACGGCGATGAACACCACAATCAGTCCCTGGATGATGAAGGTTATCTCCTTGGGAATCTGCTTTGACTGCATCAAGGGTTGGGCCGCCGCCAGCAGACCGAACAGGAGGCCCGCCAGCAGGGTTCCCACTGCCGTGTTGTTTCCTACCAGTGCCACGGCAATGCCCGTAAAGCCGTAGTTGTCCATGCCGGAGATAACCCGGCCGTGGCGGAATGAGCCCAGAGCCACCACGCCACCGCCCATACCGGCAAAGGCACCGGCAACTGCCATGGAGATCACCACGCTGGTGACCACGGGAATGCCACCGTAGCGGGCGGCATCCTTGTTGAATCCTGTGGCCCTAAGACCAAAGCCCAGGTTTGTCCGCTCCATCAGGAACCAATACAGCACCACGGAGACAATCACCAAAAAGATTCCCAGGTTCAAGGTGGAGCCGTTTGTCAGGGTGGAAAGGAAGTCGGCCCGCAATGAGGCTGTCTCAGGGAAATTCACCGTCTTGTAGGTGTTTGTTCCAGGGATGGCCATAGTGATGATGCGGGACAGGTAGAGGGCCACATAGTTCAGCATGATGGTGGCCACCACCTCGGAAACCTCGTAGCGGGCCTTCAAAAAGCCCACGATACCGCCCCAAATCGCACCCATCAGCAGGGCACCAGCCATGGCCAGGATCCAGTGGACTACGGGAACCTGGGGGCCAAGGAGGGCAATAACCTGGGCCATGGTGAGCCCCATGATGTATTGTCCCTCACCTCCAATATTGAACAGCCCCGTTCGTGCGGCAAAGGCCATGGCCAAACCGCAGAAAATATAGGGTACAGAAAGGTTCAGCCATTCGCCCACATAGCGGATGTTCCAGATTCCCCGATCGATGTTGTAGCCAGTGAGGGACTGGAGGATAGCCTTGTACATGTTCAAGGGATTTCGTCCCACAACGGCCACCAGAATGGTTCCGCACAAAAATCCCAGCAGCACCACCAGCACTGAAATCGCTCCGTCAGAACGGAGCAAGAGCTCCGTCAGTCTGCCCTGTCTCTTCTGTTGCTGTCTCATACTGTCTCCTCCTTGCCACCCTTTGAACCAGCCATCATCACACCGATCTCACGTTCCGTCACCGCTCCGGCATCGAAGACACCCACAATGGTTCCCTTGGAAATGGTGGCTATGCGGTCGCAGAGATTCATGATTTCGTCCAGCTCGAAGGAAATCAACAGGATTGCCCTGCCCTTGTCCCGCTCAGCCACAATCCGCTGACGGATGTACTCTATGGCGCCAACGTCAAGTCCACGGGTGGGCTGAGCCACCACCAGCAATTCCGGTGAAAGCTCGATTTCCCGGGCGATGATGACCTTCTGCTGGTTTCCGCCAGACATGCTGCCTGCTCTGGTGGCGGGTCCCTCACCTGCCCTGATATCAAAGTCTTTGATGAGGCTTGCCGCAGTGCTGCTCATCTGGGAGTTGTCCAGCAGGCAGCCGTGCTTGGTAAAGGGAGGCTTGTAGTAGGTCTTGAGGGCGATGTTCTCCGCCACTGTGAATTCCGACACCAGACCGTGCTTGCGCCGATCCTCGGGAATGTGGCCGATGCCAGACTCAATGCGCTGGCGGATGGAAAGGTTGGAGATGTCCCGGTCCCTCAGGAAAATCTGTCCCTGCTCCAAAGGACTCATGCCGGTGATGGCAAAAATCAGCTCCGACTGGCCGTTGCCGTCCACACCGGCAATGCCAACAATCTCGCCGGAACGCACCTCCAGGGACAGGTCCCGCACCGCCAGCTGGCCACGACTGTTCTTGACGGATATGTTCTTTATGGAAAGGATTGTCTCTCCCGGCTGGCAGGGGGCCTTGTCAATCTCGAATTTAACGGCACGGCCCACCATCATTTCTGCCAGCT
Organism: Spirochaetaceae bacterium; assembly: GCA_017622135.1. Taxonomy (GTDB): domain Bacteria; phylum Spirochaetota; class Spirochaetia; order Treponematales; family Treponemataceae; genus Treponema_F. The sequence goes on from JAGARR010000006.1 coordinate 51,612, forward strand.
GCTGCTCGCTCACGTCGGCCACATCAACGGTACCCACCAGCCTTCCCCGCCGCAGGACGGTACAGCGCTCCGCCACCGCCTTGATTTCCTTCAGCTTGTGGGTGATGAGGATGATGGTCTTTCCCTCTGCCTTGAGCCGGCGGATAATCTCCATCAGCTCGTCAATTTCCTGAGGCGTGAGGACGGCGGTGGGTTCATCAAAGATGATGATGTCGGCATTGCGGTAGAGGGTTTTGAGAATCTCCACCCGCTGCTGCATACCCACGGTAATGTCCTCTATCTTGTCCTTTGGATTCACCATGAGACCGTACTGTTCCGACAGCTTACGAACCCGCTCCTCGGCGGCGGCCAGGTCCAGCATTCGGTGCTTGGTGGGTTCAATTCCCAGAACAATGTTCTCCGCCACGGTGTAGTTGTGGACAAGCTTGAAGTGCTGGTGAACCATTCCGATGCCCAAGGCTGTAGCCGCATTGGGATCCTTGATCCTCACCTCCTGTCCCCGAATCTTGATGACTCCGGAATCGGGATCATAGGAACCAAAGAGGATGGACATGAGGGTTGACTTCCCCGCTCCATTCTCTCCTAACAGGGCAAGGACCTCGTTTTCCCTTACCGACAGCGTCACGTTGTCATTGGCCACAACGCCGGGAAATGTCTTGGTGATTCCCAGCATCTCGATTGCATACTTGTCCACGCCGTTCCCCCATTCTTACGAAAAAGGGGCTGCCCAGAAAAATCCTGCGGACAGCCCCTATCATTTCTCAAGTAAAATTAGTTATCCATAGCACCAAGTCCGGCAGGAGCAACTCCAGCGGCCATGGCATCCTTGTAGGTTCCAATAACCTTGATCTTTCCACTGACAATGTCAGCCTTCAGATCCTCAATCTGCTTCACAACAGCAGCAGACAGCTCAGGATTTGCAGCGGAAAAGCCCACTCCGTCGGCTGCCATGTCAAGGGTTACCACACCACTCTTGAAGGTATCCTTTGCAACGGCATCCAAGGCGTACATGGTGGAAGCCTCCACACGCTTGATCATAGAAGTGAGAACGGCAGACTTGTCACCCTCGTAGATTCCGTCGGCATACTGGTCTGAGTCAACACCGATGGCCCACACATTCTTGCCCTGCTGGCGGTATTCCTTTGCCTGGGCGATGGTTCCACCACCAGTTCCGCCAGCGGCAGAGAAGATGGCGTACACACCGGAGTCGTACCAGTTCTTTGCTTGGGCCTTTGCCAGCTCAGGCTTTCCCCAGTCATTGGCATAGAAGTCCACAATCTGGGCATCGGGGAACACAGACTTGATTCCCTGGATGTATCCCATCTCAAACTTGGTGATGGTGGCGCCGGGCACACCGCCGATGAAGCCGAACTTAGGATTGGCAACTCCCTCTTCCTTGGCCTGGAGAGCGGCAGCAACACCAACAAGGTAGGATCCCTGCTCCTCGCTGAACATGAACTGCATGACGTTGGGCTGGTTCACATAGTCCACGTCAACAATCATGTACTTCTGCTCAGGATACAGCTGGGCAACCTCGTTCAGTGCATCGGCAAAGGTGAAGCCGGTGGTGACAATGAGGTCATAGCCCTCGTCAGAAACCTGCTTCAGGGTGGGGATGTACATATCCTGGGTCTGACAGGTTACCACATCATAGAGCGTTCCACGGTTGGCCTGATTCTCCCAGGTGTCGCCATAGTACTCCAGGATTCCCCGCCAAGCGGCGGCGTTAAAGGACTTGTCGTCAATGCCAGTGGCATCAGTGATCAGACGAATGCTGGGCCGACCATCTGAGGCTGCAGACTGGTCCTTACCTCCAAGAGAGAACACTACTCCTGCAGCCATCAGAAGGACTGCAACTACGAGTACAAATCGTTTCATGATTTCCTCCAAAAATTTTATAGAAGCAAAATTGCGTTCCTTTTCATTATAATCTAATTGGAAAAAAACACAAGGCTTGAAAACTTGTTTTGGTACGGAGGAATTATTGGGCAATTCCCTTCTTTCTGTCCAGCTCCATCTTTTCCTTGAGGACGCGGCCCTTCTTCTTCAGCTCTTCTGCCTCATCCTTCTCGTCGAAGATGATGCAGAAACGGCGCTGGGCAGAGATGAACAGGAGGGCATTCCTCATGTCGTCCAACCGATGGGTGGAGAATTCGTAGCGCTGGTGATACTGATCCGCAGATTGGGCGATGAGCTTGCGCACCAGCTGGATATAATAGACGGTGGTGTCGTAGTCGGGGGAACTAGGATCGAAATATGACTTGGATGCCTGCTTGATGTCCAGCAGGTTCTTTGCGATGACCGCAAAACGGCCATTCAACTCCACAAAGGCCCACTTCCACTTGGTATTCTCGCCGTAGGCATCCATCAGCATCCTGATGGCCAGCCCCAGCTTACGGACAATGAAAAACCGCTTGTCCATGGGCATACTGTCAATCTGGGCAAGGGCATCCTCATATTCGGAATAAGGAGCATCGATGATATTTGTGACGATTTCCTCGAGGTAGATGACAGCCTTGTACAAGGTCTTGCGGCTTTCGTTGAGGGCATCGGTATTTTTGACTGCAAGCAGCTCCTCGGAAAGATTGTTGATGGTGAGATAAATGGTGGCAATGTAAATCATTTCCTCGGCCAGCAGGATGCGCCGGTAGGCCGCTTCAGACCTGTCGGCGGTCATTGAGGAAAGAATTTCCTTTTCCTTTTTCAGGGACTTTTCAATCTCCTGCTTGTATGGCTCACTTTTCGCATTGAAATCATCACGAGCTTCTGCTGCAATCTTGGCCATTATCCCCTTCTCCCATACTTATCTAATAATGAGCGGGCATAGTCGAGGGCATCTGCCCCTGCACTGTCACCTGACAGCATCCTGGCGATTTCCTCCACCCGCTGTTGACCTGAGATAGCCGAAACCTGTGTCACTGTTGAAGTTAGGTCACTATTTTTGGCTATCTTCATCTGATTATCGGCACAAACTGCAATGCTGGCCACATGGGTAATACAGAAAATCTGACATTTTTCCGCCAGTTTTTTCAAATGGGCGCCAACTGCCACCGACACCTCTCCACCAATTCCCGTGTCAATCTCGTCAAAAACCAAGGTGTCCACTGTGTCTGACTCCGCCAATATTGTTTTCAGGGCCAGCATCACACGGGAAATCTCACCCCCGGAGGCGATCTTTGCCAAGGGCTTTTCCGGGGAACCGGTATTGGCACTGATAAGGAATTCAATGTCGTCCATGCCGTAGGGGCCGCAGCGCTGCATGACACCACCAGCTGACTCAGGCTTCTCCTTGATGGAGACCACAAACCGTGCCCCCTTCATACCCAGGTGGCTCAGCACCTCCTGCACCTCCTGGGACATGCTGCCGATGGCAGCCCGCCGTTTCTCCGACAGGTTCTTGGCGGCGGCATACACCTGCTGCTCCAGCTGGGCAGTCGCCTGCTCCATGGCGGCCCTGTTCTCCTGGCTGTTGGAAAGAGTCTCCAGCTCCTGTCGGGCAGACTCGGCGTACTGGATTACCTCAGCCAGGGGAGCCTGGACAGAGGAGGCATATTTCTTTTTCAGCTTGAACAGCAGGGCAAGTCTTTCTTGCACCTCCTCCAGGCGGCCAGGCTCAAAGGTAAGGCCCTGGAGATAGGCTTTCAGCTCGTCGGCCAAGTCGGAGAGCTCGTAGAAGGAGCTTTCCACCCGGGAGGACAAGGGTGACAACCCCTTGTCTACGGCGGCGGCCTGCTCCATGGCCCCCTGAGCCTTCTTCATTGCCGCCACCACCGAGAATCCTGCATCATCGTGGCCGCCGCACAGGATGGCAGTGGCGCGATCCAGGGCTGAATAAATCTCCTCGAACTGGGTGAGCCGCTGCTCCTCGGCCACCAGCTCCTCCTCCTCAGCGGCCTTCAGCTGGGCAGCCTCAATCTCTTCCAGTGCAAAGGAAAGCAACTCTATGCGGCGGTCCCGGTCAGCCTCGGAAAGGTTCAGCTCCTCCAATTGGCGGCGGCTTTCCACCAGCTGGCTGTACAAGGCGGTAAAGGCTTCTGTCTCGGCGGTTAGACCGGCGTAGGCGTCAAGGAAGCGGCGGTGCTCGCTGACACGGAGCAAGGACTGGTGCTCGTGCTGGCCGTGGATGTCCACCAAAAAGGATGAGAAGGCGGCCAGGTCGGAACGGGTTACTGGCTGCCCCTGAATCCAGGCTCCACTACGGCCTGACTCCTTGACATACCGCTTTAGAAGGACTCGGTCATCCTCAATTTCTATGCCATGCTCCTCCAGCCACTGTCGTGCCTCCTTATGGCGGGCGGTCAGAAAGAAGGTACCCGAAACACGGGCCTCCTGGGCACCGGCACGCACCACCTCAGTACCTCCCTTCCCCCCCAGCAGGAAGGACAGGGCTCCGATGAGGATGGACTTTCCTGCTCCCGTCTCTCCACTCAGAACGGTCAACCCCTCCTCAAAATCCAAGGAGAGGGAATCAATCAGGGCAAAATCGGAAATCTGTATGCTTTCAAGCATGGGTACCTCCTGACCAGTGAAGCTTTGAACGAAGGGCGCTGTAGAAATGAGGGGAATTGCAGCCAGCCAGCATGACCTTCTTGTCTGCCAGCCGGAATTTGATCACATCATCCACCTGCAAGTCCGTTGTAATCTGACCGTCCGCCGTGAGCACCATCCCCTTGGCACGGGACGGCCGCACCACCGCCTCAAGGCAGCCTTCCGGTGGCAGCACCAGGGGCCGGTTGGACAGGGAGAAGGGACTGACGGGAATCAGCAGCAGGGCCTTCAGGGCCGGGTCTATGATGGGCCCTCCTGCGGCGGCAGAATAGGCGGTGGAGCCAGTGGAGGTGGACACGATGATTCCGTCGGCATTGAACTGTCCGAAGGGATTTCCGCAGAAGGACATTTCCAAGGAAACCAGGCGGGCGGACTCCTTGGGGGACACAACCACGTCATTGAGGGCAGTTACGGTAAAGATTTCCCTTTCATTCCGAAAAAGCTCGGCCTGAACGAGACTTCTGGAGCTGAGGGGAAGCTCCTTTGCCAAAAACAACTCCAGCTTTTCCCGCCACTCCCGTTTCTGAATGCTGGCGATGAAGCCAAAATGGCCGAAATTGATGGGAAAGATGGGAATTCCCAAGGGAGCGCAGCCCCGTGCGGCAAACAGTACCGTTCCGTCTCCCCCCAAGGTGATGCAAAAGCTATTGCCCGTGAAGGAACAGACGGTGTTTGCGTCAGAAAAAAGAAAGATGGAGCATTGGATTTTACGGGAATCGAGATACTGCCTGATTATCTCCGCATAATCCTTGCACTCATCCTTGTAGGCATTGACGACAATCAAGCATTTTTTCATACATTCTCCAATGTTACGGCAATGTCCCTAAAACCTTTGCAATGGTAGATGCGTGGGTGGAGCCAAGTCTTGGATACAGAGGAAAGTCCACCGTCCTCAGGTAGAGGGAACGGGCGTTGATGCATCCTTCCAGCTCCTCATCCAAAAAGGCGGCGATGCTGGAATTGAAGGTGGGCTGGATTTCGATTCCCTTGCGGGAAGCATACTGGCGCACATCCTTGAGACCGCTGTTCAGCACCACGGTGAAGGAACTTACTGAGGAACTGCCATTGGGGGTCCGCATCAAGCACTTGTGTCGTCCCGCCATCAACGCCTTTTGGAAGGCGGCGAACAATTCCTGACGTACCACCTCATTCCTTGAGAACTCCTTCAGCTGGATGAAGGCCAGGGCACTGTTAAGGTCGGGAAGGAGGTCTGTGGAGGGAGCCTCCTCCCCCAGCCGCTTCAGAATGCTCCACTCACGACGGGCAGGAGCCATAAGGACGGCTCCGCCTCCACCGGTGACGGCATCCCCCTCCTCCAGCCCCATGATGGAGAAAACTCCGTAGGTTCCTGCCCGCTTCACCTGCTGCTCCTCACCCTCCTTTGCCGGAAGATTGTGGAAGGCTCCCACACTACGGGAGATGTCCTCAACGAGGGGAATACCAAGGGCCTGAATGGCCTCGAAATCAGGAAGATAGCCAGCTGTCTCGGTAAAGATGATGAGGCGGCCACCCTGGCGGATCCCCTCCTCCAGGGCCTCCACCGTCAGGCAGGCGGTGTCGGGAGAAACATCCGTGATAATGGGCTTGAATCCAAGTTCCTGTACTGCCTGAAGCTGCCATAGGGGGGCCAGTGCGGAGACAATGATGCCGGTACCAGGCTCCAGACCGAAGGCACGCAGCACATACTTGAGGGCAATGGCAGGACTCCGCAGAGCCAAGGCTCCGTCTACAGGGAAGAACTCCTTTACTGATTGAACAAGACGCCGTGCCATCTCCCCGGGGCCGATTTTCTCGTCCACCATACAGGTAAGCACAGCGTCCATTTCCTTGCGACGGATTGTGGAACTATAGGTTTGAATCATGTTAATTGATATCCAGCAGCTTCCGCAATTCCTTGGGATTGAATAGACTTCTGATGTCAAGGATGATGAGATAGCCGTTATCCTGACGAACAACACCGTGGATATACTCGGTTCCGATACCGCTGAGCATCTGTGGAGGTGGCTTGATCTCCTCCCGGTTGACAGAAATAACACGGGCGATGCGGTCAATGATAATACCAATCTTCAGACCGTCAATATTGAGAATGATGAATCCCCCCTCGAACTCATCGGCCATATCCTCATCCTTGATTTCGATCTTCTTGAGACGAAACCGCTTGTGAAGATTGATGATGGGGATTATCTCGCTACGCAGATTGAAAATACCCTCAACATAATACGGAGCGTTGGGAATAGAACGAACATTCTGTATCTTCACGATCTCCTTGACGTCCATAATATCCACACCATACAGCTCTTCACCAAGCTGGAATGTTACAAGCTGGAATACAGAATCACCAACAGCCATATAGCCTCCGCTAAAAAATTATTTCCTTATAATTATACCAAAAAATTATTCACGGTCAAGTATCTTTCGGGCCTTGGTCCTGTTGGAGCTGGCCTTTTCTCCATCAGCAATCTCCCGCACAGTCTGAGTGATGGAGGGAAATTTGTTCCTGGCATAGATGTCCAGTCCCGTTCCAACGGTGGCCACATCCTTGTGGGCCAAATACTCACCGCAAATCTCAGCGAAGCCTGCATTCTCCTGAGCGGCAAAGACCTTACCCAAGGCATAGCGGAGATTCTTCTTCTTGTCGTCTGTCAAACTTTCCCGTGCCAAGGTAACGACGCTGTCCAAGGCGGAAGAACTGCCGTGGGCAAGCAGTGCCTCCGAGGCCTTTACCTTGGCGGTGTCTCCAGCATATTTTTCCTTCACCAGGTCCTGAAGATACTTGATTCCATCCTTATCCCCCAGGATGCCGATGGTCTCGAAGCAGGCGTATTTGACGGCCGTCTCAGGATCATTCTTTGCCCGGAACACAATATGGGCGGCGGCAGACTGCATTTTGTTATCCTTAACCGCCTTGATGGATTCCAGTCGCACCTTGTAGTGGGAGTCCTTGATTCCTTCGATAATGATTGCCTGAGCTGTGGCGTCGTTGGGATAGTGAGCAATACCCTTGATGACAGAGGCACGAAGATTGGGATCGGTGCTTTCGTACAGATAGGCCAGCACTTCCACCGACTCAGGCTTCTCCATGGCACCGATGGCCTCGGAGGCGTACATGCGGACAAAGGTGTTCTTGTCCTCGTTCTGGGCAATGTCCACCAAGGCATCCCAAGTCTCCACCGCCTTGAGACGCCCCAGCGCCTTCATGACAGACTGCTGCTGACCGATGGAAAGTTCCTCCCGGTTGATGTATTCAGCAAGGAACTGGGCATCCTCCGCTGTCCCCACATCCGCCAAAGCTGTCAAGGCTCCCTCGAAGTACTCCATGTACTCCTCCTCCAGCAAGGCCCGGGCCAGGGGGCCGGCCTCCGCCACCTTCACGGCGGAGACATACTTGAACAGCAGTGATACCGTGCTATTTCTTGTGTCGAAGGGATCCTCGATGATCTCCAAGGCATAATCTGCAAGGCGGTTGTCCTTGGCCTCAGTGAAATACATGATGATCTTTTCCCGCAGGGCCACAGAACGGGTGCGGCGGAGGATTCCGTCCAACTCCTCCAGATAGTGGAAGGTTTTGTTGGCAATGAATTCATCCAGCATGGCGATGATGTCGGTATCAAGGCCGTAGTTCAGGATGTTGACTTCCTTTTCCCGCTCTGACTCCCGCGATTCCTCATGAGAATCATTGTCCTGAAGCACCTTATCCTCAGGACTATTGGAGGTGAGGACTCCACGAGGCTCCGGCACCAAGGAAGTCTCCTTGGCGTGGAGTGAAATGCCGGAGACACCTGCCAGCAATCCAACTGACAGGGAGAAAATGGCCATTGACTTACTGTGCTTCATCAAAACTCCTACAACTTTCGTGGCGTATCATCGAAATACCACCACCCAAAAAAAGGAAAAACTCCAAAACAAGTTACATGAACGGGATTCCATCATCACAAAGCAACGATACGAACCCTGCCCTGCTGCGGGACAAGACTAGTGGCTGCCGCCGTTGTATCGCTCCAGGAAGTCCCGCTTGTATTCGGTGAACCTGTCCTCCTCAATGGCGGTCCGCACCTCCCCCATCATCTGGTGGAGGAAGGCAAGGTTGTGGTAGGAGGCCAGCATGGAGCTGAGAATCTCCTGCTCCTTGAACAGGTGGCGAAGATAGGCCCGTGAATATTGTCGGCAAATCTTGCAGCGGCATGCACTGTCTATGGGGCCGAAATCCCGGGCAAACTTGGCGTTCTTGATGGAAATGGAGCCGTCACGGGTAAAATAGGAGCCATTGCGGGCATTTCGTGTAGGCAGCACGCAGTCGAACATGTCGATGCCGTTCTCCACCGCCTCCAGGATGTAGTCCGGCGTGCCGATGCCCATGACGTAGCGGGGCTTGTCTTCTGGCAGCAGAGCCGTCGTGTGGGCAAGCATCTGGGTGTACACCTGGTGGGGCTCTCCCACCGACAGGCCGCCGATGGCTATGCCGGGAGCGTCCAGGCCCGCCACAAATTCAGCTGATTCCTGCCTCAGATCCTCGTAGAAGTTGCCCTGGACAATGGGAAAGAGCATCCCCTGGTAGCCCTGCTGGCGGGCCTCCCTCCAGGTGGCCATGGCCCGGTTGGACCAGTCGCTGGTGATGCGGAGGGCTTCGGCGGCCTCCTTCTTGGAGATGCCGTAGCCAGTACAGACGTCCAGCTGCATCTGGATGTCGCTGTTGTAGCGGCGCTGGAGCTCCACCACAGACTCCGGGGTGAGGAAGTGGCGGGAGCCGTCGATGTGGCTTTGGAAGGCCACCCCCTGGTCGGTTATCTTTCTGAAGGGAGCCAGGGAAAAGACCTGGAATCCACCTGAGTCGGTGAGGAAGTTCTTGCTCCACAAGGAAAAGCCATGGAGTCCCCCCGCCTCCTCCACAATGTCCACACCGGGGCGCAGATACAGGTGGTAGGTGTTGGCCAGAAGGATCTCAAAGCCAATCTCCTCCAGGTCGTCCTTTGTCATGGCCTTGACGGTGGCGCTTGTTCCCACCGGCATGAACACCGGGGTGCGCACCTGGCCATGGGGCAGCTCCATAATTCCAGTGCGAGCCCTGCTGCCAGCATCGGCATGGAGCTGGGTGAAAATCGAAAGCATCTCAGACATATAAAAACCTCACGTTCGGGCAAATCTCAGAAGAACAATACTGATGAAAATAAACAGGATTACCGGAAACCATGCTCCCAGGAAGGGGGAGAGGTAGCCGAACTGGGCCAGCAGCATGGTCACCATCTGGGTCACATAAAAGAGCACCGCCGCCATAATACAGAGAACAAGGCTGATGAGCAAGACATTCTTCCTGGTCTTTCCCGACAGACCGATGGAAAGGAACACCACGATGAACACAATCAGCGGGAAGGAGAATTTCTTGTAGTACTGGGAGGTGGCCTCCGAGACGGAGAAGCCTGCCCGGCTCAGGCGCTGGATATAGGCCTTAGCCTCCTGGACAGATACGGTCTCCACATCGATGGTATTGTTCCTGAAGGTTTCCGGCGGCTCCACCATGGTCAGCATGGTGTCACGGGAAACTGTCTGGCTGTGGAGATACTTCCCGTCCACCACATATTCGGTGGCCTCGCTGCACTCCCAATACCCATCCCGCCATAGGGCCGAGTTGCCACGGACAATTCTCTCCAGGTTCTTTTGGTCATCACGAAAGATTACCAGCATACCCACCAGCCGCTGCTCGCTATCGTTGTAGTAGTCGGCCTTGTACACCATGCGCCCCTGGTCAGCAATGATGACGATGCGGTCATTGTTCAGGGACTGCTGCTGATTCAGCAACTGGTCCTGCAGCTCCGTCTTCTTGGCATAGGTGGGCACCACCACCTTGTCCTCAAAAAAAAAGAGACCAAAGCTCAGTGCCAAGGAGAGCACCAGCAGGGGGAAGGTGAATCGAAACAGAGATACACCAGCGGCAAATATGGCCGTCAGCTCGTTCTTTGCATACAGGTCGCTGAGGGTATAGGACACGGCAAAGAGGATGGACAAGGGCAGGGAAAAAGACATGGTCTTGGGGATATAGAGAGCCATCACCTTGAGAATCTGGGCGGGCGGTACCTCCTGGGAGATGAAGCTCCAGAGATTCATCAGCAGATCCACCAGAATCAACACAAGGCAGAAGAAAAAGAGAGAGCCGAGAAAGACAGGAAGGAACCGACGGTAGAGGTACAGTACAAAGCTCATTTTTTCGCCAGCCTGAGATAAAATAAAAGTCCGGCAAAGCCCACTAAAAAATCCGGCAGCCACATGGTCCAGAAACCGTCCAGCCCCTGGCGGATGCCGAAGGTCTGCCCCATGATCATGGCCGCCCAGTAGGCCACACAGAGAAAGATGCCGATGATGAGCCCCACAGCCATGCCATTGTGCTTGCCAAAGATGATGGCCAGGGGCATGGCCAGCATGGCGAAGAAGATGGAGGCAAAGGGCAGGGAAAATTTCTTGTGGAATTCCAGCCGGTACATGTTCATCTGGAGGGTGGACGCCGTTCCCTCCTCCGTTATCTGCTTGATATACTTGAACAGGTCAAAGGAAGTCATCTCTCGTGGATTGGTGGAGGAGGAGTCTGAAAAGAATGAGGAGGCGAACACATTCATATCTGTCTCACCGGCATTCATCACTGTGTACTTGTCCTGTTCCTGCAGGTCAAATATACAGACGGTGGAGGAGTCCATGCTCAGGTTCATAAGTATTCCCGGCTCCCCTGTATTGATGATTTCTGTGGGACCGGAAACAATCAGCCGCATCTGTCCCCTGTCGTCCATGTCGATGAAAATCAAGTCAGACACCATGGTGTCCGTTACCTCGCCAATGACCAGGGTGGCATCCTCCGTCCGCTTCACGGAGTTGGACTCCAGCTCGATGGTGGGGTCAGAATACAAGATCTGGCGGTACAGCTTATTGTAGGAGATGGTCCCCAGAGGCAAAAGGTAGTCGTTCACAAAGAAGGACACTATGGAGATCATCAGTCCCATCACCAGCACCGGTACCAGGATGACGAGGAATGACTTGCCGCTGGCACGAATCACCATAATCTCATTGTCCGTCATCATGCGACCAAGGCACATCAGGAATCCCACCAGGGTGGCAAAGGGGGCCGACTGGGCCACAATGAACGGCAGGGAATACCCCATGAGCCGCACCACATCCATGAGGGGAACTCGCTTCTTCAGCACATCCTCCGCCATCAAAAGAATCTGGTTTACAAAGAAGACCATAAAGAAGAAGAGAAATGCGATGAAAAAATACAGCAGCAGTTCCTTTATCAGGTACGTGATGAGAACATGACGACGGAAAACCAACGGAATGGAAGGAAATTTCATGGAAGCAGCCTAGACTCCGGTGGAACCAAAGCCTCCCTGCCCCCGGTCTGTCTGGGACAGAGAATCTGTAGGCTGGAAGGATGCCTGCTCCACCGGTGCCACCACCAGCTGGGCAATGCGTTCTCCGTGGGAAATGGTAAAGTCTGCTGACCCCAAATTCACCAGAATGACCTTCACCTCGCCCCGGTAGTCGCTGTCGATGGTGCCGGGACTGTTGAGAACGGTGACACCATGCTTGGCCGCCAGGCCAGAACGGGGCCGAACCTGCACCTCGTAGCCCGTCGGTATCTCAAAGGACAGCCCGGTAGGAACCATGGCCCGACAACCGGGAGCCAGCACCAGTGGCTCTGCCAGACAGGCGCAGACATCGGCACCGGCGGCACCAGCAGTCTGATACACAGGAAGGCTTGCCCCGGGGGCAAGGGTACAAGGAATGGTTGTCATGCAATCTCCTTAGCGGGAGGAATCCCGTGCCGCCTCCAACTCCCTTGCAGCAGTGGCGGCCTTAAGCTGGTTAGAGTAAATCTGCACGGAGGTTTCGGGCAGCCACCCCGAGTCAAATTGATACCAGATGGTGGTGACCTTGTTCTCCGTCATAATGCGACGGCCCTTCAACTCCTGCAGGTCTCCCCGTCGGCCGTATCCAGTGGCAGTGGCCGCCAGGCCCGGCTCTTCCCGATAAATTGCATAGGGGTCAAGAACCAAGGCCCACTGGGAGTCCACCTGCAGTATGGGAGCCTCTGTCAGGTCAATGATGGCAGAACGACGCTTGCATCCTGTCATGAGGCAGAGGCCAGAAAAAAGGATGCATACAAGAAGCCGCACCGCTGGAAACCTCATTGTCGCGCTCCCTTGGTGGCAAAATACTCCACCACCTGAGGGTAGATCAGTAGGTCCGAGTCAACGAAATGCAACGAAGGAATTTCTTCTAGGTCCACCCAGCGGATCTCCGTATGCTCTGTCAGCACCCACCGGGGCTTGTCCGTGTCCAGAAAGATCTCGTAGCCCTCCAGCTGGATGTCATTGCCCTTGTACTGGAATACGGCCTGGGCAATCTTGTTTCCCACGGACACGGGAACGGAAAATTCCTCGTCGAACTCCCGGCAGATGGCCTCCTCCGGAAGCTCGTCCTTTTCCACCTTGCCGCCGGGGAATTCCCACCGCTCCCCCATCTGGCCACCGGGAACACGACGGCCCACCAGAACCTTTCCCTCCTGCATCAGAATACATGCAATGGATCGCTTCATGGCCTACAGGAAGATGGCTCTGGGGAACACAAAGTGGAGGGTGGCCACCACTAGACAACAGATGCCGATGGTACGGCGGCTATCCACAAACAATTTCTGGATAAGTCCATTGGGAGCATAATCAATGGAATTGGTCTCCATGTAGAACTGGAGGAGAACACAGAAGCCACCTACAAGACCAGCCACTGCGGGAAGCAGGTCGCCGACTACAGGAACACCGTCCTGCACCACGGAAAGCAGCTTCAGCAGACCCACCAGGACGCTCAGCACTCCCAGCACCAGCTTGAAGTTCTTGCTCTCCATCAGGTCCAGGATGGGATTGCCGGAGGAGGTCTCTTCTGGCTCCGACGAAAAACTAAAATCATCCTGAGCCCTGTCCGTCTCGCAGAACAAGACAAGCCCTGTAACCAGATTCAACAATATCGAAAGAAAATAAAACTGCAACATACGCTCTCCCTTAGTTCCAAGTGATTTTCGAGCGGAGCACCCTTGTCTCGTCTCCCACGGTCACCACCGCCTCTACATACAATATATCATAATCCCCGAAGGTTGTCCGTAGGAATTCCTCCGTTCCAGTGTAAAAAGTTTCCAGCTCCACCTGGTGCACCAGCTGCTGGTCCGTGTTGTAGAGCATGAAATTGCAGGAAACCTGCGGGGGCTGTGGATGGGATACCTTGGAATTTTCCTGAAGCTGTAGACTAATATAGACAGTGTCCTCAAAGGAAAAGGCAGTGAGGCTCACCGGCACTAGGCCCACAGTGGAGGAGCCATTCCCCCGGTCCATGATACTGGTAAGGATGACAATGGCCATCATGGCCAGCATCACCAGCAGAATGAGTCGGGAGGATTGGGTCTGCACCAGTGAGCGGAAAATGCCCTTGGGCGGCTGTGGCCCTTCGCCGGCATGGAAACGCTTCACGGACTCCTCGGCATTCTTGAGCCGCTCCCCTGGCCTTCCGTAATGGTAGACAAGCTTCTCCTCGTCCTCACTATATCCTTCTAGATCTCCACCCAGTTTTTTCACCGTTCCTCCTGTCATCCCTTGAGGATGGCGTCAATGAGACTGTCCGTCCGCCACCACAAGACTCTCGCCTCGTTTTCTGTTGCCTGCAGCATGGAGATGATGCCCTCCGGTGACAGGGAAAGGGTGCTGTAGAGGGTGGCGGCGTGATCCACGTCCAGGTGGCGGTGCAAGCCACGCTCTCCGTTTTCCTGAATCATCTGGATACTGTATCCGCTTTCATCGGCGAGGTAGAAGAACAGCCAGCCGGAATCAGTCACCCCCAAGAAGTCATAGGCGAGCTTGTACACCAGCCGGGAAAAGCCTTCCGTAACCTCCTGCTCGTGGGCGGGGATGGTCAGTGGCTCCTCGTACACGCCGGTATTTATGTCTATGGGATACAGCAAGGTGGTGTCATAATCAATGCCGGACTCCACATTGGAGGCGGTGTCCACAGAGCTGGTGTAATAGTCCACCTTCACGAAAAGCTTCTCTTCGGTGTAGGAGGGGACGATATTCTCCAGTGAAAGGTAGACATCCTGCAGGCTCTCCTCTGCCAGGGGATTGGGCAGCTGGTCTACCTTGAAGGGAATGGTACTGCGCAGGTAGCCTGTCTTGTCGTACCAGTAGACCACCATGCCGTCGTTGGCCTGGCACACCACCACCAGCTCGCTGTTGCTGGTGGTGTAGATGTCCCTGATGTAGGGAAAGGGCATTCCGCCAGGCCCCCGCTGCCCGATGTAGTCGATAAAGGTGCCGTCGCTGGCAAACCGCAGCACAATCTGGCTCAGCAGCAGGCGGTTCTCCACATCCTGCTCGTGGCGCTCCGGGGGCAGCTGGTCCACCACATAGATGTACTTGCGGGAGTCAGCCGCAATGGGTCCAAGAGCATTGAAGGGATACTCCACCGCCTTTCTGGTGGAGGATACCGTGTCAGAGTCCGTGCCTTCGGCAAAGCTGGGAATGGGGTTGCCCTCACTGTTGTAGTAGATGCTCAGCAGGTCGCCGTAGGAATTCAGCTCAAGGACCTTCCGAGCCTCACCGTTGGCAATGTAGAAGAAACCATCCCGCATGGCCAGGCTCGTCTGGACTGGCGCAGGATTTGCCAAGCTAAATAAATTGAGCTGGTCCTCGAAGTTGCCGTATTTCAGGGAAAAGAGCTGGTGCTCGTCAAGGGACACCACGCCACCTGATTCTGTGCAGGAAGAGAGCATGATGGCCAGGAGTGCCCCCGCCACCACAATGGCCGCCGTCGGACTGCTGCCCGTCCGCTTGTTGTCGCACTTGTTCATGCCCCTAGCATAAAGGGGCTGGGTAACAGTGTCAAGACGGTGTGGAGCAACGCCTCCCCCGCCCTTGCCCACAGGCTAGTCAATCACCCAACCGGCGGCAATCATCTCCTCCACATCGGCAAAGGTGGCGACAATCTCGTCGGAGGGCACGGCCAAAAAGCCGCTGGGCTGCACCCCAAGAATCTTTATGCCGGCATCAGAGGCACAAAAAAAGCCGTATTGTCCACGTCCATCCTTAACCATTGCACCAAGGCCAATCTTTTCCCGTGTTTCATTCTTCTTTTCTTCACTCCAAGCCATCGATACCTCCTTAAAATTATAGGGCAAATAGAGCCTGTATTATACACCATACATTGCCTCCATGAAAACACTCGGCAAGAAAAATCCTGGGCCATCCTCCCCCGCCCTTGCCATTTAAACCAGTAATATAGTAAATTATAGATATGCTTGATTCAGTATTTTTCGATTGAGGAGGATACATGGAAACCACATCTGTATTGGCACAGCAGGTTATGACTTTAACCGGAATACAAACAGAGGAGGAGGCAATCAACCAGGCCCTGCGGGAGTATATCCAGCATTCAGTCCAAAAGGAGATTCTTTCCTACGCAGGAACTGGAATTTGGGAAGGAAACCTTGAAGAAATGAGAGCCACCAGATGACATCAGTTTTAGTGGATACTTCCGTCTGGATTGAATTGTTCAATTCAAAACAAGCGACCCTCCATCCGTCTCAGCCGCTCCCGCATCATCTTCCTGTCGATGGGACTCACTCGCTTCTTCTCACCGACGGCCATGTTCCGCTTATTTTTTCGGTAGAAAAACTCACTCTGTAACTAGTTCAAAAAATAAGGAATACCAGTATGTTATCACAAAACATACAAGACAAGATTATTCTTTACTCGGGAAATAACAAAGAATGCAACCTCAGTACTATCTCGTCATCAACTTCATTCATATCAACCAATTCTTGCATTGAAATTACCTTCACCTCTTCATTTTGCTCGTCGGCAAACCTGTTAAAACGGTGCTCCTCATACTTGTTCAACAACATTTTTCCTTCAGAATACTCAAAAAAGAGTATGGAACACACAATATAGCGATCGATATCAAAACTTTGCTGAATTACAAGCAAATTATCCTCATGTTCTATGTATTGGAGTCCCTCACCAACACTATAATCATCCAACCTCATTGTCTCCATTTTTGCTATCACCACGGAATCCTGCTTTACTTTTATAATTTTTGTGCCTAGGTTGTTATTAGTTTGTGGTTGTCCCTCGATGACCTCAATGTCTAGAACAAAGTCACCTCTATCAGTGGCAAATAGAAATGAATAGCTGTCAATTATGCTATCGGTCGAAGAATAGCAGCTAGCTAATACAACAGAAAGAATTGACAGTAAAAAAAGTGTTGCCGTTTTACTCATTTGTTCCCCTATTTATGCAAGGTTCTAGACTAGTATCTTTTCAGTATTTTAGCCAGTTCCCTGACCAAATCGGCATTGCGGCGGTTGTACCTCCACTGGCACTCCATCAAGTGTACCACGAATCTGTCGGATGAGCAACCGTTGAATTTCGCAAGCCTGCGCTTGGCAAAGCTCCTGACAAACCAGAGGTTTGTGCGTTCTCTATCCCGTTCACATGTCTCTTCCCCCTGGCAAACTCGTTGTGGCTGTGGAACACACGGTAGTGGTCGTATCCGTTGACAATCAGGCCGTCATATGCCGCCCAGCCGTCGGAATAGATGGTGGATCCCTCCAGCACAAGTCCTTGTATTATAGGCATTAGGCTCTCCCTGGAGCAGTCGCTGACTATCCTGACGACGACCTTACCGCCTCGCTTGAGGAGGCCGAACACCGGCGTCTTTCCTGCCGCCCCGCGCCCCCTCTTCCCTCGCACCCTGCGGGCCCCGAAGTAGGACTCGTCAACCTCGAACTCCCCGCCCTCAGCCCTCGTCTCGGCAATCGCCGCCAGCAGTATCTTGTGCCGGAACTCATTGTACCAGCTGTTCACCGTGTTGCGGTTCACACCGACAATTTCCGTACACGCTGTCGCCGTTATGTCCTCACAAAAGCATCGGATAATCTGCCTGTGTTTTTGTGCCCTTAATCTCTTGTATTTCATTGACTTTCATCTTCCTGTTTCTGGAGATGCTAGTCAAGAACCATAACTATTCGGAAGTCAAATGATTGTCTCATCGCCGCCCATGCAATATTAGCTGCTATTCCCATCCTTTTCATTGACCGTGATTTCCAACTCATGTGTGACAACACATCGCTACGGGCGTATCGACCCTAAAACTTCATCCTGGGCCATCCTCCCCCACCCTTGCCATTTAAACCAATAATATAGTAAATTATAGATATGCTTGATTCAGTATTGACCTTTTTCTTTGGTTCCAAGCGGGACCGTGACGTAAAGCAGCTTCTGCCCGTGGTTGAAAAAATCAACCAGAAGGAAGCCTGGGCCCAGGGATTGGGGGCCGAAGATTTTCCCCAGCAGACACAAAAGTTCAAGGAGCGTTTGGCCAAGGGCGAGACCCTGGATGACATATTGCCGGAAGCCTTTGCACTGGCTAGGGAGGCCGCCAACCGGGTATTGGGGGAGCGGGCCTACGACGTGCAGCTGATGGGCTCCATCGTGTTGAATTCCGGCCGCATTGTGGAGATGAAGACCGGCGAGGGAAAGACCCTCATGTCGGTGGCGGCTGCCTATCTCAACAGTCTTACGGGCCGTGGTGTCCACGTAGTGACGGTGAACGACTACCTTGCCCAGCGTGACGCCGACTGGATGCGGCCTGTGTACACCTACCTTGGGGTGACGGTGGGCTCCATCGTCTCCGGCATGGACAATGCCGCCAGAAAGCTTTCCTACAGCTGCGACATCACCTACGGTACCAACAACGAGCTGGGCTTTGACTATCTCCGTGACAACATGCAGATTGACCCCAGTCAGAAGGTTCAAAGGGACTTTGCCTTCTGCATTGTGGACGAAATTGACTCGATTTTGATTGATGAGGCCCGCACACCCCTCATCATCTCCGGTGCAGGTGAGGACGACACCTTCAAATTCCACGAGGTTGACAAGCTCGTGGGCCAGCTCACCGAGGTGGAAAAGGATCCCGCCACCGGCGACTATCCCGACGAGGCCCAGGGAGAGGCCATCCAGGGAGACTACAAGCTGGACGAGAAGTCCCGCCGGGTCTCCTTTACCGACCAGGGAATGCTTAAAATAGAAGAAATCCTCCAGAAACGCAACCTCATCACCGGCAGCCTCTTTGACGAGGGCAACTTTGAGTACATCCACTACTTTACCCAGGCGGTGCGGGCCCACACCCTCTACAAGCCCGATGTGGACTACGTGGTGCGTGATGGCCAGGTGCAGATTGTAGACGAGTTCACCGGGCGCATCCTTGAGGGGCGACGCTACGGCGACGGACTCCACCAGGCAATCGAGGCCAAGGAGCATATCCGTATTGCCCAGCGCAACAGGACCCTGGCCACCATCACCTTCCAGAACTTCTTCCGCATGTACGACAAGCTTTCCGGCATGACCGGTACCGCCGAGACAGAGGCGGTGGAATTCGACAAGATCTACGGCCTTGAGGTGGTGGTTATCCCCACCAACAAGCCGGTGGCCCGCAAGGACGAGGACGACGAGGTCTACATGACCGAAAACGACAAGTGGGAGGCCATCTGCAAGGAGATCATCGAGTGCCACGGCAAGGGCCAGCCCATACTGGTGGGCACTGTCTCCATCGAAAAGTCGGAGCACCTTTCCGCCCTTTTGACCCGCCGCGGCGTGCGCCACGAGGTGCTGAACGCCAAGAACCACGCAAGAGAAGCATTGATCATTGCAGAGGCTGGGGCGAAGGGAGCCGTCACTATCGCCACCAACATGGCAGGACGTGGTACCGACATCAAGCTGGGCGGCAACCCTGAGTTCCGGGCCAGAAAGCGGGCGGGCACCAGCGCCACACCGGAGCAGTTCGAGGCTGCCCTGAAGATCGAGAAGGAGAAGTGGCTGGCAGACTACGAGGAGGTGAAGAACCTGGGCGGGCTCTACGTCATGGGCACGGAGCGACACGAAAGCCGCCGCATCGACAACCAGCTGCGGGGACGCTCCGGCCGTCAGGGGGATCCGGGACGCTCCAAGTTCTACATCTCCATGGACGACGACCTGATGCGGCTGTTCGGCGGCGAGCGGATGAAGGGCATCATGGCCCGCATCGGCATGGAGCCGGGGGAGCCCATCTACCATCCCTGGCTGAACAAGGGCATCGAGAAGTCCCAGAAGAAGGTTGAGGAGCGGAACTTCGAGATCAGAAAGCACCTGCTGGAGTACGACGACGTGCTGAACGAGCAGCGAAAGTTCATCTACGACCAGCGGGACCAGATTCTGGTGGACGAAAGCCTGAGGGAACGGGTGCTGTCCACCGCCACCGATACGGTAGGCCAGCTGCTGGAGGAGTACACCGGCAAGAAGGCTACCGGCACCGACGCTGACCTGGCCGCACAGTTGAAGCAGCAGTTCGGACTGGTGGTGGCACCGGAGGAGCTGGCTTCCCAGACAAACAGGAGCGAGTACATCATCTCCCTGCTGGAAAAGGACTTGCAGGAGAAGGAGCTGCTGGCGGGCAAGGAGAACCTGAACATGTTCATCCGCTACCAGTACGTGCAGTTCATCGACAAGAAGTGGCTGGACCACCTGGAGCAGCTGGAAGGATTGCGGGAAGCTGTATATCTTCGCTCCTACGGCTCCAAGAATCCCCTCACCGAGTACAAGATTGACGGATTCAACATCTTCTACGACATGATTGACTCCATCAAGGAGGAAATCGCTTCACGGGTGTTCCGGGTGAAGGTGCAGCGGGAGGAGGAGGCCACCCGCCGCAGTCCCCAGGTTCGGGGCGGAACCCAGTTCCGCCAGATGAACGCCCAGCACAATGCAGTTGCGGCCTTTGACGGCAACGCAGCCCGGCAAGCCGCCAGTGCTTCCCCCATGGCCCAGCGTCGTCAGGCGGAGAATGTCACAGTGGTCCGTTCCGTTCCCAAGGTGGGACGCAACGATCCCTGCCCCTGCGGCTCTGGACGCAAGTACAAGCAGTGCTGCGGACGGTAGAATATTGAAAGCCAGTTGATGTTTCAGCTGGCTCATTTTTTTACAAGGACACTATGAAGGAACACCCATCACTGGACAGGCTGCAGCAGTGGCTTGACTCCTACCTCAACTTTGAAAGGCTACCCCAGAAGGATATTTTCTGGCTGGATACCATGGAATTTCTCTGTCGGAAGCTGGGCAATCCCCAGGACACCTTCCCGTCCGTCCACGTGGCGGGCTCAAAGGGCAAGGGTTCCACCTCCGTCATGATCGCATCGATTCTGGAGGCGGCAGGATACAAAAGTGGTCTCTACACCTCCCCCCACATCCTGAGCCTTGCCGAGCGGGTGGCCACTGCCAAGGGCCCCCTGCCGGAACAAATTTACCAGGCGGCCACCACAAGGCTGATGGAAGCCGTGTCGTCCATTCCCGCCAGGGACTTGCCCGGCCAGCGCCCCATCACCTGGTTCGAGCTGGTGACCACCTTCGCCTTCCTGTGCTTCCGAGAGGCTCAGGTGGACTGGGCAGTCTTCGAGACGGGGCTGGGGGGCCGCCTGGATGCCACCAACGTCATCCGGCCGAAGATTTCCGTCATCACCCCCATCGAGCTGGAGCACACCGAATACCTGGGCGACACAATAGAAAAGATTGCGGAGGAAAAGGCTGGCATCATCAAGGTGGATGTGCCGGTAATCATTGGTCCCCAAAAGGCGGCGGCACGGGCAGTCCTTGAAAAGAAGGCTCGCTGCTTACAGTGTCCCGTCCTGGAAGTTGCCGACGCAGTTTCCGTTTCCGGCAAATTGACAGGTGATTCTATGGAGGTGCATCTGGAGTCAGATTTCTTCAGTCGCCCGATCGCCACAAAGCTCGCCCTTTTGGGTGACTACCAGCTGTGGAATGCGGCGGCAGCAGCCCTCACCGTCAAGACCATCCTGCCGGACCTGCCGGAGGAGGCCGTCGAGATGGGGCTGGCGGCGGCAAGGCTTCCCGGCAGGTTCGAGGTGACAGTATACAACCGGCAGAAAATTGTGCTTGAAGGAGCCCACACGCCCAACAGCATCGCCTTGAGCCTCAAGACCTTCCGCAACTATATTAGTGGATCCTGCCCTGACGCAACCACAGGGGCAAGTCCCCACCTCCTCTTCGCCTGTGCCGCTGACAAGGACGTGGAGACCATGGCGGCTCTCTTTTCTGGTTTCGGCCGCATCACCCTCACCCGACCCGGAGGGGAAAAGCAGTCAAGCCTGGAACTGGTGCAGGAAGCCTTCCAGAAAGCCGGCCACACCTTCACCTGCTACCAAGACTACCAGCAGGCAATCATGCAGGCCCTGGAGGAGGCAAGGAGGCAGGATGCGATTCTGCTGGTGACAGGCTCCTTCTACCTTGTGGCGGAGGTGAAAAAAATGCTGGAAAAACGAGCTGCCGGCTAAATCAGCTTCTGCAGTTCCCTCCGCACCATCTCCAAATCGCCTGATGTCAACAGTGGTATCAGGCGGTTTATCTCGTCCACCGCCCTGTCCCACCAGCGTAGTTTCTCCAACAGGCTAATGAGGTCATCGTCAAACCGCCTCTTGACTTGGCGGGCAGGATTCCCCACCACAATGGCGTATGGCTCCACATCAATCCCCACCACGGCATTTGCGCCAATTATCGCCCCATCCCCGATGTGGACACCGGGAAGAATGGTGGCGTTCTGGCCAATCCACACGTCATTCCCGATGAGCGTGTCACCCTTCAGCGGCAAGTCACCCAGGGAAGGACTTTTCATCTGCCAGCCCTCAAGGGTATAGAAGGGAAAGGTGGAGACCGCATTCATCTGGTGGTTCGCGCCGTTCATGATAAATTCGACACCTGCGGCAATCTGGCAGAATTTCCCGATGATGAGCTTGTCTCCGATAAAATCGTAGTGATGGGTGACGTGGCGCTCAAAGTCACTGTCGGCGATATAGGTGAAGTCCCCCACGACAATGTTGGGATTCTGTATCGTTGGCTTCACATATATCAGGCTGACATACCCGGCAATGGGATGGATTGTGGCGGGATTCGGCCGCCTCCGGTCTTTCATCTTGCCCTCCTTGCGTGGAATGCATGCTACCACAAGGCATACGCCCTATCAAACCAGTATACTATATATAATTGTTATTATATAGTATATTTTTATATATATAGTATACTTTATTATACTATATTCTAAATTTTATATTAGCAATATCGTGAAAAATAATGGGGTCTTGTGTTTTTTTGTAAGTGCCGCATGAAAACGAGCAGACTCCCCTGCATCTTGAGAAATACATACACTTTATTCTCATTGACACGGACAAAAAAAATCCACAGGAAATTGGATGAATTTCCTGTGGAAATGTGATGAAAATTCACTGGAAACTTGGACAATTTCCAGTAGAAATTCGGTGGATTCCTACTGGAAGTTTTTTGGATACAGTGGGATTTCTAATACAATGCTGAAATCAACTGCGAAATTGAATCTGCAACGAATTCGGTAGTTGCTGTCTCATGGTTAAGATGAACCACAGTATTTTTGCTCAAATCCAAGCAAATGAAATCTCCTGATGGTTCTGAGGCAATTGGAAATAGATTCCTATTTTCTGTTTGTACTACATCAATAAAAGTATAGATATTTTCCATATCTTCAGTATTGTAGGAAAGTAGTTTCTTAAACTCCAATCCCCTTGTCCTTTCTGAATCAAACGTTGACTTGACAGGTCGTCCATTATTGCTCTTAAGAATCAATTTTTCCAAGTCTTCCGGCAATTGAACATCATATTTCTTTTTTACAGCCTCAATCTTCTCGCTTGTCGTTGCCTTGACATATTTCCACTCCATAACTACACTCCTTCTTTCAATATAAATTCTTAGCGGTTTTCTTGTCCACCACCCCAAATAGCTTTTCCACCAGTATGACCTGTCTTCGCATGTGTTTCAGAGTCCACCAGTTGCATCTTTCCTTTCTCTGCATCATGATGCCAAGTATAGCCATCAGGTGTATCTCCGTTCTCAATTTGTTCCAATTGCTCCGGTGTAAATTTTTCTTTTAACTCTGGATCTTTAGCTATAGCTTCCTTCAACTGCTTGTTGCATTCTGCAAACTGTTCCTTGTCACTAGCTTTCTCCAAGTCCTCTGGCAACTGTACATCATAAATAGAATCAAATTCTGGTACAACAACAGAAATTTCTTTTCCATCACCATCTATCACAGTCTTTCGAACATAAGGTATCTCTGTTACAGGATGTTTTTTGCCTTCAAGATGCTCATTCCGACAAAAAAATTTTTCTGTACCTTCTTTAGTCCCCCACTTTTCCTCCGACTCATCCTGTCGAGAGAAGTCAATGGGGCTGGATGTATCAAGCTTTCCTGAATTCTCATACTTGCCGCTGTCATTGCTAAAATCCAGAGGCTTGCTTGTATCAAAAGCCCTTCTGGAATCTTGGGTTCCGTCATTGGAAAAATCCAAGGGCTTGGAGGTGTCTAGCTTTCGGGCTACTTCCCCTCCCTGCTTTGCTACCTCAGTAGCCACATCCTTGACTACTTCTACCGCTCTTTCAATCATCACCCACCTACCTTGCCTTGCTTTGGATTAAGCTCTCCAATAAGACCGGGCCTGTTCAATTCTGCATGAACATAATTCTGCAAGATACATTGCAGAATGCTGTTGCGCAATGCTGTTTGTTCTTGTATCTGAAAACCACATTCTCTCAGCTCCTTTTCGATATGCTTCTGCACGTCATCACGCCAGATGTGTATGTCATGGGGATTTCTTACAGCGGAATTCCGCAAAGTCTTGGAAAACTCTGGAAGCAACTGAGCTACAATGAAGGACAATTTGTCATAGTCTGGTTTTTTTCCCTGGGCCATATACTGCCTGATGGCAACATGGAGCGAACCATTGAAACAACTCCCCTTCAATTCATTCTCAATCTGCTCCTTCAGTTGCATTTCGTCTCCTGCATTGCACAAAAGGCGGGCTAGCTCCAGCCTCTGCTGCATTTCTGGCGCTCCAGATTTCTCCTCACCATCCTGCCGCTGATACTCGAATTTCTTTTCATTCTCATACCGTTCCACCTGACACAGCACCGGCTCAATCCAGTTGTTCTGGTAGACAGCGGCCACGCCCACCGGCAGGCGGGCCAGCTCAGTTATCTGGTCGTCGTTCAGGTTGGCAGCCCGGCCCACCAGCTCCCGGTCGTCCTGGTCGGGAAGCCGCATGATGATCTTGGTGTTGGTGTTGCGGATGACCGACAGGTCCAGGAGGCCCGGCGACTGGTCCGCTATGATGAAGCCCTCCCCATAGGTGCGCATCTCGGCGATGGCGTTTGCCAGCATCTCCACTGACTTGCCCAGCAGGTTGCCGCTGTCCTGGCTCTGCTCCGTGGAGGTGCGCTTCAGCAGGTTGTGGGCCTCCTCCAGCACCGTCACGTGGCACAACGGTGAGTTGATTTTACCTTCCGTCATGCGGTGCTCCTGCAGCTTCAGCACCAAAAGCCCCATGATGAGGGACTTTGTCTCGGTGGAACCCACGCGGCTCAGGTCTACAATCACCTTGCGGTCAAAGAGCTCCTGGGCGGAAATCTCCTCCGTGGTGAAGATGAGTCCGTTGATTCCGTTGGTCAGGGACTTGAGCCGGGTGACGAGGGCTCCCTTGTAGGCTCCCTTGTTCTCGGCATCGTACTCGGAGGAGTCGATGATGGTGCGGATGTTCCGGGTCACGTCGGCAAAGGTGGGATACAGGTTGTCTCCGTAGGGATTGGTTGACTCCGTGAGGTTCCAGCCACAGTCCTCGTAGGACTTTTCCACCGCCTCCTTCAAGACGGCAGGCATGGCGGCGTACATGGGCCAGCACACGTTGAAGATTTCTATGAGGCGGTCAAGGTGCTCAAGGATGTGTATGTTCTTGGAGGGCTCCTCCTTGCCGTGGGGAAAGCTGAAGGGGTTGATTCTCAGCAGGGGCGTGAGGCCGGGATTGGTGCCGTACACGGACACGCCCGGCAGGCCACCCAGCACCTCCTTGTACTCCCCCTTGGCTGGCTCCACCACCAGGAAGCTTACGTCCTTCTGCTCCAACCCTACGTCCTTCTGCCCCAACCCTTCCAGCAGCCGGTAGATGGTGTTGGACTTTCCGCTGCCGGTGGAGCCGGTGACAAAGGTGTGGGAGGTGAGGGAGTCCCTTGAAAGCTTTACAAGGCGGTTTTTTGATGGGGTAAACATGTGATAGCAAAAGCCAATCTCAAAATCCTCTGTAATGCTTTCAATACCATGGGGATCCCTACCAAAGGAAACTCCCTCAAGGACAGGCAAACCCTGCATAGATTTTCTGGGAAAAATCATCACGTTGGAAAGCTTGTCGGTAGCAACATAATTGGTAGGGGTAACGGCAATTGGCTGTCCTCCTCCATCCTCTGTCACAAAGATTGGATGACAAAAGTGCCGCACATAATCCTTGATTTTACTGAACTCACATCCATCAC
The DNA here is from genome assembly GCA_017622135.1 of Spirochaetaceae bacterium. GTDB lineage: Bacteria > Spirochaetota > Spirochaetia > Treponematales > Treponemataceae > Treponema_F. Next base: position 77,612 of record JAGARR010000006.1, read on the forward strand.
TACCCCCACCCTCATAGCACCATGTCTGGATGGCACTGGATTCAAGATGAGACTCCTTTCCTTGGGTAATTCCTCTCAAATAGCTTGCGACGCTGGTACAGGTTGCACTATCCTCTGCAAGGATATAGGTGGCATACTTCCACAAACCAGTAGCCTGACTTTCTGTAATCCCCTTCATCACATTTTCCAGCCGATTCAAGAGATTGCTGACCGTGTAGGATTGGTAGGTGTAGGTTGCTCCCTCCGTCTTTCCAAAGGATATGCTGGACCCCTTGGTGGAGGCCTGGCTCTCTCCTGTCGTCTCAGTCTTTGCAGTACCCCAACTATACCCATATCCAGCAGATAAGCCTCCAGAAATGGCTGATGTAGCAGCATTGAAAATGTTCTTAAGAGACGTAAGCCAACCTGCCGCTGAGGAGTTTGAAGTTCCTGCATTTATTCCGAAGTTCACCGAATGGGTTTTGGAGATGGTGTTGCTGACACTGCTGAAATTGGAGAGGGTTTCTGACTCACTTTGGGTGGAGTCCTCACTGGTTCCCTCATTGAACTGGTAGGACAGGAAGGGATGGATTGCCGTCGCCAGCTGCTCGTATCCAGTCAATATTTCCCGTATGCTGGCCATGGAGATGGACTCAGCCAGAAACACTACCGTATACCCCTCTTCGTTTGATTCGGGAACAACTCCATCCAGAAGCTTGTCCAATCCTTGGGTAATGTAGTCTTTAGAGTATTCAGAGGGGCTGTTCATGAGGATGGAAATATGGTTGTACTTGTCTATAATCTCCCCTACCTTTGTTTCTGTGTCACTGGATTCTATGTCCTCAACTTCACTGCCGGGGAAATTCCCTTGTAAAGTCGCTTTAAGCAATGCTTGGTTCTTTCCACTATCTTCATTTCTTCCCTGACCGACATTCTTTACAATAAAGTCCATGGAGGTAGCTTCATGAGTGCGGGTAACCATCAGAGCGATGGTATGATCTCCATCTGCAAAGGTACTCATGGCATTCTTGAAACAATCTCCAATCTTCTCATTCTTATCAAAGACCCATCGCCTTATCTTCACTCCCCGTATATTAGCTGAATAACTTACAAGTGGGGAATCCTTATCCGGCGGGCAATTTATGCCCTCAAAGGGAGCACACCGGTAATCTTGTTCCAGACGATTAGCATATTCCTTGTCTAGGGTATAGGCAATTTTTCCTAAATTCTCAAGCAGTACTCCTTCATCTGGTTTCTTGGACATAGTCTCCTCCTCCATCCTTTTCTGCTCCGCATTGCCTCACACAAACTGCAAGAAGCCCTAAACAAACCAAGAGCGCCACAACCGCTCCAACCAACAAAAAAGTTTTTTTTTGAGGATTGTTCTGTCCACGCTGATGGACATATTGGGCCACCTCAAAAAGATACCGTAGATACTCCTCATTGAAATTTTCTGCCACGACAGCATTTGACAGTAAATTCAGATATTCCTTCGTCCACTCTGACTCTGGCTTCCGTTCCAGCTTAACATGAGAAAAATAGTTAGCTTTCAGTTCAGGTTTCTGCAGTTTCTGCAACAGCTCGGAAAGAAATTCCTGGGTAAATTTACCTGCAGCAATATCATTTGCGATGCGCACCCGGTTCATCTTCCCATCTTCAATATATCTGGAAAGATCAGCCATTCTTCACACTCCTTTGCCAGATTTTTTTCTCCAGCTCTTCAAGGAGTGCTGTAACAGAGGCTGCCACTTCCTTCAGTTTTTCTCCAAGCTGCGTCATCGCATCCTTGTCCTCAATCTTTGCCTTTGTGTCTGATGAATATTCTTCTACACGACCACGGAACTCATCCTTGAGCCTTTCAACAATCTCCTTATGCTTTTTCTTGTAGGCGGCTATGTAGGCATCTGTCCATTTAGCCAGAGACTCACTCAAAGACTCTTTCAACTCAGACAAAAAATCTTCCTTTTTCAGATAGTCTTTCTTCTTAAACCAAACTATTTTTGTTACCTTATGCTCCTTCATTATTTGAGTCACAGGAATTGGATCAAATTCCACACTCTCTACAGCGCTCACCTGCCTCATGAGGGTTTTCTTGGCATTATCACTAATGCTGGTATCTGATTGAATCGAATTAAAGACATTGGTAAGGAACGCTTCAATTTTTCCTTCCAAAACCTTTTTGCTGGCTTTGGTAAAGTGATAGTTCATCCTGGAAAATTCATCGTCAATCGCAGATGTAATATCTTGTTCATGCTCAGGCCTGAGCTTTATCTTGCCACCACTAAAGATTCCTGGCTTGCCCAGAATACAATCCACCTCATCTGCTATCTGTCCCTTACTCTTTTCTATGTCAGTGCTGGCAAGGCCCAACTCATGCAAATCGTTTTGTGAAAGCATATTCTCATTGGCTTTCTCACCAGCCTTTTTAACAATTTCATCCACCCTTTCCTTCAGCTGTCTTATTTCTTCTTCCAGCTCTACTATATTTTGGTCGGTGGCTGTACACAAGAACTGGCTCTTAGCCGTCACATTGGCCAAAGTCTTCTCCACGCCCTGGATGATTGCAGAGGCTCTTACTGCCGAGGCAAATTTCTCGCCATAATCCTTGAGCTCCTCTTCCAGGGCATAAAGGCCAGAGGTGACATAGACCAATCGGTTGTCATCCCCCTTTTCCCTGGCATCTTGGGCGGCGGCATCACTTTTTTCTATCATCCGCCTTGTAGCCAGATCAGAAGAAGCCATCCTGTTCTCCCGGTAGCAAAGCCCGTTGGGAGACATTTCATCATCCACAGGATTTTTCTTAATCCAGAACTCATCATCCCGTGTCTTTGTTTCCTCCTTCATACAGGCCTTTGCAGCAGCAGCAAATTTTGAGGAAACGAACAGCAGCTTCTTTTCCCTCAAGTGCAAGGAGAAATTGGGGTCTTCCTTCATGGTCAAAGTTGCATCACGCAACCCCTTTCTCTCATCACGGTTTACATCATCTGCATGAGTCATAACGACGAAGGAACGGGCAATGTCTATGGTATTCTTGTCATTCTTCTGCTCTGCATCCTTGATGTATGTCAGCAACGCATTTGTACCAGAACCCTCCAATGCATTTGGCCTACATACAAAGATGAGAATCGACTGGCTCTGCCCTCCCAGTGCATTGCTCAACACCTCCTTATGCTCCTCAGAATTGCTGTCAGTACCAGGAGTGTCATAGATGGTGAATTTAACGAGGTCGGAGTCAATCTCAATGGGAAATTTAAGGTGAAGGGTTTCTGACACCCCAGGAACCTCATTCAAGGTATCCAGTATTGCATAAAGCTGCTCGTGCCTTTTTTTCCCCTTCACTTCATTCATCTTGTTTTGTATTTCAGTCCGTTCTTGGGATTCCACCGGCCCTTCGCTGAACTCAAAGCAGGATGTGTGGTCATTCCACTCAATGCGGCTGCACGTATCTACAAGAGAGAACGTGATTTCCACAGGCTTGCCTTTCTCTGGACTCATAATTACCAGCATCTTTGCTGTCTTGGCCTCTGGCGAGGCTGGCAATATTTTATATCCAAGCAAGGCATTTATCAAAGAGGATTTCCCAGAGCTATAGACTCCCGCAAAGCAAATGTTTACATTGGAGCTTTCAAGGTTGTCCATCTTCTTCCTGATGCTCCTCACCTCTTCGCTTAAAAAGCTAGCCAGACTCTGAGCTCGCTCCTTTACAGTCCCATTCTTCGTGGGAACGTCAAACACTATGGTTTTCTTTGCATTCAAAGCATCAACCGTGTTTTTCCCAAAATCCATAACATCTTTGAAGGCAGCCTTCATGCTGGGAAGCTCTGCCAAAAGTGTAGTAGTAATTTTGAATTTGTCGCTTCCTTCGTTATAGTATTCTGCCATTTGCTCAAAATCCATATAGTCGAGTTTTGTTGTAACAACCTTAATCTCGACCTCAGACAAGCCATCAAAGGCTTTCTTTACATCGTCAAAAAAATCATTCCCATGATCCTGCAGAATGAATTTCCCCTTTTGTTCCAACATGTACTTGGCAAGACAACTTTTTTTATCCACTAGTGTTGTATTATTGCCAGAACCTCTCCTAAACTCAACTTCTTTCATAGCAGGATGGTATTTCATTTCCAACCAAGTCTTTCCCACAGCCTTTTCCCTCCAAAAACCCAGTCCGTCCATACACTGGATGCACAGATCAATTCATTTAGAATGTCTTTTTGAGATAATACATTTTAAAGAATTACTAATCAAGTCTAAAAGATTGTTTAAAAGAAAAAATAATTCTTTTGGAATATTACATCCATTCCCACAAGGGCACATAATTTTAAACATGGATGGACTGAACATCAGGAAGATATTTGGCGAGAACGTCAAGTACCACCGCAAGAGGATGGGGCTCTCCCAGGAGCAGCTGGCGGAGCGGCTGGAAATAAGCACCAACCATCTGAGCGTCATAGAGACCGGGACGAAGTTCGTGACCTACAAGCTTTTGGAGCGCATCGTCAAGGAGCTGCAAGTCCTCCCCTCCACCTTGTTCCACTGCACTTCCGTGGCAGAGCGGGATGAAAGTGCGGTGAACCAAATCAACGCCATCATCTCTGCCGAGCTTGCCCAAGTGGAGGAGCGGATTCAACTGAGACTGAGGGAGCTGCTGTAGGACGTTACAGGCTGGAAAGGATGCGTGAGGAAATGTCCATGGAGAACAGCTTTGAGCTTTGGGAGGCTTTTGGGAGTGTTCCAAGCGGGGTGGTCTCCTGAGCCTCCATCAGGGGGAATTCCAGCCCAGTGGCAAAGAACTGCATCTGCGGGGCTGTCTTTTCCAGCGGATGGTACAGCGGGTCGGCAACGATGGGCAGACCACACCAGGCAAGGTGGCAGCGGACCTGATGGCGGTAGCCCTTGGTGATGGTTGCCTTTACCGTGAGGTTTTCCCGTTCCGTGATGGCAGCCTCCAAGGGGTTTGAGGCATCACTCGTCGGCTCATGCCGGAAGCTACCCTGAGTGCCATCGGCTTCCATCAGATGGAAGCTGGTGGTGTAGGACTGGAGCTTAAAGTCCCCCTCCCCGGTCTTTGAGGGATTTCGGCCACCCCTTCCCGCCTTCCGACGAGAAAATTTGCCGGAATCCTGGGTGACAGGGCGCACCTGCTTCCTGCCGGGGCCATAGGGACGGAAGCCGCTCTCCACGATGAAGCCGGTGGAAAGGGTGCCGTGGAAACCAAGGAGGTTTGGCGGCGGCGGAAAGCCACCAAGAAGATCTGGACAGGAGGGAAGATACTGGCAGCGGGCGGTGTAGCCTTTCTTGAAAAGTCCTTCCTCCTGGCAGGCCATAATGTGGTCGTAAAAGCCTTGGTTCCGGGCAATCAGCAGGAGGCCAGCTGTGTCTTGGTCGATGCGATGCACAAGCCCTCCCTCCACCACCTTCCTTCCCTGCACCGCCAGCACCTCTGGAAACTGCTCCGCCACCAGGGCCAGGGCGCACTCCCCATCCTCTGGTCGCAGGGGGGCGCTGTGGATGCCAGCCTCCTTGAATGCCACCACAAAGTCCCGGTGGCACTCCACAATCTTAACAGCTACAGCCGGCATTTCTGATATTTTCCGTGGAGCACCCGCATGACCTTCCTGAAGCGCTGGGGCGTGGGAGACTTGAATTCAGTGAAGTCCTGGCATTCCGGCAGCCGAAGGGACAGGAGGCTGGAATGGAGCATCAAGGTGGCGGCAGGAAAGACCTGGTTCCTGCTGCCGTAAATGGGATCCCCTAGAATGGGGCATCCGATATACTTCATGTGGACGCGAATCTGGTGGGTGCGACCAGTTTTCAGCCGGAGCCGCATCAGGGAAAAGGGACCGTAGCAGGCAATGCAACGGTACACCGTGTGGGCGAATTTTCCCTGGGAGGAATCGGTGACAGCCTTGAAGCGCTTCCTGTTCCTGGGGTCACGAATCAGCTGGGTCTTGATGTTGCCAGATGGAGCGGGTGGCCGCCCCACCACAATGGCGATGTACTCCTTCTTTACCCGCCGCTGCTGGAACTGCTGCTGGAGCCAGTTCTCTGCAGGAAGATTCCTGGCAGTGATGATGAGGCCGGAGGTGTCCTTGTCCAGCCGATGGACAATGCCGGGACGATGGCTGGTGGCCACCGATTCCCTGCCCCAGTGGAACAGCAGTGCGTTCACCAGGGTACCCTCCCAGTTGCCTGCGGCAGGATGGGTCACCATGCCCTGGGCCTTGTTCACCACCGTCACGTTGTCATCCTCATACACAATTTCCAAGGGCAGGTTCTGGGGCTGGATGTCGTCGGGAACAATTTCCTGCCATTCCATCTGAATCACATCCCCAGGCTTCACCTTTGAGGAAAATTTACCCTTGCTGCCATTGATGGTCAGACTGGTGATGATGTTCTGCAGGTGGGAGCGGTTGGCGCAGCCACAGGCATCCAGCACCTGCTGCTGGCCGGACAGGAATTTATCGACACGAAGAGAAGAGGCCTCCTCCGGCACTGTAATTGAAAGACTAGGCATCAGGAAGAACTCCATTTATTTGTGGCATTGTAACATAAAGTCCAAAGGGAGGAAATTCATGGTACCGTGACTGCACTAGGGGAATATCCTGCGGATCCTGTCCTTCCATCACCTCCTGTTGAGACGATGGGTACTCCTGCACCTGCACCTCCTCCAACGGCAGGGCTTCCACCCCATCATCAAGGGGAATGATTTCAATTCCCTCACTGTTCTGCTGAATCTCCACCTTCTTCCGCTGGTGACGCTGGATAGAGGATATGGTAAAGTCAGTGACGCCCACCACAGCTGCCACCCCCAAGGAGGTGAAGAGGATGCCCAGCTGCTCGTCGGTGGTGAGGCTGGCTGCTGAGGAGGATTTGGCAAAGGGATTGGGAAAATAGTTTGAGTCCATGCCGTGGGAAAAATATCGGTACAGGGAATATCCCAGGGTAACACCGAGGGTCACGAAGGGCAAGGAACCTAGGCTCACAATCTCCGCCCGCCGCAAATCCTGCAGCCAGCCGGGAAACTCATCCTTGGTGTACGGCTCGATGGTGACGGTGGGCTCCGCTGCCGCAAGGGGCATCGAGGCAAAGGGCATCAGTGCAATGAACATAAGGCTGGCAGCCAGTGCTACCAACCGCCGCCAGAACCCATCCCTCATTAATACCCCCGCTCCCCGAAGATGGCGGTGCCGATGCGGACCATGGTGGCTCCCTCGGCAATGGCGATGGCATAGTCGTTGCTCATGCCCATGGAAAGCTCCCGTAGGTCAAGGCTGGGGAACCGACTGGCCACCTGCTGCTGAATCGATACTAATTTTTTGAAGGAGGCGGCGATTTCCAGCTGATTGTCCGTAAAGGGTGCCATGGTCATGAAGCCCCTGGGAATGATGTGGGGAGCCTGGCAGGCGTATTCCACGGCGGGAAGGAGGCTGTCCAAATCTGCAAAGCCAGACTTTGACTCCTCCCCAGTGTGGAACTCGAAGAGCACCTGGATTTCCTTGTTGAGATTGGCCGCCTGCTTCCCGATTTCTTCCAACAATTCAATTCTATCCACCGACTGGATGCAGGAAGCGCAACCAACCGCCTTCTTCACCTTGTTCCGCTGGAGGGAGCCAATGATATGGAGACAGGCTTGGGGAGCTGCAAGACGCACCTCCTGGAATTTTTCCACCGCCTCCTGAACACGGTTCTCCCCAAACACCAGCTGTCCGGCCTCAACGGCCTCTAGCACCGCCTCCGCCGGATGAAATTTGCTCACCGCCACCAAGGAAACTGAATTGGAGTCACGGCCAGACTTCACCTCGGCATCACGGATGGAGTCCAGCACCTGCTGCAATCGACTTGTAATCTCACTCATAGCTTTTCTACTATATAAGAATTACTGATATCAGACAAGTGAAGGAAGGTCTCCAGAGAAAGCTCCTCCGCCCGAGCCTGGGGACTGATTCCAGAGCGCTCCAAAACATCCACCGCCTGCTGGCCGTTGCCGTAGAAGACCGTCAGGTTGTTCCGCACCGTCTTCCTGCGGGAGGAGAACAGAGCGCGAATCAGCTTCATGAAGTGGGCGGGATTCTGGCAGCGGGGAAAGTCCTCACGCAGCTCCATCACCACCGCACGGGAATCCACGTTGGGTCGAGGCCAGAAGCTGCCGCCGCCCAAATCCATCAGGGGAGACACCTTGTAGGCCCAGCCACACAGGATGGAAAAGGAGGAGTAATCCTTGCTTCCCACCGTGGCGCACATCCGCTGGGCCACCTCCTTCTGCACCGTCACCACACAGCGGGGAAACCTGACCCCGGCGGAAATCATGTCGGCGATGATGGTGGCGGCCACGTTGTAGGGCAGGTTTCCGAAGAAGCGGTCCGGCATTTGGCGGTCAGCCTCACCCCTCCAGGTCTTCAGCACATCGCCCTGTACCAGGCTGAATTTTCCCTTCTGGTGGTAATCCTTGAAGAATTCCGGCAGGCACTGGGCAAAGCCACGGTCGATTTCAAAAGCGGTGAGGCTGGCACCACGGGAAAGAATCTCGTCGGTCATGGCACCCAAGCCCGGCCCCACCTCCCAGACGGAGGAATTCCCATCGATCTGCAGGGCATCGATGAGGCGACGGCGGGCGGCGGCATTGATGAGAAAATTTTGGCCGAATTTCTTCTGCATGGCCATCCCCTGACCATCCAAGAAGGCCTTCAGGGAGGCGGGAGAATCGTAGTCTGGCTTGTTCATGACAGCTCCAAGATGGGGATTTTGGCAAAAAGCCGCACCGGAATGGTGACGCAAGTATACAACAGATTCACCAGATGTCCAAGGGGTTCACCGAGGGGCGGCCACAGCAGGGAGAGGATGATGGCCACCACCCCCACTGTCATGAACACGGACACCAGGGGAGACACCACCACCGAGGCCACAATGCCGCCGGGCATCATGGTTCCCAGGGAAAGGAGGGTCACCGGAGTGGAGAAGATCTGCGCCCCCACAGATGCACTGACGGAGGAGGCCACCGCCGGCGGAAGGAAGCGATGGGTGGCAGGCTCAAAGAGGGGGCCGGCCAGAAGGATTCCCGCCAAGGCCAGGTAGGAGAGCTGGAAGGACAGCTGCTGCAGGTCATGGGGAGCCAGCATCAGGTGGAGGAAAAAGCAGAGGGCCAGCATCCGCACCATGCCGCACCTGATTCCCCACAAGCCCGCCGCCATTCCCAACAGGCTGCCCATGAGGGACCGCAGCAGGGAGGGAGAGAGGCCGGCGAACCACACGAACAGCACCACCGCCAGCAGGGAAAAGAGGCGGGAAAAATGGCGGCCCGTGCCACGCACAAGCCCAGCGGCCAAACCAGCGAAGAAGGACAGGTGCATACCGGACAGGGCCAGCACGTGGGCCAGTCCCGCCTGACGGAAGGCATCTCCCACTACCCGGTCGGTGTACTCAGCGGAGCCACAGAGCAAGGCCACCAGCAGGCCGCCGGCATCACCCCAGCCGTACATCAGCCGCTTGAACTGGAGACGGCACAGCCCACGGAAACGCTGGACAGTCCCCCACCATCCCGGCGAAAAACCATTGTAGCGGCAGTCGGAGCCATAGAACACTGGCTCACCTCCTGCCAGATGGAGTCCCGGTGCATCGGACTGGCTGGCGGCCCGCACCTTCAAACTCAATCGAGCCCCCTGCTCCACCAGACCAGTGGTGGCGGCCTGAGAACGGGAGGAGCCCAGCACCGCTGAATAGAGCTTTCCCGGATAATGGGCCTCCACAAAGGCGGCGGGCAAAAACACCGTAGCCCTGCCGGATGCCTGGGAGGTGGCAAGGACGGCCCCATTCTCCACTGTTCCACTCACCTGTTCCAGCTCCACCGTACAACGGTAGAATGTGCCGCTACCCGTCTTTACGGGATTGCTTACCAGAACGCAGTCCAGAGCCTCCACCCGATCCGGGGGAATGAGACTTTGGTACGGGTATCGGTTCAGCAAGGGAACCACGCCAGAATATACCAGCAGGGCCACAAGAATTGCGGCCACCACCATGCCATTTTGCTGAAAAAAGAGTAAAATTCGTTCCTTTCTTCCTACCACTTCAATCCTGCCAACGCGGTGCGGGCAGCTGTAGTGATGGTTTCAGGATAGGGAAGATATGTAACATAGAGAAGATTGTCGAATGCAGCCTTGTCACCCAGTGCCCCCAAAGATTCAATCACTGCCAGAAGCACCTCATGGTTCACTGAGGCAACATCCTGGGCAGCAGCCGTATTGAGGACTCCAAGATACTCCATCAAGGCAGAAACAGACCGAGTTGTGGCCAATGTTTCCAGACAATCAACAACGGTCAGAAACTGTTGGCTGGTAATAAGCTCCTGCTCCAGTTGCTCCTGGGCCATCAAGAAATAGTTGGCCACGGTTTCCGCCGCCCGACTCCACATGGAATCGGCAATCTGCTCCACCGCTGCCAACTGCAATGAGATAGCCTCAGGAGCCATCTTGGAAATATCCCCTATATTTATTGTAGTAGAAGAAAGGGCTTTTTCTGCCACTTCCGCCTTAAATAATGGGGAAATTGTCTCATTTTTTTGAACAAGGAGCAAAAGACGATACTTTTCTGCCATAGAATAGCTGTTCTGGCTGATATACCGCAGCAATGCGGCCTGGGAGCTGGGGATAACCTCTGACAGGGATGACTCTATGGCCTGATTCAACTGGGCATTTCCTCCAGAATTCAGCAGGCGAAAAAGAATCTCAAAGGAACTTGGGTCGGCCATCTTTCCTAAAAAATTAACCGCCACAAGACTAGCCGCAAGGTTGCCATCACCCGATGCCACAGCCTCCGCCACAAAGGTATGGACTCCTTCAAGATAGGGGGACATCAGCCGCTTGTTGATTCCGGCAGTGGCAGTCATGGTCTCGAGAACCGCCACCTTCACCTGGCTGTCATCAATCAGGCCGAAGATATTCCACAGCAAGGCACCCTGCCGCTGGGTGGAAACCTTCAAAACAGGAATCGTCGCCAAGGCCAGCTCCTTCATGCCGGCACCGGTACCGATGATGGGAACCTGCTCCTGCAGGAACTCCAGGGCCAACTCCGGTAGGGCTGCTACCAACTCAGGTGTATCCACATCGATCACAAGGCTTTTCATCAGTGCCGTCTTGTCCGCCACAGAACCAGTGATAAAGTCTACATAGTGCTGGGGAGCCTGAGCAAAAGCCTTTGCACCAACTCCACCCCAGAGGGAAAGTGATATAAAAGTACAAGACAGCAGTGTCTTGAACGTGTTTCCATTCCGTTTCATGGAGTCCTTCCTCCTTCTGCATATAAAACACAGATATTCGACAATTGTATCATATATTTTATTCAATACTCAAGTCACCATCGCTCATCCCCCTGGTTCCCATTCTTCCCCATTTGTTGCCATGCTCTGCTGCTGGCACAATCTCATGGCTTGGTGTAGAATGGAACCATGGATTCCGCTTCCCGAAAAAAAAAACTTGGACACCTTCTGGAACTGGCCTTTCTTTTGGCACTTGTTCTGCCACCGCTGGTGCAGTCAATGGCCGTCCTGCTGGCCACCGACAATGACACCGCCGATTCCCTGGCTGGAATCATGTCGCCCCAGTTTTCCACCACCCTGCTGCAGGGGGCGCTGGCGGTGGCACTGTTTGTCAGAAGCCGAAGTCTGAGACTATTGGAAGGTATTCCTCTTTCTGAGGGAAGACGGGGGGCTGAACACGCTGGCGGGCAAAAAAAGGACTGGAAAGGCCGGCTCACAGGCAGATGGGGAAGGTTTGCGGCTACCGTGGTGGCACTCGCCGTGCTGCTGGCCAACAGCATCCTGTGGAACTGGCTGTCACAGCTTGGTGCCCCTCCCAACCCGGCATTGGGGGAAAATGGCAGCATGGCGGTACAAACAGTGGCCTTGTTGCTGGCATACACCGCTGTAGCCGCCTTTTACGAGGAGATGGTATACCGCTGGTACAGTCCCTTACTGCTGGGACAGGTGCTGGACTGGAAGGGTCGAGGTCTGAACCAATCCCCCCCTGTCTGCCTGGAGGGAGCCCTGGTAGTGATCTTTGCCCTGTCCCACAGCTACGGAGGCTGGCCAGCAGTGGGAAATGCCTTTGTAGCAGGATCAATCTTGCGGGCCTGTATCCTCCTGACTGACAATCCCTTCAGCGGCTTTGCTGCCCACCTGGTCTACAACCTGATTCAGCTCTTCCTGCTGTTGGGCTGACAGCAGCGGCTTGCCCTCCCCACACCCGGCGGCATCATCGTGTACCGTATGCTTGTGGGGAACCACCCCCGCCTCACGGAGAACCTTCCTTACGGTGGGGATGGACACCCCGCACCTTGCGGCTATGTCCGCCGCCCCAAGTCCATCGTTGTGGGCGGCAAGAACATCGTCCCGAACCCTGTCTGACTTCGTGCCGGAGGAGGGCTTGTCCACACGAACCATCTTGGTGTCAAGTCCATGCTCGACCAGCACCTTCCTCACTGTGTACGCAGTCAGGCCAAGCTCCTCTGCAATCTCGGTCATCTTCCGACCGCCCTCATGGAGAGACACAACCTTGTCCTCGATGCCAGCCCCCATGCCTACAGAAGTTTCTGGCACTGAATCCTCAGATTCCTTCCTGCCACCGGTAATCCTTTTCACCGTGTCCACAGGAATCTTGTGCAGCTCCGCCACCTCGTACACATCCTTCCCATCCACAAGGGCTGCAAGAACGCCGTCCCTCACTTGGGCCACCACGTCCGATGGTGTGCGGGGAACGGAGCCAATAGCCTTGAGCCCTGCGGAGGCAAGTATCCGTGAGATTGTCCTTGTACTCACCTTATATTTCTCGGCAAGGTTCTTGTGAGTGTATAGACCTGTATTGTGGTCGGCGATGACTTGATTCTTGTCATAATGCTCTCCGTCTCTTGTTATACCGTTTTGTCCTCCAGAAGGATTGCATATCCCCATAGAATTAAGGATTTTCGTTATTGTAGGAGCTGACGCTTTGTATTTCTCGCATAATCTTGATACAGTGAGATTATTCTCAACATAATCTCTCACGATAAGACGTTTCATGTCATCGGAAAATTTATCTTTTCTACCCTTTAAGTTGTTATGGAGAGAGAGTCCTTCAATTCCCAAGTATATGCCACTTTGAATCAAATATTTTTTTACTGTGACAGGGGAGATGCCAAGGTGTTTCCCGATAGCTCCAATTCCATAGCCATTACAGTACATTTCTTTCATAACAACTATAGAATCATCAGTTATTTTTCTAGGGATACCAGTGGGTTTGGATACAGGCGCATCTAGCTCACCAGCCCTGTCCAGATGAACCCACTTGTACACCACAGACTCGGACACACCGAACTTCTTCGCCACCTGAGCCATGGTATACCTCTCCGTATTGTATTCATCAACAACGGCCTTCTTGAACTCCAAAGTAAACTTTTTCATTCCACAACTCCCCACACAAACCTATCCATTCCCTCCACACAAGGTGAATCACCGCCAACCACTCATTATATCCTGTTATCTGGTACTTGAGAATAATCATAGTGGAAGAATCAGGGAAATCGGCGACAAGGTCACCAGATAAAAACCTATTCCATCAGCGTGAGGATGCTGTCCCAGGTCCAGCTGCTGATTTCGAGGCCGTAGCACATGGTGGGAAGGCTGCCGTCCCCACGCACTCCGCTACCAGCCGAACCATTATGTTCCAGCAGGGTGCTATACTGGGGAACAAGATAATAGCTGGAAATCTCCTGGTCCGTCTGGGACTGGCTCCCCTGATACACTCGTAGGGTGGCGCTGGTGCCAAATCCCGTGTCAACGGCGATTTCTGCCAGCAGCGGGCGACCTTCCGCCACCTGGGGATGAATCAAGGAGCCACCCCGCAGGGAAAGGAGTCGGCTGACCTTGGAGGAGAAATCCTCCTGGGTGGGAGCCAGCACCAGCTGACTGAATCCGCCGTCCTTCGAGGCGCACCCCATCGTCAGCCGCTGCACCTGAGCGCCACCGCTGATGCCCAAAAGCTGCTGAGAAACAAGCGCCATGTCAGCCCAGCTTTTGGCAGATGTAGTGAGCCAAGGGTAGAACTGATCCTGGCCCTGGTACACCGGCGAATCGGGGGTTTTCAGATAGATGCGGTGGCCACTGTAGTTCCTGTCTCCAAAGAGTATCTGAGAGACGGTGGTGCCATCCGAAAGGCCGAAGCTGGCACGCACACCCTGACCCTCCCCCAGGCCGAAGGAGGCAAGGTTGTCCTGCTTCCGTGACACCACGGTGAGGCTCCTGACCTCCTCCATGGCAGAAAGGAATTCCCCCATCACCACCGGGTCAACAGGAAAGACCAGGCTCTTGTAGGAGGCGGGATTTTCGGCGGCAATGCCGAAGCCAGTCCTTCCCCACCAAAGAAGCCTGCCAGACAAATTGCTACAGTGCAAGGAAATGGATGCTTCCCCCTCAGCAATGTCCACCTGAGATAGGTTTGGCGAATGGCTGCTGTTCAGCAGGGCCGTCTCCACCTGCTCCTGCCTGCGAGACTGCCTGCCCAGCAGGGCCACCATACAAAGGAGGGCCACCACAAGGCAGGCTACACCTAATAGGGAAAGGTATTTTTTCTCAGTCATCTCTTCCTCCCGTAGCAGGGAACCGGACAGAGAAACGGCCACCTGCCCTCCGCATCAAAAGCACCACCAGGGCAATCAGGGCGGGTGACAGGGGTAGCAGCACTAGATTCACCGCCAGAACACGTGGTCGGCTGGCCTCCAGCTGAGCCTGATCCATCTTGTGGAGGCCCTTGGTGACGGAAGCCTTGTTCTTTAGCTCCAACAGGGAATCCTGGCCACAAAGCAGCAGGATGCCCTTGGTGGCAAAGTCCAGGTTTCCCAGACTGCCGGTGTATTGCCGCAGCAGGGTGGAAAGGAAGTACTGGCTTCCAATCAGCAGCACCTGTCCGCCCCCCTCCACCGGAGCCAGGGCAGACAGCACATACTGGGAGGCAACCTGTCCCGCCTGGGAGGCAGTCTGGCTCACCATGAATGGATTGGTTACAAAAGGCTGTTCCCGGTCCAGCTCCGGCGGCAACAGCCATGCGGCGGGAGTGGTATAGACAAGGGGCTGGGCGTCCAGCTGCATGAGGGTGATGGGAGAGCTCCAGTAGAACTCCAGGTTGAAGGCACGGCGGGACACCGGATGCTCCACCGTATACTGGGGCAGAGCCTGAATCCACAGGGGATAGTTCACCTGCTCGTACACGGGATTGTCCTCCTGGCTCAGAAAAGTAGCCCGGAAACAGGATATGTCCAGCACCAGCTCCTCCCCCAGCTCCAGTCCCCAGGAAGCCAGCACCGGCAGCAGCTTGTCCTGAGAGGGCACCACATCCCAGTCGTCGTAGAGGTCGGCGGTGTGGGCTGAGGTCATGGCAAGAAGCTGTCCTCCTGCCTCCACAAAGCGGCGGATGGCATCCACCTGTCCACCCGTCAAGCTGCTGCTGCCAAAAAGCATCAGGGGAATCCGCAGCCCCTCCCCCTGGGTCAATCGCTCCTCCATCAGCGGGAACTCCTCCGCCGTCACCACCGTGGGAAGGAAGCCCGCCGCCTCCAGCCAGGGCACCACGTCGCCGTAATCATCCTGCACCGAAAGGCCGTTTCCCGCCATCAGAAGCACCGGCCAGGCTCCCGTCTCCTCCACCAGCATCAGCAGTCGGGAAGCCAGCTCGTATTCCAAGCTCTCCGCCGTCTGGACGAAGGGAACCACGGCGACTTGGTTCAGATATTCCAGCACGATTGAGGAGTAGACTGTCACCAGTTGGGTGCTATTTCCTTTTGTGGTCTGAATTTGATGGCCAAATACCCCCTGCTGCAAAAGGCTGTTCTCCAGCCCCTCCTTCACCGGATCTCGCACTTCCACCTGCACCTGACGACTGGCGGAGCTGTAGAGCCGCAAAAAGTCCTTGATGTTCCGGGCATGGGGATACAGGTCCTCTAGCTCCGGAGAGACATAGTAGGTGATGTGCAGGGGCTCCTCCACAGCCTCCACCAGCTGGAGACTCAGGGGACTGAGGGAAAATCCCTTGTCGGCAGTCAAATCCCAGCGGAAATACCACAGGGAGGACAAAAGCAAAACCAAGCCCCCCAGCAGAACCCACAGTAGCAGGGCAATCCTTCTTCCGCTCGCACTTGTTCTCACAGGCTACCCCTCCTTCTGGCCTGCAGCAAGCCGGCAGACACCTTCAGCAGGGCCACCGTCACCACCAGATAGAACACCAGGTCGCGGCTGTCCACAATGCCCTTTCCTGCACTGTCAAAGTGCCAGGCAAAGGACAGTCTCTGGCACAAGCGGCTCAGCCAGCTCGGCAGGGACAGGAAACGGGGCAGCAGATGGATTCCACTGAATCCCGCCAGCACCACGGAGGTCACTAGGTAGGCGGAGACAGCACCGGGACTGACGGAGCCTAAGAGCACCCCCAGCCCACAGGCGGCCGCTAGATAGAGCACCATGCCCACGTAGCCCACGAGCAGCTGGGCCAGGTCCAGGGTGCCAAAAAAACTCACCGTCACCGGCACACAAAATCCCGGCACCAGCATCAGGCAGGCACCACAAAAGGACGCCAGCCACTTCCCCACCACCAGCTGGTTCTCGCTGAGGGGTAGGCTCTCGTCAAAGAGGAGGCCGCCTGCATCCCACTGCCCCATGGTGAGGGCGGGAACGGCCAGTATGGACAGAAAGGGAATAGTGGAAAAGAAGAAGTTCAAGTCGGTGGAGCCCAGGCCATAGTCAAAGAAGCGGCCTCCAAGGAAAAACTGGGCAGCCCCTCCAGCAGTCAGCAGGGCGGTGGCCACGTAGAAGGGCGGCCGTGCCAGCAACAACCGCAGTTCCTTGCGCCACAACACCGCCACCACTCCAAGCCAACGGGCAGCTTTTTGGATAAGGCTATTCATGGGCAGCTCCTTGGCAGACAATTGTTTTTGTTCACCATACCCTACACTCCAATCAAAGCATCGGCACACTTCTTTATCTCTTGGGAATATTCCAAAGCCGCCCTCGCATCCTGTATCCCAACAGCCATGTCCTGGGGATACCGAACCTTCACACCATAGGGATTCAACATGGCGCACATCCGCAAAATTGACAGTGGAATCTGTACACAGCCCCCAAGGGACTTAGCCAAAACCACCAAATCATGAGTTCTCAGTGGTTCCTGGTCATTGGTAAGGGCAAGAGCCTTCAAGAATTTCTCCGTCGCTTGCTGACAGTGGTAACAAATTATCTCACAAGGCTTTGGATACATATTCCCAAACACATATTGGGCAGTATCTAAATCCATATTGGCAAGCCGCAGCCCTTCCGCTACGTTGGAGTCATTACGCATACAGCTGGATTCCCTCATCCAAAACCCGTCGCTCCAAGGTCATTCCCTGAGCCAACTCCCTAAATCTAGAGGAGGTATTCACCACAATGTCAACAGGCTTCCTGTCCATGTCCAGCAGACATAAATATGCCTCCTGTGTCAGCTGGAGCAGATTGTCAGTACCATCGGGCATGACTACATAAAAATCATAATCACTTTCATCCGTATACATATCTGTCGCATAGGAACCAAATAAAAAGATACATTCTGGATGAAGATGCTTCACAAAACGATTCTTGATGGAAATAATCTCCTCGTTCACCATAGGCCCACGCTCCTTTTCTAATACTAGACTCCAAAACCGCCAGCAGTAAGCCTCAGGAAGGCGTCCTCAAAGGTGCTGGTTCCCACAGACTGGGTGATGTCCTGGGCGGTACCCGATGCCACCAGCCGGCCGCCGCTGATGATGTGCACCTGCTGGCACAGGGCCCCCACCTCCTGCATCAAATGGGTGGAAAGGAGGACCGTCCGCTGGCGGCCGAGACGTTGTATCATGTCCCGCATCTGGCGGATTTGGGCGGGGTCAAGGCCGGACACCGGCTCGTCCAGCACCAGCACCGGCGGATTGTGCAGCAGGGCCTGGGCAAAGGAAAGCCGCTGGCGGAATCCCTTGGACAGTTGGCCGATGGGCCGGAAGAACACATCCTCCAGCCTGCACTCCGCCACCACCCGCTCCAGGGCCTGATCCATGGTCTCGCTGCAGGCGGCCCGCTTTATGGACTCGCCACAGGTGGCCTGCCCCATCCTCTCGGTGAGGGCCGACTCCAGATGTAATCCCAATCCAGCGGCAAACCGAATCCGGTAGGCATACTGGAGAAAATCACGGACAGAAAGGCTTGCAATCAGGGCCGGCTGCTCGCTGACATAGCCCACCAGGGAGCGCACCGCCACGGGAAACTCCTCCACATCGAGGCCCATCACCCGAAGGGAGCCGGAGGTGGGATAATGGAGGCCGCAGATGGCCTTCAGAATGGTGGTCTTCCCCGCCCCATTGGGACCCAGCAGACCAGTGACAACTCCAGGCCGGACCACCAGACTCACAGAATCCACTGCCAGCACCTTGGAGCGGGAACCATACACCTTTGTCAAGGAATCAACTTCTATCACCTGTGCAATGCCTCAAAACTGCAATGGATTCAGCCCCGCCTCAGTCCACATAAGGAATGTCGAAGACCATCCGGTCCCGGGTAAGGACTGTATCAGGAAAAACATTCCGCGCCTCCTGAAGTAACAGGTCCAGCTCCTTGTCGGTGTAGCGGGGGCTGTAGTGGATCAGCCCCAGCTGCTTCACCTGGCCGTCCCTGGCAATGGTGGCAGCCTGGCGGGCCGACATGTGCTTCTTCTCCCTGGCCTGGTCCTCCATGTCCTGGGAGAACATGCTCTCGCAGATGAGCAGATCCGAGCCCTGCACCGCCGGAGCAATGGAAGGGATGTACATGGTGTCGGTGACGTAGCTGAACTTGCGGCCGGAACGCTTTGCTCCCATCACCTGCTCCGGGGTGACGGTGGAGCCGTCGCTGGCAGTGACACTCTGGCCAGCCTGCAGCTTTGACCACAGGGGACCCACCGGTACATTCAAGGCACGGGCAGCCTCGGGATTGAATTCCCCCGGACGGTCCAGCTCCTCCAGGGTGTAGCCCACACAGGGCTTGGTGTGGTTCAGGGGAAAGGCCTTAATATAGAAGTCTTTTCCTTCATGGACCACACAGGGAGCGGTAATTTCCTTCACAACAACAGGATAATTGATGTACATATCAAGCACCTTCCGGCTGGACTCCACGTAGTCGGCCACCTTTGGCGGCCCGTAGATGTACAGCGGCTCGTCCCGGTCCACCTGGGAGGAAAGCATCATCAGGCCGGGCAGCCCGGTGATGTGGTCCGCATGGGTGTGACTGATGAAGATTGCGTCAATCTTCTTCCATTTAAGATTCAATCGTCGCAGAGAAACCTGGGTGCCTTCCCCGCAGTCAAACAAAAACAAGTCTCCGTCACGCCGCAAAAGCACAGAAGTGAGGTGACGGTAGGGCAAGGGCATCATGCCACCGCAGCCCAAAACAAAAGCCTCAAGGTTCATGAAGTCAATGTACCGCAAATGGGCATTTCCGACAAGTGAACAGGGAAAAGAAAAGGTGCCGGCATCCTCTGGATCCATTGTGAGAAAATTAACTATTATTTTATCTATATTTTATTACTATTTAACAGTAGGACTGTACACTGCATCCAATCATAAGAAAAGGAGTTGTCCACTATGGAAGCTTTTGTCAATGTTTTGGAAATCCTCAAGTACCTCGCCCTGGCCACAGTTGGCAGTGTCCTCATGTGCCTGGTGGTATCCGCCTTTGGTGGATTACTGGAGAAATTTGAGAAAACAGCAAAATAATCACCATCACAGCCGATACTGGGGAAAGAGCTATTTTTTTTGTTTTGTCGGAAGATTTTATTTGACACTTTAGTTTTTTTACTTATAATAAAGTTATGGGAATAGAACTACTAATTGTTGATCCACAGAATGATTTTTGTACACCTGGTGGATCTATGTACATAAAGAATGCAGAGAACGACTGCCAGCGTATCGCCGACTTTATCCGCAGCCATCTTGACGAGATTGATTCTATCCATGTGACCATGGACATGCATCCTTTCTATCACATCGCCCATCCGATCTTCTGGAAGACAGCTGATGGCAAGGAGCCTGAGGTGAACACCCTCATCACCCATGCAGACTATTCTTCCGGAAAGTACCGTCCAGCTGATTCTGCTCTGAACAAGCGGGTGGAGGACTACCTCATCAACCTTGAGACTCGGGGACGTTACGTGCTGACCATCTGGCCACCCCACTGTCTTTTGGCCACTGCGGGAGCCTGCGTGGAGGAAAATCTCCTGGATGCTGCCCGTCAGTGGGAACGGTACAAGCCAGGTCGCATCATTGACTTCGTGACAAAGGCCAGCAATCCCATGACGGAGCACTACAGTGCCATCCAAGCGGAGGTGCCCGATCCTGCAGATCCTGCCACCCGCATCAACTTTACCCTCATCGACAAGCTGAAGAACAGGGACATTTACGTTGCGGGCGAGGCCCTCTCCCACTGCATCTCCCATACCATCAGAGACTTGTGCGTCTACATACCCGCATCAAGAATCACCCTGTTGACAGACTGCACCTCCAATGTGGAGGGCTTTGATGACATCGGCAACCATTTCTTGGTGGAATACAAGAACAAGGGAATGAAGACTGCCCTCTCTACGGAAGTGACGTTGTAACCGACAAATGACCCCAATTGTTATCACAGCAGAAAAGCCTGTTTTTGGAGGAGACAGCCTTACCTGGATTGAAGGTAAGGCCCTCTTTTTACCTGGTCTCATACCTGGAGAGGTTGCCCAGGTGGAGCTGGTCTCTCGCCAGAAAGACTATGACAGGGCTCAGGTCCTGTCCATTCTGGAGCCATCCCCCCACAGAATCACACCAGCCTGCCCTTATTACTCCAGCTGTGGCGGCTGCACCATGCTTCACGTGGAGGGTGAGTTCCAGCGGGAACTGAGAAGACAGGTGCTGCAGGACCTTTTTCAGCGGGAAAAGATTGTTATTCCTGCCATAGACATTGTCGCCGCTGAAACCTTGGGCTACCGTTGCAGGATGCAGCTGCACGACGGCGGACTTCTGGAGCGGGGCAAGGGAAAGGCTGTCATTCCCATTACCTCCTGTGCCTGTGCCACCGCTGAAATCAACAGCTGGCTGCAGCAGATTCCCCCGGAACAGCGGGCGCAGCACCATCCCGGCAGAATCCAGATTTTTGGAGACAGACGGGTCTGCGGCGGCCAGCAGGTTTTCTGGGCAAGCACCCAGAAGTCCCAGAACAGTTTGCAGGTAACGGGCAAGAGCCGCCGCAAGGTGCAGGACAAGGTGCGCCGCCGGTTTTCCGGTACCGTAGCCTCCCCTGCCACCACCTGCACCGTTCAATTGACCCCAGGAAATTGCAGCCCAAAGATGATTTCCTTTGATGTGCGGGGCTTCTTCCAGTCCAACCTTGCCGTTCTGGAGCAGGCCATCACCTTGCTGCTGGAATATGTGGAGGAAATTAAGACTGCTACTGGAAAATCAACCTTGGCCCACGCTCTAGACATTTACAGTGGTGCGGGAACTATCGCAGCCTTTCTGGCGGACCATTTCCAGATGGTGACACTGGTGGAGCACAATCGGGATGCACTGGTGTTTGCCCAGCAGAATTTAATGGGGAAAGCCCACCAAAGCTACGGTGTCAGCGGAGAGCAGTGGGCCAGGGAATTCGCTCCTGCACTGCTGAAGGGAAATCTGCCGGAGCTGGCCTTTGTGGACCCACCCCGCAGCGGAATGGAGCCAGCCATGAGAAGATTCCTGGCCCAGTCAGGAATTCCTCGCATTGCCTACCTTTCCTGTGATCCTGCAACCCAGGCCAGGGACTGTGCCACCCTGGAGAAGGCTGGCTACCGCGTCAAGAGGCTGTTCCTCTTGGACTTTTATCCCAACACCGGCCATATGGAGATGATGGCCTTTTTGGAGAAACAGATATGAAGAAAACCCTATATTTACTACTTTTGTTCCTGATTTTCCATCAGACGCTTCCTCTGGAGGCACAAACGAAGAAACCCTCCACAACACAGCAAAAAAGGACTGCAACCCAGACAAAAAATACCACCCAACAGAACAAGAGTCAGCAGGAGGAGGACAATACCGTGGAACCCACCTGGCAGCTGGTGGTAGGTGGTGCGCCGGTGGGAAATCCCCTTATAACGGAATATGGCTTTGCAGTACCGCTGGAAGGACGCACCATGGCCGCAGTTTCCGAGGATGGAAGGCTCATGTGGTTTGCTGGACTCCCCGGCTCCCGGATTTCGCCCCACTCCAGCACCGGCACCGGGGATTTCTTGATTACTGTTTCGGGAGGAAACGTTGTCTCCCTCATCAATCCCAGCGGCCTCACCCTCTGGAGCACCAAGGCTCCGGCGGAAATCATCTCCACCCCCATCCAGGGACGAGACGGCCGCATCTATGTCCAGTGTCCCCGGGAGGTGGCCTGCTTCGGCATCAACGGCACGCTCAAATGGGCTACCCCCGCCGGAGAATCCAGCGGCATTCCCCTGATGGAGCTGGAGGATGGCAGTATCCTCCACATCCAGAAAAAGACCCTGCAGGGGTGCAGCACAGCCTTGAGGTACTCCCCCTTTGGCGTGATCCTTGAGGAATTGACCTTTAGCGGCAAGGTGACATCTGCCATCACAACAAAATATGGGGTCATCCTTGTCTTCACCGATGGCAGCCTAGGGTGCATCTCCTCGAAGAACAACGCTGCCCAGGACAGCTGGACGCTGCCGGCTGGCTCCATCGGAGGCTCAGCTGCTGCCCGTCTCTTTCTAGACAGACTCCAGTCCATCTGTGCCGTGGTGACACCCGCCGATGGACAGACCACCGTCACCTATCTGAATCCTCAGGATGGAACCATCAGTCTTTCCACCACGGTGCCAGTGGACACCAACAGAATCGCCTTCGGAACCTTTGACCGCAACAGCCTGGTACTCTGCGATACCACTAGGGCTGTGGGAATTTCACTGGAAGGTGAGGTTACCTGGGAGAGCGACCTGCCGGGAACCATGGACTGGAGCCACATCCTGTATCTGCCCCAGGGATACTTGGCCATGCTGGAAAAGGATTCCTGGGTCATCAAGGCCTATCGGGTGACCCAGCACATCGGCCTTGCCAGCCAGACCGCCACCCGACCAGAGCGAAACACAGCGTTTCCCGTCTATGTGAAGGAATCATCCCAGCGGGCGGGCCTCCCCCAGTCCACGGAATACCTGTTTGGACGACTCATTTCAGAGGAATACATGGACGATATCAAATGGGAGCTAGAGCGTGGGGAATACAACGACCAAGAGGGCCAGTGGTTGGCCTTGGTGAACCTAGAGATGCAACGCCTCTTCTCAAAATACACGATTCAGTCAATGAATCCCATGGAGGCATCGTTCATGGAGGAAAATATGGGCTACTTCGAGGACATCATCAAACTCATGTCCTCCTTTGAGAGCGGCTGCTTCAACAAGGAACTGGCACGGATTGTTCGGCTGGAAAAGGATCCTGCCATCCTGTCCATTGTCTTGGGAGGGATAGCGAATGTTGCCTACGATCCCACCTTCGAACTTTTGGAGAGCATCGAGTCCTTACTGACGAAGCACCACCTGATTTCAAATTCACGCATCACGGCCCTCATGTGCAATGCCACGTATGAAATATGCCGTTTTATGGGAAAGCCTGCGCTATTCACCAAGGGCCGGTACATCCTTTCCTATTTACTTAATCAAAATTTAGATAGTGGAACAAAATTATATGCCACTGCTACAATGAGGAAAATAATTGCTTTGGAAATGTAGCACATATCGGAATATTATGATATACTCTTGAGAATAAAGTGCTTTTGCAGCTAATTTTATGGAGGAATGATGAGTAGAAAAAACTGGACATCCATTTTATTTCTTTTCCTGGCTTGTTGTCTGACGGCAGCTCCTGCTTTTGGACAGGTCAATGAGACTGAGATTCGGAGCGTTGGCGATACAGTGGAGTTCATCAACTACAATGGACCTCATGCCGTCATCAACAGCTTGGATCAAATCAAGAGCATTGGATCCGGCTTGGGAGCGGCAGTCGCACCCAGCCGCGATGCCAGCACCACTGCCGGTGCCAGGAACCGCTACTATGTTGTCCATGCGGTGGATCCCACCACCACAGAGAAGCTGGATGCAGACATCCTGTTCATTGGTGCTGACGCATCGGTGGACCACATCAGGAACCTGCGCCACATCATCGCATCGTATCTGGTTTCCGCCTACAACTATTCCGAGGCTGATGCCCAGACACTTGCTGTTTTTGTCACCGTGTATAATGCCGTGTACCGGGGCAACATGGAGGTGTTCACCAGTCGTTACAAGAGCGTTGTTACTGACAACCTGACCGCTGATCATGCTGGTCTTGACCTGAACTACCAGAATTGGCCTGGAAAGAGCCAGATTGTTATTCCCCTGTCCTCCACCACTGGTGGTCTGGGAACAGTAGATACTACGGTCATCTCTGACAAGGAGGTCATTGACACCATGCGCGAGGACGAAGACATGGGAATTGATGACCGCAAGGATCTGGTGGATATCAAGGAGCGGGAGGCTGACCAGGCTGAGGAAAAGGCTGCCCAAGCTCAGCAGGAGGCTACCAAGGAGACCGAAAAGCTCCGTGAGGAGCAGCAGGAGCTGAGGGAAGCCCAGAAGGAGGCCACCCAGGCCCAGAAGGAAGCTCAGCAGGCTCAGAAGGAGGCTGACCGCAAGCCTAATGACGAGGCAGCCCAGCAGAAGGCTGAGGAGGCCCAGCAGAAGGCTGAGGAGGCTCAGCAGGCTGTGGAGGAGCAGAAGGAAGTTGTCCAGGAGCAGCAGAAAGTTGTGGAGGAGAAGCAGCAGGAGGCCCAGGAGCAGCAGGAGATTGCTGACCAGAAGCGTGACGAGGCTCGTGCCGATCGTGCCGAGATTGCCAAGGACCAGCAGCAGCTCATTGATCAGGGACGTATGTCTGACGCAGCAGGTGTTTACGGTTTGAGACACTTGGACGACACCTATTCCGTGATGGTGAAGCTGAACAAGGAAAACGGTGTTCTGCTGAACCAATCTCCCGTCCGGGTAATCCGGGGACGCACACTGCTGCCCGCTGACGAGAATTTCATGGCCATTGCAGGAACCAACTCCGGAAACGGTGCGGTGAAGGTTGTGCTGCTGGATCCTGTGAGCATGGAGATTATCGCTGAGAGCGCAGAGCGAGCCGCCGAGAATTCCGTACTGGTGAAGGATGGAGACGCCTACTATGCAGTGATCCAGGACGGCGGAAACTGGCTGGTTGGAAAGTACAACAGCAAGCTCCAGCTGCAGGTGAAGTCAAAGATTGGTGTGCTGCAGGCTACCCCCATCAGCGTAACAGAATCCGGTCTGATTGTAACCGACGCCCAGGGCGAGGCGCAGTTGCTGAAATACAGCGACCTGAGCCCTGTCAGCGCTGACAATCCTGTTCAGGTTCTTAACGAAAAATAAAGGCTGACGAGAGCCATTAAACTTGAGGGCTGCACTCGGAGTTGTTCCGGGTGCAGTTTTTTTTGGTACAGACGATTTCGAAATGACCCCTTGGAGAAAAATATGACGGACATTCAAAAACGACTTTATGCCATGCAGGACAAGGAGTACCGCTCATTCCAGTCGAGGCTCATGCCCACGGTCAATCCAGACAAGATAATCGGTGTGCGGGTTCCCAAGATACGGGAGTTGGCACGAGACGTGATAAAAAATGAGCCTGGGATTGCGGCGGATTTTTTGGTAGAGCTGCCTCACCACTACTATGAGGAGGACAATCTCCACGTTTTTCTAGTAAACCGTACCAAGGACTTTGATGCCTGCCTCATGCAGGTGGAGGCATTTCTCCCCCATCTGGACAATTGGGCCACCTGCGACAGCTTCCGTCCAGAGGTTTTTAGGCAGCACCGGCAGCAGGTGCTTGCGAAGGCAAGGGGCTGGATGAAAAGCGGTCACTGCTATACCGTCAGATTCGGGATTGGCTGCATGATGAGCTACTTTCTTGACGAGGATTTTTCCCCAGAGCAGCTGGAGTTGGTGGGAGGAATCTCAAGCGAAGAATACTATGTGCGGATGATGCAGGCCTGGTATTTTGCCACTGCCCTGGCCAAACAGTACCAGCCCACACTCGCCTATCTTGGCAAGAATAATCTTGAGGTCTGGACCCACAACAAGACCATCCAGAAGGCGGTGGAAAGCCATCGGATTACCGCCGAGCAAAAAGCACTGCTACGGAAGATGAAACGGAGTTGAAAAAAATTGATTTTTACATTTTTTATCATTCCGAACCGATTTGGAAAAAAGAACCAGGCAGCTGCAACGCAATCTGCCTGGTCAAGATGGGTATGAAAATGGTTACACTATATCAACTGTCAGGAGCTCCGACAGGCAATATACAATTCAACTAGAAGATGAGTCCTCCAATCAGGTTCACCAGCAGGGCCACCACATAGGCGGTGAGCATCTGGACTCCGATGGCCGCTCCAGTGGACTTCCAGGTCTTCAGCTCACGCTTCATGGCACCGACAGCGGCAAAGCAGGGCATACACAGCAGGTTGAAAATCATGTAGGCATAGGCTGCCTGGGGAGTCTGAATGTCCTGCTTCATGGTGGCAAGCGCATTCTCGTCGCCACCCTCAAAGAGGATTCCCTCGGAATAGACACCGAACGCCGTGTCATAGTCGTAGACACCACCCTCAAAGCCCAGCTCCTCCAGCTCCTGGGCAGACATGCCGCCGAAATAGGACTCCAAGTACTCAGGGCTCACGTCCTCCTCATACAGCTGGGCGAAGGTCACCACCACCATCTCCTTGGCAATCCATCCTGTCACCACTCCAACTGCGGGCCGCCACTCGCCGAATCCCAGGGGCTTGAACACAGGAGCGATGACGCCACCCATGGAGGCCAGGAAGCTGTCATCCATGGCACACATCACCGTTGGCTCCTCGCCAGCAGCCTCGGCAGCGGCCCGATTGCTTCCGTTGAAGGAGCCCAGGTTGAAGTTAGACAGAAGCCACAGCACAATGGTGGAAATCAGGATGACGGAGCCAGCCTTCTGGGCAAATCCCTTCAGCTTTTCGCCACAGTGGATGGCCACGCTGCGCAAAGTGGGCAGACGATACTGGGGCAGCTCCATCAGGAAGTTGGACACGGCCGACTTGTACACCACCACGTTCAGAATCAGGGAAACCACAATGGCCGTCACGATGCTCACCACGTAGATGGAGAACATCACCAGGGTCTGGTTTGTTCCGGTAAAGAAGGTGGACACAAACATAGCAAAGATGGGCAGCTTGGCGCCACAGGGCATGAAGGCCGTGATGATGGTGGTAATCTTGCGGTCCTTCTCGCTCTCCAGGGTACGGGTAGCCATGATGGCAGGAACGCCGCAGCCAAAGCCCATCAGCAGGGGGATGAAGGAGCGGCCGGAAAGTCCGAAGCGACGGAAGATTCGGTCCATCACAAAGGCCACACGGGCCATGTATCCGGAATCCTCAAGAAAAGACATGAGCACGTAGAGCACCAGCACCAGGGGCAGGAAACCCAGCACCGCACCGATGCCACCCAGGATTCCGTCCACCACCAGCCCCATGGCCCAGTCACCGGCACCAGCAGACTCAAGACCTCCAGCCACCAGGTCGGTAATCCAGCCCCAGGCACCCTCAACCAGTCCCGCCAGCCACACACCGGGGCTGGGCAGACCAGGCACGAAGAGGAAATTCTCGCTGAAGGTGCAGGCAAAAATCAGGTAGACCACCACGGCAAAGATGGGCAGCGCCAGCCAGCGGTTGGTGAGCACCTTGTCCATCTTGTCGGAGGTGGTCTCCACCGTAAAGGCCTCCTCCAGGGGCTTCACCACATGCCGTCCCGTAATCTCCCCGATGAAGGTATAGCGAAGGTCAGCCTTCACCTCCTCAGGATCACCGCTGGCAGCGGAATCAGCGGCGGCAATCTTTTTGTATACATCAAGTTGAGCAGGCTTTCGGCCACTGGAGACCGTATCAGCCACCGCCGCCATCAGCTCAGGAATTCCCTTGCCGCTTCTGGCCACAATGGGCACCACCGCCACCCCCAGCTCCTGGGAAAGCCCCGCCACGTCAATCTTGATGCCCCGCTTCTCCACCTCGTCCATCATGTTCAGGGCGATGACAGTGGGGGCGCCGGTCTCCATAATCTGCAGGGAAAGGTAGAGGTTACGCTCGATGCAGGTGGCGTCCACAATGTCCACCACACAGTCGGGCTTCTCCTTCACAATGTAGTCCCGGGCAATCACCTCCTCCGCCGAATAGGGAGACAGGGAATAGGTTCCTGGCAGGTCGAGTATCTTGTATTGGGAGTCCTTGCGGTACACTCCCTCCTTCTTGTCAACGGTAACACCGGGCCAGTTTCCCACATGCTGCTTGGAGCCAGTCAGTTCGTTGAACAAGCTGGTCTTTCCACAGTTGGGATTTCCTGCCAGGGCAATGGTATACGACATAATATTTCCTCCAACAATTAGCACAAGCTAACTATATCCCCAAAAAAAGGGATAATAAAAAATCACACCACCTCAACCTGAATGGATGAGGCCTCTTCCTTTCGCAGACTCAGCTGATAACCCCGCACGGTAACCTCAATGGGATCTCCCAGGGGAGCCACCTTGATCATCTTGACGGCAATACCAGTGGTGATGCCCATGTCCATGATGCGACGCTTGAATCCTCCCTCGGCATTGATGGCAACAACCTTTGCCGCCTGTCCCGGCGACAGTTCTCTCAATGTCATCTCTATTTCCTCCAAAATTAAGTACAGAAAGAAGTTAGGCTACCAGAATCTTCTGGGCCAGGCTCCGGTTCAAGGCAAGACGAGTTCCTTTCACCAGCAGGATGATTCCGGCAGGACTGTCTCCCACCACCGTCACCTTCTGGCCTGGGACAAACCCCATCTCCACCAGATGCTGCTTCATGTCGCCGACAGCCACCAAAGAAGTAATGGTCCGATTCTCACCTTTCAAAGCCATAGCCAAGGGCATAGTCACCTCCTGTTAGGTTCCCCTAACTCTATTGTTAGCATATCGCAACCAATGGAGATTGTCAAGTTAATTGAGGCTAACACAGTAATTTTTTATTGATAAATTTTAATTTTTTTCACTAACAGATGGATATTTTGGAGAAAATTATAGTAACATTAGATTCATTGCAATTCTTTTTTGTACGGATTCTTTTTCATAGACAAGCCCTTGTTTGCCGTTTCATCTCATGCCCCGGTTCTTCACACACACCGGGCAGCGCCACTGCTCTCCCCTTACCGTTCGGCATTCCCCGCCACTCCAATCACACGCCCAGCACATCCTGCACCACCACAAATCCCACGGAAAGCAGCAGTGCCGGCAGGTAGTTGGCAGTCTTTATCTTGGCCAAGCCCATGAGATTCACCCCGATCATGATGATGAGCGCTCCACCAGCGGCCCCCAGCTCCGCCAGCATGATGTCATGGACATAAGGAGCCACCAGTCCCGCCAGCAGGGTCAGGACTCCTTGGTACACCAGCACCGACAGGGCGGAGAAGGCGGTTCCAATTCCCAGGGCGGCGGCAAAGACAATGGCCATAAAGCCGTCCAACACCGACTTGGTGAAGATGACTGTGTAGTCTCCGTCGATTCCTGCCTTGATGGAACCTAGGATGGCCATGGCACCCACGCAGAACAGCACCGAAGCGTTCAGGAATCCGTAGGCAAAGCAACTGACACCATCAAGGCCGCCTGCATCGCCCTCCCTGCCGGAAGACTCTGTAGGGACTCCACGCCTCCTTCCCAATACCAGCCGTCCCAGTCCCTCCCCCAGCAAGAGAATCTTTCCGTCAATGTCGAGCCAGGAGCCGATGATGCCACCGGCAATCACCGCCATGGCCAGAAAGATGATGTTCTCGTAGGCCAGGGCCATCTCGATGCCAATCACCATGGTCACCACTCCGGCTCCAGTCTGCACCACCTGGGACAGATCCTGGCTGATTTTCTTTGAGAACAGCACCCCAATGAGGGAGCCTGCCACCACTGCAACGGCATTCACGACAGCTGCAATCATATTCTTTTCCTCACAAAGAAATACAGGATGACACCCCCCAGCGGGAACATGGCCAAGGTCACAAAGAGGACGGGATAGCCAAAGCTGTCAATCATCCAGCCACTGAGACTGCTTCCCAACACGCTGGCTACTCCCACCGCAAAGATGGAGTACAGGCTCTGGCTCATTATCAGCCGGCCTTTTGGGGCGTACTGGGCCACAAACACCACCGCCGCAGGATGATAAAGTCCATAGGTAACGGAATTCATCAGCTGGCCCAGCACCGCCCCGGCCATATTGGGCAGCAGCAGGTAGAGCATCAGCCGCACCGTCACCATGGCAGTACAGAACACCAGCAGTCGCAAGGAACCATAGTGCCGCAGAAACCTACTGGAAAAGAACATGAAGGGAATCTCCGAGATGGCTGCAAGGGCGCTGAGGGCACCTGTGGCCTCGGAATGGATAAAATCAGTCATATACAGGGCAAACAGCTTGGTGGCGGGAGTGAGTCCAAGAAACCCTAGGAAAACCAGCAGCAGCCCCATCCAGAACACCGGGGGAAACTGGGCCAAGCTTTTTCCCAGTCCTTCACCTGCAGGAGCTCCTGCTGGAGCCTTCCCCTGGGCTTTCTCCTGCGGAACGCCACCGCCACCGGTAGGATCGGTGGGAATAGCATCCCTGGAAAATATCCCCGGAATAAACAGGAGTGACAGAGTAAACAGGAGGGCCGTGGCAATCATCCATCCCAGGTACTGGCGGGCAGTGCCAGCAGGCAGAAGCCATTGCAGCAGCAACGCCATCACCACATAGCCCACGGAGCCTGCCACCCGCACCTTTCCGTAGTCATCACGCCGGTCTCCCAGCACCTTGTTGATGAGGGAATCCGACAGGGGCACCGCCCCCTTGTATCCCAAAGAATAGCAGACCAAGAAGAGTGCGGTCAGGTAAAATCCCTCCAGCCGAACCAGGGGGAAGGGAACCATCGCCATCAGAGCACCCATCAGAAGCAGGGGGAGTCCATAGCCCCTTCCCTGCTCCCGTCTCAGGCTCATGACCAAGGGCAGGACAACTCCCGCACCCTCAAAGATACCCAGCAACAAGCCTACCTGGGTGGCCGTGTATCCCATGCTGGTAAGGATGATGGGCAGGTATACCGACACCACACCGTAGATGGAGAAGAGAAAGAATATGGGCAGAGCGAGGGGCATGGTCTATTCCAGAACCTGGGAACCTCTGCCCATGGCGGTGAGACCAGTGCGCACCAACTCCTTGATGCCATAAGGCTCCAGCAGCCTGATAAGACTTGCCACCTTCTCCTCGCTGCCTGTTACCTCGATCACCACCGACTCCACCCCCACATCCACAATGCGGGCACGGAAGATGTTGGCAGTCTGGATGACACCGGCACGATGAGCCTCGTCGGCCCCCACCTTTATGAGGGCCATTTCCCGCACCACCGTCTCCGAGGCAACGCAATGCTGGATGGAGATGACCTCCACCAGCTTTGCCAGCTGCTTGGTAATCTGGTCAAGGATATATTCGTCACCGCTCACCACGATGGTCATGCGGGACTGGCCGGGATTGTAGGTCTCACCCACCGTAAGACTGTCGATATTGTATCCACGACGACTGAAAAGCCCGGACACACGACTCAATACACCAGCGTGGTTCTCCACCAGCACTGAAAGAACATATCGCTCCATCACACACTCCTTTCCTTGTAGATACCCAGAAGCCGAACCTCTTCAGCCTTGGACTTCAGTGCGCCAACAGCCTCCTCCAGCACCTTACGGCCACCTTCCGGCAGCTGCAGGTCAACGTAGAACATATAGCGCCAGGGCTCACCCATAATGGGCCGGGACTCCAGCCGTGTCATGTTCAGGTTCCGCTGGTGCAGCACTCCCAGGCACTCATAGAGGGAACCGCTCTTGTTCTTGGCAATGAACACGAGAGAAGCCTTTGCCACCTCGTTGGAGGCGGCGCAGCAGGTCTTGCCACAGCAGATCTCCTCTGCCGCCGCCTGGGCATCCTTGATTTCCTTGTCATTGGCCGTAATCACCACAAAGCGAGTGTAGTTCCGGGGATTCAGTTCGATTCCCGTGGCCAGCACCTCAAGATTGTAGTAGTCCGCTGCCGCTGATGAGGCAATGGCTGCATTTTCAAGGCTGCCCTCCTTGGCCACCAGTTCGGCAGCAGTGGCAGTGGAGACAGCGTCCACCTGAATCCAGCCAGGATGCTTGTCCAAGAAATCCTTGCACTGGGGAAAGCCATGGGGATGGGAATAGACCCGCTTAATGGAGTCCAGGCTGGCTCCCTTCACTGCAAGCAGGGCATGCTCAATCCGCAGGGTGTAGGCACCGCAGATGCTCACATCGTCAAAACGGAAAAGATTGTCGTAGTTGTCGTAGACGGAGCCCGCCAGACTGTTTTCCAAGGGAATCATGCCATAGTCGGCACGGCCATCGGTCACAGCCTGGAACACATCCCGGAAGGAGCTGCAGCCCACCGTCTGGGCATCGTCAAAGTAGAGGCTGATGGCCTGCTCCGCATATGCCCCATGGTCACCTGAATAGGCACAGCGCACCCTGCCGTCATTGGAGCCAGCCGCAGCAGCCTTCTGCCCATCGGGAGCTGCAGGACGGATATGGGTCACCTCCTTGCCCACCACCGGAGCCAGCACGTCAATATCCCGCATCAGTTTCTCGAACTGCTCAGGATACATGGTCTGGGCGGCGTCGGACACAGCCTTCTCCGGCTGGCAATGCACCTCCACGATGATTCCATCCGCACCAGCGGCAATAGCCGCCAGTCCCATAGGAGGAACCTTGTCCCGGATACCCACCGCATGGCTGGGATCGATGATGATGGGCAGGTGGGTCAAAGAACGGATCACCGGCACGGCGGAAAGGTCCAGCGTATTTCTGGTGGCCTTCTCGTAGGTGCGGATTCCCCGCTCACAGAGGATTACATCATCAGTGCCAGAGGAAAGCAGATACTCGGCGGCCATGAGCCACTCCTCGATGGTGGCGGAAAGGCCACGCTTCAGAATGACCGGCTTGCCCAGGGCGCCCACCTTCTTCAAAAGCTCGAAATTCTGCATGTTTCGGGCGCCAATCTGGTACACATCCACATAATCCTTCATCAGGGGGATATGGTCGGCGGAGACAATCTCCGTGACGATGGGCAGACCGTAGGCATCACCTGCCTGACGGAGAATCTTCACTCCTTCCTCGCCCAATCCCTGGAAGGCGTAGGGACTGGTGCGAGGCTTGAAGGCGCCCCCCCGCAGCATGGCGGCACCAGCAGCAGACACCCGGGCTGCCACCCCCATCATCTGGTCCAGGCTCTCCACGGCACAGGGACCGGCAATGGCCAGTACCCGATTACCTCCAATACGAACAATCTGGCCACGGTTGTTCTTCACCTCCACCACCGTGTTCTCCTTCTTGTACTCACGGCTGGCCATCTTGTAGGGCTTGGAGATGGGAATCACCCGCTCCACCCCTGGCAGAATCTCCACCTCACGGGGGTCGATGGTAACCTTACCCACGGCACCAAGGATGGTGTCCTCCTCGCCAGTGATCTCATTCACCTTGAAATTGTTACGAACCAGAAAGTCCTTCAGCTCCTGCTTGTCCTTTTCTGGAATGCCCTTCTGCAAAACAATAACCATATCTTTTCCCTCAAATTAAATACTATTTGCCTAAAACAGCTCCGGAAAACGATTTCTAAAAGGAATTCCTTCCAAAATCCTTTCCGAAGCCTATTTTCCAACAAATCCTAGACCTCCGGGTTCCAGGAGACGGTGCGGAGAATATCCGCAAAGACACCAGCTGCCGTCACCCCAGCTCCCGCTCCGTATCCCATAATGGACAGGGGGATGGGATTGTACCGCTGGGTATGGAACACAAAGGCGTTCTCCCCGCCCTTCACCGTGTACAGGGGATGGCTTGCATCCACCTCCATCATACCCACGCTGCACCTTCCCTCCTGAATGGAGGCCGCCATCCGCAGCACCTTTCCCTCGGCCTTCAGCCGCTCCATCAGCTTGGAGAAATGATCGTCCACCTTGGGCAGATTGGCCAGGAACTGGTCCACGGTGCCGGAGTCGTCAAAGTCTGCCGGGAACACCTTGTGGATCACAATGTCCTCCATCTCCACCGCCAGTCCCGACTCACGGGCAATGATGAGGGCCTTGCGAGCCACATCAAGGCCTGCCAAGTCATCACGGGGATCAGGCTCGGTGAAGCGCTTCTCCCGAGCCTCCAGCACCGCCTGGCTGAAGGTAGCACCCTCATCCAGCCGTCCGAAGATGTAGGACAGGGAGCCGGACATGATGCCGCTAAAGCCCTTCAGCTTGTCGCCGCTGGCAAAGAGATTCTGGAG
Source organism: Spirochaetaceae bacterium (assembly GCA_017622135.1). Lineage (GTDB taxonomy): Bacteria > Spirochaetota > Spirochaetia > Treponematales > Treponemataceae > Treponema_F. The sequence goes on from JAGARR010000006.1 coordinate 112,032, forward strand.
GGTATCGATAATGGGAAGCCCCGCACCTACGTTTGTCTCGTAGAGGAACAGGCGGCGCATCCTGTTGGCAGTGCGACGCAGCTTGGTGTAATAGTCCATGGACATGGAGTTGGCCCGCTTGTTGGGAGTGGCGATGTGCATTCCCGCCTCAAGGATATCGAGATACCGCTCCGGCAGGTCGTAACTGGCGGTGCAGTCCACAAAGACAGGATTCAAGGGCTTCACCTGCCGCACATACTCCAGAATGGCTTCCAGAGAGGTGGGCTGCCCCTTGGCACTCACCTCGTCACGCCAATTGGACAGGTCCAGACCAGGAGAGCTGACATCGGGCGGTGCCACCAGCATCTTGTCCATGGTGGCAATGGCCATGACCCGAATGTCGATGCGCTGGGAAAGCAGCTCCTCCTGCTGGTCGCGAATCTGGTCCAGCAGGCAGCCGCCGATGGTTCCCGCACCGAAGGCAAAGACCTCGATGGTCTGGGCCGTGTTGAAGAAGAACCGGTGGGCAATGCGCACCGCCGTGTCCCCGTTGCTGCCTGCAATAACCACACTGATGGAGCGCTCCGACGAGCCCTGGGCAATGGCAAGGATGTTGATGTCCTGGGAGGCCAGCGAGTCAAAGAAGGTTCCCGCCACTCCCCGCTTCTCCTTCATGCCGTCACCCACAATGGAGACGATAGCGCAATGCTCCTGCACCTCGATGACGTTCAGCAGCCGCTCCCGCAGCTCCAGCTCGAATTCGGCTGAGAGGATGTCCATCACCAGGTGGGCCTGGGACTGGCGCACACAGAAGGTGATGGTGTACTCGGAGCTGGACTGGGTAATCAGCAGGATGGACACCCCGCCACGGCTGACGGCGGCGAAGATGCGGGCTGCCATACCGCTCCTGCCCTTCATGCTGGAGCCGGAGACACTGACCATGGCAGTATTCTTGAGGCAGGAGATACCCCGCACCGGTCCCACGTCATTGGTGGCGTTGAAGGGGCCCTGGGCGATCCGTGTGCCCCGTGCAGAGGGATTGTGGCTGTTAAGACTCCAGGCTTCGATTCCCTTGGATGCCAAGGGGGCCAGGGTCTTGGGGTGCAACACCTTGGAGCCAAAGAAGGAAAGCTCCATGGCTTCCTCATAGGTCATGTCGTCCACAAGAATTGCGTCGGGAACAATGCGGGGATCGGCGGTGTAGATGCCGTCCACATCGGTCCAGAACTCCACCTTCCTGGCCCCCAGGCAGGAACCCACGATGGCAGCGGAGAAGTCAGAGCCGTTGCGCCCCAAAAGGCCGGGCATTGACTTGGTGTCGGCAAACTTTGCCCGCCAGGAGCAGATGAAGCCGGGGAACAGCAGAATCCGGGCCTGACGGTGGGACTCCCCGTCACGGTAGGGGGCAAAGGCCTGGGTGGTACGTCCGTAGTCCAGATCCCCCTCCTTCTGGTTTCCAGTGGTGAAGATGAAGTTCCGGGAGTCCAAAAGCTCCACCTTCTGCCCCTTGGCCACCAGCACCGCCTCAACAATGGGAACGCACAGGAGCTCGCCGCTGCCCATAATCCTGCAGTGGACCGAATCGGGACACTCCCCAAAGGCAGACACCGCCTCCAGCAGGCGGCGGTATTCGGCAAAGGTGGACTCCAGCCGCTGCATCACCGTGGCGGGAACAAAGGCGGGAAGCTGGGCGGCGATCTCCAGGCAAATATCCTGGTGGACCTTCCGCAGCTGCTCCACAAAGGGCTCTGCAGGGGCACCGGCAAGGCAGCCGTCAATGCTCTCCTGCAGCCTGTTGGAAACACCGGCCACGGCGGAAACAACAACACTGATGCGATCACCTTCAGCACGGGAAACCATGATGTCCGTGGAATCAAGAATCCGCCGGGCGCTTCCCATAGAGGTGCCGCCAAACTTTAGGGTCAACATACAAACCTCTCGATAATCTGGGGCTGGTGAATAGGTCATATCCAGCCCCCATTGGAATAAAAAAACAGGGGGAACCCGGCTGCCAAAGCGGCCCAAAGCTCCCCCGCAAAAGTCACTCTGTAGGCCGCTTCTTGAAAGTGGCATTGTCCAGGACGGCCTGTCCCCTGCCCACCTGCTGCTCCATCATAGCCCGCACCTTCAGGGGCAGGCCCACCAAGGTAATGAAGCCCTGGGCATCCTGATGGTTGTACAGCTCTCCGGTGGTGAAGGAGGCAATGCTCTCGTTGTAGAGGCTGTAGGGGGAATAGGAGCCTGCCCCCCGGATGGATCCCTTGTATAGCTTGAGCTTCACCCAACCGGTAACGGTCTCCTGGGTCTTGTCCACAAAGGCCATCAGGGAATCCATCAGGGTGGTGAACCACTTGCCGTCGTAAATGAGCTCGCTCATGCGGTGGGACACCAGCTGCTTGTAGTGGTAGGTGTCCCGGTCAAGGCACAGGTGGTCCAGCATCTGGTGGGCAAAGTACAGGATGGAGCCACCGGGAGTCTCGTAGACGCCGCGGCTCTTCATGCCCACAAAGCGGTTCTCGCAGATATCCACCAGCCCCACACCGTTGCGGCCACCAATCTTGTTCAGCTCCGCCATCAGCTCCAGGGCACCCATCTTCTTGCCGTTGACGGCCACGGGGATTCCCGCCTCAAAGTCGATGGTGACGTACTCGCCGGCCTCAGGGGCCTCCTCAGGCACGGTGGTGAGCTTCAGCATGTGCTTGTAATTGGGCTCGTTCTCAGTCTGCTCCAGCTCCAGGCCCTCGTGGGACAGGTGCCAGATGTTCTCGTCACGGCTGTAGGACTGGTCCTTCTTCATGGGGACGGGAATTCCCCGGTCCTCCAAGAACTTGATCTCGGCCTCACGGCTGTCCATGTTCCACTTGGGGTCGCGCCAGGCGGCAATCACCTGCAGGTCGGGGGCAAAGGCCTTGATGGCCAGCTCGAAGCGAACCTGGTCGTTGCCCTTTCCCGTGGCTCCGTGGCAGATGGCCACCGCATTCTCCTGGCGGGCGTACTCCACCAGAATCTTGCCGATGAGGGGCCGTGCTGTGGAGGTTCCCAGCAGATAGCGGTCCTCGTAGACGGCGTTGGCCTTCACCGCAGGCCAGATGTACTCAGTGATGTACTCCTCCCGGGCATCCACCACATAGCAGGCTGCGGCGCCGGTGTCCAGGGCCCGCTGCTTTATCGTCCTCCAGTCATCCTCCTGTCCCACGTCCACGCAGACAGCGATGACATCATAGTCGTAGTTCTCCTTGAGCCACGGAATGATCACTGTAGTGTCAAGTCCACCTGAATATGCAAGAACAACCTTACCTTTGCTCATATCGTTCCTCTTTGATTTTTATGAAAAAAAACTGCCTCAGTATATCACTCCGGTAAATTTGATACAAGCAGTGGGGAAAGAAAAATTATTGGATTGAAAGTTTATTAAGTATTTTTAAATACTGACAAAAAGCTCCAACACCTTGAAGGCACCGCAGGTTTTTCTCCCTATGAAGCCGAAAAAACGACCCCAAGACGATTCCATGAAGCCGACTCCAACCGCCGACTCCATGGAACCTCACCCGATGCCTGGTGACCGCCTACTGTCCTTGTCCCGACCACACCAGCCTGTCGATGTCAAACCCTAGGGACTCAGCCAGAATCAGGTACTCCGTCAGCACCTCCGAGGGCATCTGGGGAGTGCGACTCAGAATCCATAGGTAGTTCAGGTCCTTGCCCGCCACCAAGGCATACTGGTAGTCGTCATCGATGGCAATCACATTGTAGCCGCTGTAGAATGGCCCGAAGAAGGACACCTCAAGGGCTCCTAGGTCGGGGCTTCCCTGAAACCTGGCCCTTCCCTCCGACTCCTGCCATTTGCCCTTGGCGTAATTGTAGCCCCGGTTCACCACCCGCACGGAGCCGTCCTCGTTCATGGAGTACTCCGCCGTCACGTTCCGCAGGTTCCGCTCGAAGGCGAAGTCAAAGCGGGCCACCTCATGCCAGGTTCCCAGATACCGCTGCAGGTCAAAGTCCGTCACCGGATACACACCCTTGGGGATGGAACGACATCCCACCATCACCAGAACTGCCACCAGCAGACTTGCCAAACCAAAGAACACGTTTCTCTTGCCGTCCATGGCCACCACCTTCTGAAAGGAATTTGGCGGTCTCTCTCAAAACAAGCACCGCCACTACAAAGTATAGGAGACTCCCGCCCCTCGAAGATTTCATTACACCACAGGCGGCCACGGATTTAAGGTTTATTTAAAAAAAATCCCGAAGGGCAGTCCCTTCAGGATGACAAAACGCTCTTCCACGGTGATTGCTTTCCAGTCTATTAGGAAAACAATCACCTGAGAGCTCATACACTCATTGATTCCTGCCCTACCCGTCGCCGCAGGGATTGCATGGCCTTCATCTCCAGCTTCCGGGCAGTCTCGGCGGAACAGCCAATCCTGCCGCTCACCTGACGGAAGGTACGCAGCTTCGGAGCATCCTTGTCAAAGTTGAACCGATAGTAGATGACCTGCCGTTCCGCCTTGGGAAGATCCTCCACCATGCGGCGCACGTCGGCGGCCACCAGATTCCGGAATCCGGTCTGCTCCATGGAGGAACGCTCGTCCTCCAGCAGATCCCCGCAAGTGACCCCATCACCCTCCTTGAGCTCGATATTGAGGCTGGAATAGGCGTAGCAGTAGGACAGGGTATTCCTCACCTGGTATTCGCTCATATCCAGGTAGGTAGCAAGCTCGCTGACGGTGGGCTCCCTCCCCAGCATTATCTGGAGGTAGGAGCGGGACTTCTTCAGGCGGCGAACCTCATTTTCCTTTCTTGAGGGCAGGTAGATTGCTGGCAGCTTGGACTGGATGTACCGTAGGATGTACTGGGTGATCCAGGGATAGGCATAGGTGGCAAAATGTACATTGAAGCTGGAGGAGAACTTGTCCACGGCCATCATCAGGCCCACATTCCCCTCCTGTATGAGGTCAAGAAGCAGCTGCTCGTCCTTGGTATACTTCTCGGCCACGCTCACCACCAGCCGCAGGTTTGCGTTCACCAGCCGCTGGCGAGCATCATCGTTACCATCGCGAACTCTCTGGGCAAGCTCCCTCTCCTGGTCATGGGTCAGACGTTCGTAGCGTCTTATCTGCTCAAAATACATTTCCAATATGCTTTTCTGTGCCATAATCTAGCCTCCAACTTTTGATTCAGAAATTTATATAGCAAAAACCATGCCAATTTCCTTAAGTTTTTCTTACAAAACACAAATACTTGTATAATAAATATTTATAGAAAGAAATAACTTCTATGGAATCAGAAAAAAATTAAAAAATTACGGAAAAAGAGACAGGACCTGTATAAAAAACTGCACAACCCCAGAGAACCAGCATCAAAACAGGAAAATTGTACTATTTTTCATACAGCATGACAGCAGAAACAGAAAAACAACTGTCTATTTTTTTAAACAGCATCTATCCTGACAGGAAAACTGCCGGGAAATTCCAGCTTTTTCTCACTATCAGCAGCCAACCTGCAGCCACAGTGCGGTGCGACTGTCCACATCAGAATGTAGTGGTAGGAATCCATCCTCCAAAACCAAATTAATTCTTTCTATATATATAAAATTTTATTCGTTTTAAGCTTGTCACTTCAACCCGATAAAAAATTTTAATCATTTTGCTAAAAAAAATCTAATTCTCGGCATTTTTTTTTTTTTTTTCACTTTTTTTTGTTTTTTATTCTTGACAGATTCCAAAGTGAATACTAGCATACCAATTATGTATATATTCTGCAGTGTCCGACTCTTGTATGTATAAAAAAGATATATAACAAGGGCGCTGTAGTTGTAAGTTTTAGGAGGAAGATATATGGAATTAAAGAAGGCCTACATCGTCAGTGCAAAGCGTACCGCTATTGGAGGTTTCTTAGGGGGGCTCTCCTCAGTAAAGCCCAGGGAGTTCGGTGCGCAGGTCATCAAGGCCCTGTTGGCAGACGCCGGTGTAAAGCCTGAGAATGTGGATGAGGTCATCTGTGGCAATGTTCTTGGAGCAGGTGTAGGACAGAGCATCGGCCGTACCGCATCCCTGGAAGCTGGCATCCCTGATACTGTCTGTGCCCACACCACCAACATGGTCTGCGGTTCCGGCATGCGAACGGTGATGGAAGCTGTAATGACCATCCAGGCTGGACAGGGCGACCTTGTGGTAGCCGGTGGAATCGAGTCCATGTCACAGGCTCCCTACCTGGTTCCCGCCAACACACGCACGGGGAACAAGATGGGGCCATGGAAGGCCGTTGACCACATGATTTACGATGCGCTCACCGATGCCCGCCTGGACATCCACATGGGTGTCACTGCAGAGAACATCGCCAAGAAATACAACATCAGCCGCCAGGAGCAGGATGACTTTGCCTATGCTTCCCAGCAAAAGGCTATCGCCGCCCAAGATGCCGGCAAGTTCAAGGAAGAGATTGTTCCCATCACCATCGCCACCAAGAAGGGCGATGTCATCTTCGACACCGACGAGCACATCAACCGGGGAACCAATCCGGAGAAGCTGGCGAAGCTCAAGCCCGCCTTCATCAAGGACGGTTCCGTGACTGCCGGAAACGCCTCCGGAATCAACGACGGAGCCTCCTTTGTGCTGGTTGCCAGTGAGGATGCAGTGAAGAAGTACGGACTCAAGCCCCTCTGCGAGATTGTCGGAATCGGACAGGGTGGAGTTGATCCCAGCGTCATGGGCCTGGGTCCCACTCCCGCCATCCGCAACGCACTGAAATACGCAGGTGTGAAGCTTGCCGACATCGAAGTGGTGGAGCTGAACGAGGCCTTCGCCGCCCAGTCTCTGGGTGTCATCCACGAGTTGGTGGAGGAGCATGGCGTCAACAAGGAAGAGTTCATGGCCAAGACCAATGTGAACGGCGGTGCCATCGCTCTCGGACATCCGGTTGGCGCGTCTGGAAACAGAATCATCGTCACCTTGATCCACGAAATGATCCGTTCCAACAAGAAGCTGGGACTGGCCTCGCTGTGTATCGGCGGTGGACAGGGAACAGCCATCATCTTGAAGCGGGACTAACCGGCAAGTATTATTTTAGGAGATTTATTTTTATGGAAGCAAAGAAGGTATATGTTGTCGGTGCAAAGCGCACCGCTGTAGGAAATTTTTTGGGAACACTGTCTGGGGTTCATCCCAAGGTCCTGGGCTCCACAGTCGTGAAGGAGCTTCTGGCATCCTCCGGTGTGAAGCCTGAGAATGTGGACGAGGTCATCTGCGGAAACGTTCTGGGTGGTGGCCTGGGACAGAACATCGGCCGCACCATTGCCCTGGAGGCAGGCATCCCCGATTCCGTGTGCGCCCACACCACCAACATGCTCTGCGGTTCCGGCATGAGGACCGTCATGGAGGCCACCATGTCCATCCAGGTGGGCTTCAACGACATCGTGGTGGCCGGTGGTGTGGAGTCCATGTCACAGGCTCCCTACCTGATTCCTGCCAACACCCGTTCCGGAAACAAGATGGGCTCATGGAAGGCAGAGGACCACATGCTCCATGACGCATTGGTCGACACCTTGTACAACATCCACATGGGTGTAACCGCCGAGAACATTGCGGAAAAGTACAAGATTGGTCGCCAGGAGCAGGACAAATTTGCCATGGGCTCCCAGAAGAAGGCTATCGCCGCCCAGGATGCCGGCAAGTTCAAGGAGGAGATTGTCCCCGTCGTCATCCCCTCCAAGAAGGGCGACATCGTGTTCGACACCGACGAGTTCCCCAACCGCAAGACCGATGTTGAGAAGCTGGGCAAGCTGAAGCCCGCCTTCATCAAGGACGGAACCGTCACCGCAGGAAATGCCTCCGGAATCAATGACGGTGCCTCCTTCATGGTGCTGGCCAGCGAGGACGCCGTGAAGAAGTATGGCCTCAAGCCCCTCTGCGAGGTGGTGGCATACGGACAGGGCGGCGTTGACCCCCGCGTCATGGGCCTCGGCCCCACCCCCGCCATCCGCAAGGCCTTGAACAGTGCCGGAATGAAGCTGGCTGACATGGAAATCATCGAGCTGAACGAAGCCTTTGCCGCCCAGTCTCTGGGTGTCATCCACGAGCTGGTGGAGGAGCACGGCGTAGACAAGGCTGAGCTGATGGCCAAGACCAACGTGAATGGAAGTGCCATCGCCCTTGGCCATCCCGTGGGAATCTCCGGCAACCGCATCATGGTCTCCATGATCCACGAGATGAAGCGCACAGGAAAGAAGCTTGGCCTTGCCTCCCTGTGCATCGGTGGTGGGCAGGGAACCGCTGTAATCTTGAAGCTGGTATAATCTAGAAAAGCATCCCCTGGGTCACTCATTGACCCAGGATGCATCTGTGATTGGACTTGAAGGGGACACCGTTCCCTGCTAAAATACAAACTATTATTTCTTAGTTTCAAAGAGAGGTTTTTTTATGACTAAGGTTGGTGTAGTTGGTGCAGGAACCATGGGACAGGGCATTGCTTGGGCATTTGCTTCCGCTGGTTATTCTGTAACTGTATGTGACGTTAAGATTGAATGGGCTCAGGGTGGAATCGACAAGATTGCTGCCGGGCTGGACAAGCTGGTAGGCAAAGGAAAGATGGAAGCCGATGCCGCTGCAAAGGTGAAGGGCAACCTCAAGACAGGAGAATACAAGGATCTGTCCGATGCAGACTTGGTTGTGGAAGCAATTCTTGAGACCATGGATGCTAAGAAGGGACTGTTCTCCCAGCTGGATGAGATTTGTAAGGCAGAGACCATCTTTGCCACAAACACCTCTTCCCTGTCTGTAACTGAGATTGCAAAGGGCATCAAGCATGATGTAATCGGAATGCACTTCTTCAATCCCGCCAACGTGATGAAACTGGTGGAGGTCATCTGCGGCGTGAACACACCCGCAGCTACAAAGGATGCCATCGTTGAGGTTTCCAAGAAATTGGGCAAGACCCCCGTCGAGGTGAACGAAGGACCAGGCTTCGTTGTGAACCGCATTCTGGTTCCTATGATCAACGAGGCTGCCTTCATCCTGCAGGAGGGAATTGCCTCCGCCGAGGACATCGACACCGCCATGAAGCTGGGTGCGAACCACCCCATGGGTCCCTTGGCCCTGTCCGACCTCATCGGAAACGACATCATCGTCCTCATCATGGACGTTCTGTTCAATGAGACTGGTGACAACAAGTACCGTTGCTGTACCCTGCTGCGCAAGATGGTTCGCGGCGGTCTGTTGGGCCGCAAGAGTGGCAAGGGCTTCTTTGACTACTCAAAGTAAGAGGGGAGAGATATGAGCGTATTGGTTGATGTAAAGGATCATATTGCTACTGTTACCATTAGCCGCCCTGAGGCTTTGAATGCCCTGAACACCGCTACCCTCAAGGAGCTGGACGATGCATTCGTTCAGCTGGAGGGAAATGCCGATGTATATGCAGTCATCGTGACTGGTGCCGGAGACAAGAGCTTCGTTGCTGGTGCTGACATTGCCGAGATGAAGGACAAGGATGTTGCCGCCGCCGCTGAATTCGCACGTGTTGGTAACGCCGTGTTCTCCCGCATCGAGAAGTTCCGCTGTCCCGTCATTGCAGCCATCAACGGCTTTGCATTGGGCGGTGGCTGCGAGCTGTCCATGGCCTGCGACATCCGCATCGCCTCCACCAAGGCTCTCTTCGGACAGCCTGAGGTGGGACTGGGAATCACCCCCGGCTTCGGTGGAACACAGCGGCTCGCTCGCTTGGTTTCTCCTGGAATCGCCAAGGAGTTGATCTACAGCTGCCGCAATGTGAAGGCTGACGAGGCCCTGAAGATTGGTCTGGTGAATTCCGTTGTGGAGCCCGAGCAGCTGATGGAGACTGCCGTTTCTCTGGCACAGACCATCTGCAAGAAGGCTCCCCTGGCTGTAAGCTACGCAAAGAAGGCCATCAACGAGGGACTTCAGGTGGACATTGATGCCGGTATCGCCATCGAGGTGCGTGAGTTCGGCAACTGCTTCACCACAGAGGATCAGAAGATTGGAATGACAGCCTTCCTGAACAAGGAGAAGGGTGTCCAGTTCAAGAACAAGTAATCGGGTTCAAGAACAAATAACACTACATTGTAAAACAGACGGGAATCGGTGACAGTACGGAACCGGTTTCCGTCCACCCCTTCCAGAGAGGCTGGAAGGGAAATAAAGGAGGAAAACATGAGCTTTGAAGCAGATTACAAGGCAAAGCTTAAGACAGCCGAGGAGGCTGTGAAGGTTGTCAAGTCAGGCGACTGGGTTGACTATGGTTTCTGTGTGAACACCCCCATTGCACTGGACAAGGCGCTGGCAGGCCACTTGGTGAACCTGGAGGACGTGAAGTTCCGTGGTGGTGTTCTTCCCTTCAATCCCGCCATTTTCCAGATTGAGAATCCCGGAGCCCATATGTGCTGGAACTCCTGGCACTACTCTGGAATCGAGCGGAAGGCCGGGCAGGCTGGATTCGCCTACTACAACGCTCTGCGCTACTCGGAGATGCCCCGCTGGTACCGTGAGAACATCAAGCACATCAATGTTGCCATGTTCCAGGTTGCACCAATGGATGAGAAGGGATACTTCAACTTCGGTCTGAGTGTCTCCCACCTGCGTGCTGTGGTAGAGATTTCTGATGTGGTGATTGTCGAGGTGAACAAGAACATGCCTCGCTGCTGCGGTATGCATGACAATATCCACATCTCTGAGGTTGACATCATCGTTGAGGGCGACAATCCTCCCGTCTCCCAGATTGGTGGTGGCGGCGAGCTCACCGACGTGGACAAGGCTGTCGCAAAATTGATTCTGGAGGAGATTCCCAACGGAGCCTGTCTCCAGCTGGGTATCGGTGGAATGCCCAACGCCGTGGGTTCCATGATCGTCCAGTCCGACCTGAAGGATCTGTCCGTCCACACCGAGATGTACGTTGACGCCTTTGTTGACATTGCCAACGCCGGAAAGATCAACGGAAAGTGTAAGAGCCTGGACGGCGGAAAGCAGGTCTATGCCTTTGCTGCAGGAACAAAGAAGCTGTACGACTACATCGACGGCAATCCTGACATCTGCCCCCGCCCCGTTGACTACACCAACGATGCCCGGGTCATCGCCCAGATCGACAACTTCATCTCCATCAACAACACCGTTGAGATCGACCTCTTTGGCCAGGTGAACTCCGAGAGTGCTGGAACAAAGCAGATTTCCGGTGCCGGTGGACAGCTTGACTTTGTGCTGGGTGCCTACCTGTCCAAGGGTGGAAAGAGCTTCATCTGCTGTTCCTCCACCTTCAAGAAGAAGGACGGAACCCTTGGCTCACGCATTCGTCCCACACTGGATCCAGGCTCTGTCATTACGGCAGCCCGCCCCAACATCCACTGGTTTGTGACCGAGCACGGTAAGGTGAACCTGAAGGGTCTGTCCTCCTGGCAGCGGGCCGAGGCACTCATCTCCGTTGCCCACCCCGACTTCCGTGACGAGCTGATCAAGGATGCCGAGAAGATGGGAATCTGGAAGCAGAGCAACAAGCGCTAGTTGCAGCTTGAGTGAATAAGAGAGGCCGTGTCCTGACTGGGCACGGCCTTTTTTTTTGTGGCGGGGATGCGGAGTCTCCTCCTAAAAAATCACATCCCGCACAGGGGGCAAGGCCCCCTGTGCCCGGCTAAAACACACGCCTGCCCTGGGCATCATAAGCACGAAGGGCTACCACGTTGCCGGCGCTGTCGCCATGAGCTCGGCACAGGGAACGGCATAGTACCACTGGTAGTAGGCGTAGAATTCCCCTAAAGCCAGCCAAACAATTTCCGGCGGCCGTCAGGTGTATAGTGGTTCTCTTCAAACACATACCCATGCTCATTGCGTTTCAATTCCTTCTTCAGGCGGCCGTCGGGGCAATACTCATACTCCTTTTTTTCCACACACTTCCCCTGGCTGTCATATCTCTATTTGCTCTTCAGGGTACCGTCATAGCCATATTCCTTCTCTTCCACCAGATCCCCCTGGTAATTATATCTCCTTTCACTCCTAAGGGTACCGTCTCTGTAATAGTTCTTAAATTCCACCCGCTTTCCTCGGCTATTATATCTCTTTTCACTCCAAAGGATACCGTTTTCGTAATATTCCTTCTCTTCCACCAGATTCCACTGGTCACCATATCTCCTTTCACTCTTAAGGGTACCGTTTTCGTAATATTCCTTCTCTTCCACCAGATTCCACTGGTCATTATATTTCTTTTCACTCTCCAGGGTACCGTCTTTGTAATACTCCTTCTCTTCCACCAGCCCCCCCTGGTCATTATATTTCTTTTCACTCTCCAGGGTACCGTCTTTGTAATACTCCTTCTCTTCCACCAGATTCCCCTGGTCACCATATCTCCTTTCACTCCTAAGGGTACCGTCTTCGTAATAGCTCTTATTCTTTTCCACCAGTAATGTACCGTCGCCGTAGTAGAGCTTTCCTTCCACCAGATTCCCCTGGCTGTCATAGCTGTATTCATACCGACTATCCAGGCTGCCGTCCCTATAAGACTTCTCCTCCACCAGATTCCCCAGGCTGTCATAGCGGTATTCACCCCGCCACTCGTCGTATTCGTCGCAACACTTCTTTTCCACCAGATTCCCCTGGCTGTCATAGCGGTATTCATTCCGACTATCCAGGCGGCCGTCCCTATAAGACTTCTCCTCCACCAGATTCCCCTGGCTGTCATAGCTGTATTCATACCGACTATCCAGGCTGCCGTCCCTATAAGACTTCTCCTCCACCAGATTCCCCAGGCTGTCATAGCGGTATTCACCCCGCCACTCGCCGTATTCGTCGCAACCCTTCTTTTCCACCAGATTCCCCTGGCTGTCATAGCGGTATTCAAACCGCCACTCGCCGTATTCGTCGCAACCCTTCTTTTCCACCAGATTCCCCTGGCTGTCATAGCGGTATTCATTCCGACTATCCAGGCGGCCGTCGGTATAATCCTTCTTTTCCACCAGATTCCCCTGACTGTCATAGCGGTATTCATTCCGACTATCCAGGCGGCCGGTGAGCTTATTATAAGTCTTCCCTTCCACCATATTCCCCTGAATGCCAGCTGTATAGTGTATCTCCGAGGAAAAGTGATGAAACTTCATCGTTAAAATGGTTATGTACGACGCTCCAACAATAGTACCTATTGGAAAAATATCTGAGTAATAATACAATTTGAAACCATACAACAGGAAGAAGAGTCTGGACACTACGTGCCAGCACAGTCCGCGCTGCTTAAAGGCTGCAAAGGTTACCCTGACGCACTTCCCCTCACTGTTCAGGAATGCCTCCAGCAGGTGCTGCCAGCTGCATTCCACAGGGCTTTCTGCCCCGGTCAGTGCCGCCATGATCCTGCGGCCTTCCTCCAGGAACAACTCCTCCTTGTAATCCCTGTACTGGGCAATCTTTACCACCACCTCCAGCAACTGCAGCGACACCTGTCCAGGCCACCGCTCTTTGGCCTCCTGCAGCCTCCGCTCCGCCTGCACCGTGTCCCTTCTTCTAATGGCCTCCTCTATCTGCACCTTGTAGCCTTCCACATGGCAAAGACTGTCCGCCAACTCCACCGCCAGCTGGGGATTGCACCACGCCAGTATGGGGAGGTACACCCCCAGCACCGCCTCATCCTCCCTATGCTCCTGATACAGGGGTTCCACCAGAGCCAGGGCCTGGCGAGGACGGTCCTTCTCGTACAGCAGAGTCCAGGCCCGCTCCAGAATCATCCGCTCTGACTCCATGAGTTCCACCTTCATTGCTGACTTCTGGTCCTCAAGTGGAGCCTTCTGAACGGCTTCTTCTTGGAAACAGCAGTGGCAACTGCGGGCACTGGTATTGTAGCAGGAGGGACAGGTAAACTGGTGGCACTTACGGCACTCATACCCTTCTATCACCTGCATCCACTTGCCGCACTCGTGGCACTTGACAATCTTCTTTGTCTCGTCCTCATTCTTGATGATGGTGGCGTGGCCTGCAATGTGGGTTTCTTCCTTGCTTCCGATTACATCGCCGGCCACCACATTCTTGTTTCCCATGGCAAGTCCACCGGTACTACCACTGCCATCCTGCTTCGCTCCACACTGGCTGCAGAACTTTGCAGTGGGTGAAAGCTGCACCCCACACTTAACACAGGCTTTTACCTGGGGCACCTCAGTTCCGCAATCGAGGCAAAACCGTGCCCCCGCCTCCAATGCAATTCCACAATTGGTACAATTCATAGCTTCCTCCTCTTGTCCTTACTGGCCGCACCACAAATTTCATTTCTCTCCGGGGCTGATGGTGCATGAACGGCCTCGGTGTTCATCCTAGTTGTTGCCTCGTTTTTTTTGAAGTTCATGCAGCGTATCCTCAAGCTGCTTTAACCTCCATATAGCCTTGGCCTTCTGTATCATAACTGAACCAATACGCTGATTGAAGTCATGCTCTATGCTTTGAAGCAGTTTTTGTCGTTGCTGTTCCAATTCCTCAGCCTCTCGACGAGCTTTTTCTTCAGCTTCTCGACGAGCCTTTTCTTCGGCTTCTCGACGAGCCTTTTCTTCGGCTTCTCGGCGAGCCTTTTCTTCGGCTTCTCGACGAGCTTTTTCTTCGGCCTCTCGGCGAGCTTTTTCTTCGGCCTCACGGCGGGCCTTCTCCTCGGCCTCACGGCGGGCCTTCTCCTCGGCCTCACGGCGGGCTTTTTCTTCGGCTTCTCGGCGAGCTTTTTCTTCAGCTTCTCGGCGAGCCTTTTCTTCGGCCTCTCGGCGAGCCTTTTCTTCGGCGTCTCGGCGAGCCTTTTCTTCGGTTTCTCGACGAGCCTTTTCTTCAGCTTCTCGACGA